>NZ_JBFAWF010000004.1:0-80828 GCF_040680195.1 Streptomyces sp. NPDC052109 | reverse complement strand
CCTCTGTGCCCGACAGACGGCCGGTCTTCCGCCCCCGCGCCGGAGCCGGTCGCCGCCTCTGTGCCCGACAGACGGCCGGTCTCCCGTCCCCGCGCCGCAGCCGGTCGCCGCCTCTGTGCCCGACAGACGGCCGGTCTCCCGTCCCCGCGCCGGAGCCGGTCGCCGCCTCTGTGCCCGACAGACGGCAGACGGTCCTCCGGCCCCGCGCCTCCGCTCCCCGCCGCAGCCCCCGCATTCGCATACGGCAGACGGTCTCCGCCCCCCGCACCGCGGCCCTCGCGCCCGACAGACGGCAGACGGTCTCCCGCCCCCGCGCCCGACAGACGGCAGACGGCAGACGGTTCCCCGCCCCGCGCCGAGCCCCCGCCCCCTCGACCGGTCGGTGTCCGGCCGTCCCTACGCCGTGGCCGCGCCGGGAGCGGGGGGCGTCAACTGCCGGGCCAGCCATGTCGGTACGCCCCCGAGGAGCCGGAACAGCCGTCGCGCCTCCTCGCGCAGCCGTGAGGCCTCCGGCTCGGACTCCGCGTCCGCCAGGGAGGCCAGCGCGGGTGCCGTGCCCACCAGGTAGCCCAACTCCTCGCGGATCCGCAGGGATTCGGCGAACCCGTGCCGTGCCTCGGTCAACTCGCCGTCCCGGAGGGCGAGTCCGGCGAGGTGGCGCCAGGTGAAGGACAGCAGCAGCGGGTCCGCGTGCGCGGCCGCGCCCGCGTGCGCCCGGCGGTAGGCCGCCCGGGCCGCCTGCGGAGAGCGGGTCAGGTTCTCGGCGATCAGACCCCGGCGGAAGTCCAGCAGGGCCCGCCCGGGCGCCCCAGGAGGGATCAGCGCCGCCGCCCGCCCCAGCGCGGCCCGCGCCTCGTCCGCCCGGTCCCGTACCGCGTGCAGCGTTGCCGTGTAGGCCAGTTGGCCCCGTTCGCAGGCGGCGGCCCCGCGCTCCTCGTCGCTGTGCGCGAGCGCCTCCGCCGTCCGCAGGGCGTCCTCCGCGTCCTCCCAGCCCCGCTCGGTGTACAGACACCGCTCCACCAGCAGTGCGGCCCGCTGCAGGGCCGTGGCGGGGGTGTCGGGCGGCAGCAGGGCCGCCGCGTCCGCCCAGCAGGCCCGCGAGCGCAACCGCCATACCGCGGTCTGGAGCGGATCGTCACCGGCGGTCGTTCCGTTACCAGACATGGCGGTATGCGCCACGTTGCCCTCCCCGAGCACGCCATCGAGCTGTTGAGTGGTGGCGGCATTCCAGCACCAATCGGCGGGCCGGGCCAAGAGGGTGGGTGAAAGATTTCACAAAGTCGTGGGGCGCGGGCGTGACCGGGTTTGGCCCTCGCGCGCCCCTGCTGACCTCAGCTCATGCGCAGGGCGAGGAAGAAGTCGAGCTTGTCCTCCAGACGCGAGAGGTCCCGCCCCGTCAACTGCTCGATCCGGCCGACCCGGTAGCGCAGCGTGTTGACGTGCAGGTGGAGCCGGGTGGCGCAGCGGGTCCAGGAGCCGTCGCACTCCAGGAAGGCCTCCAGGGTCGGGATGAGCTCGGCCCGGTGGCGGCGGTCATAGTCCTTCAGCGGGTCCAGCAGGCGGGCCGTGAAGGCGCGGCGGACGTCGTCCGGGACGAAGGGCAGGAGCAGGACGTGCGACGCCAGCTCCTGGTGCCCGGCAGCGCAGACCCGGCCCGGGCGGGCGGCCGCCACCCGGCGGGCGTGCCGGGCCTCCTCCAGGGCGCCGCGCAGGCCCTCCGCGGAGTGCACGGCCGCGCTGACGCCGAGGGTCAGCCGCCCGTCGTCGTTCAGGCCCGCCGACAGCGTCTCCCGCACCGACTGCAGCAAGGAATCGGCCAGCAGCCCGGTCTCCGAGCCGTCCTGGTCGGAGGGGACCGCGGGCAGCGGGACCAGGGCGATCGCCTCGTCGCCGGTGTGGGCGACGGCGATCCGGTCGGACGGCTCCGGGCCGGTCGCCAGCGGGTCGACCAGCACCTCCTCCAGGAGCGACTGGGCGACCGGGCCGCCCTCCACCTCGCCGCCCTCCCACTCCACGCGGGCCACCACGACCTGCCAGTGCGGGGCCGTGCCGAGCCCGGGCAGCAGCACCGGGGCGGCCACCCTGAGCCGGGCCGCGATCTCGGCCGGCGCGGCACCCGTCTGGACCAGTTCCAGCACCTCCTGGGCGAGCCGGCGCCGCACCGTGCGCGCCGCGTCCCGGCGGTCCCGCTCGACCGCGATCAGCTGGGTGACGCCCTGCAACAGGTCCAGGCGCTCCTCGGCCCAGTCGCCGGCGTCCGCCTCGACGGCCATCAGCCAGTCCGACAGCACCGACTCGCGCACATCGCGGGCGGCCTGAGGGGAGCGGCCGGAGGAGCGGATCGGGAACAGCGAGTACGTCGTGCCGCCCAGCAGGATCCGGTGCGGGCCGCGCCGGCCGGTGCGGGTGGCGGCCAGGTGCTCGGCGGCGAGCTTCGCGCAGGTCTGCGCGGGCAGCGCCGGGCCGGCGACCTTGGAGCCGGCGATCAGTCGGCCGGTGGGGGAGAGCACCCAGGCGCGCAGGTCCAGGTCGGTGCCGAGCAGGTCCAGGACCACGTCCGGGCCGCCGCCCGCCGGGCCCGAGGTCATCATCCGCCGGTGCCGGTCCACGACCGCCGCCAGGTCCCCGGCGCGCTCGCCGGAGACCTGCCGGACCACATATTCGGTGATCGTGGCGAAGGCCACCGACTCGTGCACCGCGAACAGCGGCAGCCGGTGCTTGACGCAGGCCAGGACCAGGTCGTCCGGCACATCGCCCAGCTCCGCCTCACCGGCCGCGAGTGCCGCCACGCCGGCCTGCACCAGGAGGCGTACGAACGGTTCGGAGTCGGCGGCGTCGCGACGCCAGGCCAGCCCGGTCAGCACCAGCTCGCCCCCGGAGAGGTAGCGGCTCGGGTCGCGCAGGTCGGTGGTCATGACCCCGCGCACCGAACGGTCCAGCTCCTCCTCGCCGCCGAGCAGCCGCAGGCCCAGCGCATCGGTGTCCAGAAGTGCGCGCAGCCGCATCTCTTCGCCGCCGTTCTTTGTCTCGAAACCTACGATGGATCTTGGAGGGTGGCGGGAGAAGGGCCCGGCACGGGGCCGCACAGGGCACTCTCCGGGGTCTCCGCGCTGTTTCCTGCGTTTCTCCAGGAAAACGGAGGGGTTACCGATGACCTCCGTTCATACGAATCTACAAGATGCCTGCCGTGGCCAGCCAACTCCTTCATGGTTTCGGTGACTGACCCCGCCGGTCGCGGGGCGGTGTACTGAGTCCACTCCGCGTAAACAGGACATGAACGAGCCGGGCCCGCCGCACACGGATTGGCTCAATCTGTACGACTCACGAGACGAAGAAGAGAGCCGGTCATGGACTTCCTTCGCCCCGCCAGCTGGGAGGAGGCGCTCGCCGCGAAGGCCGAGCACCCCACCGCTGTGCCGATTGCGGGTGGCACCGATGTGATGGTCGAGATCAACTTCGACCACCGCCGGCCCGAGCATCTGCTCGACCTCAACCGCATCGGCGACCTCTACGAGTGGGAGGTCGGCGAGGAGAGCGTACGACTGGGTGCGTCCGTCCCGTACACCAGGATCATGCAGGATCTCCGTGCCGAGCTGCCGGGCCTCGCGCTCGCCTCGCACACGGTCGCCTCCCCGCAGATCCGCAACCGCGGCGGCGTCGGCGGCAACCTCGGCACGGCCTCGCCCGCCGGTGACGCCCACCCCGCCCTCCTCGCGGCCGGCGCGGAGGTCGAGGTGGAGTCCGCGGCCCGCGGCACCCGCCTCATCCCGATCGACGAGTTCTACACGGGCGTCAAGCGCAACGCGCTGCAGCCCGACGAGCTGATCCGCGCCGTGCACGTGAGGAAGGCGGACGGCCCGCAGCAGTACTCGAAGGTCGGGACCCGCAACGCCATGGTCATCGCCGTGTGCGCCTTCGGCCTGGCGCTGCACCCCGAGACCCGGACCGTGCGCACCGGCATCGGCTCGGCCGCGCCCACGCCGGTGCGGGCCAAGGCCGCCGAGGAGTTCCTGAACGCGGCGCTGGACGAGGGCGGCTTCTGGGACAACGGAAAGATCATCACCCCGTCGGTCGCCAAGCAGTTCGCCGACCTGTGCTCGGCCGCCTGCAACCCGATCGACGACGTCCGGGGCACCGCGAGCTACCGCCGCCACGCGGTCGGCGTCATGGCCCGCCGGACGCTGACCTGGACCTGGGAGTCGTACCGCGGCGCCCGCCGCGCCTCTGAGGGAGCTGCGTAATGCGTGTCAACTTCACCGTCAACGGACGTCCGCAGGAGGCCGACGACGTCTGGGAGGGCGAATCGCTGCTGTACGTCCTGCGCGAGCGCCTCGGCCTGCCCGGTTCCAAGAACGCCTGTGAGCAGGGCGAGTGCGGTTCCTGCACCGTGCGCCTGGACGGCGTGCCGGTGTGTTCCTGCCTGGTCGCGGCCGGCCAGGTCGAGGGTCGCGAGGTCGTGACCGTCGAGGGCCTGGCGGACTTCGCCAAGGACCGTGCCGAGGGCGGCTGCGCGACCGGCGCCTGCGGTACGACCCTGCAGGACGCCCAGCAGTGGAAGGCCAAGGGCGGCACCGACTCGCAGACCGGCGAGGGCACCGAACTCTCCCCGATCCAGCAGGCGTTCATCGACGCCGGCGCCGTCCAGTGCGGCTTCTGCACCCCGGGCCTGCTCGTCGCCTCCGACGAACTCCTGGAGCGCAACCCGAACCCGTCCGACGCGGACATCCGTGAGGCACTGTCGGGCAACCTGTGCCGCTGCACGGGCTACGAGAAGATCATGGACGCGGTCCGCCTCGCGGCCGCCCGCCAGTCCGAGGGGGTCTGACAGACATGCCGACCAACGGCGCTCCTACGAAGATCACGCAGGGCTCCCAGACCAAGGGCGGCATCGGCGAGTCCACGCTCCGCCCCGACGGCACCCTCAAGGTCACCGGCGAGTTCGCGTACTCGTCCGACATGTGGCACGAGGACATGCTGTGGGGCCAGATCCTGCGCTCCACCGTCGCCCACGCCGAGATCGTCTCCATCGACACCTCCGAGGCGCTCGCCACGGCGGGCGTGTACGCCGTCCTGACGTACGACGACCTGCCCACCGAGGTGAAGAACTACGGGCTCGAGATCCAGGACACCCCGGTCCTCGCCCACGGCAAGGTACGCCACCACGGCGAGCCGGTCGCCATCGTCGCCGCCGACCACCCGGAGACGGCCCGCCGCGCCGCCGCGAAGATCAAGGTCGAGTACCGGGAACTCCCCGTCATCACCGACGAGGCCTCCGCGACCGCGCCGGACGCGGTCCTCGTCCACGAGAACCGCGACGACCACCACGCCGGACACGTCCCGCACCCCAACATCGTCCACCGCCAGCCGATCATCCGCGGCAACGCGGACGAGGCGGCCGGGCGCGCCGACGTCATCGTCAGGGGCGAGTACACCTTCGGCATGCAGGACCAGGCCTTCCTCGGCCCCGAGTCCGGCCTTGCCGTCCCCGAGGAGGACGGTGGCGTCCACCTCTACATCGCCACCCAGTGGCTCCACTCCGACCTGCGCCAGATCGCGCCCGTCCTCGGCCTCCCCGAGGACAAGGTGCGCATGACGCTGGCCGGCGTCGGCGGCGCGTTCGGTGGCCGTGAGGACCTGTCGATGCAGATCCACGCCTGCCTGCTCGCGCTGCGCACCGGCAAGCCGGTGAAAATCGTCTACAACCGTTTCGAGTCCTTCTTCGGGCACGTCCACCGGCACCCGGCGAAGCTCTACTACGAGCACGGCGCCACCAAGGACGGCAAGCTCACGCACATGAAGTGCCGGATCGTCCTGGACGGCGGCGCCTACGCCTCCGCCTCCCCGGCGGTCGTGGGAAACGCTTCCTCCCTGTCGGTCGGCCCGTACGTGATCGACGACGTCGACATCGAGGCCATCGCCCTCTACACCAACAATCCGCCCTGCGGCGCGATGCGCGGCTTCGGCGCGGTCCAGGCGTGCTTCGCCTACGAGGCGCAGATGGACAAGCTGGCCAAGCGGCTGGGCATGGACCCGGTGGAGTTCCGGCAGCTCAACGCCATGGAACAGGGGACCGTCATGCCGACCGGGCAGCCGGTCGACTCCCCGGCTCCGGTCGCCGAACTCCTGCGCCGTGTCAAGGCGATGCCGCTGCCGCCGGAGCGCCAGTGGGAGTCCAGCGAGGGCGCCGACGTACGGCAGCTGCCGGGCGGTCTGTCCAACACCACGCACGGCGAGGGCGTCGTACGCGGGGTCGGCTACGCGGTCGGCATCAAGAACGTCGGCTTCTCCGAGGGCTTCGACGACTACTCCACCGCCAAGGTGCGCATGGAGGTCGTGGGTGGCGAGCCGGTCGCGACCGTGCACACCGCGATGGCGGAGGTCGGCCAGGGCGGTGTCACCGTGCACGCGCAGATCGCCCGCACCGAGCTCGGCGTCGCCCAGGTGACCATCCACCCGGCCGACACCCAGGTGGGCTCGGCGGGTTCGACCTCGGCCTCCCGGCAGACGTACGTCACCGGCGGCGCCGTGAAGAACGCCTGCGAGCTGGTCCGCGAGAAGGTCCTGGAGATCGGCCGGCGCAAGTTCGGCTCCTACCACCCCGCGTGGGCCACGGCCGAGCTGCTGCTCGAGGGCGGCAAGGTCGTCACCGACGGCGGCGAGGTCCTGGCCGACCTGGCCGACGTCCTGGAGGACGAGGCCGTGGAGGTCGAGGAGGAGTGGCGGCACCGCCCGACCGAGGCCTTCGACCTGCGCACCGGCCAGGGCAACGGACACGTCCAGTACTCCTTCGCCGCGCACCGCGCGGTCGTCGAGGTCGACACCGAACTCGGCCTGGTCAAGGTCATCGAGCTGGCCTGCGCCCAGGACGTCGGCAAGGCGCTCAACCCGCTCTCCGTCATCGGCCAGATCCAGGGCGGTACGACCCAGGGCCTGGGCGTGGCGGTGATGGAGGAGATCATCGTCGACCCGAAGACCGCCAAGGTCAGGAACCCCTCCTTCACGGACTACCTGATCCCCACCATCCTCGACACGCCGACCATCCCGGTCGACGTGCTCGAACTCGCCGACGAACACGCCCCGTACGGGCTGCGCGGCATCGGCGAGGCCCCGACCCTGTCGTCCACCCCGGCCGTCCTCGCGGCGATCCGGAACGCGACCGGGCTGGAGCTCAACCGCACTCCGGTGCGACCCGAGCACCTCACGGGGACCGCGTAACACCGAAGCTCTCCGGGCGGCGCAGGGAACGTCACACACTCCGCCGCGCCGCCCGGAGGAACCCCCCTTCGAGCTCCGCACCGCTCGCGGTCCTTGAAGTACCACCCCTTGTTCGTCTCGGGCCGTCCCCCGGGTCGTCCATTCCCAAATCCCGTGGCCGTCAGGGCGGTTGCACGGGTGCCCCTTTGAACCTTGGGAGATGGCCCCATGACCCAGCAGTCAGTGGAGCCCACGAACACCGCCGAAGACGCGGGCGCGGGTTCGCGTCCGCCGGCCGGCAGGTCGTGGCTCGACCGGTACTTTCACATATCCGAAAGAGGATCCACCATCGGGACCGAGGTCCGCGGTGGCGTCACCACCTTCATGGCGATGGCGTACATCCTTCTGCTCAACCCGGTGATCCTCAGCGGCGCTGACAAGTCCGGCGACTCGCTGAGCCAGAAAGCGCTCATCACGGCCACCGCGCTCGGCGCGGCGGCCACCACTCTCCTCATGGGCTGGGTCGGCAAGGTGCCGCTCGCCATGGCCGCCGGACTCTCCGTCTCCGGCGTGCTGGCCGGTCTCGTCATGGGGACCAAGAGCCTCACGTGGGCACAGGGCCTGGGCATGTGCGTCGCCTACGGCGTCGTGATCATGCTGCTCGTGGTCACGGGCCTCCGCGAGATGATCATGAACGCGATCCCGCTGCCGCTCAAGCACGGCATCACCATGGGCATCGGCCTGTTCATCGCGTTCATCGGCCTGGTCAAGGCCGGGTTCGTGCACGCCGGTACGGCGACCCCGGTCACGTTGGGCAACGCCGGTGAGCTCGCCGGCTGGCCCGTGCTGCTCTTCGCCGTCACGCTGCTGCTCATCTTCGCGCTGCAGTCCCGCAACGTTCCGGGCGCCATCCTCATCGGTATCGTCACCGGAACCGTTCTCGCGGTGGTCGTCAACGCGGCCGGCCTCGTCGACGACAAGGCCTGGGCCAACGGCGAGGGCCCCGCACTGCACGGCGGCGCCGTGTCGATGCCGGACTTCTCGCTCATCGGCAAGGTGTCCTTCGGCGGCCTGGGCGACGTCGGCTACATGACGGTCACCTTCATCGTCTTCACGCTGGTGCTCGCCGGTTTCTTCGACGCGATGGCCACCATCATCGGCATCGGCACCGAGGCCAACCTCGCCGACTCCCGGGGGCGTATGCCGGGTCTGTCCAAGGCGCTCTTCATCGACGGTGCCGGCGGTGTCGTCGGCGGTGTCGTGGGCAGCTCCGGGCAGTCCGTGTTCGTCGAGTCCGCGACCGGCGTCGGCGAGGGCGCCCGTACCGGACTGGCCTCGGTGGTCACCGGTGGGTTCTTCGCCCTCTGCCTCTTCTTCACACCGATCACGGCGATCGTGCCGCGCGAGGTGGCCTCGGCCGCCCTCGTCACCATCGGCGCGATGATGATGATGAACGCCCGCCACGTCGACTGGGGCGACCGCTCCGTCGCGATACCGGTCTTCCTGACCGTCGTGATCATGCCGTTCACCTACTCGATCACCCCCGGTGTCGCCGCCGGTGTGATCTCCTACGTCGTCATCAGGATCGCCCAGGGCAAGTGGCGGGAGATCAGCGGCTTCATGTGGGGCCTGACGGTGCTCTTCCTCGTCTACTTCTCGCTGCATCCACTCCGGACGCTGCTGGGCGTGCACTGACGCCCGCAACCCGCCACGCATCCCCATGACCCGATCAGGAGGCCGAACATGCTGGACATCGCCGACGAGCTGAACCGGTGGGTCGAGCAGGGACGTGACTTCGCCGTCGCCACGGTGGTGGCCGTCGGCGGGAGCGCGCCCCGGCAACCCGGCGCCGCGCTCGCCGTCGACAGCGAGGGCACGGCCATCGGTTCGGTCTCCGGCGGATGCGTGGAAGGGGCCGTGTACGAGCTGTGCCGGCAGGCGCTGGAGGACGGCGAGACCGTCCTGGAGCGCTTCGGGTACAGCGACGAGGACGCCTTCGCCGTCGGCCTGACCTGTGGCGGCGTCATCGACATCCTCGTCATGCCGGTCCGGGCGGACGGTCCCGCCCGGCCGGTGGTCGCCTCCGCGCTGGCCGCCGCCGCCCGCGGGGAGGCGGCGGCGGTCGCGCGGATCGTGGAGGGACCGGCGGCGCTGCGGGGCCGGGCCCTCCTCGTCCGCCCGGACGGTTCCCACGAGGGTGGCTTCGGGGGCCATCCCGAGCTGGACCGCACCGTCGCCGCCGAGGCCGGCGCCTTCCTGGACGGGGGCCGCACCGGCACCCTGGAGATCGGCGAGCAGGGCTCGCGCTGCGGCGCCCCGGTCACGGCCCTGGTCGAGTCCTCCGTCCCCGCCCCCCGCATGATCGTCTTCGGCGCGATCGACTTCGCGTCCGCGCTGGTCCGCGTCGGCAAGTTCCTCGGATACCACGTCACGGTGTGCGACGCCCGCCCGGTGTTCGCCACCCGCACCCGCTTCCCCGAGGCCGACGAGATCGTCGTCGAGTGGCCCCACACGTACCTCGAGCGCACCGACGTCGACGCCCGTACCGTCCTGTGCGTCCTCACCCACGACGCCAAGTTCGACGTCCCCCTGCTCCGGCTGGCGCTGCGCCTGCCGGTCGCCTACGTGGGCGCGATGGGCTCCCGCCGCACCCACCTCGACCGCAACGAGCGGCTGCGCGCCGTCGGCGTCACCGAGCTGGAGCTGGCCCGGCTGCGCTCCCCGATCGGCCTCGACCTGGGCGCTCGTACGCCGGAGGAGACGGCGCTGTCCATCGCCGCCGAGATCGTGGCCAACGGGCGGGGAGGTTCGGGCGTGTCGCTGACCGGCGCGCACACGCCCATCCACCGCGACGCGACAGTGGTACCGGACGGCCGCATCGGCTCCGTGGCCTGAGTTCCCTCCGCCGTCTCGGGCCCGATCTCGAAACGGCCCGGGCGCCGACCCGGTCCACCTCGAGTCCGGTGCCCCTCCCGTTGCCGGGCTCCGGACCGACGCCGGCAGCGTGCGTCGGACCCCGCCGTGCTCACGTCCGCCTGAGCAACCGGTTCACCGCGCGTCCGAACATCGCGCGGGCCGTGCGCTCCAGTACGCCGTCGAAGGCGCGGGGCAGGAACCGCACGCGCAACTCCTCCCGCCACACCACCCGGCTGCGGCCGCCGGGCCCCGGGCGCACCTCGATCTCCGCCCAGCCGAGGACCACCCGGCCGCGCTTCTGAAGGCGGCACAGGCCGCCCTCGCCGTCGGCGGGCGGAAGCCAGACCGTCACCTCCATGACGTCGTCGAAGGTGAGCGGTCCGAGGCCCGAGCGGGCGACGAAACGCGTTCCCACGCCCGTCGGCTCCGGGGTGAGCACCTCGATCCGGGTGAGCGGGACGGCGTCGGCGTGGCGGGGCCACTCGGTGAGCCGGCGCCACGCCTCGTCGAGGGGGAGGGGCGCCGTGCGGGCGAAGGAGAAGGTCGGCACGGCACGATCGTAGGCAATGGGCGTCGGGCGGCCGTCCGTGCGGCCCCGCTCCACCCGCGTACGACCACGGCGTCGACGGGCGTCGGAACGGGTGTCAGGGCCGGTACACCGTGCCCGGTTCCGCCTTGCCGGGTGCCAGTAGCTGAGGCACCGTCACGAAAACGTATCCACGTGCTTTCAGCGCGTCGATGATGCCCGGCACGGCGGGCACCGTGCCCGCGTAGATGTCGTGGAGCAGGATGATCCCGTCGCGGGACGCCTGGTCGAGGACGCGCTTGGTGATGAGCTTGGAGTCGTCGGTCGTGTAGTCCTTGGCGGTCACGCTCCACAGCACCTCCGCCAGGCCCTCCTCCTTGGCGATGCGGTGCACGGCGGTGTCCGTACGACCCTGCGGCGGGCGCATCAGCGTCGGTCTGCGCCCGGTCAGCCGCTCGATCGCGTCGTCCGGCCGCTTCAGCTCCTCGCGTATCTGGGCGTCCGATATCTGCGTGAGGATCTTGTGGTCCCAGGTGTGGCTCGCGACCTCGTGGCCCTCGGCGGCCATCCGCTTGACCAGCTGCGGGTACTTCTCGATGTGGTTCTTGCCGAGCAGGAAGAAGGTGGCCGGGACCTTCTTCTGCCTGAGGATGTCCAGCAGCCGCGCCGAGTTCTCGCTCGGCCCCGCGTCGAAGGTGAGCGCGATGCATTTGGCCTCGCGGCAGTCGACGGTCCCGAGCTTCGCCGGTGCCCCGTGCGCCGCCGCGGCACGCGCGGTACTGGGTGCGGTCGTGTCGACCTGGGCGCAGCCGGACAGCGTGAGCGCCAGGCCGAGGGCGGCCGGGGCGAGCGCGGCCGGACGCAACCTCCGGGCCGTTCCGCGCATCTTCCTGGTCGTGTGCTTCGGTGTCGGGATCTTGTCGCTCGAAAGAGGCATGCGGTGACTATACACTGAGTGTATAGCTCAAGCGTTCGAATCTCTTGGTCGTGCCGATCAGGAGCACCATGGAGAGGAGAGGCTCCGCGGAGGAGGACGGTCATGCGCTTCCGGGACCGTGTCGAAGCCGGACGGGAACTCGCCGGGCTGCTGAGCGACCTGCGCGATCAGGGCACCCTCGTCGACCCCCTCGTGCTCGCCCTGCCGCGCGGCGGCATCGCCGTCGCCGAGCCCATAGCCCGCGCCCTCGGCGTCCCGCTCGACGTACTGGTCGTCCGCAAGATCGGCGCCCCGCACCACCAGGAGTTCGCGCTCGGCGCGCTCGTCGGTGACGGCCCGCCCCTGTTCAACACCGGGGCCCTGGACCGGCTCGGCCTGACCGAGGAGGCCCTCGCCCCGGTCGTCGAACGCGAGCGGCAGGAACTGCGCCGCCGCGAGCAGCGCTACCGTGGCGACCGCCCGGCGCCGGATCCCGCGGGCCGCACGGTGATCGTCGTCGACGACGGGCTGGCCACCGGCGCCACCGCCCGTGCGGCCCTGCGCCACCTGCGGGCCCGCCGGGCCGCCCATCTCGTCCTGGCCGTCCCCGTCGGCGCCCCGGACTCCGTGGACCGGCTCGCCGCCGAGGCCGACACCATCCTGTGCCCGCACCAGCCGGCCGGCTTCACCGCGGTGGGGCAGTGGTACGAGGACTTCGAGCAGCTCACGGACGCGGAGGTGCTGGCCGCACTGGGGCGTTGACGGATCCGGGCCGGCGAGGTGTCTCGTCGTCACCGGGCGCGTCCGCCGCCGGCAACGGCCTGCGCCGGCAGCGCGGCCACGCCGGGGCGTCGGCATCGCGGCTGACGGGCTCACACGGAGGAACGGCTCACCGGTACGGTCCCACGCTCCTCGGCGGGTCGCGCGGAACGAACCTGCTCCAGCGGCCCGGCTCCCGGCCCCGGCGGCGGCGGGCACACGCCGAACCGCCCGTGCGCGCAAGGGGGCCGGGCCGGCGGCCCTCGGTGCGCGGTGCGTTCGCCACGGTGCCGCCGCCTTCCCCGCCGGCCCGGGCCGTCCGCACGCCCTCCGGGGCTCCCTGGACCCCCCTCAGCCGCCCGCAGGCCCCGCCGTGCGCGACCGCGCGCCCCGAACGCGGCGGTCGCACCGAACTGGGCGCCGGCACCCCTCAGTTCACGGGCCGTCCCCACGGCAGGGTCAGCGTCCGGCCCTGGGCGCGGCCCGCCTCGGCGGCCGGCCCACGGGTGGCGGGATCCAGCGGGTTGTCGCCGATCGCGGCCGCCGACGCCTCGTCGGGAGCGAGGACCACCACCTCGGCGCCCCGCGCACGCAGTTCCTCCACCGACCGCTCCAGCGGCTGCTCGCTGGGGAACGGCTCGGTGACGCCGAGCGGCACGACCACCACCACCCGGTCCGCGCCGGCGGCGAGGTCGACGTTGGCGACGGAGCGCACCCCGCCGTCGACGTACCGGCGTTCACCGATCGTCACCGGGGGCCACACGCCCGGCACGGCGCAGCTCGCCGCGACGGCGTCCACCAGCGACACGCCCGAGCCGCGTTCGAAGACGACCGGCTCGCCGCTCTCCGCATCCACCGCGACGACCTTCAGCGCACGCTCCGGCCAGCCGTGCGACGGCAGCCGCGACTCGATCACCGCGCGCCGGGCGTCCTCGGACACGGTCCGCGATCCGAGCGCCACCTCCCCGACCTTGCGCCGCAACTCCGTCACGGAGGCGGCCGAGCCCGTCGCGGCGCCGATCTCGGCGGCGAACCTCTCCAGGTCCATCTCGGCCATGATCTCGGCGGCCTGCAACGCGGGTTCCACCTGCCGGGCGTACAACTCCTCGAGGCTCAGCCCGCTGCCCAGCTGGGCGGCCACGGTGGACCCGGCGGAGGTCCCCACCAGCAGATCGGCCCCGCTGGCGTCCTGCCCGGCATCCGCGAGCCCTGCGAGCAGCCCGGTGATCCAGGCGATCCCGCCCACACCACCGCCACCCAGTACCAGTGCGTCCGTCATCTCAGCTCCTCGACAGTCGGTGATCACCACTACAGACGCCGCTCGCGGCGCGGTCATTCCCGCTCGCGGGCCGGCCGCCGGAGACCGTGCGGAAGCGGCAGGAGGAACCGGTTCTGCCCGAGCCGCTCGCCGGGGCGGAACCGGCCGTCGACGACAACGCACTGACAGGGTGGGGGATGGGGCGCACGGCCGAACACGTTCGACGAGACTCACACGTAGGAAGATGTCGTGGGGCGGCCCACCGTGGTGGACGTCCGCATAGGGTGCTGCCCGGCCCGGGACGAGCAGGGGGCATGTGCGTCAGCGAGTGCCGGCTCCGATCGTGCGACGGCAGAACGAGGAGGACATGCGGGGTGGGCGCGAAGAGGTTCGCCGCCCCGGCAGTCAGCCATCGCGTCCTCCACCGCCGGGGAGGATCCAGGCCGATCCAGGCCGTGCCGAGGGCTGTTCGCGCAGTTCGCGACAGATGTCGGCCGGCGTGGCCGGGGAGGAGACGCGGACGCCGTCACGGCACAGCGCCGCCCCGGCGATGCTCGTCGGCGCGGGGTCGGGTGAGGGTCGCGGACAGCAGGTGTCCGCAAGTCCGATTAGCGTGCGGGCATGACGAAGAGCAGTGCGCGGAGCAGCGCGACGCAGGCCCCGCTCCTGGACGCCCTTGCCCTCAACCGCGCCACCCTGGCACGGCAGTTGCTGCTGCGCCGTGCGGCGCTGTCCCCGCTCGACGCGGTGGCGCGGCTGCTCGGCCTGCAGGCACAGAACGTCAAACCGCCGTACTACGCCCTCGCCGCACGCCTCGACGGTTTCGCACCCGAGGGGCTGTCCGCGCTCATGGCCGGCCGCGAGGCCGCCCGGATCGTCACCCTGCGCTCCACCCTCCACACCCACACCGCCGACGACTGCCTCACCCTCCGGCCCCTCGTCCAGCCGGCCCGGGACCGTGAGCTGGGCACCTTCCGCGGCGGTCTGGCCGGCGTCGACCTGGACCTCCTGGCCCGCCTCGCGCGCGAGCTGGTCGAGGCCGAACCGCGGACCATGGCCCAGCTGCGGCAGGCGCTGAGCGGCCGGTGGCCGGACGCCGACCCGCGGGCCCTCGCCGTCGCCGCCCGCTGCACGCTGCCGCTGGTGCAGGTCACCCCGCGCGGACTGTGGGGCCGCAGCGGCCAGGTCGCCCTCACCACCGCCGAACACTGGCTCGGCCGCCCGGCCGGGCAGGCCCCGGCGCCGGAGACGGTGGTCCTGCGCTATCTGGCCGCGTTCGGGCCGGCGTCCGTGCGGGACATGCAGGCCTGGGCCGGACTCACCAGGCTCCGCGACGCCTTCGAACGGCTGCGCCCCCGGCTGCTCACCTTCCGCGACCCGAACGGAGCCGAGCTCTTCGACCTCCCCGACGCCCCGCGGCCCGACCCGGCCACCCCGGCCCCGCCCCGCTTCCTGCCCGAGTTCGACAACCTGCTGCTCTCGCACGCCGACCGCGGCCGCGTCGTACCCCCCGCCTTCCAGGGCCGCAACTGGCGCGGAAACCAGGCCTTCCGCACCCTGCTGGTCGACGGCTTCCTGGCCGGCCTGTGGAAACTCGGCACCGACGCCCTCGTCATCGAGTCCTTCGCCGAGCTGACCCGGGCACAGCGGGAGGAGGTCACCGCCGAGGGGGAGCGGATGCTCGCGGTCCTGCACCCGGGCACGTCCTACGACATCCGGTTCGGCTCGGTCGCGGGACCCTGAGCGTCCGGCGGGCTCAGCCGGAGGCGGACCCCCTGGACAGCTCGTGCGGCGCGTACGCCCGGACCGCCTCCATCAGCTGCCGCTTCGAGGGGTTCACCAGCGCCCGGCCGGCCACGGTCACGGTCGGCACGGTCTCGTCGCCGCCCGCGACGGAGCGCACGTACGCGGCCGCGTCCGGGTCCCGCCAGATGTTGACCCGGGTGTGGCGCACGTCGGTGAAGAGCAGTTTCACGCGCAGCCTCCTGCAGAAGGTGCACAGCGGCCGCCGTAGATGGCCGCGTCCCCGCCCCTCTACAGTCGGGCCCATGGAACTCCGCCAGCTCAGCTATTTCGTCGCCGTCGCCGAGGAGTTGCACTTCGGGCGGGCGGCCGAGCGGCTGCACATCGTGCAGTCGGCGGTCAGCCAGCAGATACAGCGGCTGGAACGGGAGCTGGGGGCGGAGCTGTTCGACCGGTCGCCACGCCGGGTGCGGCTGACCGGGGCGGGGGAACGGCTGCTGCCCGAGGCACGGGCGGTGCTCGCGGCGGCGGAGAAGGCGCGGGCCGCGGTGGCGGAGCCCGCCGGGCTGCGGCTGGGCACCAGCACCGGGCTCGGCGCGCATCTGGACCGGGTGCTGGCGGCGTTCGCCGAGCGCGCACCCGAGGTGCCGGTGGAACTGTGCTCCCTTCCGGCCGGCGAGCGGCTCGCCCGGGTCGCGGCGGGACGGCTGGACGCCGCGTTCGTCCGGGCGGCCGAACCCCCGTCCGGCGTACGGGTGCTGCCCCTGTGGCCCGATCCACTGGTCGCCGCCCTGCCGGCCACGCATCCGCTCGCGGGGCGGGACGAGATCGACCTCGCCGACCTCGCCGGGCTGCCCCTCGCCCTCACCCCGCGCCGCACCAACCCGGCGCTCGTGGACCTGGTGCTCGGCGCCTGCCGGACCGCCGGGTTCGAGCCGGTGCCCGGACCGGCCGGCGGCACCCTGCACGACACCCTCGCGACCATCGGCGCCCGGCCGCTGTGGACGGTCGTCTACGCCTCCCACGCGCGGGTGCTGGCCACGCCCCGGGTGGCGTACGTGCCCTTCCGGGCACCCGGACTGGCCCTGGCCACCGGACTCGCGGTGCCCGCGGCCGCCCCCTCCCCGCATGTGGAGAAACTCCTCCTGGCCTGCGGTGATCACGAAAGCTGATCGCTGCGGTCGCGGACTGCTCCTTGGTCACGGACGCCCGCCGCGATGAACTGGACCCACCGGACAGGAAGACCGTTCAAGGGAGTTCAGCCATGCCGATCGTCACCGTCCAGCAGGGCCCGCGCGATGTCGAGCTCAAGCGGGAGCTGGTCAAGCGGGTCACCGACGCCTTCGTCGACGCCTACCGGATCCCGGCGGAGAGCGTGCAGGTGTGGATCCACGAGGTCCCGGCGGACAGCTGGGGCGCGGCCGGGAAGCTCACCGCCGACAAGTAGCCCCCGCGTTCCGCGGGGGTGAACGTGGAAAGGGGGGCGTTGCGGGCCGCTCGTGGTGGCTCGCAACGCCCCCCTGGCATCTGCCCGAGGGGTGCTCGGGAGGTCTTCCGGGCTACGAGTGGACCTGCGCGGTCACCAGGTCCGAGAAGGTGGTCAGCCGGGTGTAGACACCCGGGTAACCGTCCTCCCCGCACCCCTCGCCCCAGGAAGTGATCCCTGCCAGGACGCCCCCGATGAGCAGGGGACCGCCGCTGTCGCCCTGGCAGGTGTCTACGCCGCCGGACGTGTATCCGGCGCAAACCATGTCGGTCTGGACGAAGTCCGAACCGTAGGAGCTCTTGCAGCTGGAGTCGGACGCGATCGGGACGGTCGCGGTCCGCAGCTGGTTGGAGGAGCTGCCGTTCTCCGAGGTGGTCCCCCAGCCGAGGATGCGGGCCGTGGCGCCGGCCGCGTACACGCCCGTCCGGGAGGAGGAGACGTACGACACCGGGGTGTACGGCATCGACGTCGCCAGGGTCAGGACCGCCACGTCGTCGCCGTTGGTGGCGTCGGTGTAGTCCGGGTCGACCCAGATCTTGCTGACCTTGCTGACCGTGCCGTCGGTGCCGTTCAGATAGGTCCGGCCGCCCACCACGCGGACCCTGCCGGCGGACTCGCCGGCCATGCAGTGCGCGGCCGTGACGACCTTCGTGGCGGCCACCAGGGTGCCGCCGCAGAACTGGTTGCCGGACGCGTCGGTGATCTGCATGACGAAGGGGTACGCCGCCGTCGTCGTGGTCGTACCGCCGACGATGGGCTGCGGGGCGGCGCTCGCCGTGGGGGAGGCGAACAGCGCGGTCGCCGCGGCGGCGGCGCCGGCTGCCAGCGTCGCGGCGGTCCTTCTTGCACGTCTGGGCCCGAACATGAGTCTCCTCAGTGGGGGTTCGCACCGGTGGGGGTCGCACGGGTGGGTGGTGCACGGGGCGGGGGTCCCCCCGCTCGAGCGAAGTCGAGAGTGGGGGAGGGACCGACCCCGTATGCCCGGGCGAGCGGCACGCCCATTACGCTAGGACCCGGAACCCTTGGCTCCCAATGAGGGAACCCCCTAGGGGGTTGGGTGAGGGAAAACCCTCGGTCCGCCTCAGTTAACCGGCCGGGTTCTCACTTCGCGCGGCGAGCGGCCGCCAATCGGACGATGTCCACCCGGGACCGGATCCCCAGCTTGCGGTAGACCCGGGTCAGGGTCGCCTCCACCGTCTTGACACTGATGAACAGCCGGGCGGCGATCTCCCGGTTGGTGGCGCCCTCCATGACCAGCGCGGCGACCTGACGCTCCATCGCGGCCAGCACGTCCAGCGCGTCCAGTGCCTCCGGCGCGGCGAGCGCCGGTTCCGGCTCGGGAGCGGTGAGCGATTCGCCCACCTGGCGCAGCCAGGGCAGCGCCCGGCAGCGGCGGAACATCCGGGTGGCCTCGTCGAAAGCGGACGACCCCGGGCGCCTGCCGCGCAGCCGGGCCAGCGCGAACGCGGCCCGCGCCTCCTCCAGCCCGTAGCCGAGCTTGCCCAGCCGGTCCTGAGCGGAGGTCAGCTGGGCCACGGCCGCCTCCAGGTCGCCGCGGGCGGCCCGCACCAGGGCCTCGGAGCGGTCCAGGACGGCGATGACGCTCTCCCGGTCGAGCCTCAGGGCATGCTCACGGCTCGCGTCGATGACGTCCTGTGCCTCGGCCGCCTCGCCGATCCGCACCAGCGCCTCGGCGAGGTCGCCCTGCCAGCGTCCGCGCGCCGGGTCGGTGATGCCGAGCCCCAGCTCGAGCCGGCGCACCCGGCGCAGCGAGCGGACCGTGCCCGCCGGGTCCCCGGCCACCAACTGGGCGTACCCGAGCGCGCCCAGGGCCCGGGAGAGGTACATCTGGTCGCCGTCCTCCTCGGCGTGCTCCACCGCCTCCCGGGCGAGCGCGAGGGCCCGGTCCACATCGCCGCCGGAGGCCTCCGCCAGCGAGGTGAGCATCGCCGAGGCGGTCTCACCGATCCCGGAGTCCCGGGCCAGGCGCAGACTGTCGCGGGCCAGTTCCAGGGCGCGCCCGCAGTGCCCGGCGCGCAGTTCGGTCTCGGCGAGGCCGCGCAGGAAGTGCACCTCGCTCTCCACCGAGCCGCGCCGGCGCACCTCGCGCAGCAGCGCGGTGACCGTCGCCCGGGCCTCGGCCAGCTGGTCGCCCATGACCAGCCAGCGGAACCGGGCGCTGCCCGCCCCGTTGTGGTGCCAGGCCACCCTGGGATCCTGAGGCTCCTTCAGGGCGCGTTTGATGGTCCGGGGCGCCTCCGGATGGCCCATCAGGGTCTCGGTCTGCGCCTGGAAGGCGAGGGAGAGCAGTTCGGTGCGCCGGTCCCTGCCGCGCGCGGCCAGCTCGGCGGCGTGCGCGGCGGCCGCGCGGGCCTCGGTGAAGTCGCCCTCCACGATCAGCGCCCGCCAGGCCAGCTGGTAGTGCACCAGGGCCAGCAGCCGGGGATCGTCGCCGGCGTCGGCGAGGGCCTGCGGGAAGACGGCGTCGACCTCGGCCATGGTGTGGCCGGCGCTGTCGATGACGATGATCCAGGCGCGCACCCGGTCGGCGGGCACGGTCGCCCGGGCCAGCACCTCGCGGGCGATGTCCCGGGCCAGGTCGATCTCGCCCGCGGTGATGGCGTCCTCGGCCGCCTGCAGCCGGCGCTCCTGCTGGCTCGGCACGCCGTCGGCGGGGGTGTGCCGGGCGGCCAGCAGCCCCAGATTCGCGGCGACGGAGGGGGCTCCGCGGTCCCGGGCGAGTGCGGCGGCCTCGGCGAGCCGGGCGGCCACCTCCGGGTCGGTGCCGGTGCTGGCGAGGGCCAGGTGCCGGGCCCGTTCGATCGGGTCGGAGGCGGCCGTGGACAGGGCCTCGTGCGCGGCGCGCCGCTCGTGCGCGGGCGTCTCCGCGTACAGCGCGGCCGATATGAGCGGGTGCGCGAACCGTACGGCCGGGGCGTCGGGCCCGGTGGCCAGCAGCCCGAGTTCGGCGGCCTGCGCGCACTCGGCCTCGGCGTTGGTCCGGCCGGCCGCGTGCAGCAGCGCCGGGGTGGGGCGGGCGCCGGCGCTGGCCACGAGCAGGGTGCGGCGGGCCTCGACCGACAGCATGTCCAGCCGGCTGAGCACCAGGGCCCGCAGCGAGGTCGGTACCGGCAGCGGCTCGCCCGGCCGGGGCGGGGTGGGGCTCTCGGCGAGGGCGCGGCCGAGTTCCAGGGCGAACAGCGGATTGCCGCCGCTGGTGCGGTGGATCTCGCGGACGGTGGAGCGGGTCAGCCCGCCGTGGCCGCGGTGGTCGAGCAGCTGGGCGACCTGGGTGCGGGTCAGCGGGCCGAGCCGGACCGCGAGGGTGCCCGGCGGGCAGGCGCGCAGATGGCGGTCGTACTCCTGGCTCTCCTGGCCCTCGGTGCGTACCGCGCACAGCAGCTGCACCGGCGTGCCCTCAAGGCGCCGGGCGGCGAAGCCGAGCAGTTCGGCGCTGGCCGGGTCCAGCCACTGCAGGTCGTCGGCGACGACGAGGACGCCGCCCTGCGCGGCCAGCGCGCGCAGCGCGGAGAGCACCGCGAGGCGCAGGGCGAGGCCGTCGCGCTGGAGGCTGGACTCGCCGCGGCCGGTGAGCGCCGACTCCAGGGCGGTGCGCTGGGCGACGGGCAGCCGGGGGGAGACGTCGTCGAGGACCAGTCCGAGGAGGTCGGCGAGGGCCAGGAAGGGCAGGTGGGATTCGGACTCGGTGGCGGAGCAGCGCAGGACGGTGCGCGCGGTGGCGCCGTATTCCTCGGCCAATGCCCGCAGGACAGTGGATTTCCCTATTCCGGCGGGACCGTGGAGCAGCACACTGCCGCCCGAGGCGAGTTGGTCACGGGCGCCTGCGAACAGGTCCTCGCGGCCGATGACCAGGTCGGGGCGGCACCTGGCAGGCTCCTGGAAGTCCCGTCGCACGGTCACCGCTCCCCTCGTGTGTCGTGTCCGAGCCAAATTCTAGGCAACGATGCCTGAAATTCGGACGGAAGTCGTGGTGAGGGAAATAACAAACGGTCAAGCATGAGGAAATTCAAGGCGTCTCCGCTTGAATGGACAGGTTTCCCTGCGCCTGTCTTCCCTGCCGGTGTTCATGGCAGCAGCCCCGCCCTGCGGGCCTCGGTCACCGCCTCCCCTCGGGTGTGCGCGCCCAGCTTCCGCATCGCCGAGCGCAGATAGCCCTTGACCGTCTCCGGGCTGAGGCACAGCCGCTCGGCCACGGCCGCGTTCGTCGCCCCCGCCGCCACCCAGGACAGCACGTCCAGTTCGCGCGGCGCCAGGGTCACACCACCGGATCGTGGTGACGCCGTCAGCAACCCGCAGGCCGCCAGCAGTTCGGCCCGCAGCCCCGGGTCGTCGATCCGCGGCGCCAGGGCCCGCAGCGCCGCGTGCGCCTCCCGCACCTGCTCCCAGACGGCACCCTGGTCGGCGCACGCCGGCTCCGGCCGGGCCGCCGCCAGCAGCCCCCGTGCCTCGTCCCGCACCACCAGCGCCTGCTCCACGTCCCGCGCGACGGCCATGGCCGCGCCCAGCGTGCGGTCGCCGAGCGGCTGGGCCGAACGCAGCGCGCCGTAGAGCACCCCGCGCACCCGGCGCCGTACCACCACCGGCACGGCGAGGACCGAGCGGATGCCCTCCGCGGCCACCGGCACGTCGTACTCGTGGCTGATCTGCCGGGAGCTGGAGTAGTCCGTCACCGCGCACGGCCGGGCCAGCGCCACCGCCTTGCCGCCGAGCCCGTTGCCGGAGGTCACCGCGAGCGAGCGCAGGGCGACCGTGGTCGTGCCGCTCAGCTCGCTGATCCGGATCTGCGGCCGGCCGGACTCGACCAGGCCGCCGAACGCGACGGGCAGCCCCGTCGCCCGCCGCAGCCGGGCCAGCGCACCGCCGATCTCCACCGTCCCCGCCGCGTCTGCCGTCACCTCTGCGCTCCTTCTGCCGCCCACACCCCCATTCGGGGGTAGTGAGACCTGCATCACGGATTAGACGATGCCAGGGAGCCGCCCGGCAATGGTCCGGTGATGAGGAGGAACCAGATGACGACGGCGACGGAGCTGTTCCGTGGGGCGCGGGACTTTCTGCTGGCGCACCGGGAGGACTACGCCACCGCCCACGAGGGCTTCGCCTGGCCGCGGCCCGCGCACTTCAACTGGGCGCTGGACTGGTTCGACGTGATCGCCGCCGGCAACGACCGGACCGCGCTGCACATCGTCGAGGAGGACGGCGGCGAGACCCGCCTGTCCTTCGCCGAGCTGGCCGAGCGGTCGGACCGGGTGGCGAACCACCTGCGGGCGCGCGGTGTCGCCGCCGAGGACCGGATCCTCGTCATGCTCGGCAACCAGGCCGAGCTGTGGGAGACCGCGCTGGCCGCGATGAAGCTGCGCGCGGTGGTCATCCCGGCCACCCCGCTGCTCGGTCCCGCCGATCTGCGCGACCGGGTGGACCGGGGCCGGGTGAAGCATGTGATCGTGCGGGCCGAGGACACCGAGAAGTTCGCCGACGTGCCCGGCGGCTACACGCGGATCTCGGTCGGCGGACTGCCGGAGGAGGGCTGGGAGCCGTACGAGGACGCGTACACCGCCGCCGCCGCGTTCGTGCCCGACGGCCCCACCCTGGCCGACGACCCGCTGATGCTCTACTTCACCTCCGGTACCACCGCCCGGCCCAAGCTGGTCGAGCACACCCACACCTCGTACCCCATAGGGCACCTGGCGACCATGTACTGGATCGGCCTCAGGCCCGGTGACGTGCACCTGAACATCTCCTCGCCGGGCTGGGCCAAGCACGCCTGGTCCAACCTCTTCGCGCCGTGGAACGCCGAGGCAACCGTCTTCCTCTTCAACTACACCCGCTTCGACGCGGCCCGGCTGATGGCCGAGATGGACCGGGCCGGCGTGACCACCTTCTGCGCACCGCCGACCGTGTGGCGCATGCTCATCCAGGCCGACCTCGGCCAGCTCGCCACCCCGCCCCGCGAGGTCGTGGCCGCCGGCGAACCGCTCAACCCCGAGGTCATCGAGCAGGTCCGGCGGGCCTGGGGCGTCACCATCCGGGACGGCTTCGGGCAGACCGAGACCGCCGTGCAGGTCTCCAACAGCCCCGGCCAGCCGCTGAAGACCGGTTCCATGGGCCGCCCGAGCCCCGGCTACCGCGTCGAGCTCCTCGATCCGGTCTCCGGCGCGCCCGGCGCCGCCGAGGGCGAGATCGCCCTCGACCTCTCCGAGCGCCCGGTCGGCCTGATGACCGGCTACCACGGCGACCCCGACCGCACGGCCGAGGCCATGGCGGGCGGTTACTACCGCACCGGTGACATCGCCTCCCGCGACGAAGACGGTTACCTGACCTACGTCGGCCGCGCGGACGACGTCTTCAAGGCATCCGACTACAAGATCAGCCCGTTCGAGCTGGAGAGCGCGCTGCTGGAGCACGAGGCGGTGGCCGAGGCGGCCGTCGTGCCCGCGCCGGACGAGCTGCGGCTGGCGGTGCCGAAGGCGTACGTCGTCCTCGCCGAGGGCTTCGAGCCCGGACCGGACACGGCCAAGGTGATCTTCGAACACTCCCGCCGGGTGCTCGCCCCCTACAAGCGCGTCCGCCGGCTGGAGTTCGGCGCGCTGCCCAAGACCGTCTCCGGCAAGATCCGCCGGATCGAGCTCCGCGAGGCCACGGCCCAGGGCTCCGAGGACGAGTACCGCGAGGAGGACTTCCGGTGACCGCATCGCTGTCGTACACGCACGGAACCGGTTCCACCGCCCTCCTCGGAGACACCATCGGCGCGAACCTGGACCGGGCCGTGGCCGCCTGGCCGGACCGTGAGGCCCTGGTCGACGTGGCCTCCGGGCGGCGCTGGACGTACGCCGAGTTCGCCGCCGACGTCGAGCGGCTGGCGTACGCCCTGCTGGCGAGCGGGGTGGCCAAGGGCGACCGGGTCGGGATCTGGGCGGTCAACTGTGCCGAGTGGGTGCTCGTGCAGTACGCCACCGCCCGCGTCGGCGCCGTCATGGTCAACATCAACCCGGCCTACCGCACCCACGAGCTGGAGTTCGTCCTCAACCAGGCAGGTGTCTCCCTGCTGTTCGCCTCGCTCCGCCACAAGACGAGCGACTACCGGGCCATGGTCGAGGAGGTGCGCGGCCGGTGCCCGGAGTTGCGGGAAACCGTTTACATCGGTGATCCGAGCTGGGCAGCGTTCTCCGCGCGCGGCGCGGCCGGCGGCCACCGGGACGAACTGCGGGCCCGGGAGGCGTCGCTGTCCTGCGACGACCCGATCAACATCCAGTACACCTCGGGCACCACCGGTTTCCCGAAGGGCGCCACGCTGTCCCACCACAACATTCTCAACAACGGTTACTTCGTAGGTGAGTTGATCGCCTACAGCGAGCAGGACAGGATCTGCGTCCCGGTCCCCTTCTATCACTGTTTCGGCATGGTGATGGGCAACCTGGCGGCCACCTCGCACGGCGCCTGCATGGTGGTCCCGGCCCCGTCCTTCGACCCGAAGGCGACCCTGGAGGCGGTGCAGCGGGAGCGCTGTACGTCCCTGTACGGCGTCCCGACGATGTTCATCGCCGAGCTGAACCTCCCCGACTTCCAGGAGTACGACCTCTCGACCCTCCGCACCGGGATCATGGCCGGCTCGCCCTGCCCGGTGGAGGTGATGAAGCGTGTCGTGGCCGAGATGCACATGGCGGAGGTCTCCATCTGCTACGGCATGACCGAGACCTCCCCGGTGTCGCTGCAGACCCGCCGGGACGACGACCTGGAGCACCGCACCGGCACCGTCGGCCGGGTCCTGCCGCACCTGGAGGTCAAGGTGGTCGACCCGGCCACCGGGGTCACCCGGCCGCGCGGCACCGCGGGGGAGCTGTGCACCCGCGGCTACAGCGTGATGCTGGGTTACTGGAACGAGCCCGAGAAGACCGCCGAGGCCGTCGACGCGGGCCGCTGGATGCACACCGGCGACCTGGCGGTGATGCGCGAAGACGGTTACGTCGAGATCGTCGGCCGGATCAAGGACATGATCATCCGCGGCGGCGAGAACATCTACCCGCGCGAGATCGAGGAGTTCCTCTACGCCCACCCGAAGATCAGGGACGTACAGGTCGTCGGGGTGCCGCACGAGACGTACGGCGAGGAGGTCCTCGCCTGCGTGATCCCGCACGACGCCGCCGACCCGCTCACCCTGGAGGAACTACGCGCCTTCTGCCAGGGCCGGCTCGCCCACTACAAGATCCCCAGCAGGCTCCGGATACTCGAGGCCTTCCCGATGACGGTGTCCGGAAAGGTGCGCAAGGTCGAGCTGCGCGCGACGTACGGGGCGTGAGCCCGCCGGGGAACGGAGGGTGAGCCCGTCTCCGCCGCACGGCGGAGGCCACATCACCGTGCGCCCGGCCGCGCCGTGCTCCCGCTCGCAACGCCGTCCTGTTCGGTCCACGGGGTGCCGATCGTCCGGGGCGGTGCTGCACACGCGGATGGACGTCACCGCGTGGGGGCATGGCTGTTGAACGCCTGCTACCCGCAGGCCCTGACCTGTCCGGGGGGCCGCCGCGCCGCGCGGTCACCGCGGACCCCTACGGGCGCCGCCGCGCCCACGGCTGACCGTCCGGGGCACCCGCCTCGTTCAGGATGTCGGCCGCGTCGTTCAGCGGCTGCGGGACGCCCGCGAGGTCCAGGACGAACAGCGGGACGCCCAGGGTGTCCGCGCGGGCCCGGGCCTCGTCGGTATAGCCGGCGAGCGAGAGGTACACACAGTCCGCGGACTCGGTCATGGCCGTCAGCCACAGGCACTCCACGTCCCGCGCCGCCGCCGGGCGCACGGTCGGGTCCACCTGGGCGAGGAGTCCGTGGGCGGCGAGCCCGATGCCGTTCGGGGGCCGCTGGTCGGCGCGGCGGATGTCCCGGTAGCCGAGCCACCGCAGATAGAGCGCGGCGACGGTGACGGCGTCCCGGGCGGTGCGGATGGCGCGCGGCCGGAACGCGGCCCGGTGGGCGGCGGGCACCGGCTCGGCCGCTGCCGCCGACGGGGAGGTCCCGGCCGCCGTCGGCCGCGTGCCGGGGTCCGCCGGAGGTGCCTGCGCCACCGGGATGCGCAGCACCGTGCCGCAGGGGCAGCCGAGCTCCGGGTGCGGCCACTGGCCCGGGCGCCCGCAGGCGGTGCACGGCACGGAGATCCACTCGTCGTCCCAGGCCCGGTGCGCGGCGACAACCGGATGGGCGGCCGGATCCAGCCGCGGGGCGGTGGGCGCGCCGCAGACGCACGGATACGCCGGCACGGTGTAGACGTGCTCGCGGCGGCAGGCCGGGCAGCGCACCGGCACGCTCTCGGGCATGGCCCACTCCCAGGCGTCGCATCGGGACAGTCGCGTCGGGACAGCGGCTCCCATCGTGCTCCTTCCGCACCCCGCTTGTCCGGCGCTTGCCGCGTCTCTGGCTCTCTTGACGATCCTCGCCGTGCGCTTCTACATTGCTTCCAGATAGTAGAAGTTGAATTCCGCTATACGGAAAAGTCTGCGGAATTCTGACCACCTGGAGACTGTGCTCACCGCGGGGCGCGACGGGAGTACGCATCCGAGAAGCCGAAGCAGGAGTACTCGATGGCTCGTATGACCGCTGCCCGCGCGGCAGTTGAGATCCTCAAGCGCGAGGGCGTCACCGACGCCTTCGGTGTGCCGGGCGCGGCGATCAATCCCTTCTACAAGGCCCTCAAGGAGGGTGGCGGCATCCACCACACCCTCGCCCGCCACGTCGAGGGTGCCTCGCACATGGCCGAGGGGTACACGCGCACCCGGCCCGGCAACATCGGCGTCTGCATCGGCACCTCCGGCCCGGCCGGCACCGACATGATCACCGGCCTGTACTCGGCCATCGGTGACTCCATCCCGATCCTGTGCATCACGGGCCAGGCGCCCACCAGCGTGATCCACAAGGAGGACTTCCAGGCCGTCGACATCGCCTCGATCGCCAAGCCGGTCACCAAAATGGCGGTCACCGTCCTGGAGGCCGCGCAGGTCCCCGGCGTCTTCCAGCAGGCCTTCCACCTGATGCGCTCCGGCCGTCCCGGTCCGGTCCTGATCGACCTGCCGATCGACGTCCAGCTCACCGAGATCGAGTTCGACCCGGAGACGTACGAGCCGCTGCCCGTCTACAAGCCGGCCGCGACCCGCGCCCAGATCGAGAAGGCGATCTCCTTCCTGCTGGCATCCGAGCGCCCGGTCATCGTGGCCGGCGGCGGCATCATCGGCGCCGACGCCTCCGACCTGCTGGTGGAGTTCGCCGAGCTGACCGACACCCCCGTCATCCCGACCCTGATGGGCTGGGGCGCGCTGCCCGACGACCACGAGCTGAACGCCGGCATGGTCGGTGTCCAGACCTCGCACCGGTACGGCAACGCCAACTTCCTGGAGTCGGACTTCGTCCTCGGCATCGGCAACCGCTGGGCCAACCGCCACACCGGCTACCAGCTCGACGTCTACCGCGGCGACCGCACGTTCGTCCACGTCGACATCGAGCCCACCCAGATCGGCAAGATCTTCCCGCCGGACTACGGCGTCGTCTCCGACGCCAAGGCCGCCCTCGAGCTGTTCGTCGAGGTCGCGAAGGAGCTGAAGGCCGAGGGCAAGCTCCCCGACCGCGCCGACTGGATCGCCTCGACGCAGGAGCGCAAGGCGACTCTGCTGCGCCGTACGCACTTCGACAACGTCCCCATGAAGCCGCAGCGCGTCTACGAGGAGATGAACAAGGCCTTCGGCCCGGAGACGCGGTACGTCACCACCATCGGCCTCTCCCAGATCGCCGGCGCGCAGATGCTGCACGTCTACAAGCCGCGGCACTGGATCAACTGCGGCCAGGCCGGCCCGCTCGGCTGGACCATCCCGGCCGCGATCGGCGTCGCCAAGGCCGACCCGGAGTCGCCGGTCGTCGCCCTGTCCGGTGACTACGACTTCCAGTTCCTGATCGAGGAGCTGGCCGTCGCCGCCCAGCACAAGATCCCGTACGTCCATGTGCTGGTGAACAACGCCTACCTGGGCCTGATCCGCCAGGCGCAGCTCGGCCTGGACATCAACTTCCAGGTCAACCTGGAGTTCGAGAACATCAACACGCCCGAGATCGGCGTCTACGGCGTGGACCACGTCAAGGTCGCCGAGGGCCTGGGCTGCAAGGCGATCCGGGTCACCGAGCCGGACCAGCTGGGCGCGGCCTTCGAGCAGGCGAAGAAGCTGGCCGCCGAGTACCGGGTGCCGGTCGTCGTCGAGGCGATCCTGGAGCGGATCACCAACATCTCGATGAGCCGCACCATGGACATCAGCGACATCTCCGAGTTCGAGGACCTGGCCACCGAACCCGGCCACGCGCCGACCTCGATCAAGACCCTGAAGGTCTGACCCCGCCACACACCAAGGGCGGCCCGTCCCCGCGGACGGGCCGCCCTTTCGCGTCCCCCGTGTCCCCCGTGCGTTCCCCCGTCGTGGGGCCCGCCGCCCCCGTGCCGGCGGGCCCCGGTGCCCGTAATCTGCCCGGTCGCGGCGGCGGTTGACACCCCCTGCCGCGGTGTTCAGAGGTTGATTTGAGGATGGCGTAGCCGGCCTACGACCGCTGCCGTACACCCAGCCGCTACAGCTCGTGCTCCGACAGTCCCGGCCAGTCGTCGGGCCCACCGCCCTGCCATTCGATGAGATCGCTCTCCTCCACCTCGATCCGGTCCAGGTCGGCCAGCCGCAGGATCTCCACGACATCGTCCAGATGCGAGGCGATCCCCAGGGTCACCTCCCCCTCGGTGACCCGCCGGGAGCCGTCCAGCGCGGGGGAGTGGACCACGATGTGCGGGTAGTGCGTCGGATTGCCCATGGATTCAGCGTGCGACGTGGGACGCCGACGCGCACGCCGGTGACTGTCAGTGGTGGCCCGCACACTTCTCCGCATGGACGTGAGAAGCGACATGGCACTCGAGTGGCAGCTGCGCGGGGTGCTCGAGGCGGCTGACGACGACACCGTCGAACAGGCTCTGAACGCGGTCTTCGCGCACATGCACGGCGGACGCGGCCGCAAGCGCCGGGGCGGAAGGGAACTGGTGCGCCTGCTGGAAGAGACCCGGGGCAGGGCGGCGGCCGCGGGCGAGTGGCAGGTCGTGCGGCTGGTGCAGGACGCGCTGGACTATGCGCAAGGGCACATCCTCCGCCCCGACTTCGAGGAGCGCTACCGGCTCTTCCAGGACGGCCCCAGGGACGAGGTCCAGCGTGAGTACCTCGGCCGCACGATGTGGGCGACGCATCGTTGGATGGTCGAGGCCGGGCGTGAGTTCCTCGGCTCTCGTCCTGACGCCGGTATCGAGGAGTTCCTGGAACACTTCCGGTCACAGGGCGAGGACGCGTGGTTCATGGAGGCGCCCGAGGACCGGCCCGGACGCTACCGGATCCCCCGCGGCCGGGCCGAGACGGCGCTCTGGCTGGAGCGCGTCCTGCGGGACGGGCGGATCGACGTCGAGGACCCCGCGGAGGAAGCGCGTCGGATCGTGGCCTCGCCCCAGGCGCTGGCCCTGCTGGCGGCGGACCGTGAGGGGCGGCTGATCCTGCAGGCCGCCGAGCTGCGGCGCCGCGCGGCCGGTGTCCGAGCCCTGCGGGCCGTCGTGGAGGACCGTACGGCGACCGAGGCGGATCTCCAGCGTGCTCTCGAAGGAAACCACTGGATCTTCGGCGGGAGGTTCGTCGGCGAGGCGGCCCGGCGCCGGCTCGTGCCCGGCGACGAGGTCGACCTCCCGCTGATCCGGGGTGACGGCGCTCTCCACATCGTCGAGCTGAAGAGGTCGATGGGCTTGAAGGATCCCCTGATCAAGCGGCACCGCAACGCCTGGGTGCCGGCCAGAGCGGTCCATGAGGCCGTCGGCCAGGCCGTCAACTACCTCGTCGGGCTGGACGAGCACCGCGCCCGCATCCGGGAGGAGTTCGGTGTGGAGACCCGGCGCGCCGGCGCACTCGTGCTCGTCGGGCACCCCGCCCTGCACCCCGGCATACCGGAGGACGACGTCAACGAGGTCCTGCGGACGTTCAATTCCCACGTCACCCGCGTCGAGGTCCTCACCTACAAGGAACTGCTCGACAACGCCGAACGCTCCCTCGCCGGAGGGATCGAGTCGGCGTAGGGAGCGTTCGGCGTGCTGGCCGTCCGACGGCACGAGGCTGGGCGCGACAGGTCGTTCGCGCCGCCGGACGGAGCGGGTGGCCCCGGAGGGGGCTGGGTGGGACCGCGGCGGATGCGACGGAGCCGGGACCCTTCCCTCTGGTCGAGAAGGGGACTCGGTCCTTCACCACCGCACTGGCTCGCCGCCGCCGCGGTCCTCGCCCTGCCCGCGCCCACCGCCGTACGGCCACCCCTCATCCGGGCCGTACGGCGTGCCGCGCGGGCCGCGTACAGAGATCATGACCTCCCGTCAGATCCCGTACGCCGCTCGTGGATTGTCGGTATCAGTCCTCGCGCAGAGCGCGGACCGCCTCCTCCACGCGCCTGCCGTACTCCGGGTCGGCGGCGTGGAAGTGGGCCAGGTTCTTCTCGATCACGTCGTCGCGGGAGACCTGCGAGAGGCCGCCGGCGATGTTCGCGGCGAGGCGGGACTTCTCCTCCTGGGACATCAGGCGGTACAGCTCGCCCGCCTGGAAGAAGTGGTCGTCCTTGGTGTGCAGCGGGGCCTCGTGGGTGCCCGTGTACCCCGACACCGCCAGCGGGGCCGACAGCGGGCGGCCGGTCTCCACCGCGCCGTCGTAGGAGTTCGGCTCGTAGTTCTTGGCGCCGCGGCCCTGGCCGTTGACCGCCATGTAGCCGTCGCGGCCGTAGTTCTGGGCGCCGCCCGGAACCGCCTTGGGGGCGTTCACGGCGAGCAGGGTGTGGTTGACGCCCAGGCGGTAGCGGTGCGCGTCCGCGTAGGCGAACAGCCGGCCCTGGAGCATCTTGTCGGGGGAGGGGCCGATGCCCGGCACGAAGTTGTTCGGGGAGAACGCCGCCTGTTCGACCTCGGCGAAGACGTTGTCCGGGTTGCGGTCGAGGACCAGCCGGCCCACGCGCCGCAGCGGGTAGTCCTTGTGCGGCCACACCTTGGTCAGGTCGAAGGGGTTGAAGCGGTAGTCCGCCGCCTCGGCCGCCGGCATGATCTGGACGTGGAGGGTCCAGGACGGGTGGACGCCCCGCTCGATCGCCTGCAGCAGGTCTGTCTGGTGGGAGTTGGGGTCCTTGCCGGCGAGCTCCGCGGCCTGCTCGCTGCTCAGGGAGCGGATGCCCTGGTTGGTCTTGAAGTGGTACTTGACGAAGAAGGCCTCGCCCTCCGCGTTGGTCCACTGGTAGGTGTGCGAACCGTAGCCGTTCATGTGTCGGTACGACGCCGGGATGCCGCGGTCGCCCATCAGCCAGGTCACCTGGTGCGTGGCCTCGGGTGCGTGCGCCCAGAAGTCCCAGACGTTGTCCGGCTCCTGACGGCCCGTGAACGGGTCGCGCTTCTGCGAGTGGATGAAGTCCGGGAACTTGATCGGGTCCTTGATGAAGAACACGGGGGTGTTGTTGCCGACGAGGTCGTAGTTGCCCTCCTCGGTGTAGAACTTCACCGCGAAGCCGCGCGGGTCACGCACGGCGTCCGCACCGCCGAGGGAGTCGGCGACGGTGGAGAAGCGCAGGAACACCTCGGTGCGCTTGCCGATCTCGCTCAGGAAGTCGGCGTGGGTGTACCCGGTGACGTCGTCCGTCACCTCGAAGTGGCCGTACGCGCCGGAGCCACGGGCGTGCACCACGCGCTCCGGGATCCGCTCGCGGTTGAAGCGCGCGAGCTTCTCCAGGAGGTGCTGGTCCTGGATCAGGAGCGGGCCGCCGACGCCGGCGGAGGCGGAGTTCTGGTTGTCGGCGACCGGGGCGCCGGACTCTGTCGTGAGCACGCGCTTCGACATCGTGGACCTTCCGTGCGGTGGCAGCGGAAAACGTCTTCCGCTTTGTGGAGCCTAGAAGTCTTCGTGGAGCCTAGAAGTGGGGCGATCCGAACGTCAACAGTTTGTTGAAGCCGATCTCGGGGGGATTCCGGACGGCGCCGGCGCCTGGGCGCGACAGGACAGGTGTCGGCGACGGCGCCGCCCGGAAGTCTGTGGGGCCCGGCTCAGACCTGGGCGCCGGAGAGGCGCTCCACGGCCCGCAGCAGGGCCGAGTGGTCCAGGCCGCCGTCGCCCTGGGTGCGCAGCGAGGCGACCAGCTGGGCGACCACGGCGCCGACCGGCAGGGCGGCACCGACGTTGCGGGCGGCGTCCGTGACGATGCCCATGTCCTTGTGGTGCAGGTCGATGCGGAAGCCCGGCTTGAAGTCGCGGTTCAGGAAGTTGCCCTTCTTCCGCGTCAGCACGGTGGAGCCGGCCAGGCCGCCGTTGAGGACGTCCAGCGCGGCCGCGAGGTCGACGCCCGACTTCTCCAGGAAGACCACGGCCTCGGCGCACGCCTGGATGTTCACGGCGACGATCAGCTGGTTGGCCGCCTTCACGGTCTGGCCGGATCCGTGCGGGCCGCACAGCACGATGGTCTTGCCGAGCGCCTCGAAGATCGGCCTCGCCTGGTCGAAGTCGGCCCGCTCGCCGCCGACCATGATCGACAGTACGGCCTCGACGGCACCTGCCTCACCGCCGGACACCGGTGCGTCCAGCACCCGGATCCCCTTGCCCTTGGCGGCGGCGGCCAGGTCGACGGAGGTCTGCGGGGTGATCGAGGACATGTCGATCAGCAGGGTGCCCTGCCGCGCGTTCTCCAGGATGCCGTCCGGGCCGTAGGCGATGGCCTCGACCTGCGGGGACGCGGGGACCATCGTGATGACCACGTCGGCGTCACGCACGGCCTCGGCGATCGAGGGGGCGGCCGTACCGCCGGCGGCGGCCAGGCGGTCCAGCTTCTCCTGCTCCAGCGTGAAGCCGGCGACGTGGTAACCCGCCTTGATCAGGTTCTCGGACATGGGCGAGCCCATGATGCCGAGGCCGATCCAGGCGATCTTGGGGAGGTTGCTCATGATCAGGGGTGCCTCTCTCAACAGCCTTGCAAAGTCGGGGGGGTTCAGCGCGCGGCGCGCGCTTCGCGCGGGAGCCAGTCGAAGGCCTCGGCGCTCGGGCGGTCGCCCGGCTTGTACTCCAGGCCCACCCAGCCGTCGTAACCGGCCTTCTTCAGCTGGTCGAGCAGCTCCTCCAGCGGGAGCGCACCCGTGCCGGGGGCGCCGCGGCCGGGGTTGTCGGCGATCTGGACGTGGCCGGTCTTCGCCGCGTACCGCTCGATCACCGAGGGCAGGTCCTCGCCGTTCATGGACAGGTGGTACAGGTCCATCAGGAACTTGGCGTTCCCGAGGCCAGTCGCCTCGTTGACCTTGTCCACGATCTCGATCGCCCTGGGCGCGCTCACGATCGGGCACTTCGGCGACTCGGGCCGGTTGAGGGCCTCGATCAGCACGGTCCCGCCGACCCGGCCGACGGCCCGGGCCGCGAGGACCAGGTTCTCCAGGGCGAGGGTGTCCTGTTCGGCCGGGTCCACCCCGTCGACGCGGTTGCCGTACAGGGCGTTGAACGTCGTGCAGCCCAGGGATCGGGCGAAGGCGATGGCCACGTCGATGTTGGCGCGGAACCTGTCCGACTCCGCACCGGGGATCGACAGGGCGCCGCGGTCCGGGCCCGGCAGCTGTCCGGCGTAGAAGTTCAGGCCGGTGAGCCGCACGCCCGCGTCCTCGATCGCCTTCTTCAGGGCGTCGAGCTCGGACTGCTCGGGGGTGGGGGAGTCGACCCAGGGCCACCACAGCTCGACCGCCGTGAAGCCCGCCGCGGCGGCGGCCGCGGGACGCTCCAGGAGCGGGAGTTCCGTGAAGAGGATCGACAGGTTGACGTTGAAGCGCTGGTCTGCGAATCCCATTCGGGCCGCGCTCCCTTCCGTGGTCGAGATTCCGTATTGCGGAAGTTCGTTTCTGCTTAATGGAAGATTGCCGTCGGGTGTCGTGGCTTGTCAAGGGGGTCCGGCCGGCCGTGCGCACCCGGTCCCGGAGCGGCCGCCCGAAAACCGGCGTCGCGCGCTAGGTTGAGCAGCGTGCGATTGAGAGTGGAGTTCACGACCGAGCCCTTCGACCTGGACGAGGCGCCCGCGCACGCCCTGGTGGCACGCGAGGTCATCGAGACCGCCGAGCTGGACGCCGTCGACGTCGGCCCGTTCGGCAACACGGCCGAGGGTGGCGCGGACAGCGTCCTCACCGCCGTGGACGCGCTGCTGCGCAAGAGCCTGGAGGCCGGCGCCACCCGGATCTCGCTCCAGGTCAACGTGCTCGACGACGGGATCCGGGAGGGCGGTAGATGAGCGGGGACGAGCCCTTCATCACGGCCGTGAAGCCGCTGGTCGACGCCATGGGCGCGGAGATGCTCCCGCCGGACGAGGCCGGCCCCGAGGATGTCGTCCTCGCCTGGGAGGGCGTCGACGTCGTCGCCGTGCGGCTGCCCCAGCTCGCCGACTCCCTCGACCACATCCTGGCCGCCATGGAGCGCCGGCGTGGCCGGCCGCTGGCCGATCTGGACCGCAGGGCGAAGCAGGAGATCGTGCGTACGCTGGAGGCGCGGGGCGCCTTCGCCGTACGGCACGGCGTGGAGACCGTGGCCGGTGCGCTCGGCGTCAGCCGCTTCACCGTCTACAACTACCTGAACCGCGACAAGGGCGCATAGCGCCCGGGAGGGGCGCGGCCGTGTTGATCTGCGGCTCCGCCGCGTGGGCGCGACCGGCCGAGGCGGCGCAGCCAGGCAAGCGACGGCGGCTCGTCCCCCTGGGGTGCCCGGCGGCCCGCAGGGCGGACTCGCTTGTTACGCGGATTTTTCAACAAAGTGTTGACGTGGCGTTTCCGGGGGCGTTAGCTATCGGCAGCCCGCTTCAGCACGAAGGCCGAAACCGGCCACGGAGGCTCCCGTGACTTCGACTTCCACGCCCCCGGGCCTGGCCCGGTTCAACGACCTGGAGGAACGCGCGGCGCTCGCCGTCCTCCATGAGGCGTGCGCCTCCACCGAGTGGGCCCGGCGACTGCTCGCCGCCCGCCCCTACGCCACCCCCGACGCGCTGTACGCCGCCGGCGACGCCGCCATGGCCGAGCTGGGCACCGCGGACCTCGAGGAGGCGATGGCCGGGCACCCGCCGATCGGGCGCCCCGAGCCCGGGGACCCGACCTCCGCCCGCGAACAGCGCGGCATGGCCGGCGCATCCGCGGAACTCAAGGCCGAGATGCTCGAACTCAACCTGGCCTACCAGGAGAAGTTCGGCCATGTCTTCCTGATCTGCGCCACCGGCCGTACCGGTGAGCAGATGCGCGACGCCGTCAAGGAGCGGATCGGCAACACGCCGGAGCAGGAGCGCGAGATCGTCCGCACCGAGCTGGGCAAGATCAACCGCATCCGACTGGCCCGACTCGTCGAAGAGGACGCCTGACACCATGAGCACCAGCACCACCGCCTCCGTGTCCACCCACATTCTGGACACCTCGGTCGGCCGCCCCGCCGAGGGCGTCGCCGTCCAGCTCGCCGCCCGCGCCGGGCGCGCGGCGGACTGGCGGGCGCTCGGCGGCTCCGCGACCGACGCCGACGGCCGGTGCAAGGACCTGCCGGCCCTGCCGGAAGGGACCACACACGTGCGGCTCGACTTCGCGGTGGAGCCGTATTTCGAGAAGAAGCAAGCCGATGCGCAGCAGGACGCCCCCGCGAATCGGGACAGCGGACCTGGCGTGTTCTTCCCGGAGGTGGCGATCACGTTCGCCGTCGTACCGGGCGAGCACTACCACGTGCCGCTGCTGCTCAACCCGTTCGGCTACTCCGTTTACCGAGGGAGCTAGCTAATGCCGACCATCCTGGGACAGAACCAGTACGGCAAGGCCGAGAACCGAGTCGTAAGGATCACGCGGGACGGCGCCACCCACCACATCAAGGACCTCAACGTCTCCGTCGCGCTGAGCGGCGACATGGACGAGGTCCACTACTCCGGCTCCAACGCCAACGTCCTGCCGACCGACACCACCAAGAACACGGTGTTCGCGTTCGCCAAGGAGTACGGCATCGAGTCCGCCGAGCAGTTCGGCATCCACCTCGCCCGCCACTTCGTCACCTCGCAGGAGCCGATCCACCGCGCCCGGATCCGGATCGAGGAGTACGCCTGGGAGCGGATCGAGACATCCGACGCCAACTCCAAGTTCATCGGCGCCGACGAGGTCAAGCACTCCTTCGTCAGGAAGGGCCAGGAGACCCGCGTCACCCAGGTCACCTACGACGGTGAGCGGTGGGAGGTCGTCTCCGGCCTGAAGGACCTGGTCGTGATGAACTCGACGAACTCGGAGTTCTGGGGTTACGTCAAGGACAAGTACACGACCCTGCCGGAGGCGTACGACCGCATCCTGGCCACCCAGGTCTCCGGCCGCTGGCGGTTCAACTGGACCGACGACGAGCAGAAGATGCCCAACTGGGAGAAGTCCTACGAGCAGGTCAAGAAGCACATGCTCCAGGCCTTCGCCGAGACCTACTCCCTCTCCCTGCAGCAGACGCTGTACCAGATGGGTGCGCGCATCATCAACCATCGCAGCGAGATCGACGAGGTCCGCTTCTCGCTGCCGAACAAGCACCACTTCCTCGTCGACCTGGAGCCCTTCGGGCTGAAGAACGACAACGAGGTGTACTACGCCGCCGACCGGCCCTACGGCCTGATCGAGGCGACCATCCTCCGGGACGGCTGTGAGCCGAAGATCCCGGTCGACATGACCAACCTCTGACGCGGGACGCGTGTCCCCGGGTCCGCCACCTGCGCCGGGGACACGCCACACCGGAGGGAACACCATGGCACAGCCTGCGAAGGGGCCGGCCGAAGCCCCCTGTTCCACCCCGCCGGTGCACACCGAGGACTACGTGACGTCCGTGCACCCGGTGGACGAGAAGCCGAACGTCGGCGTCGTCTCCCTCACCCGGGTGAGCAGCCGCTATGTCGTCGCCGTCGCCGGTGGCGCCCTGCTGGTGCTCGGCGCCTTCCCGGTCCTCGGCGCGGTCGTCTCACTGGTCCCCATGCCGGTCCTCGGCGGCGCGGGCATCGTGCTCTTCGGCTCCATCGCCGTCAGCGGGATCCGTACCCTGTCCGAGGCGGGCCTGGACGACAGCTCCAACATCATCCTGGTCGCCGTGGCGCTCGGAGCCGGCATCATCCCGCTGGCCGCGCCGACGTTCTACGCCGGCTTCCCGGCCTGGGCGCGGACCGTGCTCGGTTCCGGCATCAGCGCGGGCGCGCTCGTCGCGGTCCTGCTCAACCTCTTCTTCCACCATCTCGGCACCCGGAGCGGCGCTCCCGCTGCGGCACTCAAATCCTCCTAGGGTCCTGCCGTGCCCTCCCCGTGGACACCTCCCCGCCCACGGGCCGCCACTGAAAGACAAGGAAGCACCATGGCACCATCGGCAGACCAGCGCACCGTCATCGAGAACTGCGCGATCGCGACCGTGGACGCGGGCGACACCGAGTACGCCTCCGGGCACCTCGTCCTCGCCGGCAACCGCATCGAGTCGGTCGGCGCCGGGCAGGCCCCCGAAGGCCTGGAGAACGTGGTGCGCCGGATCGACGCGAGCGGCCATCTGGCCACGCCCGGTCTGATCAACACCCACCACCACTTCTACCAGTGGATCACCCGGGGCCTGGCCACCGACCACAACCTGTTCAACTGGCTCGTGGCGCTCTACCCCGTCTGGGCGCGCATCGACGAGCCGATGACGTACGCGGCCGCGCAGGGGTCCCTCGCCGTGATGGCCCGCGGCGGTGTCACCACCGCCATGGACCACCACTACGTCTACCCGCACGGCTCCGGCGACCTGTCCGGCTCGATCATCCGGGCCGCCGCGGAGACGGGTGTCCGCTTCACCCTGGCCCGCGGCTCGATGGACCGCAGTGAGAAGGACGGCGGTCTGCCGCCGGACTTCGCCGTAGAGACGCTGGAGGGCGCGCTCGCGGCGACCGAGGAGACCGTCAAGCAGCACCACGACGCCTCCTTCGACGCCATGACCCAGGTGGCGGTCGCCCCCTGCTCGCCGTTCTCCGTCTCCACCGAACTCCTCAGGCAGGGAGCCGAGTTGGCGCGCCGGCTCGGCGTGCGGCTGCACACCCACGGCTCGGAGACGGTGGAGGAGGAGAAGTTCTGCCACGAGCTGTTCGGCATGGGTCCGACCGACTACTTCGAGTCCACCGGCTGGCTCGGCGAGGATGTGTGGATGGCGCACTGCGTCCACATGAACGACTCCGACATCGCCGCCTTCGCCCGTACGAAGACCGGTGTCGCCCACTGTCCGTCCTCCAACGCCCGCCTCGCCGCCGGCATCGCGCGCGTCCCCGACATGCTGAAGGCGGGCGTCCCGGTCGGCCTCGGCGTGGACGGCACCGCCTCCAACGAGTCCGGCGAACTCCACACCGAGCTGCGCAACGCCCTGCTGATCAACCGCCTCGGCGCGCACCGCGAGGCCGCGCTGAACGCCCGTCAGGCGCTCAGGCTCGGCACCTACGGCGGCGCCCAGGTGCTCGGCCGCGCCGACCAGATCGGCTCGCTGGAGCCCGGCAAGCTGGCCGACGTGGTGCTGTGGAAGATGGACACCCTCGCCCACGCCTCCATCGCGGACCCGGTGACCGCGCTGGTCTTCGGTGCGGCGGCGCCGGTCACGGCCTCCTTCGTCAACGGCCGGCAGATCGTCACGGACGGCCGCCTGACCACCGTCGACGAGGACGCCATCGCCCGCTCCACCCGCGAGGAGGCCCAGCGCCTCGCCCGGATCATGGCCCGGGTCTGATCCCCACGCCCGTCGGCGGCCGGCTCCCCCTACGGCCGGCCCGCCGTACGACTTCGGCGGACGCCGCCCCGAGCGGGGTGCGCCGAAGGCCGGCGGTCACCCCGTACGGGTGCCCCGTCGGCAAACCTGGCGGTCGCCCCGTAAAGGGGGCGCCGTAGGACCCGGCAGACCGGCCCCTGCGGCCGGCCCGCCGTACAACGCGGCGGTCACCCTTCATGGGTGGCCCGCCCGCACACGTGGCGACCGCCCCCCACAGGCGGCTCGCCGGAGGACTCGGCAGGTGGCCCCGCACGGGCGCGTGCCGGAAGGACGCGGCGGTCGGCCCCTGCGGGCGGCCCGCCGGAACGCTCCGGTCGGGAGGGACGGCTCCCGGCCGGGGTCCGTGGACCCGAGCGGGGTCCACGGCAGCCGTTCCGGGGCGTGTGCACGCACACGCCCCGGACGGCACCGCTCGGCCCGCTCAAGCGCCACCCCGTCCCGGTCCCGCACGACCACCCGCACCACCTCCATGAAACCCACGTCGACGACGTGTTAACCGCCCGGAGGAGCCGCCGTGGCCGTCCATCCTGTTGACGAGAAACTCCCCGCCCTCAAAATGGCGACCAGCGGCCTGCAGCACGTGGCCGCCATGTACGCGGGAGTCGTCGCCCCGCCCCTGATCGTCGGCGCGGCCGTAGGCCTGTCCGGCAAAGACCTCACCTTCCTCACCGGAGCCTGTCTGTTCACCGCCGGGCTCGCCACCTTCCTGCAGACCCTCGGCTTCTGGAAGATCGGCGCCCGGCTGCCCTTCGTCAACGGCGTCACCTTCGCCGGTGTCGCCCCGATGACGGCGATCGTCGCCTCCACCAAGGACAAGTCCGACGCCCTGCCGATGATCTTCGGCGCGGTCATCGTCGCCGGCATCCTCGGCTTCGTCGCCGCCCCGGTCTTCTGCAAGGCGATACGTTTCTTCCCACCCGTCGTCACCGGCTCGGTCATCACCCTGATCGGCGTCTCCCTGCTCCCCGTCGCCTTCGGCTGGGCCCAGGGCCCCGACCCCGAGGCGAGCGACTACGGCTCGACGACCAACCTCACCCTGGCCGGCATCACGCTCCTGATCGTGCTGCTGATGCGCCGTTTCACCCGTGGCTTCGTCAAGCAGATAGCGGTCCTGCTCGGCCTGATCATCGGCACGCTCATCGCGATACCCTTCGGCGTCACGGACTTCAGCCCCGTCGCCCACGCCGCCGTGGTCGGCTTCCCGACCCCGTTCCACTTCGGCGCCCCCACCTTCCACCTCGCGGCGATCCTGTCGATGTGCGTGGTGATGGTCGTCTCCATGACGGAGTCCACCGCCGACATGCTGGCGCTCGGCGAGATCGTCGAGCGCCCCAGCGACGAGAAGACCATCGCCGCCGGCCTGCGCGCCGACACCCTGGGCTCCGCCCTCAGCCCCCTGTTCAACGGCTTCATGTGCAGCGCCTTCGCGCAGAACATCGGCCTCGTCGCCATGACGAGGATCCGCAGCCGCTTCGTCGTCGCCGTGGGCGGCGGCTTCCTGGTCCTGATGGGTCTGTGCCCGATGGCAGCCTCGCTCATCGCGGTCGTCCCCCGCCCGGTCCTCGGTGGCGCCGGCGTCGTCCTGTTCGGCTCGGTCGCGGCCAGCGGCATCCAGACCCTGGTCCGCGCCGGGCTGGAGAAGGACAACAACGTCCTGATCGTGGCCGTCTCCCTCGCGGTCGGCATCGTGCCGATCACCGCGCCGGGCTTCTACCACGCCTTCCCCGACACCGCGAAGATCGTCCTGGACTCCGGCATCTCCACCGGCTGCGTCACCGCCGTGCTGCTCAACCTCGTCTTCAACCACATCGGCAGGAACCGTGACGCCGAGGACGTCACCCACCCCATGGAAGCCGGGCAGGAACTGACGCCCACACACTGAGAACCGGTGCGGGGTACGGCTGTTCGCGGTACCCCGCACCGCGGAGTGCGGCAGTCTTGGGCGCATGTCCATGAACGAGTCAGGCCGGGTCGAGGCCTTCAGCGACGGCGTGTTCGCCATCGCCATCACGCTCCTCGTCCTGGACATCAAGGTGCCCAGGGCGGGCGGGAACGGCGGCCTGTGGCACGCGATCGGCGCGCAGTGGCCGTCGTACGCCGCCTATGCGGTGAGCTTCCTGGTCATCGGGATCATGTGGGTCAACCACCACCAGCTGTTCAGCTATGTCGCCCGGGTCGACCGGCCGCTGATGTTCCTGAACCTGCTGGTGCTGATGGTCGTGGCCGCCGTGCCCTGGCCGACCGCCATGCTCGCCGAGTATCTGCGCGAGGACGCCGCCTCGCACGCGGCGGCCGCGGTCTACAGCCTGGTCATGGTCGCCATGGCGCTCGCCTTCCAGGCCCTGTGGTGGCATCTCACCCGCACCGGCCACCTCTTCGACGCGCGCGTGGACACCGCGGCGGCCCGTGCGACCCGGGCACGCTTCGCGCTGGGCTCCCTCGGCTACCCTCTGACGGTGGGCCTCGCCTTCGCCTCCGCCCCGCTCACCCTGGCCGCGCACGGCCTGCTCGCCCTCTACTACGGCTTCAACCAGGTAGCGGTGCCGCTCCACCGGGACCAGGCCACGCCATGAGCTTCGCCGGCGGGGACGAAGTCGCCGGAGACGGGCCGCAGTTCATCGTGGAAGGTGTGGTCTTCCGGGTCCGCCGGGCTGAAGCCGCCGGCCTCGATGCCGACGGAGGTTCAGCGGCGGCTGGGCCTGACGTGTCGTGCGGACAGGGCTCGGCAGCACGGCGGTCCCGGGCACGGCCGCGCATCCGGATTCAGGCCTGGCGGCCCACCTGGCAGGGCATCACCGCCGGCAGCCGCCCGGTGACGTAGGACTTCGGCGGCACCCCCATCAGGGCACGGAAGTCGGACGTCATATGGGCCTGGTCGAAGTAGCCGGTGGCGGCGGCCAGGTCGGCCCAGGGGGCGCTTCCCGCCCGCGTGACGACCGTGCGAATGCGCTCGATCCGGGCGAAGTGCTTCGGTGAGACGCCCACGCCGTCGGCGAACAGGTTCCGCAACTGCCTTTCGCTGACGGAGAGTTCCCGGGCGACGTCGCGGACCTGCGCGGGCGCCCGGTCCATCCGCACCGACAACGACGCCACGCCCGCCCGCAGCAGCGCCGCACGGGCCGGATCGACCGCCTCGGACAGCAGCCCGGGCAGCACCTCGGCGATCCGCGGCAGTGCCTCCTGCGGGTCCAGCCAGCGCAGCTCCCGGGCGAGCCGGCGCGCCGCCCGGGCAGGCAGCCCGTCCAACGACACGGTCCGGCCGACCAGGTGTGCGGCCGGCACCCCCAGCAGGGGCCGCACCGTGCCCGGCGCGAGGCGCAGTTCGACACACGAGATGTCGCCCTTCCCCTCATGGTACGAGGCGCGCACCCGCGGCCCGACCGCGAGGACGTCGCGCCGCCCGTCCCCCGTCACCCGCAGCACCACCTTGGTCACCGCGTCCGGCAGATGGACGAACGTCTCCTCCGGCGGCTCGGCGAAGACCAGGGTGCGCACCCCCGCGATCCAGGGACGCAGGACTCCCGGCGTGACCGGCACGTGTTCGGCGGTGGTCGTCGGCACCCCTCCACCGTACGGGCCGGGCACCGCCGTGCGGCCGGCCCGACCGTGCCGGAATTTCCAAGAGCCGACCCCCTCGGCCGGGCCACCGTCTACCCCATGATTCTGGTGACGGGTGCCACGGGCACCACCGGCAGTGAAGTCGTACGACAGCTCACGGCGCGCGGCGAGAAGGTGCGTGCCCTGACCCGTGACCCGCGTCGGGCCCGGATCACCCCCCGGGTGGAGACGGTCCGCGGGGACTACGCAGACCCGGACTCCCTTGAGGCGGCGATGACCGGGGTGACGGCCGCGTACCTCGTGGGCCCGCCCGGGCCCGGCGCCGACCACGACAGGGCACTGGTGGCGGCGGCCCGGGCGGCGGGGGTGGGCCGGTTGGTGAAACTCTCGGCCATCGGCGTCGACGACGCGGCGACCGGCCCGTCCGGAAGGTGGCACGCGGAGGGCGAGCGGGCGGTACGGGAGAGCGGGGCGCAGTGGACCCTCCTGCGGCCGTCGTCGTTCGCCTCCAACGCGCTGGCCTGGGCCGAGGCGGTCCGGCGCGGCGAGCCGGTGCCGAACATGACCGGCGACGGTCCCTCCGGCGTGATCGACCCGCGGGACATCGCCGAGGTGGCGGTGCGGGCCCTGCTCGATACGGCACACGCGGGACGGACGTACACCCTGACCGGACCGGAGGCCATCAGCGTCCCGGACCAGACCGCCGTGCTGTCCGCGGTCCTCGGCCGCCCGCTCACCGTACGCACCCTGTCGCCCGACGAGACCCGCGACTTCCTCCGTACCGCCTGGGGCTTCGACGAGACGCGGGCGCAGGACGTGCTGACCGGCCTCACCTACGTCCGCGACGGACACAACGCGACGGTCACCGCCGACGTCCCCGAGGTGCTGGGCCGGGCCGCCCGGTCGTTCCTGGAGTGGGCCGAGGACAACAAGAGCCACTTCGGGGCACGTTGAGGCGAGGGGACGGTCGCGGGAGCCGGTGGGGCCACCTCACCGGCGCCGCGGCCGGCAGCACCGCCCCCGCCGGCACCCGCGCCGCCACGGCGATCCCCGTCGCCACCCGGAACGCCAGCCGGTAGCCTTCCGCGGTGGCCGGGATCAGCTCCGCGCCCCGGTCGAGCAGACCGCCGGTGCGCTTCGCCGCCAGCGTGCCCAGGACCGCCAGACCCAGCGAACCGCCCACCAGGGCCGACATGGCTGCCCCGTTCTTCGTCTTCACCTTGGTGCACGTCTTGTAACGGGGACCAGCGTGAGTGGCCATGGGGACCGGCGTAAGGAGGCGGTCCGATGTCCCAGCGGAACACCGGTGTTGCCGCCCAGGCAGTGAACGCGCGGGCCTGCCCCGTCCGCGAGGTTCTTGACAGGGTGGCCGGCAAAGGGGCGTGCAGATCCTCGGCGCCGCCTCGCACGGCCCCATCCGGTTCACCGAACTGGAGCGCGGCATCTAGGGCATCAGCCGCCGGATGCTCACCCTGACCCTGCGCAGCCTGGAGCGCGACGGCCTGGTGACCCGCACGGTGCATCCGACCGTGCCTCCGAAGGCGGAGTACGGACTCACGCCCGTCGCCCATGAGTTGATCGACACCCTGCTGCGGGCTGACCGACTGGGCCGAGCGCAACCGGATGTACGTCGCCGAGGCGCGCGCGGCCTACGACGCCGAGCACCGGCCGGAGCTGCTCGACGCGTAGGCCCTCGGGCGCCTACAGCCCGAACAGCGCGACGTCCGTCGTGAGCTCCTTGAACACCTCCCGCGGGTCGGCGACCAGCTTGCGCTCCTTGAGGTCCATCAGGCCGCCCACCGCGCTGACCTCGGCCGCCAGTGTCCCGTCGGCCTTGCGTATCTCCTGCACGATCCGGAACGTCTTGCCGCCGCCCCACTCGAAGGCGGCGGTCACGTCGACCTCGTCCCCGGCGAGCAGTTCGCGCCGGAAGCGGATCGTCGTCTCCAGTGCGACCGGGCCGACCCCCCTGCCCACGAGCCGTGCCTGGCTGATCCCCGCCGCCTGCAGCAGCGACCAGCGGGCGTGCTCCGCGTAGTTGAGGTACACGGCCTGGTTGAGGTGTCCCTGCGTGTCGGTCTCGTAGCCTCGGACGGTCACACGGACGGAAAACGGTTCGGCCACTGTCTGCCCTTCTCGCGTTCGGATCTCCGGTCGATCGATCTTGGCACGCCGCTCACGCCCGCCGCGGCGAGGCCAGCAGATAGCGCACCCGCGTCCTCGGCTCGGTGTACTCGCCCGCCTGCCAGCCCGTGCGCTGAAGCGTGGCCGCGCAGGCCGCCAGGGTCTGCGCGTCCGGCGCGTACACGGCGACCGCCTCCGGCTGCGGCGTGGCACGCACCCGGTAACCGTCCGCGTCCCCGCCCGCCGGACGGTGCCCCGCCGCCTCCAGGGCCAGCGCCGCCGCCCGCACCAGATGTGCGCGCTCCCAGCCGCACGGCCGGTCCACCGCGCCGTCGGTGCTGGTCATCCGGCGCAGCTCCAGCAGCCCCTGCCAGGCGCTGTGCACCTCACGCAGCCGCGCCGCACCGTCCGCCGGCGGTTCCTCCTCCCCGCCGACCCGCGCCGCGAACACCCCCGTGTCCGCCACGGGCGCCTCGGTCACCGCCGCGGCCGCAGAGTCGGGCACCGCCTCCCGTATGCGATGCCCCGCCGGGGTCAGGAAGTGCTCGTGCGGCGGCCGCGGGTGCCGGAAGGCCAGTCCCCGCTTCACCAGCGCCGCCAGCTGTGCCTCCGTGCCCCGCAGCCGCCCGGTCACCGGATCGGCGGCCTCGATCACACCCCGCTGCGCTGCGGTAGGCGGTCGTGTCATGGCGCGCTCCTTCCGATGCCGCCCCTGTCCGGTGGCCGCCGGTCAGACGGCCCATGCGCAGCGTACGACCCGGGTACGACAACGCCCGTAGCGTGCGGGAGGGGCGCTGGCCGCCCCGGTGCCCGGCCCGCTCCTACTCCCGCGGCCGGATGTTCCACCCCGCCACCACCGGCCGCCCGTGCTCCGTGCCCAGGCGGCCCAGTGCCCCCGTCGAGAGCTGGAACAGGGCTCCGTGCTGGGGCGGGAGACCGAGGCGGCGGGCGGTGAGAACGCGCAGGAAGTGGCCGTGGGCGACCAGGACCACGACGCCCTCCGTGTTGGCGAGGGCGGCGTCGGCCTTGGCCAGCATCCGGTCGGCGCGCTCGCCGACCTGCTCCGGGCTCTCGCCCGGGTGCTCCGGCGGTCCCGGCGCGACCCCGTCGGTGAACAGGAACCAGCCGGGCCGGCTGCGCTGGATCTCCACGGTGGTCACGCCCTCGTACCCGCCGTAGTCCCATTCGCGCAGGTCGGCGTCGACCCGAGCGTCATGGATCCCGATGAGCGCGGCGGTCTCCCGGGCCCGCTGCAGGGGGCTGACGAACGCGGCCCCGATCCGGTGCGAGCGGATCAGCGGCACCAGCCGGCGCGCCTCCTCCCGCCCGTGCTCGGTGAGGGGTACGTCGGTCCAGCCCGTGTGCCGTCCGGAGCGCGACCACTCGGTCTCACCGTGCCGGACGAGAAAGAGGTCACTCACGTCCGCGCCCTTCCCGCTCGCCTGCCAGCACGGTGTCACAGGGAGGGCGCCGCCCGCAGGACGGACTGCGCCAGACGGCCGTTCTCCCCGGGCACCGATCGCGGTGCTGTACCAGTGGGCGTCGGTCAGGTGCCCGGGGGGACCAGGGTGTTCTCGGTGCCGAGGGCCTTGGCGCCGGTGTCGGCGTACAGCGAGGTCTCGCCGTCGGACCAGCGCACGACCAGGTCGTTGCCGGTGTGGTCGGCGGTGAGGTCGCCCGTGGTCATGACCTGGGCGTGCTGCCAGGTGCCGTTCGGGCCGCGCAGCCGGGACCGGGTGCCGAGCCCGGCGGAGGAGACGCCGGTGTAGCTGTCGAGCGAGCCGTCGGACCAGCGCACGAGCAGGTCGGCGCCGCTAGTGCCCTTGAAGGCGCCGCCGCTGAGCAGCGCGGCTTCGGTCCAGGTGCTGTTGGCCCCCACGAGCCGCTTGCCGGTGCCGAAGGAGCCGGAGCGGATCCCCGTGTACAGCATCAGGCTGCCGTCGGACCGGCGCGCCAGCAGGTCGGTCGCGCCCTTGGCCCCGTGGAACTGCCCGGCGGTGAGCTGTACGACGTTCTTCCAGTCGGAGCCGGACTTCGCCATCTGTACCTCGCGGCCCACCCCGGAGGTGCCGAGGGCCGGGTAGAGGGTGACCTCGCCGTCGGACCAGCGCACCAGCAGGCCGGGCCGGCCGCCGCCGAAGGTGCCGCCGGTGACGCTCCGGGCATGCGTCCAGGTGGAGTTGGCCTTCAGCAACCGCTTCTCGGACCCGAACCCGCCCTGGCCGTCCCCGGGGTACAGCGTGACCCCGCCGTCGGACCAGACGACGAGGAGATCGCCGAGCCGGTCGCCGGTGTAGTCGGCGGAGGCCATCAGCGCGGCCTTCTGCCAGCGGGCCGCGCCACCGGGCAACTGCAGACCCTGGTACGGCGGCAGGCCGGAGGGCGGGTCCTGGCCGGCCACCGCGTCGGCGAGGAGGTTCGCGGCGTCGGCTCCGAACGCGGGGGCGTAGCTGATGTAGTCGACGTTCGCGTCGTTGCCGCCGCCGTTGTAGCCGCCGAGGTTGCCGATGACGTGCCCGGTGCGTGCGTCGTCCTGGTAGTCGGTGATCCAGGGACTGCCGGACGTGCCGCCGTAGTAGCCTCCGCAGGTCATGGCCAGCTGCCGGTAGCCGGGGAGCTGCGTCGTCGGCACGGTGCACTTGACGGCCTGGCCCGTGCGGTTGTGCTGGTACGAGGGGTAACCGACGACGGTGACGTTCTGGTGTGCGTAGCCGTCGGCCCGGCTGAAGGTCAGCCCGCCGCCCACCGCGTCCTGGAGGCTCTGCCCGTTCTGGTTGGGCGAGACCCGGGCGAACGCCGTGTCCAGGTCGGACGAGGGCCCCTTGGTCGTCGACGAGCCCTTGTCGGGCGCGTACCGGGGGTCGATGTAGAGGTGCTGGATGTGGAAGATGCCGTACGGCTGCTGGTCGGGGCCGGCGCCCTGCGCGAACTGCGGGACGAAGATGTAGTCGCCCTTCATGCTCAGCGCGCAGTGGGCCGCGGTGAGGACGACGTTCCGTACGGTGGTGTCGATGACGCTGCCGGTGCAGTGCCAGGTGGTGCCGCCCGGCCCGTCGGACCCGAAGAACGTCCCCACGAGCCGGGTCCCCGTGAACAGGGTGCCCTGCGGCCGTCCCGCCGCCGCGGCCCCCGGCCCGCCCCCGCCCGGTGCCGCCCGCTCCCCGTCCAGCGGCCTGGCGTCCGCCATGCGCTGCGCGGTCCAGAACCGCGCGGCCTGCCGGGCCTCCTGCCCGGCGGAGGGCGCCGGCGATCCGGCCGTCCCGGCCTGGGCGGCGGGCATCCCGCCGCCCAGGGCGGCGCCGCACACCGCGGCGACGGTCACCCGGCGTATGCGTGACGAGGACGGTCTTCTGTACGAGAACAACGGTGCTCCCCCTGGTCTGATCGAACCGGACCGGGGGGAGCCGCGATGCGGCGCTGGTCGGGCGCGCACCGAGAGCCCGCGGTGCCCTGCCCTGCGTGGAGGTCCCCCGGCCGTGCGGGGTGATCTTCGCACACGTGCGCGACGGCACGAAACGGGCTACTGCCGGTACCCGCCGAGGAACCGCCCGATGCGGCCGATCGCCGCCTCGAGGTCCTCCGCGTGCGGCAGGGTGAGGATGCGGAAGTGGTCGGGGGAGGGCCAGTTGAAGCCGGTGCCCTGGACCACCTGGATCTTCTCGCGCAGCAGCAGGTCGAGGACGAACCTCTCGTCGTCGTGGATCTTGTGCACCCCGGGGTCGATGCGCGGGAACGCGTACAGCGCGCCCTTCGGCTTCACACAGGACACGCCCGGGATCTCGTTGAGTTTCTCCCAGGCCACGTTCCGCTGCTCGTGCAACCGGCCGCCCGGCAGCGTCAGTTCGCGGATGGACTGGCGGCCGCCGAGCGCGGCCTGGATGGCGTACTGGGCCGGGGCGTTGGCGCACAGCCGCATGGAGGCCAGCATGGTCAGCCCCTCCAGATAGTCCTTCGCGTGCTGCCTGGGGCCGGTCACGACCAGCCAGCCGGAGCGGAAGCCCGCCACCCGGTACGTCTTCGACAGGCCGCAGAAGGTGAGGACGACCAGGTCGGGGGCGAGAGCGGCGGCCGAGTGGTGCACGGCGTCGTCGTACAGGATCTGGTCGTAGATCTCGTCGGCGAAGACCATCAGGCCGTGCCGGCGGGCCAGGTCCAGGATGCCCTCGACGACCTCCTTCGGATACACCGCGCCCGTCGGGTTGTTGGGGTTGATGATGACCACGGCCTTCGTCCGGTCCGTGATCTTCGCGGCCATGTCGGCCAGATCCGGGTTCCAGTCGGCCTGTTCGTCGCAGAGGTAGTGCACCGCCTTGCCGCCGGCCAGGGTGGTCACGGCCGTCCAGAGCGGGAAGTCCGGGGCGGGGATCAGGATTTCGTCGCCGTCCTCGACCAGGGCCGTCACGGCCATGGAGACCAGCTCCGAGACGCCGTTGCCGAGGAACACGTCGTCGACGCCGACCTCCACGCCCAGGTTCTGGTAGCGCTGGGCGACCGCGCGGCGGGCGGAGAGGATGCCGCGGGAGTCGGTGTAGCCGTGCGCCTGCGGCAGCATCCGGATCATGTCCTGGAGGATCTCCTCCGGTGCCTCGAAGCCGAAGGCCGCGGGATTGCCGGTGTTCAGGCGCAGCACGCTGTGCCCCGCCTCCTCCAGGGCGTTGGCGTGCTCGATCACCGGGCCGCGGATCTCGTAACAGACCTCGCTGAGCTTGTTCGACTGCCGGAACTCCATGCGCCCCTCCGGAAACTGGTGTTGCTTGGTTTTACCAAGTAGGCGCTTGGAAAGTCCAACACCTTGTCTAGACTGCGTCGCATGTCACCACGCCGAAGCTACGACCAGTACTGCTCCGCAGCCCGCGCCCTCGATCTCGTCGGCGACCGCTGGACCCTGCTGATCGTCCGGGAGTTGCTGGCCGGCCCCCGCCGCTACACGGACCTGCACGCGGACCTGCCCGGTGTGAGCACGGACGTACTCGCCTCCCGGCTGAAGGACATGGAGCGCGACGGCCTCACGACCCGGCGGAAGCTGCCTCCGCCCGGTGCGGCCTACGTGTACGAACTGACCGGCCGGGGACAGCGGTTGCTGCCCGTGCTGCAGGCGCTCGGGCGGTGGGGCGAGGGCGGGCTGGGGGAGCGGCGCCCGACGGACGCGGTGCGCGCGCACTGGTTCGCGCTGCCGCTCCTGCGGGTCCTGGAAGGCGAGGGGCTGGTCGAAGTCCGGCTGGCGGAGGGGGTCTTCCATCTGCGGCTCGGCGCGGAGGCCGGCCCGGTGTACGGCGACGGTCCGGCGCCGGGCGAGGCCGACGCCCGCCTCACCATGGACGCGGCGACCTGCGAGGCCGTCGCCCGGGGCGAGTTGGGCCTGCGGGACGCGGTACGGGCCGGCCGGGTGACGGTGACGGGCGACGGCACACCGGCCAAGGCCCTGCGGGAGGCGTGACCCGCCGCCCCGGCCCCCACCCCCCCGACCGGCCGAGCCCCGCCGCCTCCCGGCTCTCCCGCGCCGGGCCGGCCGCTGGTCGCCGTCCGTCTGTCCGGCCGAGTCGGTGGGCGGGAGAGGGAGAAGGCTGAAGGCCCGCCGGCAGGCGGGCCTTCAGCCACGTCGGCTCACACGTTCGGCGGCACCCGGGAAGGTCTTCCCGACCCCCGCGTCAACGCATACCCGCCGATCCCGGCGAGAGCCGCGAGCACGCCCCCGGTCGCGGTCCACACCCACCGGTCGGACCACCAGCCCGACGACCAGCCGTCGTCCGAGCCGAAGCTGGACAGCACCGCCGTCCTCGAACCGTCCCCGCTCTCCTGCGACTTGGCGGCGATCCCGGGCACCAGCGGCTTGGCCAGCGAACCGTCGACCGCCGCCGCGCCGCCGATGTCCTTGGAGTCGGCCCGGACCTCGACGCTCACCGGCTTGCCGAGGTCGGCGGAGCCGAGGTCCACGACCGTGAGCCGGACGTAGTACGTGCCCGGCAGCGGGTCGTCGGCCCAGGGCTCCGACCAGCCGCGCACGGTGCGCAGCACACACGCCAGGTCGACGGACGACGCCCCCTGCCCGGCCGTACGGCTCGCGGCGCCGTACTGGCAGGCCTGCCGGCGCCGCAGTCCGTCGTACACGTCGATCTGCCAGGTCTGCGCCCCGTGCGTGGCGGGAAGCCTCACCGTCGCCCTGACGGTGGGGCGCTGCCCGGTGTCCGCCGGGAACGACCAGTACAGGTAGTCACCGGTGGAGCCGGACGCGGTGGCCTGCTGCCCCTGCCGGACCTCCGTCGCCGTACGGAAGGAGGTGCCCGCCCGGGTGGGCGCCGCGCCGTCGGCGGAGGCGCTCGGAGACGGCGAGGAGTCGGCCGCGGCCGGCCCGGCCGCGAGCCCGAGCGCCAGCAGCGCGGCGCTCAGCACACGTGTGATCCGCATCAGTTCGTCCTCCAGACCGCGACCCGCCACCGCGACAGCCAGCCCCACAGCAGACCCGCCAGGAAGCCGGTCAGCACCAGTGCGCCCAGCAGCCACCAGCCGCGACCGAGGCCGAAGGAGGCCACGTCGTGGTGCCCGGACGGCCCGTCGACGACGTCCACCGTCAGCTCCAGTGGCAGGCCGGGCGCGGTCTTGACGCCCGGCACGGCCGAGAAGGAGTTGGTGACCTGCAGGCACACCGTCTCCGCGGGCGCGTTGTCGTCGTCACTGTCCGGCTTCGGGTAGCGCAGGCCCGTCGAGATCACATCCGTACGGCCCGTGCCGGCGGCCTCGCCGCGTACGATCTCCCGCCCGTGCACGGTCACCGCGCGCAGCAGCACCCCGTAGTCCGGGTTCACGGCACGGTCGTCGGCCACGCTCACCGAGGCGCGCAGCTCCTTGCCGGGATCGACGTCGACCTTGTACCAGCGCTGCTGCCCGAACTCCTCGCGGTCCGTGTACAGCCCGGACTTCAGCGTCGGTGCCGTCTCGCACTGCGCGGCGCCCTCGGTGGCCACCGGGGTCACCACCGGATCGGCCGCCCGGTCGACCAACTGACCGACCCGGTCCGACAGTTCCTCCTTGTGCCGTACGTCGGTGTAGGTGCCGCCGGTGGCGTCCGCGATGCAGCTGAGCTGGTCGCGGGTCTTGGCGTCCGGCACCAGGCCGAGGGTGTCGATGGTCAGGCCGATGCCCTTGGCCGCTATCTCGCGGGCCACCTCGCACGGGTCGAGCGGCTGGCAGGTGTCCTCACCGTCGCTGATCAGGACGATACGGCGGCTTCCCTCGCCACCCGCGAGGTCGTCCGCCGCCTTCAGCAGCGCGGGTCCGATCGGCGTCCAGCCGGTCGGCTGCAGCGTGGCCACCGCCGTCTTCGCGTCGGTCCGGTCGAGCGGGCCGACCGGGTAGAGCTGTGCGGTGTCCTTGCAGCCCTCCTTGCGGTCGTTGCCGCGGTAGTTGGCGCCCAGGGTGCGGATGCCGAGCCGGACCTCCTGCGGCGTCGCGTCAAGCACCTCGTCGAACGCCTGCTTCGCCGCGGCCATCCGGGTGCCGCCGTCGATGTCCCGCGTCCGCATCGAACCGCTGACGTCCAGCACGAGTTCGACCTTCGGAGCGGCCGCCCGCGTCTCGTCGGCGACGGCTCCGCCGGGGAACGCGACCCCGGCCGCCAGGGCGGCGAGCAGAGCACAGACGCCCGCCGCCAGCCGTTGTCTTGTGATCATCGCCGGATCTTATTGATCAGACGGTGCGGGCTCCAAAACGAGCGGGTTGGGCAGGGAGGTCCACTGGTCGCCCGGGGTCTGCGGCGACAGCCGCATCAGGGTCAACGCCTTGGCCGGCAGCGGGCCTTCGCGCAGCGCGCGCAGGTCGGATGTGTCGGGCAGATCGGGTACCGCGGCCGACAGGGCCGCACCCAGTGCCGGGCCCGAACCCGCCGTACCGGCCAGGGCGCCCGCCACCAGGGAGCCGAACAGCTTGCGGCGCAGGGCCGTTTCGTCATCGGTGACCAGCCGGCCGGCGAGCGGCGGCGGGGTGATGCCGTGCCGGGTCAGGCGGGCCGGGCTGATCCGGACGTCGGCCAGATCGCGGTAGACCAGCCGCAGCGGAGTGCCGTCGGCCGCGAGGACCACCAGCAGGTTCTGGCCGTGCGCCTCCAGGGCGACACCGAGGTCGAGCAGCCGCAGGCCCACGGTCAGCGCCAGCCGCGCGAACGCGGCCGTCCAGGCAGTCGAGTCCGGCAGGCCGGTGGTGGCGAGCGCGGCCACCGGAAGGACCCACTCGCCCGCAGCCGCGTACGTCTCGGGCGGCTCCCGCAGCAGCGCCGCCAGGTCGGGGGAGTGGGCCGAGACCGCGCCCAGCGTGCGGGTGACGTGCAGCAGGCCGTCGCTGCGCGCCGCCAGCTCCTCGGCGAGGTCGGACAGGGGTGCGGCGGCCTGCACCGAGTACGGGGAGATGTCCCGCACGGAGGACGTCAGCCGGGCGCTCAGCGCGGTCTTCACATGCGGGCCGTCCGGGAGGGCCAGGGTGCGCAGGGACAGCAGGGGACGGGCCGCGCGCCAGGGGGCGTACGACCGCTTCAGGACGTGGTCGGCCTGCCAGGGGTGCACGGGCACCAGCAGCCGCTCCCCGTCGCGCAGCTCCTCGGGCCAGTCGCCGGTCACCAGGCACCCGTCCGCCGGCACCGGAACCGTCCCCAGCTTCACCACCGGCCGGTGCTCGGGGCCGTACGCCAGCTCGTCCGCCACCGAGAAACCGGGCCGGGAACGGCAGTTGGGGTGGTACGGATGCCCGTCGGTCACCCGTTGCTCCCACTCCCAGTCCCTCCTCCGGCCTTCGGCCGGGGGGACCCCCACGGGCCACTCCTTAGGGTGATCCGCGTCGGCCCGAGACAGCGCCAACGAGGCGACGCTCCCGGCCAGTTCGGCGGCGAAGCCGGCGGCGTGCGGCACCCCGAGCGCGGTCATCAGCCCGGCCGGGTCCACATGGCGCTCCCGGTCCAGGCGGACACCGGTGACGTACGCGCTCGTGGCGTACGGGTCCGCGTGCGGCCCGTACAGCGTCCGGCCGTCGGCGAGCCGCAGGGCCAGGCTGTGGGCGCCGCGCACCCGGCCGGTGACCCACGGCAACGGTTCATGGGCCAGCGCCCGCCACAGCCGGGTCAGCACGGCGGCGCGGGCGCCCGGCAGCTCCGCCGTGTACCGGGGCAGCAGCGCGGGCCGGAGGGTGGTCAGCTCCTCGACGACCTCGGCCTCGGCGGTGGGGGGACGGTGCACGGTCGGCTCCTCGGGTACACGCGGTGCGCAGGACGATTGTCCAGGACGACAGACATACTGATCGTGACCAGCCCGGACGAAACGAATGGATCGCGTGGACGCCTTCCCCTCCGCCGGAGCCCCCGCCACCGGAGCCGTCGGCCGCCGCGCCGACGCCTACGCGGCCGCGCCGCTGCTGAACTGCCTGCTGCGCGAGGTGGCCGAGCCGCTCGAGGGCCCCGCTGGCCCGCGGGTCCACCGGCTGCCCAGCGGGCGGCTGCTGCGCGTGCGGGGCGGCCGGCGTCCCGTCGACCCCGAGGTGTGCGTCGCCGGGACCTGGCACCGCGTCGGCCACACCGAGCTGGTGAAACTGGTCGCCGAGGAACTGCGCCGGCACACCGGGCTGCCGGGCGGCGACCTGCCCGCCGAGATGGTCGACAGCCGGGAGGCGGTCGCCGCGCTGCTCACGGCCCGTGCCCGGGCGACGGCGCCCACGGATCCCTATCTGCGGTCCGAGCAGTCCCTGATCACCGGCCACCCCTACCACCCCGCCCCCAAGGCGCGCGGCGGGGGCCCGGTCGCGTCGTGGCTGCCGTACGCCCCCGAGGCGCACGCCCGCTTCCCGCTGGTGCTGCTCGCCGTCCGCGCGGACCAGGTGGCCGAGGAGGGCGACACCGGCGTCCTGGACGCGCTCGGCACGGCTCCCCCCGGCTACCGGCTGCTGCCCGCCCACCCCTGGCAGCTGGACCTGGTCGGCCGGGAGCTGGCGGACGCCTTCGCCGACGGGCGCCTGCTCCGCCTCGGCACGACCGCCTTCGACACCTGGCCGACGGCGGCGATCCGCACGGTGTACGAGCCCCGGCGCGACCTGTTCCTCAAGTTCAGCCTGGACGTCCGCATCACCAACGACATCCGCCGTCTGTGGCGCCACGACCTGCGCCGGCTGCGCCGTACGGACACGGCCGCCCGGCACGCCTTCGCGGCGGTGGGCCCGCCCGCGGCCTGGCTGAGCGACCGCGGCTACCGCACGGCCGCCTTCGCCTTCGAGGAGCTGGCCGTCCTCGTCCGGGACGGCCTGCGCGGGCATCTGCTGCCGGGTGCCACCCCCCTGCTCGCCGCCGGGCTCGCCGAGGGCTTCGACGGCAGCCCGCTGGCGGCGACGGCGGACCCGGCGGCCTGGTGGGAGGCGTATCTGCGGCAGGTGGTGCCGCCCGCCCTCACCGCGTTCGACGACCACGGGGTCGTCCTGGAGGCCCATCTGCAGAACACGCTCGTCGCCGTGGACGCGGCGGGCCTGCCCGTCCAGGCGCTGTTCCGGGACGCCGAGGGCGCCAAGCTGCTGCCGGACGTGAGCCGGGCCGCGGGCTGGGAGCGGCTGGTGTACTGCCTGGTCGTCAACCACCTCGTCGAGATCGCCGCCGCCCTCGCCGAACACCACCACGGCCTCGACCCCTGGCCAGCCGCCCGCCGCGAACTCGCCCGGCACGCCCTGCCCGAGATCCCCGCTCTGCTCGGCTCGCCCACCCTGCCCGGCAAGACCAACCTGCTGCTGCGCTGGACCGGTGCGGACGGCGCGGACGCCCGCTACCTCCCGCTGCCGAACCCGCTGGCGACCGGCTGACCTGCGGTGGAGTGAGCGGGCCTTACCGTGTCCTACCGGGCGGTGCCGAAGTCCTGGGTCCAGTAGCTGCCCGGCTGCGCGAGGCCGACGCCGATCTCCTTGAACGAGCAGTTGAGGATGTTGGCCCGGTGCCCGGGGCTGTTCATCCAGCCCGTCATGACCTGGTCCGCGGTGGCATAGCCGTAGGCGACGTTCTCGCCGTAGGCGCTCCACTCGTAGCCGGCCCGCGTGATGCGGTCGCCCGGGGACGACCCGTCGGACCCGGTGTGCGACATGTTCCGGTGGGCCGCCATGTCCGCGCTGTGGGCCTGCGCGGCCTTCATCAGCGCCGCGTTCAGGGCCAGGGGCCGGCAACCCACCTTGCCGCGCTCGGCGTTGACGAGCTGCAGGATGCGCGCGGTGACCCCGGACGCCGTGGCGGTGGGCTTCGGGGTGCTCGGCGTGGAGGGAGCCTTGGACGGGGTGGCAGTGGCCCTGGGAGTGCTGGGCGCCGTCGTCGTCGTGTGGGGGCTCGGGTGAGCGGTGGGCCGGTGCGTGGGGGACGCGGTGGGCCGCGGCGTGCCGGCGTGGTGGTGGCCGTTGCGATGGTGATGCGGATGGCCGTGGTGCTCGCGCTGCTGTGGCGTGCTCGTCGCGACGACGTCGGCCCGGTCCGTCGTGTCGTGCGGCCAGTCGGAACAGGCCAGGGCGACGGACGGTATGCCCACCGCGCCGATGGCGACGGTGCTGATGACTATCCGCCGGAACTGCTGCTTCTTGCGGTGCTTGGCCATGCGTGAACCTCACTCGGTGATCGCCGAGGGCTCATTCTCAGGAGGGCTCACAAGGAGCGCAAAGGGCCGCTGCTACGACCTCGGCTAGTAGACGGACGCGCGTCTTGCCAGGCGGGCGAGGAGATGCCGGGTTCGCGGCAGTGACGTTTGCTGGATGCTGGCGGCCCGTCAGAAAACGCCTGTGGCCGAGGGATACGGGACGACGCCGGGGGGCCGGCCCGGCGTCACTCGACGGGCGGCCCGCCCTCACGGCAAGCCGGACAAATCCCATATGTCAGCGGAGCCGCGTCTACTACGCGGCCTGCCTAGTTGCCGAGCGGGCTGTGAGGGATGTCACTCTCGAGACCTCGGTGGTCGGCTCACCTGATTTAGGGTGGCCGTGTGCTGCGCGACGTGACTGCTGTTCGATACGTGACCCCGTTGCGGTCCGGCGGCTCCGTGCCCGGGGTCGTCGAGGCCGACGACGAGGGGACGTACGTCGTGAAGTTCACCGGCTCGGCGCAGGGGCACAAGGCACTGGTCGCCGAGGTGATCGTCGGCGAGCTCGCCCGCGCGCTCGGTCTGCGCTTCCCCGAGCTGGTCCTCGTCCACTTCGACCCGGTGATCGCGGACAGCGAGCCGCATCAGGAGGTGCGCGACCTCCACGCCGCCAGCCGCGGCCTCAACCTCGGCATGGACTACCTGCCGGGCGCGCGCGACTTCACCCCGGAGGTCGCGAAGGTCTTCCCCGTGGACGCCCTGGAAGCGGGCCGCATCGTCTGGCTCGACGCCCTGACCGTGAACGTCGACCGCACGGTCCACAGCTCCAACCTGATGATCTGGCCGACCTTCGGCACCGTGCCCCCGCGCCTGTGGCTGATCGACCACGGCGCCGCCCTTGTCTTCCACCACCGCTGGGACAGCTCCGACCCGGCCAAGGCCTACGACTTCCGCCACCACGCCCTCGGCCACTACGGCCCCGACGTCCGCGCGGCCGACGCGGAGCTGGCGCCGAAGGTGACGCGGGAACTGCTGCGGGACATCGCCGCCGAGGTGCCGGACGCCTGGCTGGCCGGAGAGGAGGGGTTCGCGACGCCGGACGACATCCGCGCGGCCTATGTGGACTACCTCCACGCGCGCGTGCAGGCGTCCGAGGCCTGGCTGCCCCTGGACTTCCCCAGCCGGGAGGAGCTCGCCGCCGAGGAGGCGCTGCGCGCTGCGCAGAGCCGGCAGGGACGTCCCACGTGGCTCAAACAGGTCCCCGACCTGCACGGCAAGCCCGCGGCCGAACAGGACTGGTCGGTGCACCTGGGATGAGCCGTGTCGAGATCGAGTACTGCACCCGGTGCCGCTGGCTGCCGCGTGCCGCCTGGCTGGCGCAGGAACTGCTCACGACCTTCGAGGCGGAACTGACCGAGCTGGCGCTGAAGCCCGGCACGGGCGGGGTTTTCGTCGTCAGGGTCGACGGCGAGACGGTCTGGGACCGCGGCGAACAGGGCTTCCCGGAGCCCACGGCCGTCAAACGGGCCGTACGCGACCGAGTGGCCCCGGGAAAGTCCCTGGGCCACTCGGACGGGCCGGCTTCCTGAGGGGACTCAGCCCTCGAGCTGCTCGTACGCCGGCAGGGTGAGGAAGTCGGCGTAGTTCTCGTCCAGGGAGACCTTCAGCAGCAGGTCGTGGGCCTCCTGCCAGTGGCCGGCGGCAAAGGCCTCCTCACCGATCGCCTGGCGGATGCCGGACAGCTCCTCGGCGGCGACCTTGCGGGCCAGCTCCGGCGTGGCCGTGTCGCCGTTCTCGAACTCGACGCCCGCGTTGATCCACTGCCAGATCTGGGAGCGGGAGATCTCCGCGGTGGCCGCGTCCTCCATCAGGTTGAAGATGGCGACCGCGCCGAGCCCGCGCAGCCAGGCCTCGATGTACCGGATGCCGACCTGGACGGCGTTGACGAGACCGCTGTACGTCGGCTTCGCGTCCAGGGAGTCGATCGCGATCAGGTCGGCCGCCTCGACGCGGACGTCCTCGCGCAGCCGGTCCTTCTGGTTCGGCTTGTCGCCGAGGACCCTGTCGAAGGACTCCATGGCGATCGGCACGAGGTCGGGGTGGGCGACCCAGGAGCCGTCGAAGCCGTCGTTCGCCTCGCGGTCCTTGTCGGCGCGGACCTTCTCGAAGGCCACCCTGTTGACCTCGGCGTCACGGCGGGACGGGATGAAGGCCGCCATGCCGCCGATCGCGTGCGCGCCGCGCTTGTGGCAGGTGCGGACGAGGAGTTCGGTGTACGCCCGCATGAACGGGGCCGTCATCGTCACCGCGTTGCGGTCCGGGAGGACGAACTTCGCGCCCCCGTCACGGAAGTTCTTGACGATGGAGAACAGGTAGTCCCAGCGGCCGGCGTTCAGCCCGGCGGCGTGGTCGCGCAGTTCGTAGAGGATCTCCTCCATCTCGTACGCGGCCGTGATGGTCTCGATCAGGACGGTGGCGCGGACGGTGCCCTGCGGGATGCCGACGTAGTCCTGCACGAAGACGAACACGTCGTTCCACAGCCGCGCTTCGAGGTGCGACTCGGTCTTCGGCAGGTAGAAGTAAGGGCCCTTGCCGAGGTCCAGCAGCCGCTGGGCGTTGTGGAAGAAGTACAGGCCGAAGTCGACGAAGGCGCCCGGCACGGCGCGGCCGTCGGCGTCGACGAGGTGACGCTCGTTCAGGTGCCAGCCGCGCGGGCGCATGACGACCGTCGCCAGCTCCTCGTCCGGACGCAGGACGTACGACTTGCCCGACTTCGGGTCGGTGAAGTCGATGTTCCGCGTGTAGGCGTCGATCAGGTTGACCTGGCCGAGGACGACGTTCTCCCAGGTGGGCGCGGAGGCGTCCTCGAAGTCGGCGAGCCAGACCTTCGCGCCCGAGTTGAGCGCGTTGACGGTCATCTTGCGGTCGGTGGGGCCGGTGATCTCGACGCGCCGGTCGTTCAGCGCGGCCGGGGGCGGGGCGACCTTCCAGGAGTCGTCCGCGCGGATCGCGGCCGTCCCGGGGAGGAAGTCGAGCGTGGAGGTGCGGGCGATCTCGGCGCGGCGCTCGGCCCGGCGGACGAGGAGTTCGTCACGGCGCGGGGTGAACCGCCGGTGCAGCTCCGCCAGGAAGGCGAGCGCCGCGTCCGTGAGGACCTCTTCCTGCCGGGGCAGAGGCTCGGCGTCGACGATGGCCAGCGGAGACGGCGCTGGTGCGGACATGAGCTGTCACTTCCTTCAGCGGTGGCACCGGGTGCCTAGTGGCACGAATAGGGCGAACAGCGCCGACTGTGCGGGCAGGCGCTTCTGAACAGTGGATAGTAGTTTCCTCATCGTGGAACTTCAATGGTTTGTTGATGTCGAGATTCTCCGGGTCGAGGCAAGGTGGCTCCCAGTGCCACCTCCTTCACTCAAGGTGGCGCAGGTCGGCCTCGGTGTCGATGTCGTACGGCTCGGCCACGTCCGCGCACTCCACGAGCCGCACGCCCGCCGCGTGCTCCTTCAGATAGGCGCGGGCCCCGCGGTCCCCGGTGGCCGTGGCCGCGATCCCCGGCCAGTGGGCCGCGCCGAAGAGCACCGGATGGCCGCGCGTGCCGTCGTAGGCGGCCGAGACCAGCGATTTCTCGTCCTCGTAGGCGCCGAGCACCCGCGCCGCGGCCGCCGGTCCGATCCCCGGCTGGTCGACGAGGCTCACCAGGGCCGCCCGCGCCCCCGTGCCGGCCAGCGAGTCCAGTCCGGCCCGCAGCGAGGAGCCCATGCCCTCGGCCCAGCCGGGGTTGTCCACGAGCACACAGCCGCTCAGGTCGGCGCGCGCCCGCACGTCCTCGGCGCCGGCGCCCAGCACGACGTGGATCCGCGCGCACCCCGCCGCGCGCAGCACCCCGACCGCGTGCTCGACCAGGAGGCGCCCCCGGTGCTCCAGCAGCGCCTTGGGGCGCCCGCCGAGCCTCCTGCCCCCGCCGGCGGCGAGCAGCAGTCCGGCGACCTCCGCGCGATGGTTGTCCGTCATGCGTCCTGCATACCTGATGGGGACGGAGGCGGCCGGTTTCCTTGGGCTGAATTTCGGCCCGCGCTGTGGCGCTCCCGGACGCCGTGGCGTTTACTGGCCCGCGCACGACGGCGTGTGAGGGGGAGGGCTGTGTTGCGGAGCTTGGGGCAGAGGCCAGTGACCGGCAGCGACGAGGACCCGAGAGTGGCGGAACTGCGGACCGCGGTGTCCCGGCTGCGCCGCGAACTCGCCGCTCTCCCGTCCGACTTCCCCGACCGCGCCATAGCCGAGGACGAACTGGCGACGCTGGCGGCGATGGCCGTGGGCGGCGCGCCGGAGATCCCGCGCCTGCGTAGCTCCCTGTTGCTGATCGCGGGCGCGATCGGCTCGGTGAGTGCCCTGGCCGGGGGTTTGCGGGAGGTCCGGGAGGCGGTTGACCTCTTCGGGGATCCGATGCAGCGGGGGTGAGTGTGCCCACCCGGGCGTGCGGGGCTGTGCCGGCATGCCGCTTCGCCGGGTGGGCGCGAGCGACCGCGAAGCTCCGGCGGTCGCCCACGCGCCGAAGGAGCCCCGTCAGGCGCCGGAACTGGCCAGCGCCTGAGACAGCTCAAGGGCGATCTGCTGCAGCACCGGCACGATCTTCTCGGTGGCCGCTTCCGTCACCCGCCCGGCGGGCCCGGAGATGGAGATCGCCGCGGCCGTCGGAGACTCCGGCACGGACACCGCCAGGCACCGCACTCCTATCTCCTGCTCGTTGTCGTCCACGGCGTATCCCAGCTGCCGCACGTCCGCCAGCGCTGCGAGGAACCCCTCCGGCGTGGTGATGGTCTTCTCCGTCGCGGCCGGCATGCCCGTCCGGGCCAGCAGCGCACGGACCTCGTCGTCGGGAACGCCCGCCAGCAGCGCCTTGCCCACTCCGGTCGAGTGCGGCAGCACCCGTCGGCCCACCTCGGTGAACATCCGCATCGAGTGCTTCGACGGCACCTGGGCCACGTACACGATCTCGTCGCCGTCCAGCAGCGCCATGTTCGCGGTCTCGCCGGTCTCCTCGACCAGGCGCGCGAGATACGGCCGCGCCCACGTGCCGAGCAGCCGGGACGCCGACTCGCCGAGCCGGATCAGCCGGGGACCGAGCGCGTACCGCCGGTTCGGCTGCTGGCGGACGTACCCGCAGGCGACGAGGGTGCGCATCAGCCGGTGGATGGTCGGCAGCGGCAGCCCGCTGGTCGCGGAGAGCTCGCTCAGGCCGACCTCGCCGCCCGCGTCCGCCATCCGCTCGAGCAGGTCGAAGGCGCGCTCCAGGGACTGGACGCCACCTCCGTTGGAGGACTTGGCGGCGTCGGTGGTGCTGGCGCTGGACGTCGGCACGGCGCGTTCCTTTCGGGGCTGGCAGGAGGGCAGAAGCCTACCCGGCAGCCGGTTGACTCCCTGCTTGTACGTAGCTACGTTCTGCTGGCTGGAATTCTAATTCCGCTCTGTGGAAACGTCCAGAGTGTATGCGCGGAGTGTCCCGCCCAGAAGTGTGCCTCTTGACGGCGGGGAAGTGGGCGTGAAGACTCCTTCAACAGAACGTTGAAATCCGTTACGTGGGTGTAAATCCCGTTTCCGCGGCGTAAAACGGCGGTACAGAGAGGGGTTCGGGTGTCCGACGCTGAACTGGTCCTGCGCTCGACGCGCGTCATCACTCCGGAGGGGACGCGGGCCGCCACGGTCACCGTGTCCGCCGGGACGATCACGGCCGTGCTGCCGTACGACGCCGGGATCCCGGCCGGCGCGCGGCTCGAGGACCTCGGCGACCACGTCCTGCTGCCCGGCCTGGTCGACACCCACGTGCACGTCAACGACCCGGGCCGCACCGAGTGGGAGGGGTTCTGGACCGCCACCCGCGCGGCGGCGGCCGGCGGCATCACCACGCTGATCGACATGCCGCTCAACTCCCTGCCGCCGACCACGACCGTCGAGAACCTGCGGGTGAAGCGGGCGGTGGCCGCCGACAAGGCGCACATCGACGTCGGCTTCTGGGGCGGCGCCCTGCCGGCCAACGTCAAGGACCTCCGCCCGCTGCATGACGCCGGCGTCTTCGGTTTCAAGGCGTTCCTGTCGCCGTCCGGCGTGGACGAGTTCCCGCATCTCGACCAGGAGCAGCTCGCCCAGTCCCTGGCGGAGATCTCCGGCTTCGGCGGCCTGCTGATCGTGCACGCCGAGGACCCGCACCACCTCGCCGCCGCCCCGCAGCAGGGCGGCCCCAGGTACGCCGACTTCCTCGCCTCACGCCCGCGCGACGCCGAGGACACCGCCATCGCGAACCTGATCGCGCACGCCAGGCGGCTGAACGCGCGCGTGCACGTGCTGCACCTGTCCTCCAGCGACGCGCTGCCGCTGATCCGCGCGGCCCGCGCCGAGGGCGTGCGGATCACCGTGGAGACCTGCCCGCACTACCTGACGCTCATCGCGGAGGAAGTCCCGGACGGAGCCAGCGAGTTCAAGTGCTGTCCGCCCATCCGTGAGGCCGCCAACCAGGACCTGCTGTGGGAGGCGCTGGCCGACGGCACCATCGACTGCGTCGTCACCGACCACTCGCCCTCGACCGCCGACCTCAAGACCGCCGACTTCGCCACCGCCTGGGGCGGCATCTCCGGCCTCCAGCTCAGCCTGTCCGCCGTATGGACCGAGGCACGCGCGCGTGGCCACCGCCTGGAGGACGTCGTGCGCTGGATGTCCGCGCGGACCGCCGCCCTCGTGGGACTGGACCGGAAGGGCGCCATCGAGGCCGGCCGGGACGCCGACTTCGCCGTGCTCGCCCCCGACGAGACCTTCACCGTCGACCCGGCCGGCCTCCAGCACCGCAACCGGGTCACCGCGTACGCCGGCAAGACCCTGTACGGCGTCGTGAAGTCCACCTGGCTGCGCGGCGAACCCATCGTCCGCGACGGCGAGTTCACCGAGCCGAAGGGCACGCTGCTCGCCCGCCCCCAGTGAGCCACCCCCGCACCCGCAACCGGCCGACTCCGGAAAGGACCCTCTGATCACCGTGACGGCGCTGCATCAATCGAGTTTGGCCAGCTTCACCGGCGACGCGAACCCCTACGGAGGCGGCGACCCGTACGCGGACTACCGCACCGCCGACTTCCCCTTCACCCAGTACGCCAACCTCGCCGACCGCCGGCTCGGCGCCGGTGTCATCGCGGCCAACGACGAGTTCTTCGCCCAGCGCGAGAACCTGCTGGTGCCCGAGCCGGCCGAGTTCGACCCCGAGCACTTCGGGCACAAGGGCAAGATCATGGACGGCTGGGAGACCCGCCGCCGACGCGGAGTGTCCGCCGAGCACCCCTGGCCGACCGCCGAGGACCACGACTGGGCGCTGGTCCGGCTCGGGGCGCCCGGGGTGATCCGCGGAATCGTCGTCGACACCGCCCACTTCCGCGGCAACTACCCGCAGGCGGTGTCCGTCGAGGGCACGTCCGTACCCGGCTCGCCGTCCCCGGAGGAGTTGCTGGGCGACCACGTGAAGTGGACGACGATCGTCCCGCGCACCGCCGTCGGCGGCCACGCCGCGAACGGCTTCGAGGTCACCGCCGAGCAGCGCTTCACCCATCTGCGCGTCAACCAGCACCCCGACGGCGGCATCGCCCGGCTGCGCGTCCACGGCGAGGTCGTCCCCGACCCCGAGTGGCTCGCGGTGCTCGGCACCTTCGACGTGGTCGCCCTGGAGAACGGCGGCCGGGTCGAGGACGCCTCCAACCTCTTCTACTCACCGGCCACCAACACCATCCAGCCGGGCCGCTCCCGCAAGATGGACGACGGCTGGGAGACCCGCCGCCGCCGTGACCAGGGCAACGACTGGATCCGCTACCGGCTGGTGGCGCAGTCCCGGATCCGGGCGGTCGAGATCGACACCGCCTACCTGAAGGGCAACAGCGCCGGCTGGGCCTCGGTCTCCGTCAAGGACGGCGAGAGCGGCGAGTGGACCGAGATCCTGCCGCGCACCCGCCTGCAGCCCGACACCGACCACCGCTTCGTGCTCGACACCCCGGTCGTCGGCACCCACGCTCGGATCGACATCTTCCCCGACGGCGGCATCTCCCGCCTGCGCCTGCACGGCTCCCTGACCGAGCAGGGCGCGGCGGGTCTCGCCGCCCGGCACCAGGAACTGGGCGGCTGACCCACCCGTGCCCGCGTGGGGCGCCCCGGCCCGGACAGCACCGGGGCGCCCCACGCGTCACCCGCGAGGACCCGTTTCCGGCCCCCTGGAACTTAACGGTCCGTCTCCCGCGTTCTTCCCGCGTGACCCTTCAGCAAGAGATCGTCGGCAACGCCATGCAGATGGCGGTCGTCAACCTGCAGCCCGGGCAGACCGTGTACTGCGAAGCCGGAAAGTTCCTGTTCAAGACGACGAACGTGACCATGGAGACGCGCCTGTCCGGTCCGTCCGGAAACGGCGGACAGCAGGGCCAGGGCGGCGGGGGCGGCATGGGCGGCCTGCTGCGCCAGGCCATGGGCACCGCCATGCAGGTGGGCCAGCGCATGCTCGCGGGCGAGTCCCTGGCGTTCCAGTACTTCACCTCCCAGGGCGGCCAGGGCACGGTCGGCTTCGCCGGTGTCCTCCCCGGCGAGATGCGGGCCCTGGAACTGGACGGCACGCGCGCGTGGTTCGCCGAGAAGGACGCCTTCGTGGCGGCCGAGTCCACCGTCGAGTTCGGCATCGCCTTCGCCGGCGGCCGCACGGGCATGAGCGGCGGCGAGGGCTTCATCCTGGAGAAGTTCACCGGGTACGGCACGGTGATCATCGCCGGCGCGGGCAACTTCATCGACCTCAACCCCGCGGACTTCGGCGGGCGCATCGAGGTGGACACCGGCTGTGTGGTCGCCTTCGAGGAGGGCATCCAGTACGGCGTGCAGCGCGTCGGCGGCCTCAACCGCCAGGGGATCATGAACGCCGTGTTCGGCGGCGAGGGCCTGTCCCTGGCCACCCTGGAGGGCAACGGCCGGGTGATCCTGCAGTCCCTCACCATCGAGAGCCTCGCCAACGCCCTGAAGAAGGCCCAGGGCGGCGACAAGCAGGGCCCGACCGGCGGACTGTTCTCGACCCACGCCGGCTGAGTCGGGGTTTCTCCGGGGCAGGCGGCGCGCACCGATGAGTTGCGGGTGCGTGCGGGGCCCGAGCTGGTGACACGGACCCCGCACCCGTAGGAAGGCACCCCCATGGGCAAGCTCGTCTCCACCCTCTTCGTCACCCTCGACGGCGTGTACCAGGCGCCCGGCGGCCCCTGGGAGGACCCCGGCGCCGGCTTCACCCACGGCGGCTGGAGCTTCCCGTACGGCGACGACGACTTCGGGCGCTTCGTCACCGAGGTCCTCGACCGGGCCGGCGCCTTCCTGTTCGGCCGCCGTACGTACGAGATCTTCGCTTCCCACTGGCCGAAGGTGACCGACCCCGCCGACCCCGTCGCCGCCAAGTTCAACGCACTGCCGAAACACGTCGTCTCCGCCACGCTCCGTTCGCCCGAGTGGTCCGGCACCACCGTGATCGGCGGCGACCTCGCCAAGGAGGTGCGGCCCTGAAGGAGCGCACGGACGGCGAACTCCAGGTCCACGGCAGCGGCGTCCTGGTCCGCTCCCTGATCGATCTCCGGCTCCTCGACACCCTGCATCTGCTGACCTTCCCGGTCGTCCGCGGCGCCGGCCGCCGCCTGCTCACCGACGGCACGCGCCCCACCCCCTTCCGGCACACCGGAGGCCGCGTCACGGGCACGGGAGTCTCCGTCCAGTCCTACGACCTGGCGGGCAGCCCGGAGTACGGGTCGTACGAACTCACCGACGACGCCTGATCCGCACCCGGCCCGATCCGCGCCCGGAATCCAGTGGTCGAAGATCGTCGTCGCCGGTACGGTGATCGCGCCCCGTGCGAGCCGGCCGCCGTCTGCGCACCCCTTCGGAGACCGAGAGCCGCCACCATGTCGTCGATCGCCGTACCGGGCGCTGCCGCCCTGTCCCGCCGCGCCTGGCACACCGACCTGCCCGTGCTGCTCGTCGCCGTCTGCTGGGGCGCCAGCTACCTGGCGGCGAAGGACATCACCACCGCTCGTACGGTGCTCGCCGTGCTCGTGCTGCGGTTCGCGCTCGCCGTGCCCGTCCTGGCCGTCACCGGCCGTCGTGCGCTGCGCGCGCTCAGCGGTGCCCAGTGGCGCGGCGCGGCCCTGCTGGGGCTGATCCTCAGCGGGATCTTCCTGCTGGAGACGTACGGGGTGGTGCACACCTCGGCGACCAACGCGGGCCTGATCATCAGCCTCACCATGGTCTTCACCCCGCTCGCCGAGGCCGCCGTCACCCGCACCCGGCCCACTGCGGCCTTCCTCGGCGCGGCGCTGTTGTCGGTGCTCGGCGTCGTCCTGCTCACCCAGGGCGGCGGCTTCACCCGGCCGGGCACCGGTGACCTGCTGATGCTGCTGGCCGCCCTCGCCCGTACCGCGCACGTGCTCGCCATGTCGCGGATCAGGGCCGTGGGGGGCGCCGGCGCGCTCCCGCTGACCACGGTTCAGCTGGGCGCGTCCGTCGCCGTCTTCGCCCTCCTGTCGGGCCTCTCCGGCGGGCCCGCGCCCTGGGCGGTCGCGGCGGGCTTCGGCGTGCGGGACTGGGCGGGGCTGCTGTTCCTGTCGGCCCTGTGCACGGTGTTCGCCTTCTTCGTGCAGATGTGGGCGGTCCGCCGTACCTCCCCGTCCCGGGTCGGTCTGCTGCTCGGCACCGAGCCGCTGTGGGCCGCCGCGGCCGGTATCGCCCTCGGCGGTGACCGGCTCGGCGCGCTCGGTCTCGCGGGCGGTGCCCTGGTGCTTGTGGGGACCGCGTGGGGGCGCAGGGCGGCAGGTTAACTCCTCGAGAACTCATCGGACTTGATGGGAAAATCTTCAATCTTGTCGTTGACATGCCAACGTCTACGCGCGTCATCATGACTGCATGAGATTCCCCCCACGCGCATCTCGCATCGGCGCCGCAGCGGCGCTCCTGTCCGCCCTCCTCGTGGGTGGCACCGTCTCCGCCACCACGGCGGACGCCGCGGCCTCGTCGGTCGGCAGCATCTGCTACGGCGACCTGCCGTCGCAGGCCTACGACACCCTGGACCTGATCGCCCAGGGCGGTCCTTACCCGTACTCGCAGGACGGCACCGTCTTCTCCAACCGCGAAGGCGTCCTGCCCCGCGAGTCCTCCGGCTACTACCACGAGTACACGGTGATCACCCCGGGCTCCTCCACGCGTGGTGCCCGGCGCATCGTCACCGGTGAGGCGGACCAGGAGGACTACTACACCTCCGACCACTACGCCACGTTCGACCTGATCGACTTCGGCTGCTGACGTCAAAGGCCCCGGACCGGTGTACGGCCCGGGGCCTTTGACATCCACTCAGAGACACACACATGCGGTGACCGGGAGCCGGCGGACGCAGGGCCTACGGCCCGGCGCCTGGATCCCGTTCGGTGGGCTGCGTGACGCGGCTAGCGGCCGCAGTCGGAACCGGTGTCGGTGTGCTGCCCACCTGGACTGCCCTCGCCGTTCGCCAGGGCTGCGGCCAGTCCGTTGATGAGGCCGACCTCGCCGAGAATGTCGGAGTCGAGGTCGTGTGACTCGTATCCGCCGTGCCCGCCCATGACCTAGGCGGTGGCGGGGCCGGTGCCCGTGGAACTGGCGTCGGCGATGAGGGCGACCGCCGCGGCGGCACTGGGTATCTTGCGCATTTGTCCTCCTCGGACTGAGTAGAGCGCACCACCGAAAGAGCCACTCGGCGCTCATTCGGAGGCTAGATCGACATCCACCACGGCGCTCACCGGAGAAGCCATCCGGGGGTCGGGCGGCTCACCGCCCGCACAGCGGATCGCAGCCGGCCGGGAGGAGTTCGAGGGGGCGTTCGGCCCGGTCGCGTCGGTGCGGTGCGCCGGCGGCGAGTGCGGCTCAGGTGAGCGCGGCGAACACGTCACGCGCACGGGGGCCCGGCCGGGACGCGGTACCAGGGTCCGTCCCAACTCTGCTCAGCCGCTTCGGCCTTGGTGTTGGTCATCGGCGGAGTATGTCGAGGCGGCTCGGAGTGCTCAACCGGGTTCTCCGGCAAGCTTCAGCCTCCTGATCGCGAACCTCGTCCCCGACGAGCTGTGGGATCGGATAGCCCCGCTGTTGCTGGCGGCCCGCGCGGGCGACACCGCCGTCCCGGACGGCTCCCGGTACCGGACCGGGTCGCCCTGGCCGGCGTCGTCTGCGTCCTGCGCGAGGGCGTGGCCTGGCGCGACGTGCCGAGTGAGGTCGTGGGCCGCTCCGCGGGGACGGCCGGGCGCCGGCTGCGGGACTGGGCCGAGGCCGGCCTCCGGTCCCGCCTGCACGCCGCCCTGCTGACCGAGTTGCGCCGCGCACGGCCTGCTGGACCTGGACGACTGCGCCGTGGGCGGTTCGCACGTCCGGGCCCTCGAACGGGGACCACGTCGGCCCTCCGCCCGTCGACCGGTCCCGTCCCGGCTCCGCGTACCACCTGATCGTCGACCGCCACGCCGCCTGCCCCGCCCCGGCGGCGCCGGGCCACCCGCCGCGCCCCGGCCGTGCCGGCCCGCCGTACGGCAGCCCTTCCGGTCCGGGTCACGGCGTCCGTGTGTGGTCGGGGATCTCGGCGAGGGCCACCGGGCGCCGCTCGCGCCGGGAGACCTCGCAGGCCTCGGCCACCCGCAGGGCCTGCAGGGCCTCGTGGCCGTCGCACGGATTGGGCCGCTCACCGCGGACCACGTCCACGAAGGCGTTCAGCTCGGCCTCGTACGCGGGCCCGAACCGCTCCAGGAAGCCGGGCCACGGCTTGTCCGCGGGCGGTGGCCCGGTCGGCTCGGTGGACGCGAGCGGCGTACGGTCGTCCAGCCCCACCACGACCGTGTCCCGCTCGCCGGCCAGTTCCATGCGCACGTCGTACCCGGCGCCGTTCAGCCGGGTGGCCGTGGCCGTGGCGAGCGTGCCGTCGTCCAGCGTGAGCAGCGCCGCGCCGGTGCCGACGTCGCCGGCCTCGCGGAACATCGCGGGCCCGGCGTCGGAGCCGGTGGCGTAGACGACGGCGACCTGACGGTCCGTCACCCACCGCAGCACGTCGAAGTCGTGGATCAGCGCGTCCCGGAACAGCCCGCCGGACAGCGGCAGCCACTCGGCCGGGGGAGGGGACTGGTCGCAGGTCAACGCGCGGACGGTGTGCAGCCGGCCGAGCCGCCCCGAGCGGACGGCCTCCCGGGCGCCGGCGTACCCCGCGTCGAAGCGCCGCTGGAACCCCATCTGCAGGATCGTTCCGGCCGTCTCCACCTCGGCGAGCGCCTGCAGGGTGCCCGGCAGGTCCAGGGCGATCGGCTTCTCGCAGAAGACGGGCAGTCCCGAGCGGGCCGCCCGCCCGATCAGTTCGGCGTGGGCCGGCGTCGCCGTGGTGATCACCACCGCGTCCACGCCCCACTTGAAGATCTCGTCCACCCCCGGCGCCGCCGTCTCGCCCAGCCGCTGTGCCAGGCCCTGCGCCCGCGCCGGATCCGCGTCCGTCAGGATCAGCGATCCGACCTCGCGGTGGCGGCTGAGTGTTCTCGCGTGAAGGGTGCCGATGCGGCCCGTACCGATGACCCCGATGCGCATGGAAACAAAGTGAGGGCGAAGCCCGTGTGCTGTCAATGCGCATGTCCGGACAACCGGACTACACAACTTCCCGTCAACCGATCACAGGGCTACTCTCGAGCCCGTGCCGAAACCAGATGTGGACCCGACCGTGTCGCTCGACCTGCGCGTGGACCGTAGTTCCCCGGTCCCGTTGTACTTCCAGCTCTCCCAGCAGCTGGAGGCCGCCATCGAGCACGGCACCCTCACCCCGGGCAGTCTGCTGGGCAACGAGATCGAGCTGGCCGCGCGCCTCGGGCTGTCCCGCCCGACGGTCCGGCAGGCCATCCAGTCGCTCGTCGACAAAGGGCTTCTCGTGCGCCGTCGCGGTGTCGGCACGCAGGTGGTGCACAGCCAGGTCAAGCGCCCCCTGGAGTTGAGCAGCCTCTACGACGACCTGGAGGCGGCCGGCCAGCGCCCCGCGACCAAGGTCCTGGTCAACACCGTCCTCCCGGCCTCCGCCGCCGTCGCCGCCGCGCTCGGCGTCCCCGAGGGCGGCGACGTGCACCGCATCGAGCGGCTGCGCCTCGCCCACGGCGAGCCGATGGCGTACCTGATCAACCATCTCCCGACGGGCCTGCTCGACCTGGACACCGACCAGCTGGAGGCCACCGGCCTGTACCGGCTGATGCGCTCCGCCGGGATCACCCTGCACAGCGCCCGCCAGTCCATCGGCGCCCGCGGCGCAACGGCCGCGGAGGCCGAGCGGCTCACCGAGGCCGAGGGTGCCCCGCTGCTCACCATGCAGCGCACCACCTTCGACGACACGGGCCGCGCGGTCGAGTTCGGCGACCACACCTACCGTCCGACGCGCTACTCCTTCGAGTTCCAGCTGCTCGTCCGGCCCTGACCGGCGACCCGGGTTCGTCACAATGTCCGGACAATCGGACGCGTGGGCGCCCCCGGCTGTGTCATGAGTGTGACCCGTGTTCGATACTGGAGCATTTGGGGCCGCTGAGCTGATCACCGGCCCCTTCGGTACGTACGGACACAGCAAGAAGGGGCACCGCCTCGTGGCACGGTTTCGGACCTGGGCAGTCGTCGCGCTGACAGGGGCACTTTCGCTGTCCCTGGGGGCGTGCAGCAGCACCGGAGGCAAGCGGGCCGAGGACGCCCGCAAGGCCGCCGCGGCTCAGGGGAGGGCGGCGGTGAACACCCCCCGCTGGACCTTTGCGATGATCACCCACTCGGGGGACGGCGACACCTTCTGGGACATCGTGCAGAGCGGCGCCAAGCAGGCCGCCGTCAAGGACAACATCAACTTCCTGTACTCGCACGACGACGAGGCCCAGCAGCAGGCGCAGCTGGTGGACGCGGCGGTCGACAAGAAGGTCGACGGCATCATCGTCACCCTCGCCAAGCCGGACGCCATGAAGGCCGCCGTGGCCCGGGCCGAGAAGGCCGGCATCCCGGTGATCACGGTGAACTCCGGCTCCGAGGAGTCCAAGGCCTTCGGCGCCCTCACCCACATCGGCCAGGACGAGACCATCGCCGGCGAGGCCGTGGGCGACGCGCTGAACAAGCGCGGGAGGAAGAAGGCCCTGTGCGTGCTGCACGAGCAGGGCAACGTCGGCCACGAGCAGCGCTGCGACGGCGTCGCCAAGACCTTCCACGGCACCCTGCAGAAGCTCTACGTCAACGGCACCGACATGCCGGACGTCCAGTCCGCCATCGAGGCCAAGCTGCAGGCCGACGGCTCCATCGATTCCGTCGTCACCCTCGGCGCGCCCTACGCCGACACCGCCGTGAAGGCCAGGGCGGACGCCGGCAGCAAGGCCGAGATCGACACCTTCGACCTCAACGCCCAGGTCGCCGCCGAGCTGAAGAACGGCACCCTCGGCTTCGCCGTGGACCAGCAGCCGTACCTCCAGGGCTACGAGGCGGTCGACCTGCTGTGGGCCTACAAGTACAACGGCGACGTCCTCGGCGGCGGCAAGCCGGTCCTGACCGGCCCGCAGATCATCACCAGGGACCAGGCCTCCGCGCTGGCCGAGTACACCGAGCGGGGCCCCCGATGAGCGCGGCCACCGACGGGACGAGCACAGCCGCGGGGGAGACGGGCGCAGTGGCTGATGAAAGGATTCTGCAGACCTCTCCGCTGAAGAGGCTCCTCTCCCGGCCGGAGCTGGGCTCGCTGGTCGGCGCGCTCGCCGTCCTCGTCTTCTTCGCCGTCACCGCCGACGGGTTCCTGCGCGCATCCAGCCTCAGCACGGTCCTGTACGCCTCCTCCACCATCGGGATCATGGCCGTACCCGTGGCCCTGCTGATGATCGGCGGCGAGTTCGACCTCTCGGCGGGCGTCCTCGTGACCTCCTCCGCGCTGATCTCCTCGATGTTCAGCTACCAGATGACCGCGAACACCTGGGTCGGCGTGGGGGTCTCGCTCCTGGTCACCCTGGCCGTCGGCGCCTTCAACGGCTTCATGCTCACCCGCACCGGGCTGCCCAGCTTCATCGTCACACTGGGCACCTTCCTGATGCTGACCGGCATGAACCTGGGCTTCACCAAGCTGATCGACGGCACGGTGTCGACGAAGACCGTCGGGGACATGGAGGGCTTTCCCTCCGCCCACGCCCTGTTCGCGTCGACGCTCACGATCGGCGGGGTCGGTTTCAAGGTCACGATCCTGTGGTGGCTCGGCCTCGTGGCCCTGGCCTCCTGGATCCTGCTGCGCACCCGAGCCGGCAACTGGATCTTCGCCGTCGGCGGCAACCAGGAAGCGGCCCGCGCGGTCGGGGTCCCGGTCACCAGGACCAAGATCGGCCTCTACATGGGCGTGGCCTTCGGCGCCTGGATCTCCGGCCAGCACCTGCTCTTCTCCTTCGACGCCGTCCAGTCCGGCGAGGGCGTCGGCAACGAGCTGATCTACATCATCGCGGCCGTCATCGGCGGCTGCCTGATCACCGGCGGCTACGGCAGCGCGATCGGCTCCGCCGTGGGCGCCCTCCTCTTCGGCATGACCAGCAAGGGCATCGTCTTCGCCGAGTGGAACCCCGACTGGTTCAAGTTCTTCCTCGGAGCGATGCTGCTCCTCGCGACCCTGCTCAACACCTGGGTCAAGAAGCGCGCGGAGGCGACGACATGACCGACAGCACCGAGCGCACCCCGCTGGTCGAACTGACCGAGGTGGCCAAGCACTACGGCAACGTCCGCGCCCTGGAAGGCGTCTCACTGGAGGTCCACCCGGGCGAGATCACCTGCGTCCTCGGCGACAACGGCGCGGGCAAGTCGACCCTGATCAAGATGATCTCCGGCCTGCACCGCCACGACGCCGGCACCCTGCGCATCGAGGGCGAGGAGACCCGCCTCGCCTCCCCGCGCGAGGCCCTGGACCGGGGCATCGCCACGGTCTACCAGGATCTGGCCGTCGTCCCGCTGATGCCGGTCTGGCGCAACTTCTTCCTGGGCTCCGAGCCCCGCAGGGGCGCCGGCCCCTTCAAGCGGCTGGACACCGACCTGATGCGCCGCACCACCCGCGAGGCTCTGCTCCGCATGGGCATCGACCTACGGGACGTCGACCAGCCCATCGGCACCCTCTCCGGCGGCGAACGCCAGTGCGTGGCGATCGCCCGCGCGGTCCACTTCGGCGCGAAGGTCCTGGTCCTGGACGAGCCGACGGCGGCACTGGGCGTGAAGCAGTCCGGTGTCGTCCTGAAATATGTGGCTGCGGCACGCGACGCGGGCCTGGGCGTTGTCTTGATCACCCACAACCCGCATCACGCGTACCTGGTGGGGGACAGGTTCGTACTGTTGAGGCGCGGCACGATGGTGGGCAATCACACACGGGCCGGGATCTCGCTGGAGGAGCTGACCAAGCAGATGGCCGGCGGCTCCGACCTGGACGCTCTGGTCCACGAACTGCGGCGCACCTGAGGGGACGCGGGGAAGCGCGCGACAGGCCACGGCGCCGACAGCACCCGGCAAGGCGCGCGCACTTCCCTCCTCTGTCCCGTACGCGACCCCTACCCGTGGTGAGGCAGAATCGACGAACGATGAGCACCTACCGCGACCTCACCGCCCCCATCGGCTCCCGCCGAGCACCCGTCCTGCGCACCGTGGGCACCCGGGAACGCCGGTCACATCTGACGGCCCCCCGTGTCCCCACCGTCGGCATCGACATCGGCGGCACCAAGGTCATGGCGGGCGTCGTGGACGCCGACGGCAACATCCTGGAGAAGCTCCGCACGGAGACCCCGGACAAGTCCAAGAGCCCCAAGGTCGTCGAGGACACCATCGTCGAACTGGTCCTGGACCTCTCCGACCGGCACGACGTGCACGCGGTCGGCATCGGCGCGGCCGGCTGGGTCGACGCCGACCGCAACCGCGTCCTGTTCGCCCCCCACCTGTCCTGGCGCAACGAACCGCTGCGCGACCGCCTCAGCGGCCGCCTCTCCGTGCCGGTCCTCGTGGACAACGACGCCAACACCGCCGCCTGGGCGGAGTGGCGCTTCGGCGCCGGCCGCGGCGAGGACCACCTCGTCATGATCACCCTCGGCACCGGCATCGGCGGTGCCATCCTGGAGGACGGCCAGGTCAAGCGGGGCAAGTACGGCGTCGCCGGCGAGTTCGGCCATATGCAGGTCGTCCCCGGCGGCCACCGCTGCCCGTGCGGCAACCGCGGCTGCTGGGAGCAGTACAGCTCCGGCAACGCGCTCGTCCGCGAGGCCAAGGAGCTGGCCGCCGCCGACTCGCCGGTCGCCTACGGCATCATCGAGCACGTCAAGGGCAACATCAACGAGATCACCGGCCCGATGATCACCGAGCTGGCCCGCGAGGGCGACGCGATGTGCGTGGAGCTGCTCCAGGACATCGGTCAGTGGCTCGGCGTCGGCATCGCCAACCTCGCCGCCGCCCTCGACCCGTCCTGCTTCGTCATCGGCGGGGGCGTCTCGGCCGCCGACGACCTGCTCATCGGGCCCGCCCGGGACGCCTTCAAACGCCATCTCACCGGCCGCGGCTACCGCCCCGAGGCCCGCATCACCCGCGCTCAGCTCGGCCCCGAGGCCGGCATGGTCGGCGCCGCCGACCTGGCCCGGCTGGTCGCCCGCCGGTTCCGCCGCGCCAAGCGCCGCCGGGTGGAGCGGTACGAGCGCTACGAGCGGTACACCCAGGCCCGCCGCGACCGGGACACCGCATGACCGCCTCGCTGCCCCGCCAGACCGCCTCGCCGGGCGAGCCGCCCCGCCCCGCCGAGAACCCCCGGCACAAGGCCAGGCGACGCGCGCTCACCCTGCTGATCATCGTCCTGCTGATCGGCGTCCCGGCCGGCTACCTGGTGATCTCCGCCAACCAGAGCCGCAACAGCGGCAAGGACAAGGAGGCGAAGTACTCCGCGACCGGCCTGACCGCGGGCTGGCCGTCGAAGGTGCAGCGCCGCCTCTACCAGGTGAGCGTCCCGCACCCGGCCGACCACATCGCCTACTACGAGACGAACAACTGGAAGACGAGCCGCCTCTACGTGCAGTTCCGCACCAACGCCGCCGGCCTGGACAGCTTCCTGCAGACCATGGGCGCACGCAGTGACGAGCTGAAGAAGAACGACATCGCCATCAGCGCCCGCGACCAGAAGGTCAGCGGCTGGCGTTTCACCGGACCCGGCCCCTGGTGGGGACTGACCCACGCGCAGAAGAACCCGGCGCCCACCCAGGACGTGATCGTGAACATGTCCGACCCGAACTACCCGATGGTCTACGTCGTCTCCCGCACGGTGCCGTGACCACGGGCCCCGGCCGGTCCGTCGGGGCCGATTGTCAGACCCCGTCCGTAGAGTCGAAGACGTCTGATCGGGCACACGGGCGGGAGGTGACAGGACGGATGAGCGGTGGCACGGCTGCGGTGGCCGAGCGCACGGGGGATGCGGGTCCGGACGGGACCCCGGTCCCGGTGCGCCTCGCGTCCGTGTACCTGCCGGCGCCCCTCCCGCGCGAGGGCCGCATCGCCTTCTGGGACCCCGACGGCGGCCCGCTGCCGGCCGCCGGCGACACCGGCGAGCTGACCGTCGTACGGCGGCATGGCGCGAGTGTGCGCCGACGGCAGGTGCCCGCGCTGACCCTGCCGCTCGCCGAGGCGCTGCCGCTGCTCGTCCGGGCCCGCCGCGACCCGGCCGCCCACCCCGCCACGGCCTGCTGGGGCGCCGCCGCGCTGCACGCGCTGCGGCTGGTGGCCCGCGGCCGTCTGCTGCCGGGACTGACCCCGGCCGGTCACGACGCCTGGCGGGCCGGCCCGCTGGAGCCCGACGACATCGCCCACCTGCGCGCGGTGGCAGCCGCTCTTCCCCCGGAGGGCCACGCCGTGCCGCTGCCGGGCCCCGGCCCGCTCCGGCTGCCCGAGCCGGAGGCCCTGGTCCGCTCCTTCCTGGACGCGGTCGCCGACACGCTGCCGCGTACCCCGGCCGCCCCGTACACCTCCGGCCGGCCCTTCGCCGCCCGGGAGCCCGTGGCGCTGCCGCGGCAGGCCCATGAGTGGGCGGCCGAGGTCGCCGCCGGGATGGACGCGGGCGTACGGATCTCGCTGCGCCTGGACCTGTCCGCCTACGACGTCTTCGACGCCGGCGAGCGCGACGGCGCCCGCGCGGCCGGAGCGGCCGTCGTGCAGGTGCACAGCCTCGCCGACCCCACCCTGGTGGCCGACGCGGCGGCCCTGTGGGCGGGGGAGGCCGACACGGCGTTCGGGCCCCGCGCGCGGGTGGACGCCGCCCTGGCCGTGCGCCGCGCGGCCCGCGTGTGGCCGCCGCTGGACCGGCTCGCCGAACAGGACGTGCCCGATGTGCTCGCCCTGTCCGAGGAGGAGCTGGGGGAACTGCTCGGCGTCGGCGCCACACGGCTGGCCGCCGCCGGGGTCGCCGTGCACTGGCCGCGGGACCTCGCCCGCGACCTCACGGCCGCCGCGGTGGTCCGCCCGGCGCCCGGCTCGGCCACCGACGGCACCGGCTTCTTCGAGAGCGAGGAACTGCTCCAGTTCCGCTGGCAGTTGGCGCTCGGCGGGGACGCGCTGAGCGAGGCCGAGATGGACGCCCTCGCCGAGGCCCACCGCCCGGTCGTACGGCTCCGGGACCGCTGGGTGCTGGTCGATCCGGCCCTGGTGCGCAAGGCCCGCAAACGCGAACTGGGCCTGCTCGACCCGGTCGACGCCCTGTCCGTGGCGCTCACCGGCACCGCCGACGTCGACGGCGAGACCGTCGAGGCCGTCCCTGTCGGCGCGCTGGCCGCCCTCCGTGACCGCCTCACCGCAGGCCCGCGCCCCGCGGACCCGCCCCCGGGTCTCGCCGCCACCCTCCGCGACTACCAGCTGCGCGGTCTCGCCTGGCTGGACCTGATGACCTCCCTCGGCCTCGGCGGCTGCCTCGCCGACGACATGGGCCTCGGCAAGACCGTCACCCTCATCGCCCTGCACCTCAGGCGCGCCCGCCCCGAGCCCACCCTGGTCGTCTGCCCGGCCTCCCTGCTCGGCAACTGGCAGCGGGAGATCACCCGCTTCGCGCCCGGCGTCCCCGTTCGCCGCTTCCACGGCCCGGACCGCACGCTGGACGGCCTGCAGGACGGCTTCGTCCTCACCACGTACGGCACGATGCGCTCGGCGGCCGCGCAGCTCGCCGACCGACCCTGGGGCATGGTCGTCGCCGACGAGGCCCAGCATGTGAAGAACCCCTACTCGGCCACAGCCAAGGCGCTGCGCATCATCCCCGCCCCCGCGCGCGTGGCGCTGACCGGCACCCCGGTGGAGAACAACCTCTCCGAGCTGTGGGCCCTGCTCGACTGGACCACCCCCGGGCTCCTCGGTCCCCTGAAGTCCTTCCGGGCCCGGCACGCGCGGGCGGTGGAGAACGGCGAGGACGAGGAGGCGGTGGCGCGCCTGGCCCGGCTGGTTCGGCCGTTCCTTCTGCGTCGCAAGAAGTCCGACCCCGGCATCGTCCCCGAGCTGCCGCCCAAGACCGAGACGGACCACCCGGTGCCGCTCACCCGTGAGCAGGCCGCGCTGTACGAGGCGGTGGTGCGCGAGTCGATGCTGGCCATCGAGACGGCCGAGGGCATCGCCCGCCGCGGCCTGGTCCTGAAGCTGCTGGGTGCGCTGAAGCAGATCTGCGACCACCCGGCGCTGTATCTCAAGGAGGAGGCACACGCCGACCGGCTCGCCGCCCGCTCCGGCAAACTCGCCCTGCTGGACGAGCTGTTGGACACTCTCCTCGCCGAGGACGGCTCGGCGCTCGTCTTCACCCAGTACGTCGGCATGGCCCGCCTGATCACGGCCCACCTCTCCGCCCGCGCGATCCCGGTCGACCTGCTGCACGGCGGCACCCCGGTTCCGGAGCGCGAGCGCATGGTCGACCGCTTCCAGAACGGCGAGACCCCGGTCCTGGTGCTCTCCCTGAAGGCCGCCGGCACCGGCCTGAACCTCACCCGCGCGGGCCATGTCGTCCACTTCGACCGCTGGTGGAACCCGGCGGTGGAGGAACAGGCCACCGACCGCGCGTACCGCATCGGCCAGACCCAGCCCGTCCAGGTCCATCGTCTGGTCACCGAGGGCACGGTCGAGGACCGCATCGCCGAGATGCTCGCCGCCAAGCGCGCCCTGGCCGACGCCATCCTCGGCTCCGGCGAGGCGGCGCTCACCGAACTGACCGACCGCGAGCTGTCCGACCTCGTCTCGCTGCGGAGGCCGTCGTGACGAGCGGGAAACAGCGCCCCGGCGACGCCGCCCGGCGGGCGCTGCGAGAGGCACGGCAGCGGGCGGAGGCCGGACGGGCCGGGGCCGAACGGACGGAAGCGGGGTGGGACGAGACCTGGCGGGAGACGGCGGCGTCCGAGGACGCGGTCGAGCGGGCCGGCGCCGACCGGCCGAGGCCTGCCGACGCCGCGCGGGCCGCCCTCCGGTCGGCCATGTCGGCCGCGCCCGACGGGCCGGACGCCGACGGCACGTCGGCCGGCACCGGCGACTCCGCCGGTGCCGGCGCCGGCGACACTCCGGCCGCTTCGTCGCCGTCCGACGCCGAAGCGGGGCCCGCCGCGACGGCACCGCCCGACGGCGCGGCGGACGGCCGGGACGTACCCGGGCCCGCCCGTGCGGATGAGTGGGGCGTGCCTCGTCGGCCCGACGGTGTGGGTGGACGGGGCGTGCCGCGGTCCGCCCGCGCGGACGGCCCGGAAGCCTCCGAGTCCTCCCGTGCCGAACGGTCGGCGGGGCGCCCCGCCGACGTGGCCAGGGAGGCACTCCGGTCCGCCCGCCGCGAGGCGCTGCGTGCCGAGGCCGAGGCGGAGGAGGCCGCGGCGCGCGGCGCCGCGCAGCCCCGCCCCCGGTCCGGGCCCCGAGGCTCCGCCTCCACAGCGCCGCGCACCGCGCCCGCGGACTCCCGGGCCGCCCGCAGCGAGGCGGCCCAGGACATGCGGCGCTACCTGGCCACCGCCTTCCGGATGCCGGAATGGTCGGACGCCCCGGAGGAGGAGACGAACCCGGACGGCGCCGACACCGACGGCAGCGCCGGGCCACGCCCTGCCGTCGCGTCCCCACGCACACCGCAGGCCACCAGCGCTGCCGGACCGGACCACGCATCCGAGGGGTCAGCGTCCCTGCGCAGGCCGCCCGCCACCACTTCGGCCGGGCCGAATCAGGCCTCCACCGAGCCGGTGTCCCCGCGAGGGCCGCACACCGCCGGCTCCGTCGACCCGGCCCGCACCTCCGCGGAGCCGGTGTCCTCGCGCAGGCCGCCCGCCACCCGCATCAGCCCCGCCGCCCCCTGCGTCCCCGGCACCCCCACCGAGAGCGGAGCGATCCCCGCCGCAGGTTCGGCTTCCCCGCACACGCCCCCTGATCCAGGCGCCCCCGCCCCCGCCCGGCGCCCCGGCACCACGCACCGCGACGGCCCGCGCAGCGCCGCCCCCGCGTCCCCGCATGTGCCGCCCACCATGGCCACCCCGCACCGCGACACCGAACTGCGCCGCACCTTCCCGGCGTTCCCGCCGCGGGAGGCCGGGGACGTGGCGTTCGCGGCGACCTGGTGGGGCAACGCCTGGACCGGTGCGCTGGAGCAGGGTGCCCTGGACCCCAAGCGGCTGGCGCGCGGCCGCGGCTACGCCGACCAGGGCCATGTCGACGCGATCACGGTGACCCCGGGGCTCGTGCTGGCGTACGTGCGCGGGAGCCGCCCCCGCCCGTACCGCGTGCAGGTGCGGGTCCGCACGCTGGAGGACGCGGACTGGGCTCGCTTCCTGGACGCCGCCGCCGACCGGCCGGGACACATCGCCGCGCTGCTGGACAAGGAACTGCCCCAGTCCCTCGCCGACTGCGGTGTGCCCCTGCTGCCCGGCCCCGGCGACCTGGTGCCGCGCTGCAGCTGCCCCGACTCCGGGCATCCCTGCAAGCACGCGGCCGCGCTCTGCTACCAGACGGCACGGCTGCTGGACGCCGATCCGTTCGTGCTGCTCCTGCTGCGCGGCCGGGGCGAGAAGGACCTGCTGGACGCCCTCTCGCGGCGCAGCGCCGCCCGCGCGGCCCGCGCCGCCCAGGACCGCGGGCCCGGGTCGCTGCCCGGGGTGCGCGCCGCCGACGCCCTCGCCCCCCGCGGACTCCCGCCGCTGCCCCCGCCGTTGCCGGTGCCGCCGCATCCCGAGCAGCCCCCGGTGTATCCGGCGGCGCCCGGCGGCCCGGACCCCTTCGCACTGGACCAGCTGGCGACCGACGCCGCCGCTCGCGCCCACGCGCTGCTCGGCACCGCGCGCGACCCGGTGGGCGAGTTGACCCTGTGGCAGGACGCGGTACGTCTCGCCGCCGCCCGCCCCGGTTCCGGCCTCACGGCCACCACCCGCACCCTGTACGCCACGCTCGCCGCGGCCACCGGCCGTACCCCGGCAGACCTCGCGCGTGCCGTCGCGGCCTGGCGCCAGGGCGGGCTCGCGGGGCTGGCCGTTCTGGAGGAGGCGTGGGACCCGCCGGCCGGACGCTTCGACCGGGCCCGTCCGTCGTTGCTCGCCGCCGACCTCCCGGCGTTCCGCCCCTGGCGCAACCGTCTGACCCACCCCCGCGGCCATGTCCAGCTCCGCCTCGGCCGCGACGGCCTGTGGTACGCGTACGAGTCGGAGCCGGAGCGGGACGACTGGTGGCCCCGCGGCACACCCGACCTGGACCCGGTGGGCGCGCTCACCGGCCTGGGCACCTTGGACGACGCCTGACCGTCCGCGACGCGAGAAGGCCGGTGCCGGCAGCGGTTGTCCTCCACCAGCTGAAGGTCCTCGAAGAACTCGTGGGCCTCGTCGCCGGTGCGCAGCCGCATCGGCATGTTGCGCGCCGCGTACTCGCGGGCCACCC
>NZ_JBFAWF010000003.1:188891-488481 GCF_040680195.1 Streptomyces sp. NPDC052109 | reverse complement strand
GCACAGCCCCCCCGACCCCCCGCCGCCGACCGCCGCGCGCAGCCGGTCGGCGACGGGACGGCGTTGGAAGGACAGGACCCGGGGCGGGAGCGTCCCGACCTGGTGCGGCCAGCTGGCCGGGGTGCGGGGGACCGCGTAGTAGCGGACCTGGTCGGCGTGCTGGAAGGCCATGCTGCCGCGGTCGGCGAAGACCACGGCGCGTCCGTCGCCGGGCGCGGGATGGGCGGAAATGGCGCCGGGTGCGCTCAGCCCTGGGATGCTCCCGGCTGCGGAGGGTTTCCCAGGCTCACATCCCCCATGCTCCAGGCGGCGGCGGAGCCGTGGTCGGCGCGGATGTCCACATTCCCGCCGACGGCCATTCCGCCATCGCCTGCCGACGCTCCACCAGATGTGCCACTCAGGCTCTGCAACTGCTTCACCGCCCGGTCCATGGCCTCGCGGAAGCCGGGATCCTCCTCGGCGGCGTCCTCCAACGCGAGTTGCACCCGTTGCCGGGTACGGTCGCTGGCCTGGTCCTGTCCCGCCCGGGCCTCCTCGGCGAGCCGGTGCAGTGCGGGGTCCTCACCCAGCTTGCGGCTGACCAGCTCGTGGAGTTGGTCCATCGCGGCATCGAGGGTGCGGTCAACCTCCTGATCGGCCCGCCCCGCTACCCGTTTCGCTTTGCGGAGCAGCCAGGCGAACACGTACCCGACAGCGATCTCTATGCCCGTCACCACACCTCCAGAGCGTCACTGACGACAGATCAGACCGTACCCTTCCTGACCGGCGAAGAAAGCGGTTCGGCACGCTGGTCCGTGAAGACGCGGCTGCCAGCTTGACTACCGGAGCTCCGTCCAGATCGGATCGAGGAAGAAGAGGCACTGGTCCGCGTTGAATTCGCCCACTTTGGCGATGAAGCGGAACTTGTCGCCTGAGCCGACGGTAGCTGGGATCTTCTTACCGGTCAGTTTCAGGTCAAGGATGTTGACGTCCTCGTACTTGAAGGCCGGGCCGACCGTCGTGTTCGGTCCCTTGTCGCCCGGGCCCAGGAGGAAGTCGTAGCGGGTGTCGTAGTGACCGTGGGGCGCCATGTTAACGATCGAGCCGTTGAATGTGACCGTCTGGCCCTTGTGCCTGGTCGCGAAGTTCAGGTTCGCGTCGTCGCACGAGTCCGCCTTCAGCAGTGCTGCGAATTCCGGGTTGTTCTGCGGCGTGATCACCTCAGTGGTAGCCGACTCGGCCGCGGTCGAAGTCGGCGTAGCGGAAGGCTTCTCGCTCGCAGCGATCGTCGACTTGTCTGACTCGTCCCTCTTCTCGCCTCCGTCGCTGAGTGCAGAGGCAACGCCGATGACGATGGCCAGGATCACGAGGGCGGCGGTCGCCGTACCGATCAGGAGCCACGGCTGCGGCTTCTTCGGCCGACGGAAGTTGAGGGTGGAGCGAAGCGTGCCCTGGGACTGTTCCACGAGCTCCCAGCCATCCTTCTGCATCTTCGAGATCACCAAGCCGTCAGTGCCGCGAACTGTCTTCACGGTCTTGTACTCGTACCTGATCTCGTCGGCCATGCGACTCCGCGCCCCCTACATGAACTGTTCACACCAACTGCCTCGCGAGCATAGGGGACTCCGCTAGTGCTCTGACCGGGAAGGTTCGCCGCGTTGGTGGTCGTGGCGGTTGGATGTGCGTGACGTTCGTCCGTCCGATCGTTGGGGGTGTGGTGGCCGAGCCTGTCCGTGTGCGCAGGCTGACCGACCAGGAGGGGCAGAAGCTGCAGCAGACCGTGCGCCGGGGCAGCACCAGTTCGGTGCGCTACCGGCGGGCGATGATGCTGCTGGCATCGGCCGGCGGGAACCGGGTCCCGGTGATCGCGAAGCTGGTGCAGGCCGACGAGGACACCGTCCGCGACGTGATCCACCGGTTCAACGAGATCGGCCTCGCCTGCTTGGACCCTCGGTGGGCGGGAGGCCGTCCCCGCCTGCTCAGTCCTGACGAGGAGGATTTCGTCGTCCAGACGGCCACCACCCGCCCGACCAAGCCCGCCCAGCCCTTCACCCGCTGGTCCATCCGCAAACTCGCCGCCTACCTGCGGAAAGTGCACGGCCACGTGATCCGGATCGGCCGGGAGGCGTTACGGTGCCTGCTCGCCTGCCGCGGCGTCACTTTCCAGCGCACCAAGACCTGGAAGGAGTCCCCGGACCCCGATCGTGACACCAAGCTCGACCGCATCGAGGACGTCTTGGAGCGCTTCCCGGATCGCGTCTTCGCGTTCGACGAGTTCGGCCCACTCGGCATCCGTCCCGCCGCCGGGTCGTGCTGGGCCCCTGCCGGTCACCCCGGGCGGCACCCCGCGACCTACCACCGCACCCACGGCGTCCGCTACTTCCACGGCTACTACTCCGTCGGCGACGACACTCTGTGGGGCGTCAACCGCGGGAAGAAGGGGGCCGCGAACACCCTGGCGGCACTGAGGTCGATCCGCGCGGCCCGCCCGGACGGCGCCCCGATCTACGTCATCTTGGACAACCTGTCCGCACACAAGGGTGAGGCGATCCGGCGCTGGGCGAGGAAGAACCGGGTCGGGCTGTGCTTCACCCCGACCTATACGTCCTGGGCCAACCCGATCGAGGCCCACTTCGGGCCGCTGCGGCAGTTCACCATCGCCAACTCCAACCACCGCAACCACTCCGTCCAGACCCGGACCCTGCACGCCTACCTGCGCTGGCGCAACAAGAACGCCCGCCACCCCGACGTCCTCGCCGCCCAGCGGAAGGAACGCGCTCGCATCCGCAGCGAAAAAGGCATCCGCTGGGGCAGCCGTACCCTCCCCGCCGAGCAGCGTCAGATCCTCAGGTCGAGGGCCGCATGACGACCTGCTCACCCTCTCCGCTCGGCTCCTCGAAGTTGGCCATGTAGCGGTTGAACAGCGTCTCATCCACGGTGACGGAGTTGGCGCCCCCCACGCTGTTGCGTCGCTCAAGGCGACGCTCCAGCGTGGTCCGGTCGGCCTTGAGGTGGACCAGTTCCCAGCGGCAGCCGTGGCTCTCGATCAGCGCCTTGTAGTCGTCGCGGGCGGCGCGACTCCAGAAGCTGTAGTCCACCACTACGTCGCGCCCGGCCAGCATCAGCTCGACCAGCTCCTGCCGCTGCTCGCGGCGGACCTCCTCCTTGAGCTGGTCGAATGCCTTGGCTTCCAGTACCAGGCCAGCGTCACGCTGCCCGAGTCGTTGCCAGACCACCTCGTCGATCGACAGCCGGGCGAAACCGCGTCGCACCAGCTCCATCGCGTAGGTGGTCTTGCCCGCCCCCGGAAGACCGCACATCAGGACCACCGTGCTCATCTGCTGCGTCACGGAGCCAGGTTAGACCCAAGAACACGCTCGCCTCCGTGGCAACAAGGGGACCCACTCGCAGCGGGCCCACAGCGGCCTACAGACCCGGCGAACCTATGTGGTCACAGCACTAGCGACGGGAACTGGCTCGCCGAAGCCGACACCGCCGGCGCAAGACTGCGCGGCCAGCTCACCGAGCGCGTCCTGCCGCTGCCGGGGCTGCTGTAGCTCCCCCAGGGCGCGGCGGCCGCCGTCTGCGGCTCAGTGGTCCCGGAGGTGCCCGGGCTCCGATGGGCGAGGCGCGCGACGACCGTCAGCACGATGCCTAGTCTCGCGGCGGTGGCCCGTCGCCCAGGAATTCGCTGGCGGTGTCGACCAGGCGCAGCCAGCGCGCGGCGGAGCCGGAGGTCAGGCCCGCAGACACCAGGCGCAGTTGTTCCACCCGGGTCACCAACTTGGCGGGCAGGGGGCGGGGCAGCGCGGCAAAAAGTTCCACATCATCCTGGCTTCGCAGCTTCGCCAGGGCCTTCGCCCGCCACTCGGTCTCATCCGTACCTGCACCAGTGTCAAGGGCGGTGGTGATGAGCGCGATCAACGCGACTGCTTCGACCTGGGCGAGCAGGTCGTCACGATCCACTCCCCAAACCGAGCAGCCCTCATTCACCCACACCTCGAACGCCTCGTCACTCAGGCGTCCGTCCGTGATCCGTTGGGCGAGCCGCTCACTTGCCGCTATCACGTCGTTCATGGCCATTGCGGCTTCGCCTCTCGTGACACACCGTGGGACGCGCTCCGACGCCCGCCCCGCAGCAACTCTCCTACAGGTATTTGACGTTGAACACCGAGCTGTAGGCGGTGCCGCTGTCCGTGGTGCCGTAGTAGATCGTCCCCCAACGTCTCGGTGCGATATGAGTACGTCGTTGAGGACGAGCGGCAGCTGGACGCCGCTGTCGTCGAGCGTGCCGGGGGCGGACAGTTGCTCTGCCGCGGGCCTGCCGCCTGCGTCTCCCAACGGCCGGGCCCGCTCAGGTAGATCTGCAGATCCGCCTCGCTGCTGCAGGAAAACGGTGCATGCGGGGTGCAGGAGCGGATCCCGCCCGTGCCAGTGATCTTCACGCCGCTGTAGTTCGCCTTGTTCGCGAACAAGTCGCAGGTCACAGTGTCGTCCACAGGATTCCCCGTGGCACTTCCGGCCTGTAACTCCACAACGGGATCGGCCTTGGCCGCGGACGGCGGCGCGGGGTCCGCGGCCGCCACGCCGCCCACCAGTGCGACAGATGCGGTGAACGAGACCGTGATCACCGAACGCGGCACGGTGCTACGGACAGTTCTGATGTTTCTGTGAGTGCCGGTCAGCACAGCTCCCCCTCGAGGTCATCGAACAATGACGTTCCGGGTGGTGCAGTGGCATAGATCGCTAACATTACATGACAATATTCGCGGAAGGGGGCATCCAACTCGACTGTGAGCTGGCGAAGGCAAGACGCGGGGTCATCTCCAGCACCTTGCTGCCTCCGCGGAGGGCCGGGCCGGGCGGCGCGGCTGGTACGCGGTCTTTACCGGAGACGCATATGCGCTCACCATCGGTGATCAGGGTGGGGTCAGCCGGGCTGTCGGCTGCGTGGCGACTACGTGTCCAGGGGTCGGGGATGGGCGTCTTGTGGAAGCTGGAACCGGCCGCCGAGGCGAAGCACCGGTTGTGCAAGGGGAATTCACGGGTGTCCGCAGGCTCCCGACCACAAGTCAGACGGTATGGGGGTGGGGAGATCCATCGAGCAAGTGTGGGGTCCCGCCAGAGCAGGGGGTGGCCACTTTCAGGGTTCTGACCGCAGTTCCGTGAAGGATCTTGGAGTCTCTCGGCCCGGTGCAGCCCGTCCGGAGCCGCCTGGTTGTATGAACGCATGACGGATTGGTCGACACTCACCGACGCGTGCGGCTCGGCAGAGCACGTGCCTGCTCTCCTGGATCGATTCGAGGCCGATCCGAGCGGTGTGTGGTCCGAGCTGATGGACCACCTGTGTCCGCAGCTGGACACCGCCTTCGCCGCCAGCTTCGCAGCACTTCCGCGCCTGGCCGAGATCGCGACCGCGGGCAGGCCGGAGACCCTGGGCTGGGTGCTGCTGGCGGCGGGAGCAATCACTTCCTGCTCGCCGGGGTTGTCCGATTCCGACAGCCCTCTGACGGTCTTCTCGGCTCCGATTGCGGTTCTGCATGACCTCACCGATCGCCGCCTGAGCCAGACGGCCGAGGCCGAGGAGTACGTGAACCTGCTGCAGGCCCTGCTCTCCTTCGAGGGCGTCGAGATCTGGGATCGCTCCCTGGACGGCCTGCAGACCGGGGAGTACGAGGTCGACTGCCCCTACTGCGGCGTCAACATGTTCGTCGTCATCGGACAGGACGACTCCTTCTGCTGCACCGACGACTACGCGCTGCCAGAAGTGCTGAAGTCACCCCTCCAACCGGCGCGAACGCTGCAGTTGGAAGGGCTGCCGCGGAGGCTGTTCACGCGGGCCTCGGCGGACGGTCAGGAGGGCCTGGCACATGGCGTCCGTTACCTGTTCGGGCGGGCCTCCTGCCCGGACTGCGGGACCGACTTCTCGGTGGCCGAGCGTGTGGCGGCCGGCTGGATTCCGTGACCGGCCCGAGGCTATGTGCGGGAGAGGGTTCGGGTCCGTAGTAGTCGGAAGCCGGCCCGCCCGTACATGGCCCGCTTGATCGTTTTCACGCGATTGACATGGCCTTCGACCTTGCCCGAGCTCCATTCGTGGGTGGGGCCGGCGGTGACAGCGTCGAAGTCCTGGCGGAGGAACGCGGCGAACTTGGCGACCGGGAGGACGTCGGAGTGTTCGGCCTGGCGGATCCAGGCAGGCAGCAGTTGGCCTCGGCGGTTGCGGACGAGGTCCGTGAAGGCCCGGGCGAGGTCGCAGGCCCGCGCGATGTCCGGGCACGCGAGGCGGGCCTGGTCGAGGTGTTCGACCTCCTGAGTGCTGAGGAGCTCGCGGTTGCGCATGATCCAGGAAGTGATCCGGCGCGGGCTTGGGATTTCCGCTGGTGCGGTCGGGGCCGTGCCGGCTTTCAGGGTTCGGAGGTAGGGGGTGAGAGTCGAGTAGCCGCCGCGGAATCCGCGTTCGCGGATCTGCTGGAACAGTATGCGGCCGTTGGTGATGCCTACGGCGTACTGCTGCTGCAGGAAGGGCTTGAAGGCGTCCAACTTCTCGGGGCGGCGGTCGCGGGCGCTGTCGAGGAGGTGGTCGAGGCTGGTGTCGCGGTAGCGGCGGACCGTCTTGCGGTCGAGACCGAGGCGGCGGGCGATGTCACTGAGCGGGTGGCCGGCCGCGACCATGCGGGTGAGTTCGGCGTGGTGCTGGAGAACGCGCTGCACGATCCGCGTGGGCGGCAGTGCGTCCACCAGCGGCATCTGGATCGGGCGGTCACCTCCCCGTTCCGCGTGCTTCTTCAGGCACGGCCGGTGCTGGTGGCAGGTCTTCTCGATCGCGTCGGAGAGGTTCTGGAGCAGGTGCCAGCGGTCCGCGACTTCCATGGCGTCCGGCGCGGCTTCCTTGATCGCTTTCGTGTAGGCGCTGGCACGGTCCCGGCAGATGATCTCCGCTCCGGGGTGGGAGGTCAGCCAGGCGCCGAAGGTCTCCGAGGTACGGTCGGGCAGGACGTCGACCACCCGCCCGGCCTCGACGTCGACCAGGATGGTGCCGTACCGGCGCCCGCGTCGGAGGGCGAACTCGTCCACCCCGAGGACCCGCGGTGCCTGCTCCGGCGCCGGCGGTTCCTCCAGCAGCTCCACCAGGCAGGTCCGGCCCGCCGCCAGGTTCAGCTTGCGGCACAGCCGCTCGACGGCCACCGTCGTCAGCCACTCCTTCAGCCCGAGGCTGAAGCGTCGGTAACGTTCCGTCAGTCGGTCGACCTGCTCAACGAACGTCCTACGGGCGCATGAATTCCGATCGCAGAAAAATCGCCGCACCTGCAGACGCACAACCAACTTCTGCCCGCCAAAGGGACGTTCGGACAGGTTACGGCGGTAGGTCGAATGTACTCTGCGTCCCCGCCATCGACAGCCCGGGCAAGACGGTGGACGTCCACACGCCGCAGCATCGACGAACAGCATCGTGGTGGTGACGCTCACACCCTCCAACCGCACATCGATCCCGGGAAACAGAACGTCTTCGATCGAGGAGACCCCCATGATCGAGAACTGCCCCGAGTGAACGTTCCTGCATTCACCCTCTGACCTGGGCTTTCACGGAACTGCGGTCAGAACCACTTTCAGGGAGCCTCATCAGGCGTGCTGTCCGTGGGGATGCGTTGCTGCTGCCCCGGTGCGGAAAGGCGCGCCGCGGTGCGGTCGTGCCGGCGGCTGGTGGCCTAGCGGCCAGCCAGGACGAGGCAGGTGACCGTCGCGGCGGCCAGAGCAGGCAGCGCGTGGAAGGGGGAGACGGCTCGGCCTCTTTCCGGGGCGGGGAGGGGTGCCGGTAGCCGTGTACCGGCACCCCTCCATGATTGCGTCAGCCGGGCCAGGTGCCGGTCAGACGGCGGGTGGAGGCCGCTCCGGCGCGGTCAACGGCGGCTTTGACCCCGGCGAAGATGGCGCCTTGCAGGGCGGCGGCGAGCAGGACCTCGCTCCAGGTACGGTCCTCGTCGGTGGCGTCGGGCGCGTCGTCGTCGTGGCCGAGTATCTTCCACGCCTGTTTGAACGCCGCTCCGGCGATCACGCCGCTGATGGCACCCAGGGTCAGACCGACCGGCTTGTAAGCGATCTTCGAGGCTTTCACACCGCTCACCCCTTGCGACGGCGGCAGACCATCCACGCCACGACGGCCACACCGGCGGCTGCCAGCAGCAGGTTGCGGTTCTCCCGCGCCATCCGTGCACCCTGAGCCGTCCTTTGCTGCACGGATTCGGGGGCCTTGTCCTGCCACAGCTGGCCGGCCTGGGCGGCCTTGCCCTTGACCGGGTCGGGCAGCTTGTCCTGGACCTGATGTGCCAGGTGGGCGGCCTTGGCCTTCAGCTCGCCGGCCTTGACGGCGGCCTGTTCCTTGACCGCGGTGGCCTTCTCCTGGGCGCGTGCCTTGACGTCGGTCTTGGCCGCGAGGGCCTCGACCGTCTGGCCGAGCTCCTCGCGGGTCTGCTCCACCTACTCGCGCAGCTCCTCAGGGCTGTCGGCAGTGGGCTCGTCGTGGGGCGGCTGGGTCATCGGTGTGCGCTCTCCTTGATCTCGGCCGCATCGGCCTTCACGTTCTCGACCGTCTGCTGCGGTGTCGGCGGTGCGGCCTGGTCGACCTGCTTCTTCCCGCTCATTGCCATGACGGCGGCTATCACACCCAGCACCGCTGTGATGATCAGTGCCGCGGCCCACACCGGAAGCAGGAGCGCCAGCGCGGCGATGCCAGTCGCCACCAGAGCCTGCACCATCAGGAAGCCGACCACTCCGGCTCCGCCGAACAGGCCGCCGCCCTTGCCGTAACGCTTGCCCTTCTCCCTCATCTCCGCCTGCGTCAGGCGCATTTCACCGCGCACCAGCTCCGTCAGCTGCTGCGAAGCCCTCTGCACCAGCTCGCTCACCGGCTCCTGACCGGCATGGTGCGGGCTATGGTCGGTCCCCGACGAGAACGGCTGCGTGCTCGACACGGCGGTCACCTCCCCTCCCATCTCGTTCCTGCGGGGCCGGTGGCCCGACCCCTTTCACGGCGCGCGAGTACCCCGAACGACCCAGTTCAGGGCAGGCCCGAGCCGGGGCGGGAATTCGTTTGGCGCAGGAACGACTTCGGGGCGTGGCGGGTGAGCCAGGCGCTGGCCAGGCCGATGGCGGCGCCGGCGGCGACATCGCCGGGGTAGTGGGCACCGGACTGCACCCGTTCGAGAGCCACCAGGGCGGTTGGCACCGCGCACAGCGCGCCGGCGGCCGGCCAGGTGCGGGCAACGGCGGCAGTGAAGGCGACCGCGGCCGCAGTGTGCCCTGAGGGGAAGGAGGAAGAGTCGGGGCGGTCGGCGACCTCGTCGTGCGGGATCCACTGCGCGGGCGGCCTGGGGCGGTCGGCGAGCTGCTTGCACAAGCCGTTCGACGCCAACTGCGCCACCACCAGGGCCCCCAGCCCGGCGGCCGCCGCCTTGTGGCCCCGCCACCCGCCCCACCAGGCCATCGCGGCCGCCGCCCCGCACCACAGCTTCGAGCTCTCCGCGGACTCCTCCACCGCCGACAACGCCCTGGCCACGCCCGGCGGGATGCGGGAGGCCGCCCGCCGCGTCACAACACGGTCAGCCTCACGCAAGCCCGTCAGCAACCTCATGAGCTGCGGATATCCGCGAGCGCTGGTGGGTAAGCGCCCGAGCGTTAAGAATCAGCCCGTCACCGCTGTGCCACGGTCACGATGCGTCCAGGCGGCGCAGGTCCTCCTCGGTCCACTTCCTGGTGTCACGCGGCTCGGTGTAGGGCTCCTTGTGCGGCGGCAGGCCGCCGGCGACCGCCCGCTGCCGGACGGTCTCGGCGTCGAACTCCAGGCCGAGCAGGATGGCGAGGTTGCTGATCCGCAGCCAGATGAGGAAGACGATGACCCCGGCCATGGTGCCGTAGGTCTTGTTGTACGAGGCGAAGTTGGCGACGTAGAACGCGAAGGCGGCGGATGCGATCAGCCAGATGACCAGGGCGAGGAAGCTGCCAGGTGTGATCCACCTGAACCCCTTCACCCGGGCGTTGGGGGTGGCCCAGTACAAAAGGGCGATCATGATCGTGACCAGGACCACCAGGACGGGCCACTTGGCGACCGACCACACCGTCAGCGCGCTGTCCCCGATCCCCAGCGCCTTTCCGGCCTGGCGGGCCAGAGTGCCGGTGAAGACGACGATCAATGCGTTGACGACGGCGAGTATCAGCAGGACGACCGTCAGCCCGACCCGCACGGGGAGGATCTTCCACACCGGGCGACCTTCGGGCATGTCGTAGACCTGGTTGGCCGCGCGGATGAACGCGGCCACGTACCCCGAGGCCGACCACACCGCCAGGACGATCCCGACAATCGCCATGAGAGAACCGATGCCGGCGTTGTTCTGCAGCTGCGAGACGGCCCCGGTGATGATGTCCCGGGCGGAGCCCGGAGTGAACCGTTTGAGATTGCTCAGCACCGTGGCTGTGGTGGACTTGCCGGCGACGCCGAGCATCGACACCAGGACAAGCAGGGCCGGGAAGAGCGACAGCAACCCGTAGTACGTCAGCGCTGCGGCCCGGTCGGTTGGGTCCGGGGGGAGTGCTGATCATCGATGACACCGGATTCATCAAGAAGGGCACCACGTCAGCCGGGGTGTCGAGGCAGGACACCGGCACATCCGGAGAGATCGACAACTGCCAGATCGGTGTCTTCGCGGCCTACGCCACCGGCCATGGCAGAGCCCTCGTCGACCGCGAGCTCCACCTGCCCAAGTGCTGGACCACGGACCGAGAGCGGTGCCGGGAAGCGAAGATCCCCGACGAACGCACCTTCGCGACCAAGGGCGAGCCGGCCAAGGGCCTGGTCCGCCGCTGCATCGCCGCAGGACTGCCCGCCGCGTGGGTGACTGCCGATGAAGCCTACGGACAGGACTGGTCCTTCCGCCGCCTGCTCGAACAGCTCGACGTCGGCTATGTCGTGGCGGTGCCGAAGTCCCAGCAGATCAAGTCCCTGGCCGGCTTCTGGCGCATCGACCAGCTCATCGACGAAGCACCCGACGACGCCTGGCAGACCCTGTCCTGCGGCGACGGAGCCAAGGGCCCACGCACCTACGACTGGGCCGCGGCCAAACTGCCCGCCAACATCATCTTCGACCCGGACCCACCCACCCATCACCGCTGGGTGATGGCCCGACGCAGCCTGTCCGACCCCACCGAACTCGCCTACTACCTCGCCTACGCACCCGCCGGCGTCGAGATCGCCGAACTGGCCCGCGTCGCCGGCTCACGCCGGGCCATCGAAGAGTGCTTCCAGGCCGCGAAGAACCAGTGCGGCCTGGACGAATACGAAGTCCGACGCTACGCGGGCTGGTACCGCCACATCACCCTGGCCATGCTCGCCCACGCCTTCCTCGCCGTCCTCGCAGCCCAGGCCCAGGACACCACAAAGGGGGCAGCAGAAACGACACCACCAGCCTCACCCCCCTCACCGTGGCAGAGATCCGGCGCCTACTGGACACTCTCCTGCCCCACCCCAGACCCCACCAGGACCGACAACTGCACGCACTGAACTGGTCCCACTGGCGCAGACACCACCAAGCCAACGCCCGCCGCTGCCACTACCGAAGAAGAACCAGCTCAGAACACGCAATCTGACTGGAGTAATAAGGGGATCCGGTACGCGCACCACCCAGCCGTGCTCCCGTGTGCGGTCCACCAGATGGGAGAGTCTGCTGGTCGATATGCCCATCCGCCGGGCCAACTTGGTCAGGCCCAATTGCCCCTCAGGGGCTTCCGCCAGCCAAGAGAGCATCTCATAGTGGATCTGCCACATGCCGGTCTCACGTCGAATTTCGTGCCCGACCTGCTCAGTCAGCCACCGTGCCGCACTACTGAAGACGCGCACAGAGTGCTGCGCGTCAACGCCGGCCGATTCAATGCTCTCCACAAGGACTCCTTGAATTTTGCGACACCCCTCGGTGTAATTTAATTTTGAACCAAATGGGAGGTGACGTAAGCACTTGGTCAGACGCCTTTTCCGGTTACCAGCACGGCATGGGCGATTCCGGTGAGGTTGCCCTGTGCGACGAGGATCTCCTTGCGGTCCGATCCGTCGAGGCCGGCGGTGTAAATGCTGCCGCCCAGGTCGGTCACGTACATGCGGCCGCCGTCCGGGTCGAGGGTGATGCCGATACCTTCCATCAGGTGGGTGAGGAGGATCTCGGGCGAACGTACTGCGTTCGGCGGGTGCATGGGTGCGCGGTTCACGGTGTTGCCCCGGGGCGGGTCGCCGCGGTCCGTCCAGTACAACAGGCGCTGCACGTGGTCGAGTTCGAGGTCGATCGGCTCCGGCAGACCTTCGAAGAGCACTTCGATGTCGCTGCGTTCGGCCGCGCTCTGGCCCTCGGGAAGGTCGATTCCGGCCCGCAGGATCTTCCCCTCCCCCGCGTCGCTCGGGCCCTTCTGGGACCAGTAGAGATGTCCGCCGGCCGGGTCGACGGCGACTCCCACGCACCACCTTCTCTCGTCCTGGCGGTCGTCGGCCCCCTGTCCCGTCTGCAGGAGTGTCTCGACGTTCGAGCCGTCGAGTTCGCAGCGCATCACGCGCATGCCCTCACGATCAGCCCAGTACAGCTTCCGGCCCACGGTCTCGAAGTGGAGCTGCTTCGGGGTGTGCGTGACGCCGCTCGGCACGATCGTCGTCCGGTTGCCTCCGTCCAGGTCCACACGCTCGATCGAGCCGTCGTTCTCCGCCGGCATACCCATGTTCGTCCAGTAGATGTGCCCGGCCGCCACATCGACCGCCACCCCGTCAGGAACCCTGCACCCGGTGACGAGGACCGTCTTGCCCGAGCCGTCGGGGTGCACGCAGAACAGCCGGCCGCCACCGCTGGCTTCGAGTACGAACAGCCTCTCCTGCCGCTGTGTCATGTCCCCTCCTCTGTCACGGGGTCGGTTGTGAGCCCCGGGCCGGAGAAGTCATGCCGTGCGCGCACGGCCAGCAGGGCCGAGAGCATCGCGTCGCGCCGGTCGGCCAGCTCGTCGACCGAGTGGCCGTTCGCTTCGTCGAGGACACCGGCCACGATCGCCTGCTGGAGCTCGGGGGTGAACTCGGGGGTGCCCAGGTCCTGCCAGGACGCCACCATCCGCGGCATGAGCGTCTCCATGAAGTGCTGGATGCCGCCCTCTCCTCCGCCCAGATGCCACAGCAGATGGGGTCCCATGACACCCCATCTGAGCCCCGGGCCCCAGGACACCGCGTCGTCGGAGTCGGCCACGTCGAGCACGCCCTGCTGGACCAGGTACACCACCTCGCGGTACAGGGCGGCCTGGATGCGGTTGGCGACGTGCCCGGGAAGTTCCTTCTTGAGGTGGACCGGTTTCTTGCCGATCGCGGCGTAGAACGCCATGACGTCCCGGACCGTGTCCGGATCGGTCCTCGTGCCGCCGACGACCTCGACCAGCGGGACGATGTGCGGTGGGTTGAAGGGATGTCCGATGACGGTGCGCTCCGGGTGCCGGCACTCGGCCTGGATGACGCTCATCGTGATGCCCGATGAACTCGACGCGAGAATCGCGTCCGGCGGCGTGGCCTCGTCGATGTCGGCGAACAGCTTCACCTTGAGCTCCGGCCGCTCTGGTGCGTTCTCCTGGACGAAGTCGGCGTCCGCGACGGCCTGACGCAGGTCCGCGGTAAAGCTCAGCCGGTCGGGCGACGCCCCGGCCGCGAGCCCGATCGAGGCGGCCGCGTCCCAGGCCGCCTCCACGTACGACCGCAGAGCCGTCTCCGCGGTGGGGGCGGGATCGGTCGCCGTGACGTCGAAGCCGCGGACGAGATAGTGCGCCGCCCAGCTCGCACCGATCGTGCCGGTCCCGACGATCGCCACGCGCTGGACAGGCCTGTGCGCATTCATGACTGGTCACTGCTCCTGAGGGAATCGGATACGGGCGGTAGGGGGCCGACGTGCCTGGTATCAACGGCCGTGCCAGACAGGTGCGCGCTTTTCAGCGAACGCCCGTGCGCCTTCCCTGGCGTCCTCACTGGTGGCCAGCCCTCTGGTGATCTCGTCCTGGCGTGTGAACGCGTCACTCTCGTTCAGGCCCTGGGTTTCGCGCAGGACCTCCTTGACGGCTGCGAGCGCCAGCGGTGCGTTCCGCGCGACGCGTCCCGCCAGTTCCCGGGCCACAGTCAACGCGGCGCCGGGCGGGGTCAGTTCGTTGACGAGCCCGTACTGCTTGGCTTCTGCGGCGGTCAGCGGCTCGCCGGTGAGCAGTACGCGCGCGGCGACGTGGTACGGAAGGCGGCGCGGCAGCCGGACCAGTCCGCCCTCTGCCGCCACGAGACCACGGGTGGTCTCGGGAAGCCCGAACCGGGCGTCCTCCGCGGCGACGATCAGATCGCAGGCGAGTACCATCTCGAAGCCTCCGCCGAGCGCCCAGCCCTCGACCGCGGCGATCAGCGGCTTGCGCACCGCCGCGCGGGTGAGCCCGCCGAATCCTCGGCCGGGGAGCACCGGCAGCTCCCCCTTGGTGAAGGCTTTCAGGTCCATGCCGGCGCTGAACACCCCGCCCGCGCCCGTGAGGACGCCGACCGAGAGTTCCGGGTCCGCGTCGAGCAGATCCACGGCCGCCGCGAGTTGTACCGCGACCTCGTGGTCGACGGCGTTCTTCTGTGCCGGACGGTTGATGGTGAGGGTCAGCACGCCGTCGCGGTGCTCGTGCAGCACCATGGTGGCCGCTTCGGGCGCCGTGCTCATCGCGGCGCCTGCGCTTGTGTCGGGCCGGGAATCGCTCCCTGGGCGCGCAGTTCGGCGATGTCGGCAGGGCCGAATCCCAGCTCGGCGAGGATCCCGTCGTTGTGCTCGCCCAGGTCCGGGGCCCGCTTCGCCGGGACTTTCTTGACACCTCGCACATTGACCGGGCTGTTGATGGTGTAGTCCAGCCCGTTGACCCCTGCCAGCGGCACGACGATGTCGTTCGCGCGCAGCTGCGGGTCCTGTGCTGCCTCCTCGGGTGTTTGGATGAGGCTGTAGGTGATGCGTTCCCGGGTCAGGGCGTCCTTCCAGTGGGCGAACGGGCGTGAGCGGAACTCGGCGTCGAGCAGTTCCGTCAGCACGGCGGAGTTCTTGACGAAGCCCTCGATGCCGGCGAAACGGGGATCATCGAGCAGCTCGGGATGCCCGACGGCCCGCGTGAGTCCCGGCCAGTGCGAGGGCGAGGCGACCAGCATGAACCACTCGTCGTCCGCGGTTCGGTAGGGATTGATCAGCGGGTTGGCCGGTGCCTTCCGGTCGTGCAGCTCGAACGGCGTGCCGCCGGCAAGCGCGCCGGCCACGAGTGTTCCCGTCGCCCATACGCCTGCGGCGAGCAGCGAGGTCCCGACACTGGCCCCTTGTCCTGTCCGCTCGCGGCGGTACAGGGCGGTCAGGATCGCGGCGTAGATCGCGATCGCGGACATGTAGTCGCCGCTGCCCCAGACCGGCACCGTCGGCGGCGCTCCCGCGTCCCGGGTGGAGGCCAGCAGCCCGCTGCGCGACCAGGCGGCGGTCAGGTCGAAGCCCGGCAGTCCGGCGTCCGGACCGGCGTCCCCGAAGCCCGTGATGTCGGCGTAGACGACTCTCGGGTTCCAGCCGGATACCTCTTCGTAGCCGAGGTGCAGCTTCTCGCGCGTGCCGTGCGGGAAATTGGTGATCACCACGTCGGCCCACTGGACGAGCCGCTTGAGAACCTCGATGGCCGCCGGGGACTTCAGGTCGAGCACCATGCCACGCTTGTTCCGATTGGCGAGGTGCCAGCCGTAGTTGGCCTCGGCCCGGGGGCTGGGCGGCACGGAACTCAGCAGCCGCTGGGGGTCCCCCTTCCCCGGTGGCTCGATCTTGATGACGTCCGCTCCGAAGTCGGAGAGCACGGTGGCCGCGGCCGGTCCCGCGATGAAGCTCGACGCGTCGAGGACCTTCAAGCCGGTGAAGACGGATTCGGTGGTCATGGTCGTCACCTCACGAAGGCGCTCAGGCCACCGGTCACGGCACGTCCGACGATGAGGGTCTGGATCTCCCGTGTGCCCTCGTACGAGTAAATGGCCTCCGCGTCGGCGACGAAGCGGCCGATCTTGTAGTCGAGGACGATCCCGTTCCCAGCCATCAGCTCCCGCGCCCACCCGACGGTCTCGCGCATCCGCACGGTGCAGTGGGCCTTCGCCAGCGCGGACTGCTCGTCCCGGTACACCCCGGCGTCCTGCAACTGGGCCAGGCGCGTCACCATCCCGCACGAGGCCGTGGCGTTGCCGAGCATCTTCACCAGCAGGTCCTGCACGAGCTGGAAGCCCCCGATCGGGCGCCCGAACTGCTCGCGCTCCTTCGCGTAACTCAGGGCGATCTCGTAGGCGCCGAACATCACTCCCACCGCCTGCCACGCCACGCCGCTGCGCGTCTGGCGCAGGATCTTGGCGGTGTCCTTGAAGGAGTTCGCGTTCTGCAACCGGTTGGCCTCCGGAACGCGGCAGCCGTCGAGCACGATGTCGGCGTTCTGCACGATCCGCAGCGCCATCTTGTTCTCGATCTTCGTCGCGGTGAACCCGGGGGTGTCCTTCTCCACGACGAATCCCAGCACATGCTGTGTCTCGACATCGCGGGCCCAGATGACGACCAGGTCGGCGAACGTCGCGTTGCCGATCCATCGCTTGGCTCCGTCGAGGATCCATCCGTCGCCGTCACGTCGCGCGGTCGTCCGCAGGCCGCCCGCCACGTCGGATCCGCCGTGCGGCTCGGTCAGCCCGAAGGCGCCGATCTTCTCGAAGCGGCTCATCGCCGGCAGCCACCGCCGCTTCTGCTCGCCGGAGCCGCAGGCGAGGATGGTGCCCATGGCCAGACCTGTGTGAACGCCGAAGAACGTCGCCAAGGACGCGTCGAAGTGTGCGAGCTCCAGCGCGGTGAAGCCCGAGAAGAGGTTGCTCGGCCTTGATTCCGGGGAGTCGGGGTCGGCCCATTCCATCAAGCCCAGCTTCCCGAAGCCCCCCACCAACTGGAAGGGGAACTCGGCCCGGGCCCAGTAGTCGTCGACGAGCGGGGCGGCCTGCGTGCGCAGGAAGTCGCGCAGCGATGCGATCTTCCCCCGTTCCTTCTCCGACAGCAGTTCCTCATGGGCGTAGAAGTCGGCGGGCAGCAGCCCTGTGTCCAGGTACGGACCGGACGGTGTCGGCAAGGTCGTCGTACCGCTCATGGCAATCTCCCTCAAACGCAGTGGGCATGGCTCGCAGGTCCGCGCCCTGGAGCCGACTTCTGCGCGGCGAATCGGTTCTCTGCCTCGATTGAACGAGGAGTCGTGGCCGGTTCCCCGGCCCCTCGCCGCTGCGGGGTGCCTTTGCCACCGCGTATCACCCCAGTGGCCCGCCGCAGCCCGGTGAGACAGAGGCGCGGGGCGCGCAGCATCAGCCCATCGGGTCTGTACAAGATCCGCCCAGGCCCCACCGCGGCGGCTTCTGACATGGCCCCGCGAAATGCCTCCGCCAGACCCGGCCCGCGTCTCTTCCTCGGCTGCCTGGTGAGAGCCGGTGAGTCGGCCGCCGTGCCGGAGCCGGTGTTCCTCCTAGGAAGCCTGCAGAAACGTCTCGAGGCAGTGGTCGGGATGCGCCCCGTCGCGGCAGAGGTGCCAGGGCAAGGCGCCGGCGAGCCACTCGGGCGGTTGGGGCCTCGCCCGCTGTGGCTGTTCGCCCTGCGGCACCGTCATGTGATCTGATCACCGCCTTGATGGCGATGCAGCGGCCTCTTGCACGCCCCAGACCCGCCTGATTTCCAGCGATCACGTAGTGGTGCACGGAGCGCAACCACGAACTGCACGTGATGTGGCGCTACGCCGGAGGTGACAGCATGTGTACACAGGCACCGCCTGCCAATGCGGCAGGTCTGACTCTGTTGCAGCAGTCATGTGGCGTGGCGCTCGGCTGCGCTGCGGCTGCCGATCTTGCTCTGGTCACCCCTCCCCCACCGCTGGGAGCGGCTTCACCGCAAGACTGCCAGGAGACGAGTTACATGATCGCGATTCATCTCGTTCAGTTCGGGGAGCCTGAGCAGAGCCTGAAAGTGGTCGACGTTCCCAAGCCACCGGCTCCCGCCGCCGGCCAGGCGCTGATCCAGGTCGAGTACGCCCCGCTCGACCACCACGACCTGCTCTTGGCGAAAGGCGTCTATCCGGTCCGCCCGGTACTGCCGAGCGTCATCGGCAATGAGGGTGCCGGCACGGTCCTGGCCGTGGGGGCGGACATCACCGACGTCCGCCCCGGCGACACGGTCCTGCTCCCCTTCGGCACCTTCGCCTAGGGCCTGTCCGACGGATCATGGGCAGAAGCCAGGAAAGTATGTGCAGGTCGCCCGGCGATATTCTGGGTGCGCTCCATGGATGACTATGACAGTCTCCGTGCATGTCGATCGTTGACGTGTCCCCTGAGGTGTCCATCGCGTACGAGAGTTTCGGCGACCCTGGAGACCCGCCAGTCCTGCTGGTGATGGGTTTCGGCGCGCAGATGCTCGCCTGGCACGAGGACTTTTGCCGAGCACTGGCAGACCGCGGCCGTTACGTGATCCGGTACGACAACCGGGACTGCGGGCTGTCCACCAAGTTCGACGATCATCCTGTGGACATGGGCAAGTTCATCGCCGCCGTCAGCTCGGGAGACATTCCCGCCGCCCTCACCATGGTTCCCTATCGGCTTCTCGACATGGCGGGTGACGGCCTCGGCCTGCTCACTGCGCTCGGTATCGAACGCGCCCACGTGGTCGGTGCCTCGATGGGAGGGATGATCGCCCAGGTGATGGCCCTCTCCTGCCCGGAGCGGGTGCTGACCTTGACGTCGATGATGTCCTCGACCGGCGAGAGCGAATACGGCCAGTCCAGCCCGGAGGCCCAGGCGGTGCTGTTCAGTCCCAAGCCCGCGGACCGCGAGGGATACGTTGCGGCGGCGGAGCGGGAACTGGTGTGGGCCTCCAAGCGATACGGCGACGCCTCGGTGCTGCGTGAGCTGGCCGCCGCGAGCTACGACCGCGCCTACTACCCCGAGGGGATCGGGCGGCAGCTCGGCGCGATGATCCTCAGCGGTTCACGTGCGGATGCACTGCGTGAGCTGCGGGTGCCGACGCTGGTCATCCACGGCCTGGACGACACGCTGATCGACCCCAGTGGCGGGAAACGCACCGCGGAGCTGGTGCCCGGCGCCGAACTCCTGCTGGTCCCTGACATGGGCCACGATCGCCCGCGTGCACTCTGGCCCGAGCTCATCGATGCCGTGGTGACCCATACCGGTTGAGCAAGCATGTCCAGAGCAGCATTGAGGGGAGATGCGGCCGCTCCGGTACTGGTGCCGGCCTCGAGTACGCCAGGTCTGGCCCAGATCATGGGCGCAGCCAGAGTCGAATCGAGGCGATGATGATGGTGCCGTGGAAGATGTAGGCACGCTTGTCGTACCTCGTGGCCACGGCCCTGCAGTTCTTGAGCGCATTGATCGTTCGCTCGACTTCGTTCCTCCTTTTGTAGATCGTCTTGTCGAAGCCCGCGGGTCGGCCGCCCCTGCTGCCGCGGCTCCGGCGGTTTGCCCGCTGGTTCTTCGGTTCGGGGATCGTGTGCTTGATCTGGCGTCGTCGCAGGTATCGGCGATTGCGGCGCGAGGAGTACGCCTTGTCACCGCCGAGATGGTCCGGTCGGGTGCGCGGACGTCCGCCGTCGAGACGGGCGACTCGGACACGTTCCATGATGGGGATGAACTGCCGGGCGTCGCCCCACTGGCCCGGCGTGATCAGCAGGGCCAGCGGGCGGCGTCCGCCTTCCCCAACGAGGTGGAGCTTGCAGGTGAGGCCGCCCCGAGAGCGTCCGAGCCCCTCGTCGGAGCGGTGCTGCCGGGGCGTTGATCTTTTCCCGGCACCCGCGGGCGTCGCTTGCGGGCGCCGGCAGCGTGCTGGTGAGCCCGGCAGGAGGTGGAGTCCACGCTCACCATCGACCAGTCGATACGGCCCTCCGCGTCGGCGTCAGCCAGGACAGCAGCGAAGAGCCTGTCCCACGTGCCGTCCGCCGACCAGCGTCTGTGCCTCTCATACACGGTCTTCCACTTGCCGAAACGCGCAGCCAGATCCCGCCAGGGCACCCCCGTGCGATTCCGGTACAAGATCCCGTTGATGACTCTCCGATGGCTCACCCAACGACCACCCCGCTTAGCGGACCTCGGCAGATGCGGCTTCAGCCGGGCCCATTCCTCGTTCGACAGATCTCCCCGCCCCACGGACAGGCCAACGAGCCAGGCCCGCGACGGTCACATGATCCGTTGGACAGGCCCTAGTCGTTCGCGGCACCAGCGCACCGCGCGGGCCTCTGTCTGTGCAGGAGCTCACGGCTGGCGTGCCGCAAGAGGTCACCGTGCAGCCCCAGATACCGGTGGCGGACGCTGGAGAGTGCCGATCTACCGCTAGACCTGGCCGGCCCATCGTGCTCAAGGCATCCCTCCGGCGTCCCGAGCGCCCAACGTCACGAGCGACGCCCGAACGGCCCTCGGTCCGGATGCGAGGCCTGGAGCCGCCGTAACAACGGATTGGTCGTGCTCGATGCGCCAGCGGAGTTTGGCCAGCCGCACCAAAGTCGCCGGGGGCAGGTTGGAGAGCCGGAACTGCACCGGCTCGCTCTCGCCGGCCACTTGGCCAGCAGCCACCGTTCGGGCAGCTTGGGATCATCGGCAGCCTTGCGGATGCCGCCTCCGGCCGGGCGGACCCTGAGGACGACGAAGCGCGAGTACATGCGCTTGAAACCACTGCGGCCCTTGCCCTGGCGGGATCCTTCCCGCCAGGAGACCGGCCGTGCGGCCGCCTTCCCTGCCGCGACGACCAAATCCTTCATCGTCTGCGCGGGCTCGGATACTGCTCTTTCGATGGCCGTCCGGCGCCCGCATAAACCGGCTGGACGGGCCGGGCGTCGGCCGGATGCGCGGTGTGCCGGCCGGAGACACCGACCGCAGAGGGAAGATCCCGTTCCTCCAGGCCAAGGCGGAAGGCAGCGGCATCGCCGTAGCCGGCGTCCGCGACCACCAGGGGGACATCGATGCCCCACGACCGTGTCTCGTCGATCATGTCCAGGGCCAGCTGCCACTTCTCCGCATGCCCCAACTGGGCAGGAATCTTGCAGCGGGTGCGGCGGGCGACCTTGTCCGCATCCGCCACCGCAGAGGCTGGATACCACGAAGCCGGCATAAACAGCCGCCAGTTCACCGCGGCCGAGGCGTGATCGCGGGCCAGGTGCAGCGAGACACCCACCTGGCAGTTGGTGACCTTGCCCGCGGTCCCGGTGTACTGCCGCGACACACATGCCGAGGCGTCCCCGTCCTTGAGGAAGCCGGTCTCGTCGATGATCAGCGCTTCCGGGCCGATCGCCTCGTGCATCCGCCAGGCCAGCCGGGCCCGCACATGCGCCGGATCCCACGGGCTGGAAGTGATGAAATGCGCCAGCGCCTGCCGGTTGCCGTCCTCGCCCAAGCGAGCCGCCATCGGCTCCACCGACTTGCGCCGCCCGTCCAGCAGCAACCCGCGCACATACGCTCGCCCCCAGCGCCGCTGATCGGCACGGAAGAACCCGTCGAACAACCCCGCCGCGAACGCCTCCAAGTCCTCCCGGACTTCCGTAGTCTCCTCAGGTGTCACACCAGCCCAACGACACCCACGAGCAAGCAGACACGCCACTCACGAGTGAAGATGACCAAGCCCTACTAGGATTGAGGTAGAAAACTGCAGGTCAGACTGCCACTCCTATGGGCTTCTCATCTCGCTACGCTGGAGATTCTCAATCGATGTCACCAAGCTTTCTCATCTGAAGTCACCGCTTATGCGCTGTGAACGGCAGACTGCGCAAAGATCTGACGGTGACCTGCTGCGTCGTGTCACTGGACACCGTGGACGGCACTGCGGAAGTGGCCCTGGCCGGCCATCCTCCGCCCCTGGTAGGCGGGCCCGACGGAAAGATCGGCGTCCTGGAGGCCCCAGCCAACGTCCCCCTGGGCGTGTGCCCTGCAGGCGCCTATCAGGGACGGGAGCACACCCTGGAGTCCGGTGCGCTGCTGATCCTGTACACCAACGGTCTCGTCGGCTGGGACACGGCCGATGCCGAGGCCCGCAGCCGGGCACTGCTCGGCTCGGGAGACCAGGGATCGCCCCTTGATCTCGAGCAGTTGGCGGACGCGGTCATCTCCGAGGTGTCCGCGCCGTGGCAGCGGCGCGACGACGCCGTCCTGCTTCTCGCCCTGTACGAAGGGACGAGGGACCAGGACGAACCCCGGGTGGGAAGGCTGCACATTCAGCGTCACGACCTGCGCGGGGTCAGGGAGGCACGCACGTTCGTGCACGACCGCCTGGCTTCGTGGGGGCTGGACGCCATGTCGGACGCGATGGAGTTGGTCGTCTCGGAAATCGTGACCAATGCGCTCGTGCATGCCGGCAGCGATGTCGACGTGCGTCTGCGGGCGTTCGCGGATCACATCCGCCTCGAGGTACGCGATTCGGACACCAACCCCCCGGTTCCCTCACGCATGTCACTGACCGAGGAGACCAACGCGGAAGCGGAACACGGCCGAGGTCTGCTCATCGTCGAGGCTCTGGCCGAGATGTGGAACAGTTCCCCCAATGGGCTGGGCAAGACGGTGTCGCTGAACATGCCCATCACCCTTGACCGAATCGGGCGCCGGGGCACCGGCCAGACGCCCTTCCACCCGTCGTCACTGCCGACACGTGACGGCGGTGTCACCTCAGCGACGTCCGCGAAGGAAAGGCGCACTGGGAGAACGAGATCCGAATGTCGTGGTCCTTTCCGTTCCCGAACGTCGGCCGAGCCGAAGCTTTCGACGACGTTCCGGGTGTCAAACGGCGGGGTACTCAAGGGAGTCACGACACGCCTCCCCCCACCACTGGGCCCATTCCGCGGCATTCCGATGCGTGTCCGGTGCAGGGGAGTCCGTGTGCCTCTCCCCACCCTGTCGCCGGGCAGCCGCCGGAGGAGCCGTCATGACGGTACCGGGAAGACGGATGTAGCGCAGCCTTGGAAGACCGTCTGCAGACTCGGGACGCTTCATGGCCTCTCCCCGCCAGGTGTCGATGTCTGATGCCCGCAGCGCTCACGGCACACGCCGGTGCGCCGGGCGAGGCGATTGCTCGGGACAACCGCCGACGGCCACGGCGCATTCCCTGACAGCCGGAGGCCGCCCACGCCCGGGTAATGACACCGTACGATCCCTGATGGGTCGTCACATCCGGGGGCCTGTTGGTGTGGGGGCGTCCCACCGATCGGGCGGAGAGGGGCCGGCAGCACCGGTTCCCGTGGCACCGCATCGTGCGGCGGGCCCAGTGCTCACCGCTCCGACCGTCCACTCGGTCCGGGAGGCGGCAGCGTCCTGTCGTACCCTCGGAGCCTGCCGCGACGCGGGCGGCCAGTGGTCACTCGACCGCCTGGGTTTCGCCCGTGTCCGGCGGGCTCAGCCCGTGTTCCGCAACAGGCTCCTGGCTCGTCCCCTGGTGCCGCGAGGCGGGCAGGTGGTGGGGGAATCCGATGCGCAGGACGAAGGCGGCGAGCGCCGCGGCCGGCACCACGACAGCGGCCAGGACGAACGCCTGGTGACAGCCGTGGTGCAGCAGGGGGGTGACCACGAGGGGGCCCAGGATCTGGCCGACCGAGTACCCGGCGGTCAGCAGCGCCACGGCACGGGGAAACCGCAGGGGCGCGCCTGCTCCGAGAGCCAGGGTGCTGACGCCGATGAAAGTGGCGCCGAAGAGCGCCGCAGAGATGAGTGCGGCGGTGACCCCACCGACCAGAGCGGGCAGCGCGATGCCCACGGCCTGCACAGCCAGCGCGGCCAGCAGCAGGTCCGGACGGGACCAACGGCGCCCCAACGCCGCCCAGAGGGCGGAGGAAGGGATGGCCGCCAGGCCAACGAGCACCCATGCGCCGCTGCCGATCCAACCGGGCGAGGTCTGTTCGATGGCCACGACCAGGAAGGTGCCTGCGATGACGTAGCCGACGCCCTCCAGTGTGTAGGAAGCGAACAGGGCACCGAACCAGCGATGGGTACGCGGACCTGACGCCTCTTGCTGTGTCTCGGGCGCGGACGCCGTCCGCTGCGTGGTCGGCTCGGGTCGCAGGCTCCAGGCGGCGGCGGTCAGTGCGACAGCCAGAGCCGCGGAGGCCCACCACGCCGTCTCCCAGTCACCGACCGTACGCAGGACCAGGAAGAGCACTCCCGACAGGCGATGCCGGCACCGACACCGCCGAACGCCCAACCGGGCAGGTGGGCGGGATGGTCGCGCGGATGGCTGAGCAGTGAACTGACGGCGATCACGAAGATCAGCGCGCTGAACACTCCCGCGCCCAGCCGCAGGAGCAGCCAGACGGCGGTGCTGTGCGTCAGGGGCATCGCCGCGAGAGAACCGCCGAGCGCCACCATGCAGCCACGCAGCACGGCCGTGGAACGCACCAGGGCCGGGAGCAGTGTCCCGGCCAGAGCCCCGATCAGGTACCCCACGTAATTGGCGGTCGCCAGGTTGGCTCCCGCCCCTGCCGACAGACCGGCCTGGGTGTGCATCAACGGCAGGATGGGGGTGTGCACGAAGCGGCCGACGCCCATGCCGGCCGCAAGCGCGACAGCCGCCTGGGCGACGTGGACCCACGGCGAACGCAGCAGCCCGCTCGCGGCGTGCGGGTGGCCTTGTGACGGTGTCGCGGTCATGCGATCTTCCTCAACGGTCCTCGGAGCCTCAGGTACGGGGCAGAGAGCTTTGCCGATGGTCCGGCGCGGCTTCGAGGCGTCGCGGGGGTCATCAGCTGCGGCAGCATCGCGAAGGGGTGCGGTGCGCCCGCGCTCGTGGACACGTCGGTCCCGTACCGAGGGGCCGTACCACCGCCGGCTCACCATGCCCCGGAATGCGCCGGTACCCCTGGACCTTCCACGACCGCGTTTCTCCCTGCTGAGAGGCTCGGCCCCCTACAGGACCCGGTTGCCGGCGGAACGAACAGAGAGGACGTCTAGCCGTCATAGTCGGTCGGTCGTATACTGTGGGTATGGGCCGGACAAGTGACGCGAAGGAAAAGATCCTCACCGCTGCGCACTCACTGATCGAGCAGCGCGGCTACTCCGCTCTGGGCGTGGCCGAGATCTGCAAGACGGCAGGCGTACCGAAGGGCAGTTTCTACTATTTCTTCGAGTCCAAGGAAGCCCTTGCGCTCGCGGTGATCGAGGAACACTGGGCCGCGGAGCACCGCGCGTGGACCCGGATCCTGAACAGTGACGCCGAGCCGCTCGAGCGGCTGCGGCAGCTGTTCGAGGCCACGCAGGCCACGCAGCAGGCCGGCCAGGAAAGCTGCGGAGTGATCTCGGGCTGCCTGTTCGGCAACCTCTCCCTGGAGATGAGCAACCAGACCGAAGCCATACGCGAACGGCTCCAGCAGATCTTCGAAGCCCAGGCACAGATGGTCGACAGCGTCATCACCGAGGCTCGTGAGCGCGGCGAGGTCACCGTGCAGGACACACGCACAGCCGCCCAGTCGATCGTCGCCCAGCTCGAGGGCCAGGTACTGTTCGCCAAGCTCTACAACACGACCTCACCACTGGCCACCCTGTGGACCAACTGCCTGGCCCTGCTCGGCGCCCACGCACCGGCCCGGACCTGAACCCCACCCGCAGGCCTCGCGAACCAGCACCACCACTCACACGAGTGCCACCGCAGGCCCACCCACGCGCAGGGACAGCAACCTGCAACACCGCATTCCGCTGACAAACCGCCGACCAACCTCCGAGAGGCCCGGCCGACGCCCGCTCTACCTGCCCGGCCGCACCGGCGACGCCGCCCGCGCCTCGTTCCGCTTGCGCGCACGATAAGCGGCGGCCTTGATCCTGTTACCGCACGGATCCATGGCACACCACTCCCGGCGACCGCCGTGCGACCGGTCGAGATACACCTGAGTGCACTCGCCCCTGCTGCATTCCTTCAGCAGCGCCGCCTCCGGCCCGCCAAGCAACTCCACGGCCTGCCGGGCGATCGACGACAACGCCTGCCGCGGCGAACCCTCGACCTGACGACACCCCCGTCGGACGAGCCGCGGAACAGCGGACGGCGTCCGGGCGGTGTCGTTGACCAGCGCCAACGCATCGGCGTCCCAGTCCTCACCCTGCAGCGTGGCCACGATCAGCAGATAGATCGCCTCACGAAGAGCAATCGCCTGCCGCACATCGGACGGCTCACACCGCGCGTCCCCGTCGACGACGCCCGACTCACGGAACCAGGCCTCCAGACTCTCCGCAGACGTGAGCATCTCGGTGGGCACCGCGTTGCGCCGCGCCCGCAGCGTGCCCACGAAATCCAGCACTGGAGCCCCGCACTTGAACGTATGCACCATGTCACCATTCTGACAGGTGACGAACACCACGGCAAGCAGCATCACCCACACCCGACGACGCCCCGCCGCCGCTCGGACTCCCGGCCGGCGGCGGGGTCGGGAACAAGATCATCGGCCACCTCGAAGACCATGCCTGCGAAGACCACCCGCCATCAGCCGACAGACCGATCTCATTCTGAAACGATCAGTAGACCCCGGCCACCCGCTAGGAGAACGCCCCCGACTACCAGGCTTGGGACACATCGCCTGCCAGTGGTTACGACTCCCCTGACGTTGCGGACACGACCTGGCCGAGGGCTATGCGCTCCAGCACCTGGGTGGCCGCGGGCATGTCACAGCCCTGGAGACGGGAGAAGATGTGACGCCGCACGCTCGCGAGATTCGTGGGCCATGCCTGCTCGAGCTGTTCCCAGCCGGAACCGGTGAGCACCGCGAGCCAGGCCCGCCCGTCTTCGGGACACCTCTGACGCAGCACCAGGGACTGCTTCTCGAGGCGGTTGACCACTCTGGTCATGCCGCTCAGCGAGAGCCCGCAGGCGTGGGCCAGTTCACTCATGCGCAGCTGATTGCCGGGCGCTTCCGAAAGGTGGACCAGCACCATGTACTCGCCGCTGGTGATCGACTGCTCCTTGAGCATGTCGGCGTCGACGATGCGGGGCACTTGCGCGATCACCCTGCCGAGAGCGCGCAGGAAAGCCTCCTCCTCGTGACTGAGAGGCTCGCAATCTGACCTGGGACGAGGTGGACCCCGCCCGCCATCCTTTCGACAGCGAGGCAGCGGCACGGGTGGTCAGATCGCTCGGGCCGGCCGGGCGGGTGCCCCGACGCCCCGACGTACCGCCGGGTGACCAGGCCGTGCACGACTGGAGTTGGGAGGAGGCCGGGCCCTGGGCCGACGCCATGACCCACGCACTGGCCGAGCACTACGGCCGCTGGGCCGCCGGCTGGCGCTGGGCGCACGACGAAGGGGACTTCGACGGAGGGCCGGTCGGCAACTGGTGCCGCCCCCGGTACTCGGTCACCACCCCGGACGAGACCCTCGACCGGGTGACCGCTGCACTGTGCGAGTGGCGGGAGTGGCTGGAGAGCCTGGCCGCACGGTTCGAGGCCTACCCGCTGGACCTGGCCGGCATCGACGACCAGCGGATCCTGTGGGACCGCACCGCCCGCAACCTGATCCTGCACGTCACCGACCGCACCGGCTGCGGCAGCGGCTGGTACGCGCACTGCCACCAGGTCCTCGGCTGGTTCCTCAGCCGCTGGGGCGTCCCAGCCGACGAGGCCGAGCGCCTCGTGGAGCGGGCGATCGGCGGCCGGTTCGAAAGCTGGACCGGTCCCGACCCGGTGCTGGTCGAGGACATCGCCGAACAGCTCGCTGCCGCCGTACAGCCCGACGCGGACACCCGAGCCTGCGAGTCGCCGCTACCCGACCACCTGAAGCGCTGGCTCGCCGTGCGGGACGCCGTGCCGTGGCATGAGGCCGCCGGCAGCACCGGGGACGCACCGGTGACACCAGTGCGCGACGGAATGGCGGAGGAGATCCGCGCCTTCGACGCGATCCTGGATCCCGCCCGCGGACAGGGCCTGCTCACCGCCCTTGAGCTGATGCGGGTCGACGCCGCGCGCGGCGCCCGGCTGGACTTCGACCTCATCCAGCGCTGGCAGCAACACGTCCTGGCCACACCCGGGCCGCCACCGTTCCGCAACCTGCCCGCCTTCGCCAAAGGCGGCCGGGAACGCTACGGCATCGCCCCGGACACCCGCGCCCGTCTCGACGCCTGCCTCACCGAAAGCACCAAGGACGCCACCCGGCCCCTCCCGCTGACCGCCCGGGCCGCACGCGCCTTCCTCGACGTCTGCTTCTTCCACCCCTTCGACGACGGCAACGCCCGCTCCGCCCTCCTCACCCTCCTCTTCGTACTCGCCCGCGAAGGCGTCGCACTCGACAGCGTGCGACTGCTACGCCGGATCTCCTTCCACGCCGACGACCCACAAGACGCACTGATCCTCGCCCGGTACATCGACTTCCACCTGCGCGAAACCCGACGACGAACCACCAACCCGACCCCCTGAACGGGTGGCAACCTCGCTGGCTGTGCCCGCACCAGTCGGGGCAGCGCGCTTGCACCAGAACGGCCGGAACGGCGTCCTCGGCCGTCCAGTCCTCCTCGAACAGGGCGGCGACCAGGCGTACGTGGTGGTTGGGGAGCTGGCCGGCGTGGTGCTTCGTGCGGGCCTTGGCTGGCCAGGCGCCGATCTTGACGGTGTCGCCGTCGACGCGGATCGTCTCGCGCGCGGCGGGGATGCGGCCTTCGCGGTGCAGGAAGAGCTCCAGGAGCTGGACGGTCTGGGCGAAGGTGCGGCGGGCGCGGCGGGCGGGGGGCGGGGGGGTGGTGTCTGGGGTGAGGCCGATGACGGTCATCAGCTGCTGGCCGGGGGTGAGGGCCGGCCAGGTGGTGAGCTGGCGGTGCAGTCAGGAGCCGATCTTGACCCCGACCAGGAGGGTGCGCGGGTGAGGGCGGACGGGGTCGGCTCCGGCGGCGAGGTGGGCGCGCAGCAGGTGGTATTTGCGGTGCCAGTCCGCGCCGTGCGGCGGGCGCCAGTCGGGGGCGAGGGCGGTGAGGGCGTCCGCGCGTGCGGTGTCGAGTTCGTTCTTGGTGGCGAAGTGGTGTTGTTCGGCGAGCCAGGCGCCGACGGGGGTGGTCGCGGGAGCGGCGAGGTGACCGTGGGCCCGGTGGTAGTCGGCTGCGGCGGCCAGGCGGGCACGCCAGGCGGCGTCGTGCTTGTCCCAGATCATGCCCAGCGCGTCGAGCTCGGCGATCCAGTTGGCGTCGAGGCTGCCGGCTTTAGCGGCGTCGCGCATGGTGGTGATGAAAGTGCCAAGCCGGTAGCCGGTGTGGTCGGCGAGGACGTCGAGGTGGCTGTACTGGTCGCGGTAGGACTGGGCGGCGGCAAGGCCGAGGCGGCGGGAGCGGGAGACGGTATGGGCACGGGGGTCGAAGGAGACCAGGTCCATCGCCTGGGCGATGCGTTCGGGGTGGACGGTGAAGTCGAAGTGCCAGCGCCGTGCGATGACGTCGCTGGTCTCGCGTGGGGGCGGTTGGCCTTGTCGGGGAGGCGTTCGAGGACGCGGTGGTCGTGGCCGGCCGGCGCGCAGGTGATCGCCCAGACAGGTTCGTAAGGAGTGCCGAGGATGTTCTCGCCGTCGGCGCCGGGCGGGATGTAGACGGGGACGATCAGCGAGGCGGACTTGCCGGAGACTTCCAGGCGCAGCGGCCGAGGGCCTGGACGCAGCGGATGACGCTGCGGGTGGGGTCGGCGAAGACGATGGCATCCACGCTGGGGATGTCGAAGCCTTCGGCGATCAGGCGGGAGTTGGGCGAGGATCGCGCAGTCGGCGGCGGCGAAGCCGGCGAAGGCGTCGGCGCGCTGGGCGGGGGGGTGCTCACCGTGGGCGAAGAACAGCTTGGGGGGTGATGTCCGGGCACAGGCTGGGGTCGGTCCTGGCCAGCAGGCGCAGGGTGTGGGGCAGTTCGCGGGCGAAGCGGCGGGCGTCGGAGACGAGATTGAAGTAGACCAGCACCTTCTTCAGCCGGTGCCCAGCGAGCGACGGGCCGTCGATGAGCCGTGGTTGTCTGCTCGTTCAGCGCCCGAGCCGGGGCAGCCCGTCAAAGGCGCCTGCAGCATCGCTTACACGAGGGGTGCCGGTCTTCGCTGTGAGAGGGGACCTCGGCGGCGGGGTCCGGAGTGCCGATTCGAGTGAACGCCCACAGCACGAGCGCCAGGCAGCTGAACGCGGCGCCCAGTGCGCATACGGCGTACCAGCCGACCACGGTGTAGAGGGAGGTTGCGGCGATGCCACCGGTGGCGCTGCCGATCGAGTAGAAGACCATGTATCCGCCGATCAGCCGGCTGCCCGCGTCCGGGTGCAGCGCGTAGATCAGGGTCTGGTTGGTGACATGAACTGCCTGCACGGCGAGGTCGAGAAGGATCACCCCAACGACCAGGGCCCAGAGCGAGCTGCCGGTGAAGGACAAGGGCAACCACGAGGCGACGAGCAGTGTCAGGGCGATGCCGGTGGTGCGCCGGGAGAGTCCGCGGTCGTTCAGGCGGCCCGCCACGGTCGCGGCCAGGGCGCCGGCGACGCCGACCAGTCCCAGTGCCCCGATCGCGCTGTGGGACAGGAAGTACGGGGCTTCGCTGAGGGGCAGCGCGATGCTGCTCCACAGGGTACTGAAGGCGGCGAAGATCAGCAGACCGAACAGGGCCCGGAGCCGCAGCAGTCGTTCCCGTGCGAACAGGGTGATCGTGGAGCGGAGGAGCTGTCCGTACCGCAGGGTTGTCGGCTCAGCGTCACTGTGGCGCGGCAGCACTCGGTACAGGACCAGGGCGAGCAGGCGGTGAGCGTCGCCGAGGCGAGGTAGACGGAGCGCCAGCCCGCGAGATCGGCCAGGAGTCCGGATGCGGTCCGGGCGAGCAGGATTCCGATGACCACGCCGCTGGTGACCAGGCCGACGACCCGTCCGCGCTCGGCGGGACGGGCCAGTGTGGCCGCGAAGGCCACCAGCGTCTGCGTGACGACCGCGAGAAGCCCCACCGCGGCCATACCCGCGAGCAAGAGCGCCGCCGAGTGGGCGGCGGCTACCACAGCCAGCGCCACCACCAGGAGCAGCAACTGGGCCACGATGAGCCTTCTACGTTCGGCCACGTCGCCCAGAGGCACGAGGAAGAAGAGTCCCAACCCGTATCCGACCTGCGTGAGGGTGACCACGCTGCCGTCAAGTGCAGGGCTCATGGCGAGGTCGTGGCCCATGGTCACCAGGAGCGGCTGGGAGAAGTAGACGTTGGCCACCGCGGCCCCGCAGGCGACAGCGAACAGTAGAACGACGCCACGGGAAAGGACGAATGCGGAACCTTCCCCGCTTCGGGCCGCGGACCGTGGTGTCACAGCCTCACCGCTGTCGCGCATCAGTATCCACCTCTCCACACGTTTGGTTGCATCTTGCTACCGGTTGGCGACGGTACTCGACATTGGTAGCATGTTGCAACCATTGTGAAAGTGAGGGACGCCATGGTGAGTAGGACGCGCTTCGACGACAGCGAATGTCCCGTCGCCCGGTCGGTGGACGCGATCGGCGACTGGTGGTCACTGCTGATCGTGCGGGACGCCTTCGACGGAAGCCGCCGCTTCGGAGAGTTCCAGCGCAGCCTGGGCGTGGCGAAGAACATCCTCACCGCACGTCTGCGCACTCTGGTCGACGGCGGTGTCCTCGAAACCGTCCCCGCCTCGGACGGCAGCGCCTACCGCGAGTACGTACTGACTCCGAAGGGCAAGGCGCTCTTCCCCGTCATCGTGGCACTGCGGCAATGGGGCGAACAGAACTTCTTCGCCCCCGGCGAACCGCACTCGCAGTTGGTCGACCGCCGCCACGGACAGCGCCTCCACCCATTGGAAGTGCTGTCTGCGGACGGGCGCCGGTTGAACCCCGACGACACCACCGTCCACAAGATCGCCACCCAGTGATCTTGGCCGGGGACTCGACGCCGAGTTGCCGCCCGAGCGGCAACTCCCACGTGACGCCCGTCTCGTGAAAGCCGAGGTCAAGGTGCTGTGCCGACGGGAATGCCCTGGTCATGGGGGATGTCTGCATATCGGCCGAGGGTGTGTTCCTGTTCCCTGCCCTGCGAGGTGGCTGGTGTCGGGGAAGTTTCTCCGCCTCTCCCCTCGGTGGTCCGTGGCGGGGGACACGCCGTTGCGAGGGGGGTGTTACGGGCGCCGGGCGGAAGCTGTTTTGCCGGGAGTGAGCCCCAGGGCTGCCTTGGCCTGCCGGGTGCGTTCGTCGGCGAGGACTTCCGTCCGACCCGCTTCGACGGCGGCGAAAGTCTGCTCGGCGATCGCTTCCGGGGTGTTCTTGGGACCGGTGACATGGGCGGCCATGTCCGTGTCGATGTATCCGCAGTGCACACCGACGACGAGGACGCCGGTGCCGTGGAGTTCGCTGCGGATCCCGTTGCTCAGGGCCCAGGCAGCGGCCTTGGATGCGCTGTAGGAGCCCATCGCGGGGTTGGTGAACCAGCTCGCGATGGACAGCACGTTGACGATGGCGCCGGGCGGGTTGCCTATGAGCAGCGGGGCGAAGGCGCGACACATGGCGAGTGTGCCGAAGTAGTTGACCTCCATCTCCGCGCGGGCGGCGTCCAGGTCGGGCGCGGCCAGCAGGGGGCTGTCGGTAAGGACGCCGGCGTTGTTGACCAGCAAGGTCACGTCGGAGCACGTCTCGGCCGCCGCGGCTGCCTGAACGGGATCGGTGATGTCGAGGCGGACCGGTATCACGCCGGGCTCGCGGACTGACCGCGGGTCGCGGGCCCCGCCGTAGACGCGGTGTGCGCCGCGTTGCAGGAGCAGCCGGGCCCTCATCTGCCCGAGTCCCCGGTTCGCGCCGGTCACCAGTGCCGTCGCCCCCTGGATCTGCATGGTTTCCCCGTCTCGCCCGGCCGATTGGTCGACAGATTCCCGATCATGTAGTGGACCATTTGAGATGAACGGCGGTCTCGTGGAACCCCAGACCGCGATAGAAATCGGCCGCTCTGCGGGTCGGCACGGTCACCTCGACATCTTTCGCCTCCCGGGCCTTTGCCTGTGCGGCCCGGATCAGCGCGGAACCCGCACCGCGGCCCCGCTTTGGCTCGGCCACGGTGAGTTCGAGCAGTTCGAGGATCGTTCCGCCGGCGAACAGGGTGGGCACCCGCAGCGCAAGCAGGTACCCGACCACACACGAGTCCTGCTCGGCGACCAGGAACTCGGCGCTGCCGTCCGAGGCGGCCTCGATGATCCGGGGGAACGTGGCGTCGTCGAAGACCTCTCGGTCGGGCCGGTAGCTCGTCACGAACCCGCTCAGCAGACGGTAGATGTCGTCGGCGTCCGAGGGCGTAGCCTCGCGGATGGTCGTCATGTCGGCCCGTCCGCCGGGAGTTCGACGATCGACGCCGTAGCGGCCCCTGGGACGGCAGCCATGAGCTCCGCCGCCTCAATCTCGATGCTGCTGTCGCGCCGACCGCTGCCGCAGTGGACACGTCCCAGGCTGCTGACCGTCCAGTCGAACACCACCACCGCAGCCCGATCCGCGGACACGGGGCACACCCCGCCCGGCTGCATCCCCGCCCGCGCCGGCCGCCCGGCACCGGCGGGAGACAGGTCGCCTCGGCGGATCCCGGTCGCGCGGGCGAGGGCGCCGTACCGCAGCCGCGCATGGCCGGGCAGCACCGCCAGCAGGAGACGGTCCTCGGGGGTGACGAATTGTGCGAGACCATTCACCTCGCCGAGATTATCGTGCACTGTACGGGCGTTGATCGTCTTTTGCGGAGCAGAAGTCGGCCACGCCGCTCCACCGGGACGTATCCGCGGTTGGAATCGCAATCAAGTGAGGGGGACGAGCAGAGGCGTTCAGGGTTCTGGCAGCGATCTCATGAAAGCCGAGGTCAGGTCAGGGCCGTGCCAGGATGCGAGCTCGCAAGAGCGCGAAGAACGCGCGACCGTACATGCTTCTCTTGAAGAGCTTGACTCTGCAGACATGTCCTTCGACTACGCCCGAGCTGTAGGGCAGGATAAGTCCGGCAGTGACGGCGTCAAGGTCCTGACGGAGGAAGCTGCCGAAGGACCGGATCGACCGCTGACCGCATCGTTCGCCCTGGCGGATCCACTCGGTGAGCGGATGGCCCCGGCGGTTTCGGACCAGGTCGGTGAAGGCACGGGCGAGATTGCACGCTTCGGTGATGTCCGGGCAGGCCAGCGGGACGCGTTCCAACTCAGCGGCTTGAAGGTGAGAGCCTTTCGCATGGCCGCATGATCCATCCGCTGATGGTGCGTGGGCTCGGGATCGGTGGGGGCAGGGACGGCGGAGCCCTCGCGCAGTGTTCGCACGTAGCGGGAGAGCGTTGAGCAGCCGCCGGAGGAGCCGCGTTCGCAGATCTGGCCGTACAACTCTTTGGCGTTGGTGTGGCCAGCGGCGAACTGGGCCTGGAGGTGCGACTTGAAGCGGTCGAGGGGCACGTTCCGTCGGCCGCGGGCTGAGTCGAGCGGAACGTCGAAGTCGGTGTCGCGGTAACGGCGGACGGTCTTGCGGTCGAGTCCGAGACGGCGAGCGATCTCACTGACCGGGTAGCCGGTCTCGACCATGCTGCTGATCACCTCGTGCCGGCGTCGGACCCGGTCCACGATCAGCGTGGTCGGCGCGAGCTCCAAGGTGAGCTGCCGCGGTTGAGCCTGCCGCCGTTGTTCAGCGTATTTCCGCAGGCAGGCGCGGTGTTCGTGGCAGACCCGTTCGCCTGCGAGAGACAGGTTGCGCAGCAGGTGCCAGCGATCAGCCACCTCAGTGGCGCCAGGGGCGGCGTCCTTGACGGCACGGGTGTAGGCGCTCGCCCGGTCCCGGCACACGACCTCGGCACCGGCATGGTCACGGAGCCAAGCGGCCAGCGTCTCGGAACTTCGATCTGGCAGGACGTCGACGAGCTGATGGGTTTCGACGTCGACGAGGATCGTTCCGTAGCGACGACCGCGGCGGAAGGCGAACTCGTCCACGCCGAGCAAGCGGGGGGATCGGTCGGGCACGGCCGGAACATGCAGATGTCCGAGGAGCCACTCCGACCTTCTGGAACCGAGAGTTTCCGGCACAGTCGTGCCCCAGGCCGTCCACCCAGCTCGGCCGCCACGGAACGAAGCACGAAGCACAGGCTTGAGCTGGCCCTCTGAGTTGGACGCCGGACGGGCCGCGGGCGATCAGGGAGCGTAGGAAGGCCAGCCAGCGCCGTCCTCGGTGGTGGCCACGTCCAGGCCGAGGATCTCGCGGTGCCCGTCGGCGTTGGCGCCGACCGCGATGAGCGCGTGGACGTTGATGATGCGGCGGCCCTCACAAACGTCCTGTGTGAGCGAGTCCACCCAGACACACAGGTTGCCGTTGTAGCTGGTTCCGGCGCCGGAACTGACGTTTCCGGAGCTGCTCGTGGGCCCCGTTCCGCCGGTACCGCCCAGCCGGCCATCCCCATATATTCCTGCCCGTGCTTTTCTCCCACTCCTCGACCGACTTCGTCCCACCGCAGCGGAGCGGCACAGCCGCCGTAGCTTCCCAGCTGAGAGCGCGGGTTCCAGTCTCGTCACCCGCTCTTCTTGAAGCCCCAGGTCGGCGACCTGGGGCTTCAGCATGGGCGCGACAGTTTCGGCGTCCTCTCGGCAATCGGAGCATGAAGAGATCGGGCACTCGAAGGGCACGAACTCTCGCTGCATGCCTCGGGGCGTCCCCCGACGAATTCTGCCGGGGCTTCTGTGGGAGGCCGCGCGTGCCGCGTGTCAGAAGTGGCCACCGCACCACCCGGAGGCTTCAACTCATTCCGGTAGTCCGTCGGTGGCTACCAGCGATGCTGAAGGGAAGCTCAGCGGCCGTCCAGTTGGTTACAGACCGACCGGGTTGACGTAGGTACCCGGGCGGGTGGCGCCGTCCTGCTTGAGGATCTGGCCGCCGAACGGCCACTTCAGGGTGAAGTGCGTCGTCTCGTTCGGCGGGGTGACCAGGAACTTCGCCGGGACGAACTTCTCCTTCTGCGGCGTGGACTTGGCCACCGGGAGCAGGGTGATGCTGAAGTCCACCGTGTCCCCCTGCCCCAGGGTCAGCTTTTCGGGCTTCTTGGAGGAGCGCGCCAGCGACCAAGTGCCGTCGGTCTTCTGAGCGCCGACCATGTCGACACCGGCGAAGCCGGACAGGGTGCAGGTGTGCTTACTCCGGTTGGTGAACCAGATGTACGCCTGGGTCTGCTTCTTGGTCTGCCCCATCTCCGGCTTCGCGTCATCCCCCGTGGCGAAGCCGGCCTTCAGGTCGGCAGTGTGGCAGCGGGCCAGGGCGGCGGCCTTGGCGGGGGCGGCCGAGGCCGGGACGGCGGCAGCGGCAGTGCCGGCGACGACGATCGCTGCAAGGGCCACGGCGGTCAGCTTGCTCTTCATGAAGTTTCGGTTCCCCTCGAATACGAAACGGCACGCGAGGTCAGTGCGCGCCTACACACCCGAAGACGTGCAATGCCCGAGTCTGGTTTCATCTCCGTCCGCGGTGCGCCGGGCTGTTCGTGGCATTCGCGGGGTGACCGGCGGGGTGTGACGTAGAACATGGCCGGGACGCGCTGGGGTGTTCGCCCAGCCCCTGAGGCGGGTCAGGCCTGTTCAGAGGGAGAGGGACGTCGAAGGCGCGCTCGTCTTCGGCTGCCTGCTGTACCTGACCGGGCACCGGGAGTCCGCGCCGTCTGGTGGCAGCTCGCCGCCGGCGCCGGAAGCCGCGCCGCCGCGTACTGCCTGCACCTGCACCACCTCTGCCTGGGCGAGTCGAAGCGGGCCCGGCACCGGTTCTACCAGCTCACCCACTCCATGGCCGACACCGCGCCGCCACCCACTGTGGTAAAGGTCCTTCTGACCTGCCGGCCAGGCGGTGTAACCGCTGGCCGAGTCAGGCGGTTCAATGCGGGAGTGAACGATTCTCTATGGGGCCGGCTCCCGGTCGAGGGTCAGCGGGAGGTAGACCGCCTGATCGCAACTGGTCGCAACGTGCAAGCCGTTCTGGTGATGCGCGAGTGCGCCGACGGCCCGAAGCCGGGGATCCATGAGTGCGTGGACCTCCTCGACTGGCGTTTCACCACCTTGCGTGAAGCGTCCGGCGAGGGGTGAAGCCCTCTGGCTGGAGGTCGCGCCAGTTCGGGGTTGATTCGCTGGTGAGTCGTCGGCTTCTGAGGTCGATCATCGCGACGTGGATTATGGCTTCGGAGCGGTGGGAGTGGGTCTCGTAGTCGCGTGCGAAACGGTGCATCGGCCAGCCGAAGTTGCTCGACCACCCATTGTCGGGGGATCACCTCCAACCCTTTGACGCCAGGGTCGCCTGGGACGACCTCGACGTCGATTCCGAGTCGGGCGCCGTGGCCGATGGCTTTCGTTCGAGAGCCGGTGTGGGCCCCTGCCTTGGTTCACGCGAGGTTCGCGGCGGAGATCCGGGAGAGCATGTGGTTGCCGCCGGTGTTGTCGGAGACGCTCGCTGCGGTGGCCCACACGATCAGCAGCAGGCCGAGAGTTTCGACGCCGATGTGACGCTTGCGGCCTGCAATCTTCTTGCCCGCGTCGATGCCCTGGTCGGCCGCGGGCACGTTGGCGGAGGTCTTGACGCTTTGAGCGTCAAGCACGCAGGTGCTCGGCTCGACGCTGCGGCCTTCGGCTGCACGCACCAGGCGCCGCAGCAGACCGTTTAGCTGTCGGTTGCCAGCTGCCGCCCGGGGGTGGGGGTTGTGCGGCCACCGGCGCGGGGTCGGCCCGCGGGGTGAGCAAACCGAAGCCCTGTCGGGCTCACCCCGACGGGGCCGAAGGTTGTCGATGCACAGAGGCGAACCAGTGCATGTCCGGGCGACTTTGGCATCAGGTGAGGGCGGCGACCAGCAGGGTGAAGGCGGCGATGATGACGGTGACGCGGACGTAGTGGAAGCGATCCCAGCGGTTCATCTGCTCCTTCCAGTCCTCAGGCCGGTTCTCGGGTGTCCACGTCTTGTTCCGGTTGTTGATCGGGACGAGCAGCAGGAGCGACATGATCACGCTGACGACCAGCAGCGCGGCGGCGGTGATGACTAGGCCGGTGCCGTGGTGCCATCCGGCGATGGCCCAGATCGCTGCGAGGACGAGCGAGCCGATGTACCAGAACGGCATCACGGCGCCGAGCATCCGGCCGCCGTGGCTGTGGCCCATCTGGTTGGCGTCGTCGGGAAGGGCGTTGAGGATCGGGTTGATGACGAAGGCGACGGAGAACTCCACCCCCACCATCAGGCCGACGACCACAGTGGTGACGACCTCGAGCGCGTTGAGCATGATGCCCCCTCCTGGGTTCTAGCACTGCTAGATGATGAGGCAACGCTAGCGCTGCTATCGCTCGCTTGTCTAGCAATGCTAGAATCCGGTCATGTCGGTACAGGAACGCAAGCAGCGAGAACGGGCGGAGCGCGAGCGCCTCATCGTGGCGACGGCCCGCGAACTCGCCGAGCAGCAGGGCTGGGACGCGGTTACCACCCGCCGGCTTGCAGAGCGCATCGAGTACAGCCAGCCCGTCCTCTACAGCCACTTCCGCGGCAAACGCGAGATCATCGGCGCCGTCGCCCTCGAGGGCGCCGCCGAGATGGCCGTGGCGGTGCGAGCCGCGGCGTCCGCCGCCAACAGCCCGCGCGAGCGGGTCGCCGCCCTTGCCCGTGCCTACCTTGACTTCGCCGAGCGCAACCCGGCGGTCTACGACGCCCTGTTCCAGCTCGACGGCGGTCTGGCGTACGCGCAGGAGGACACCCCGGAGCCGCTGAAGGACGCCTTCGCCGCGCTGATGGAGAGCCTGGGCGAGGTCGCCGGGGACGGCGTCCACCCGGGGTTGTTCACCGAGGTTTTCTGGGCGTCCCTGCACGGACTCGCGACCCTGACCCGGGCGGGACGGCTGCCGCCGGAGGACACCGAGCAGCGGGTGGAACTGCTGGTGGACCGCCTCGCCGTGCTCTGACACACCATCCCGGCCGGCACACGGCCGGAGCCCTCGGACTCCGCCGCTTCCCGCCTACGGCAATGCTTCGGGTCCCGGCCTCCACACGGCGCAGCCGCAGGTCGCCGGGCCCCGCACCCCAGACGGGCACCCGCCAAGGACCTGTCAGCGCCCTCGAGCCCATGAACTCCGTGCTTGTCGGCTCGCCTCTCTGATCCGGGCGGCGAGCCGACAAGCACGGAGGCCGCATCCGCGGTCACACCTCCCATGACCGCAGAGACCAGCACTGACACCCGACGGATCACGCGATTCACAGAATGTGAATCACTCCGGACGGGCAGACTCGAGGCGCTCCGCCCAAAAATCGGCTGCTCCCACGAAGCCGCTTCAAGCCGCCCGTTCGAATCGGCGAGCTCGATACTGCCGCTGTCATCGGTGAGTTGCGTCAGCTGCACGAAGATGCCGAGCACCAGAACGTTGGCCGAATGCCGGCGGAAGGAGCTGTTCGGGGCACTGCTGTACCTCGAAGCCAATGCAGGAGCTCTGAAGAGCAAAGAGGCACAGCGCCAGGCCGCGGTCGCACGCGTGAGGTTGTGGGACTATCTCCGCGAGCAGGCCGGCCTGCACCAGGCGAAGGCGATCAGCGATGCGCGCGCGGCGGGCATGGAAGGGGCGGACCTGGTGCCCGACGCTCGCCGTGAACACCCCCAGTGCGGCGTACAACAAGGCGCAGCGCCTGAAGGCCGCCGTACTCACCGACCCCTCGGGAGAAAACCGGCCCGTACGCCGCACCACGGAAGCTGTTCTGCAGGCAGAGCGGTAGGCAACTGCCCGCGCCGCTGCTCAGCGGCGCGAAGAGGAAGAAGCAGCCCGCCGCCACGCACTGCTCGCTCCACTGGCACAGCGCCTGCTCGAGCACAGGACCGGTCTGGACGACGGAGACGAAGTCTCCTTCTGGCTGGACCAGATCCCCGCCACGCTGCCGACTTGCCAGAATCCCACCCAGATGGTCAGCCTCAAGACCTATGTCGAGGCTGTGGTGCGGGCGAGCGAGCAATTGTCAAGAGTTGTGGATCAGTTCGCTTCTTGATCGTGCTTCGGGGTGGCTTCCAGTTGTCGGCGCAGACGCCTGATTTCGGCGACGAGGCGGGGGACGCTCTCGCGTGCCGCGGCGATGAAGTGCGCGTTCTCGTCCCAGCGCTCGTCGGCGGCGTCGACATATCGGGGCTGCTGGACAAGGGTTGCGGCCACGATCTCGCCGTGATCGAAGCCCGGCCACCGCTCGCCGAGGCCACTGTCGGGCACGGTGCTCACGGCAACGAGGTTCATCGCATCGGCGTCGTCGAGAGCGCGGACGAACCACGGGCCCGGCGTCGCGGCGGCCGCGAGCTCGTCGAGTTCGTCCAGCTCCTCCTCGGTGAGCGGTGCGGGGGTGGTCATCAGGCCGCCGGCTCCTCGCGCTCGACCAGGACGCCGTTCTCGAACCGGGCCCCAGCCCGGACCAGGGCGACCAGGTGGGCGCCGGTGATCGCGCGCCAGCGAGCCTGGGCTGACTCGACGAGCTTGAACACCATCGCGAGGGCCGCGGCCGGGCTGCCGGCGCCCCGGGTGACCTTGGTCCGCAGTTTGACGGTGGAGAACGTCGACTCCATGGGATTGGTGGTCCGCAGGTGCATCCCATGCTCGGCCGGGAAGTCGTAGAACGCCAGCAGCTCCTCGGCATCTTCGGTGATCTTCCCGACCGCCTTGGGCCACTTGGCGCCGTAGGTGCGCGCGAACGCATCGATCGCCTTCTCGGCGTGAGCGCGGTCCTCGGCGTTGTAGATCTCCTGCATCGCCTTCCTTGCGCCCGGCTGGGCGGACTTCGGCGGGGCGTTCGTGTCGTTACGAGTATTGTGGCCCCAGCACCGCTGGTGCCGCCCGGCTGGGAACACCTGGCCGAGCGCGATCCACAAGCCCATCGCGCCGTCGCCGACCACCAACTCGGGGTCGCGCATGCCGCGCCGTCGGCAGTCGCGCGACAGGTCCGCCCACGACTCGGTCGACTCCCGCAGTCCCTCCGCCAGGGAGATCAGCTCCTTCGTGCCGTCGGCGCGCACACCGAGCAGGACCAGGATGCACGAGTGCGCCTGCCCGAGCCTCACCTTGGGGTGCATCCCGTCGGCCCACGCGTAGACGAGTCCCGGTCGGACAGGTCGCGGGCCTGGAAGGCGGCGTGATCCTCGCCCCACTGCTGTGTCAGCCGCGTCACCGTCGCCGACGACAGCCCGGCCGTCTAGCCGGGGAACTGCTCCAGCGCGGGCACGAAGTCCCCGCACGACAGGCCGTGCAGGTAGAGCAGCGGCAGCACCTCGCTGGCCCTGGGCGACTCGCGGCACGAAGGCGCCAGGATCTTCGAGGAGAACCGCTTGCGCTCGCCGGTCGTCTCGTCGACCCGCTTGTCGTTCACGCGAGGGGCCCGCACCTTGACCGGACCGGCGGCCGTTGTCACGGTCCGCGGCAGGTGGTGGCCGTTGCGGACCACCAGGCGGCGGCCACGTTCGTCCGTCTCGGCTGCCAACTCGGCTATGTACTGGTTGACTTCCGCTTCCGGGGCCGCGGCGAGCATGCGGCGGGCGCCCTCGCGGACGATCTCGCCGATCAGGGAGCCGGACCGGGCGGAGCCGTCGCCGGTGACCACGCTGAGCACGGGGCGTGCCTTCCCGACCCGCGCTGCAACACGGGCCTACTCGGTGACCATCACAGGATCATTCGGGAAGGTACGCCCTCCGCGCGCCTCCCGGAACCGATCCACAGGTCTTGAGCATTGCTCGATCACTGGCAAAGGCACCGAATCGTCGAACCGGTTCGGCCGCCATCGCTGGGTCGTGGAGAGAACAGTGTCCTGGCCGGCCGGGGGCCGGCGGGCAGGGTCTACGCAGTGACCCGCGGCCACCGTCCCTTCGTCTGTCCGCACAACACACGATGATCAGCGGGTAGCCACACCTGGCTGTCAGCCGGCCTGTACTGGCCGTCCCGAGTCAGAGCTTGAGGGGTTCATCGGTCGGCGGGCGTAGGTCCCTCGCCTCATGCACGCTTTGTGCCTGCTGGCTATGGTCGGCACTCATGCAGACCACGGGAATTGTTCGCCGCCAGGCGGCGGAGCGTAGGCGCGACACTCTGGAACGGCTCGTCACCGAGCGGGATGTATGGGTGTCGACATCGCATCCCGATCATGGGCCGCACCAGGTGCCGCTGTGGTTCATGTGGGATGGGCGAGCAGTGTGGATGTGCACCAGTGCGACTTCGGCGACTGCGCGGAACGTCCGCGAGGAACCGCGCGTGCGCCTGGCCCTGCCGGACACCTTCGACGTGGTGCTTCTCCAGGGTGAGGCGGAATGCTTCCTGGACCAGGACGTGCCCGGATACGCGGCCGAGGCGTTCACCGCCAAGTTCGGGTGGGACCCGCGTGGGGAGGAAGGTTCCTTTCTGTACATGCGCGTGGTGCCGAAGAGTGTCCGCGCCTGGCGCGGCGAACCGGAAATACGCGGCAGAGTCATCATGCGCGACGGGACGTGGCTGGAATAGTGGCTTTCCCTGACTGACGCGCCTCTCCTCACCAACAAGATCATTCGGACGGTGGCCGGCCTTCCGATCACCGCCACGTGGGTGGGCTACCTGGCCCTCAACGACGTGCGGCTCACCGCGGCGGGACGACGGCCGCTGCGCACCGGCCGGACACACCGCACCGCACGGCACACCCCATCCCCGGCACCGGCCGGCACACCGCACCGGAGGCCGGTCCGGCGTGCCCGCGCTCCTGAACAGGGGCGGCGTCGCCTCGCAGGCGCGGGCCACGCTTGGTGAGGCTCGCGCGATGGTGCGACGCTGGGTGGAGAGGATCTGCGACGAGGGGCTTCCTGGAGGGCCGATGGGACGCGACGTCCCGGCGCTCGTCTTCACCCGCGAGGACCGCCGCCGGTACCGGATCAAGATGCACGAGTGCCTGGACGCCCTGGCACAGATGCTCCGCGAGTCACGGTTCGAGTCCGAGCGCCCGCAGGTCGGTCTGGAGATCGAGCTGAACCTGGTCGGTGACGACGCCGAGCCGGCGATGCGCAACAGCGATGCGCTGAAGGCGATCTCCGACCCCGCCTGGTCGACCGAGCTGGGCCGCTTCAACCTGGAGATCAACGTCCCGCCCCGGCGGCTGACGGCGGGCGGTCCGGACGCCTGGGAGTCGGAGATCCGTGCCGCGCTGAACCACGCCGACGAGCGGGCCGGCTCGATCGGCACCCGGCTGATCATGATCGGGATCCTGCCCACCCTGCGCCAGGAGGACATCGGCGAGGAGGCCCTCTCGGAGAACCCGCGCTACCAGCTGCTCAACGACCAGATCTTCGCGGCCCGCGGCGAGGACCTGCGCATCGAGGTGGACGGCGTGGACCGGCTGCGCACCTACGCGGACACCATCACCCCGGAGGCCGCCTGCACCAGCACCCAGTTCCATCTCCAGGTGTCCCCCGAGGAGTTCGCAGGCTACTGGAACGCGGCGCAGGCCGTCTCCGGGGTGCAGGTGGCGCTGGCGGCGAACGCGCCGTTCCTGTTCGGCAAGGAACTGTGGCACGAGACGCGCATACCGCTGTTCGAACAGGCCACGGACACCCGCCCGGAGGAGATCAAGGTGCAGGGCGTGCGGCCCCGGGTGTGGTTCGGTGAACGGTGGATCAACAGCGTCTTCGACCTCTTCGAGGAGAACCTGCGCTACTTCCCGGCCCTTCTGCCCCTGTGCGACGAGCAGAGCCCCGCGGAGACCCTGGACTGCGGCGACGTCCCCGAACTGGGCGAACTGACACTGCACAACGGCACGATCTACCGCTGGAACCGCCCGGTGTACGCCGTCTCCCACGACGTGCCGCACATCCGGGTCGAGAACCGCGTGCTGCCCGCCGGCCCGACCGTCGCCGACACCCTCGCAAACGGCGCCTTCTACTACGGGCTGACCCGGGCTCTGGTGGAGGAGGACCGGCCGGTCTGGTCGCGGATGTCGTTCGCGGCCGCCGAGGACAATCTGCACACCGCCGCCCGCCACGGTATCGACGCCCTGCTGTACTGGCCGGGCATGGGCGAGGTGCCGGTGCCGGAACTGGTCCTGCGGCGGCTGCTGCCGCTGGCGCACCGGGGGCTGGAGCACTCGGGCATGGACGCGGCCTGGCGGGAGCCGCTGCTCGGCATCATCGAGCAGCGGTGTGTGACGGCGCGCAACGGCGCCGTGTGGCAGAAGGAGATGTTCCACCACCTCGACGCCACGACACGTATCGGCCGCCACGAGGCGCTGCGCCGGATGACCCAGCTGTACATCGACTACATGCACCTCAACGCGCCGGTCCACACCTGGCCCGTGGACTGAAGGCGGCTCAGCCGCGCCCGCCGAGCAGGTTCACCGCGCGGTCGAAGGCCGAGTCGCGGTTCTCGGCGAACGCCTCCTCGGTAAAGACCGGTTCGGTTCGCTGCCGCGGGATGCCCGTCCCGTCGAAGGTGCGGCGGGCACGGGTCAGGAACTCCTCGTTCGGCAGCCCGAACATCAGGCCGTCGGGCAGGTTGCGGATCATCACGTCCGAGAAGACACCATGAGTGGGCCGCCCGATCCGCACGGTCCGCCCGGGCCGGTCCATCAGCGCCTGGGTGAAGGTCTCGCCCGCGCCGAACGTCGAGCCGCCGGCGAGGACGGCGACCGGGCCGGTGTGGCGGGACGCGTCGGCCGGGACGACGGGCACAGGTTCGGGGCGGGTGCCGGGTGGGGTCGGCCGGGTCGTCGCGGGCCCGCTTCGCGTACGCGGTGTACGTCGTGTCGGTCAGCCGCTGGTGATCCGGATGCCGAGGGAGCCGGCACCACCGCCGTTGATCCGCGGATCGATGACGAGCCCCTTGAGCCGCTCGGTGCGGCCCGCGGTGACACGGTGTTCAACGCCCGGTCGAGTTCAGCCTGTTCGGCGGCGTTACGGCGCGTCCTCGCCGGCGTATCCGGCGAACCCGGAGACGCGCAGGTAGCCGAGGTCACCCCGGCAGGTCGGCGTAGGTGATCCGGCCCGCGACGAAGTCCTGCCGGTGGGAGGCGTCCTCGAGGTCGCGGGCCACGACGAACGTCTTGACCCTGGCGTCGAGTTCCGGGCTCGGCTTCTCCGTTCCGGGGCGGCCCTGGCCGAAGACACGGTCGCCGTCGATCACCGCGACATGGGCGTCGGCCGGGAGGGCGCAGTCAGCGGGCAGGGCACTCAGGCGGAGCAGTCGGCGGTGTCGCACCGAGCTGTCCGCGGCGAGCAGCGCGTGATCGCGGTCGTGTGCGGTCCGTACGGTCAGCACCGAGCCGTCCGTCGTCGTGCAGGTCCCGGGACCGGTCTGCCGCGAGGCGTCGCCCTTGAGGCAGCTGACGGACGTCGTCTGGTACTCCTGCAGCACTCCGCGGAGGACGAGGACGGTGCCGTGGCCGTCCATGCGGCACACCCCGTCGGTGCCGGACGGTGCCGTGCGCGCGGCGGCCGCGGCCGGTACGGCTCCGGCGGCGAGGATCGGGGCGGTGGACGTGAGCGTGCGCACGAGTGTCTCCTCCCGACGGGTGTCCACGGGAGTCCACCGTCACAGAAGCGTCCCGGCGCGCTCCATCCGGCAATCCGGTGCGTCGGGGGGCACCCCCGCTCCCTCACCCGGGCCCGGTCACGCCGTTCAGCGGGACGCGTCGCGCGCAGAGCCTGCGGTGGCTGATGCGCCAGCCGTCGGGGGTGCGGACGAGGGTGTCGTCGTAGGTGGCCGAGCCGCAGGAGCCGTCCGCCCTGACACCGAGCGCCTTGGAGCGGGCCCGCACCCGGCCGTCCGCCGATTCCAGCACGACCACGTTGGTGACGTGGTGGGCGACGGGATTCCCGGCGCCCAGCGCAAGTGCCGCGGCCCGCATGGCGGCCACCCCGACGAGCGGGTCCTGCCCGAAGTCGGTCAGGTCGTAGACGACCTCCGGGGTGAACAGCTCTTCGAGCCGGTCGAGTTGTCCGTCGTCCACGAAGTGGCCGTGCAGGGAGATCAACTCGGTGATGGCAAAGCGGTCTTCGAGCGTGAGCGCCATGGGCGTCCTCTCCGGTGTGATGCGTCGGGCCGGGACCTCGATCCTCGCGGACCGCCGCCGGGCCGTCGCGGACGCTGCTGAAGCGGCGGGTGAGCCGTCGAGGCACCCCCTGCCGCAGAGGCTCTTCCGGCATCCTCGGACTGGATGCGGTGCCACTCGGCCGGCCGCACGATCCGCGCGGTCCTATGCCGGCGACCCGGCCGGCCGTTCGCGCACCATGCCGGGGCACGGCTGCTCCTCCGGCAGGTGCGCCTTCGCCCACTCGCCCAGCTCACGGAGCGCCGGCTCCAGGGCGGCGCCCGCCCCGGTCAGCCGGTAGGACACCCGCAGCGGTGGGCCCTCGTCGACCTCACGGAGCACGAGTCCGGCCGCGCCGAGTTCCGCGAGCCGGTCGGACAGCATGCGCTCGCTGATGCCGGGGATGGCCCGGCGCAGGTCCGCGAAGTGCGCGGGCTGTTCCACCAGGACGGCCACGATGGGGCCGCTCCAGCGCTTTCCGAGCAGCTGGAAGACACGGGTGATGCCCTCGTCCACCCGCTTGCACGCCGCCGTGTCGTGAATCGCGTCCGCCGCCATGCGATCAGGGTACTACCTCACCGTAGGGGGATGAAAAAAAGTAAGTACCTGTGTTACTGATAGTCGAGTACGAAAGTTCAGCCCGCGGCTCTTGCCGTCGGGCCGACTCTTATCCGTGTCCCTTTTGTCCTTCCCGGAGTCACCATGGCCACCCTGCTGCACATCGACTCGTCCGTGTTCCCGACCCAGGCCTCGGCCTCGCGCGCCGTGGCTGAGGCCTTCACCACGCACTGGCGGGAGCAGCACCCCGACGGCACGGTCGTCTACCGCGACCTGGCGGCGCAGCCCGTCCCGCACATCACCGCCGCCGCGCACACCGCCGGCTTCGCCGACCCCGCGTCCCACACGCCGGAGCAGGCCGCGGCCTTCGCCGAGCGCGTCCGGCTGATCGAGGAGCTGGAGCAGGCCGACGCCGTGCTGATCGGCGCCCCGATGTACAACTTCTCGATCCCGTCGACCCTCAAGGCCTGGCTGGACAACGTGGTCCTCTTCGGCCGCACCGCGGGCGAGACGCAGTCCGCGAAGGGCACCCCGGTGACCGTCGTCGCCAGCCGGGGCGGCGCGTACGGGCCGGGCACCCCGCGCGAGGGATACGAGTACGTGCAGAACTACCTCGCGGCCATCCTCGGCGACGGACTCGGTCTGGACGTCGACTTCATCGTCCCGGAGCTGACCATGGCCCCGCAGAACCCGGCGATGAGCGAGCTGATCCCGCTGTACGAGGCCTCCCGTGACCGCGCCCTCGAGGAGGCCGCCGCGAAGGCCAAGCAGTTGGCCCAGCGCTTCGCCGCCTGACCGGCCCGACCGGCCCGAGCGGTCCGACCGGTCCGGGTGCCGCCACCCGCGCGGCACCCGGGCCGGGTCGCTTCGGCACGCGAAGACCGTGCCGGCCACGATCCACCGCGGGGCGTCGCGGCGCCACAGGTGCACGCCGAGCGGCAGGCCGCGCGGGCAGTACAGCACCGGGTTGACCATGATCCCGGCGGTCATCCGGGGCCGGAGGTACCGCTCGGTCCGATGAGCTGGGTCCTGCCGGGCCTGATGCGCCCCGACCCGGCGTGGATCAGCGCACCGGACAGGCCCGCCCACCCCCAGTCGATTCCCCCGTGGGCGACGAGGGCGCCGAAGGCGACACCGAGGTGGACCAAGCCGAGCCCAGCCCGACGGAGGGCGAGTCCCCGAAGGCGGCTCAACGTGAAGACCGTCAAGACCGGACCGTGAACCGGTCGCACTCAAGGATGTACGGTACAACGACCGGCTCAAAGCCCCCCGTTCATGGACACCTTGAGGAGAGGCACCCGTTGGCCGCCAGCTACTTCGAGCGCATCGACCGTCATCGCTACAAGCCCACCCCGCACGCGAGCGGCGCATGGGACCCCGACGAGCAGCACTTCAGCCCGCTTGCCGGACTCGTGGTCCACGCGATCGACCAGTACCGCGCCGAGCGCCCGCCGAACAGCATGCTCCTGTCCAGGATCAGCTTCGACATCCTGGGGCGCCTCGCCCTGGACGAGTGCGCCATAGAGGTGGAGTCGATCCGGCCCGGCCGCACCATCGAACTGCTCGAAGCGGTCGTGCGCATCGCGGACCGCCCGGTGGTACGGGCCCGCGCCTGGCTGCTCACCGAGGTGGACACCAGCGCCGTGGCCGGCGGAGCCGAGGCGCGCCTCACCCCGCCGGACGGGCTCGCCGGTCACTCCCTTGGCTCGATGTGGCCCGGCGGCCACTGCGCCTCCGTCGACGTCCGTCCGGTCACCCCCGCCGAGCCGGGCCGCGGCACGGTCTGGATCTCGACGGACCGTGACCTCGTGGCCGGAGAACGGGTCGGCCCGGTCGCCTCCTATGTCGCCCTCGTCGACACGGCCAACGGCATCGCGGTACGCCGGCCACCGACCGAGTGGATGTTCCCCAACGTCGACCTGACGGTCCATCTGCACCGCCAGCCGACGGGCCGCTGGGTCGGCCTGGACACGACGGTCTCCTTCGGACCCACCGGCCAGGGCCTCACCAGCAGCGTCCTGCACGACGTCCACGGACCGGTCGGCCACGCGCAGCAGACCCTCACGGTGCGCCCGCTGCCCGCGCGGTGACCCCGAGGGAACGCGGGTCGGCGCGCTCCCGTGCCGCACGCCGGGTCAGGAGTCGAAGTTCCATCGCCTGGGAAGGTCAGCGTCGCAGAAGACGCAGACGAAGTGGTCTTCCCGCACGATGTTGTGCTGCCCACAGGTGCGGCAGCGGCGGAAGATCACCTCGTGGGTGAAGGCACCGGGGTGGCCGAGCCCGGCCCGGTCCAGCGCCCGCGCCACCGCCGTCCACGATCCGGTGTCCGGGCAGTACCCCGTGGACTGGTTGCTCACCTCCCGAACCGACCAGCGGCCCGCGTCCTCCCGGAAGCCGATCTCTCCCGCGCTCAGCACCGGCTCGCCACCCGCACAGGCGGCGTGCTCCGACCGGCGCGGGGCCGGCCGCAGCACGCCGTCCGCGCCGATGACGTACGTGAAGGGTTCGGCCAGTTCCTCGCGGGTCCGGGTGGCCGCCCAGTGTGCGAACTCCTCCGCCGTGCGGATCACGGTGCCGGAGTCCCCCGGCCGTACCGCGGCCCTCACGTCCTCGGGCCCGACGTACCGATGGCACCGGCCGTCCGGACGTCCCCCACCACTCATGCAGATCACCGTAGGGCACGGGCGGGCCGGTCCGACCGCCCCGGCCCGCAGCACCGGCGGCGGCCTCGGCATCGTCGGCGCCTGATCGCCGGCCCGCGGTGACGGAAACCGCGTCCCTGGGCCGACTCGACTGGAGTGTGCGCGTGATACTCCGCGCCGCCCGCCCGCTCACTCCCGGGCTGCCTCGGCCCCCTCGCACCCGCTGCGTGTCTCGCCCGCCCCCTCCCCACGCGTCGCCCCCACCGAGGCGACCGCCACCGCCGCCACCCCCGCCCACTGGGCCGCCGCCAGGTGCTGCCCCAGCAAGAGCAACCCGATCAGCGCGCCGATCGCCGGTTCCAGACTGGTGAGGACGCCGAAGGCGCGTGGCGTGAGGCGGCGCAGGGCCTCCAGCTGGAAGGTGTAGGGCACGACGCTGGACAGGACGGCCACCGCCGTGGCCACGGCGAGGGTGCCTGGGTCCAGGAGACGGGTGCCGGCCTGCCTGACGCCGTACGGCAGGCTGAGCAGCGCTCCCCAGGTGACGGCGAGCGCGAGTCCGCCGCCGTCGGGGACGCGGTCGGCCAGCCGTTTGCCGACCAGGATGTAGCCGCCCCAGCAGCATCCGGCGACGGCGGCGCAGGCGACGCCGGTGGCGTCCAGGGCCGTACCGCTGCGGCCGAGCAGGAGGACGCCGGTGCCGGCGAGACCCGCCCACAGCAGGTCGGGGGCGCGGCGCGACCCGCACAGCGCGATGGCGAACGGGCCGAGGAACTCCAGGGTGGTGGCGGCGCCCAACGGCAGCCGGGCGACCGCCTCGTAGTAGGCGAGGTGATGGAGGGCGAGCAGGGAGCCGGCGGCGGCCGCGATGCCGAGGGTCGCCCGGTCGCCGTGGATCCGGGGCCGCCACAGCGCGGTGAGGACGAGCGCGGCGATGGCCAGCCGCAGGGTCACCACGCCGGCCGGTCCCACCGCGGGGTAGAGGCGGGTCGTCAGCGCGGCGCCGCCCTGCAGGCCGAGGATCCCGCCCAGGACGAGGCCTGGTGCGGGCGCGGCGCCGAGTCCCCGGCCCACGGCCGCAGCGGCGCGTGTGCGAGGGGCGAGGTACGGGGTGATGGTGACCGGACTCCTTGACCGGGATCTTCGTGCGATGCCCTCGCACCCTAGGGCCCACGTCCGTCGTGATCAACGGGTGGGGTGGCGGGCCCGGCCCTCGGCGGTACCGCTTAGCGTGCTGTCATGCGCGTCGACTACTCACCCGAGTCCATGGGGACCGGAGCGTTCTACCGTCTGCTCACGGCCGTCGTCGTACCCCGGCCGATCGCCTGGGTCTCCACCCTCGCGCCGGACGGCGCGACGGCGAACCTGGCACCGCACTCCTTCTTCACCGTCGCCTGCACCGATCCGCCCGTCGTCCAGTTCACGTCCGTGGGACGGAAGGACTCCTTGCGCAATGTCGAGGAGACCGGCGAGTTCGTCGTCAACTTCGCCCCCGAGCCGCTCTTCGCCCAGATCAACGCGACGGCGACCGACTTCCCCCGCGACCGGGGTGAGTTCGACGCCGTCGGCATCGAGCGGGAGCCGTCGCTGCGGGTGCGGCCACCACGCGTGGCCGCGTCTCCGGTCGCCCTCGAATGCCTGCTGCACTCGACGCTGCGCCTCGGCGATTCGACGGTGGTGTTCGGCCGGGTCGTGCACGCCGCCGTCCGCGAGGACGTACTGGTGGACGGCCACCCCGACATCCGGCGGCTGCGTCCGCTGTCCCGGCTGGGCGCGAACGAGTGGGGCACGGTGGGCGAGGTGCACGAGCTGGCCCGGGTGCCGTACCGGAAGGACGCCCGCGACTGAGCGGCCCGCCTCCGCCGGCTCAGACGAGCACCAGGACGAGGGGCACGCCCCGGCACGGCACCAGGCGCATGCCGTCGTACGCGCCGGGGCGTGCCGCACTGAGCAGTTCACCGAAGTCCGGGCCCTTGGTGAGGGAGCCGGCCAGGTGGGCGGGGTCGGCGGAGGCGGCGACCCGGCCCCGGGCGTTGACGAGGTGGGCGGGGCGGGGCAGGCGCCGCAGCAGCGGGAGGACGGCCGTCTCGAAGTGCCGCAGGTAGACGTCGGCGGCGGCCACTCCGGCGAAGCCGCCCCGGATCCGGACGGGTTCGGACAGGGTGAGGCTGTACTCGTCGGAGCAGAGGTAGTCGACGTACGGTCCGGCGACCGCCCGGCGCCCGGTGTCGCGGGGCAGTGCGAACCAGTCCCAGTGCGTGTAGTCGGAGTAGGCCGACTGGCCGGGATCGAGGTCGAGCAGGAGCGGGCGTACCTCGCCGTCGGCGGTGGACTGCCACCACTCCAGCCAGGCGGGCACGTCCGTCAGCAGGCCGGGGGCCGCGACGAAGCCGACGCCGGAGACGAGTTGCTCCCGGGTCAGGTGGGCATGCAGGCCGGGGCGCAGGGCGGCGAGGTCGGCGCTGGTGGGCCGCCGGCCCTCGGCGACCACCCGGCCGAGCAGGGCCTCGGTGGCGGTGCGGGTGGTGGCGACGGTCTCGAAGACTGCCTCCAGCGCACCACCGACCTGTGCGGCCACCCATGTCTCCGTGTCCGTGCCGAGGGTGGCGCCTCCGGGGCTCCAGCCCATGGTGTCCTCCAGCGGACGGGAACCTGACGCGGCGCGGTCAGAGGGCGAGGCGTACGGCGACGAGCCGCGCCGTCGACTCCCTGACGCACCGCTCGGCCGGCGTGCCGGCCGTTTCGTGGGCCCCATCTTGCACGGCGGAGATCACGGAGCGGTGACGGTCCGCAACTTCTTCACGATATGCGTCGTCGGCCAGGACGAGGCACAGCAGTGCGCCGATCTCCCTCTGCAGGGCGACCTGTTCGCGGGTGAGCCGGGCGGACTGGGCTGCCGCGGCGAGTTCGACGTGGAAGCGGCCGTACAGCCGGCTGCGTGCCGCCGTGTCGCCGGCGCGTGCCAACTCCTCGGCGGTCCTGCGGAGTTGACGCAGGTCCTCGGGTTCGGTGCGCTGGGCGGCGAGCCGGGCGGCGGCGCCCGACAGGGCGGCCCAGTGGTCGCCCAGGTCGCGCAGCTCCTCGGTGCTCCAGCCGGCGAGCCGGGCCCTCAGCCGGTCGTCGGCCGGGACTTCGGGGAGGGAGACGAAGCTGCCGCCGCCGCGCCCCCGGCGGGTGGTGACCAGGCCCTGCTGCCGCAGGGCCATGAGCGCTTCGCGCAGCGTGACCGTGGAGACGCCCAACTGTCCGGCCAGTTCGCTCTCGCCGGGGAGTTGCTCGCCGTCGGCCAGAAGGCCCAGCTCGATGGCGTCGCCGATGCGGCGGACGACCGTGTCCACGCGGGCCCGGTTGTCCACCGGGCTGAAGACGGCCCTGCGGGCCCGGCCGTCCATCTCCTGCTGTCTCACGGTCACCACCTCGTGCATTGACTCAAGCTTTACCTCAACGGGACCTTGAGCTTAGAACTATGACTTCATATGTTTGCCGTCAACGTTCAGCGCGCCAGAAAGGTTCCCGCATGGAGGGGATTGCGATCCGGCTGCAGGACCTGCGGAAGTCGTTCGGTGAGACGACCGCCGTGGCCGGAGTCGACCTGGAGATCCGGGACGGGGAGTTCTTCTCCATGCTCGGCCCCTCAGGATCCGGCAAGACCACGGTCCTCCGGCTCGTCGCCGGCTTCGATACACCGGACCAGGGCCGGATAGAACTCGCCGGACAGGAGGTCACGGGCCTCGCCCCGTTCGAGCGGGACGTCCACACGGTCTTCCAGGACTACGCCCTCTTCCCGCACATGACGGTCGAGCAGAACGTCGCCTACGGGCTGAAGGTGCGCAAGGTACCCAAGGCCGAACGGCTCGTCCGCGCCCGCAAGGCCCTCGCCGAGGTCCGTCTCGAGGGCTACGGCCAGCGGCGCCCGGCCCAGCTCTCCGGCGGGCAGCGTCAGCGCGTCGCCCTCGCCCGCGCGCTCGTCGGCCGGCCCCGGGTGCTGCTGCTGGACGAGCCGCTGGGCGCCCTCGACCTGAAGCTGCGCGAGCAGATGCAGGTGGAGCTGAAGGCGATCCAGCGGGAGGTCGGCATCACCTTCGTCTTCGTCACCCACGACCAGGACGAGGCCCTGACGATGAGCGACCGCATCGCCGTCTTCGACCAGGGCCGCATCGCCCAGGTCGGCACACCCGCGGAGATCTACGAGCGGCCGGCCACCCCCTTCGTCGCCTCGTTCGTCGGCACCTCGAACCTGCTCGACGGAGAGACGGCCCACCGGATCGTCGGCACCCCGGACACGTACAACATCCGGCCGGAGAAGATCCGCGTCCTGAAGGAGTCCGCCGAGGCGGACGAGCCCGAGCACGCCACCGCGACCGGAACCGTCGCCGAGGTGGTCTACCTCGGCGACGCCACCCGCTTCCTCGTCGACCTCGACGGCGGCGGCCGGCTCACCGCGCTCCAGCAGAACCTGGAGACCTCCTCCGAGGACGTGGCCGCCTACCGCGGCACCCGGGTCCGCCTGACATGGCACCGCCGGCACGCTGTCCGGCTGCCCTCCTGACCGCTCTCACCCGTCTCTACGTCCCCATGGAGAACGCCGTGCGTCTCACCCGTCCCCTGCGCGTCGCGGCCTGTGCCGCCGCACTGCTGCTCGCCGCCGCCTGCGACTCCTCCGGCTCCGGCGGCTCCTCGGCCACCGGACTCAACCCGCCCGACCTCAAAGCCCCGACGAAGCTCGGCAAGACGGAGGGCCAGGTCAACCTGGTCGCCTGGGCCGGGTACGTCGAGGACGGCTCCAACGACCCGAAGGTGAACTGGGTCAGCGACTTCGAGAAGCAGACGGGCTGCCAGGTGCACTCCAAGGTCGCCGCGAGCTCGGACGAGATGGTCAAGCTGATGAAGACCGGCGAGTACGACGCCGTCTCCGCCTCCGGCGACGCCTCCCTGCGCCTGATCGCCTCCGGCGACGCGGCACCCGTGAACACCGCCCTGGTCCCCAACTACAAGGACATCTTCAGCGGGCTCAAGAACGGCGCCTGGAACTCGGTGAAGGGCCAGATGTACGGCATCCCGCACGGCCGGGGCGCCAACCTGCTGATGTACAACACGGAGAAGGTCAAGCCCGCGCCGACGTCCTGGTCCGCCGTCTTCGACGACGCCGCCCAGCACAAGGGACACGTCACGGCGTACGACTCTCCGATCTACATCGCCGACGCGGCCCTCTATCTGAAGGCCACCAAGCCCGAGTTGAAGATCAAGGACCCGTACGCGCTCGACCAGAAGCAGTTCGACGCGGCCGTGGCCCTGCTCAAGCAGCAGAACAAGAGCGTCGGCGAGTACTGGAGCGATTATCTGAAGGAGGTCTCCGCCTTCAAGAGCGGTGACTCGGTGGTGGGCACCACCTGGCAGGTCATCGCCAGCCTCGCCGCCTCCGAGGGCGCCAGGGTCAAGGCGTTCGTGCCGAAGGAGGGTTCGACCGGCTGGTCGGACACCTGGATGGTGTACAGCAAGGCCAAGCACCCCAACTGCGCCTACAAATGGCTGAACTGGATCGTCTCGCCCAAGGTCAACGCCCAGGTCGCCGAGTACTTCGGCGAGGCACCGGCCAACTCCAAGGCGTGCGCCGAGACCAGTGACAAGAACTTCTGCACCGTCTACCACGCGGCCGACGAGAGCTACTGGAAGAGGATCGCCTTCTGGAACACGCCCATCGAGCAGTGCCTCGACGGCCGCAAGGACGTGAAGTGCGTTCCGTACGCCCAGTGGGTGCAGGCCTGGACCGAGATCAAGGGCTGAGCCGTGGCGACCGACGTGACGACCGCCGCCGGCCGGGGAACCGTCCGGCGGCTGGCCGGAAGCCTGCACCGCAGGCCCCGGCTGCGGCTGACCCTGCTGCTCACCGCCCCGCTGCTGTGGCTCGCCGTCCTCTACCTCGGCTCCCTGGCGGTCCTGTTCGTCTCCGCCTTCTGGACGACGAACTCCTTCACCTCGCAGGTGGTGAAGGTCTGGTCGACGGACAACTTCCACGAGTTGTTCACCACGCCCGTCTTCCGTCAGGTGATCCTGCGCAGTGTCGGCGTGGCGCTCGCGGTGACCGTGCTGTGCGCGGTGATCGCCTTCCCGGTCGCCTTCTACACCGCGCGCGTGGCCCGGCCGAAGTGGCGTCCGCTGCTCGTGGTCGCCATCCTGACTCCCCTGTGGGCGAGTTACCTGGTCAAGGTGTACGCCTGGCGGCTCATCCTGTCCGAGGGCGGCCTCGCCGACTGGATGCTGGCGCCGTTCGGGCTGAGCGGCCCCGGCTTCGGCCTGCCGGCCACGGTCCTCACCCTGACGTACCTGTGGCTGCCGTACATGATCCTGCCGATCCACACGGCGCTCGAACAGCTCCCCGCCAGTCTGCTCGACGCCTCGGCCGACCTCGGCGCGCGGGCCTGGCGGACCTTCCGCTCGGTGGTGCTGCCGATGGTGCTGCCGTCGGTCGCGGCCGGCTCGGTGTTCACCTTCTCGCTCAGCCTCGGGGACTACATCACCGTGCAGATCGTCGGCGGCAAGACGCAGCTGATCGGCAACCTCGTGTACTCCAACATCGAACTCAACCTGCCCATGGCCGCCGCGCTCGGCACCGTACCCGTCGTGGTGATCGTCCTGTACCTGCTGGCGATCCGCCGCACGGGTGCCCTGAACAGCCTGTAGCCGTCCGACTCGCCGGAAACGCGCCGGAACCACTCCGAAAGAGGAGAGCCATGCATCTCAGCCGCACCGCGCGCATCGCCCTGCGCGCCGGCGCCGCGCTCGGCTTCGCGGTGATCTACGTCCCGCTGCTGCTCGTCCTCGTGAACTCGCTGAGTCCGGACCGCAGTGCGAGCTGGCCTCCACCGGGGCTGACCTGGCACTGGTGGTCGGTGGCGGCGCACGACGCGGGTGCCCGGCAGGCGCTGTGGGTCTCGGTCAAGGCGGGACTCGGGGCCACCGCGATCGCACTGGTCCTGGGTACGCTCGTCGCGTTCGCCGTGGCCCGGCACCGCTTCTTCGGCCGCGACACGGTGTCGTTCGTCGTGGTCCTGCCGATCGCGCTGCCCGGCATCGTCACCGGCATCGCCCTCAACTCGGCCTTCAGCACGGTGCTGCAACCGCTGGGCGTGGGGCTCGGGCTGTTCACGGTGATCGTCGGCCACGCCACCTTCTGCATCGTGGTGGTCTTCAACAACGTGGTGGCCCGGCTGCGCCGTACGGCCGGCTCGTACGAGGAGGCGGCCATGGACCTCGGCGCGACCACCTTCCGTGCCTTCGCCGACGTCACCTTCCCCCTGGTCCGCTCGGCGCTGCTGGCCGGCGGTCTGCTCGCGTTCGCCCTCTCCTTCGACGAGATCGTGGTCACCACGTTCACCGCGGGACCCGGCATCGAGACCCTCCCGATCTGGATCTTCGACAACATGACCCGGCCGCAGCAGGCACCAGTGGTGAACGTCGTGGCCGCCGTGCTCGTCCTGCTCTCGGTCGTCCCGATCTACGTAGCCCAGCGGCTGTCGGCGGACACGGCGACCTCGAGCAGGGTGTGACACCCTGTACGGCGGACGAACAGGGGGACGGATGAGTTCGGCGCAGGTGGGTTCAGCGGATGCCGCCGGACCGGCGCGGACGTTGCGGGCTGCCTACGAGGCCGCCTCGGCGGTCGTCGCGGACCTCGGTGACGAGGAGTCGTGGCTGCCGACCGCCTGCACCGGGTGGGCGGTCCGCGACCTCGTCTTCCACTGTCTGCACGACGCCCAGCGCGCTCTGGTGGCCCTGCACACACCGGTGCCGGGACCGGCGGACCGGGACTCGGTGACGTACTGGCAGGACTGGGCACCGAACACCACCGGGGCGGCCAGCGGCCGGCGCTGGGTGCGGGTGAACGCGAGCATGTTCCTCGACTTCGGCCAGCTCCAGGACCTCTATCTGGAGACGCTGGCGGCGGCCGTGCACGCGGCGGACGCCGCCGACCCCGCCCAGCACGTCGGCACGCAGGGACACGTGCTGGCGGCCGGCGAGCTGCTGATCACCCTCGCGGTGGAGGCGACCGTCCACCACCTGGACCTCACCGTCCGGCTCCCGGACGCGCCGGGCCCGGCGCCCGAGGGGCTGGCCGCGGTCCGCGCAACCCTGGACGGTCTGCTCGGCCGGCCCGTGTTCCCCGAGTGGTCCGACGAGCACTACGCGCGCGTGGGCACCGGCCGGGCGGCGCTCACCCCTGCCGAACGCGCCGCGCTGGGTGCGGCGGCGGACCGGTTCCCGCTGTTCGGCTGAGGCACGCAGAGCCACGCCCACACGCCCAACCCGGGGACACACCCGGGCGACACCTGCGCGCTGCCCGTCCGGCCGACCCGATGGATGGAAACGTGCGACCCATGAACAACCCACCCAGCATCAACAGTTACGTCGACCGGGTCACCGCCGGACCGGGCGGGGCGATGACGGACGAGGTCGGCGCCATCACCGGCGACCTCACCGTGGCGACCATCCTGCTGTCCGACGGTCACAGCGTGCGTGTCGCCGTCCAGCACTCGGGCAGCGACACCTGGTACACCCTCGCCGGCGGCCCCGCCCCCGTGCCCGCCGGGCAACTCGCCGCCTATCACCGGGATCTGCTGGGCCGTATCCGCCGCGGCGGCGGGACCCGCGCCACCTGAGCGGAGGAAGGTCGTCAGGAGCGGCGCCGTACGGGTGCCGCTCCCTCGACTTCCGCCCCGAGCCGCCCGGTCGGTTCTCTCATGAACACGTAAAAGGCGGACCCCGCACCTTGACCGGCGTTTGGTCCAGACCAATCATGGCCTAGACCAATAGCCCCGGCCGGGCCGCACAGTGTCGTTCGCCATCCGGGAGTACCGATGACACGTCCGAGACCCGTACGCGCCCTTCTCGCAGGCCTGGCCACCCTGGCCGCCTCCGCAGGACTCGCCGTGGGGACCGGGGGCACCGCGCACGCGGCGACCCCGCTGCCCACGCACGTCTTCGCGCCCTACTTCGAGGCCTACAGCGGCGACAGCCCCGCCGCGCTGTCCCAGGCCTCCGGCGCCAAGTACCTGACCATGGCCTTCCTGCAGGCCGACACGAAGGGCTCCTGCACCCCCTACTGGAACGGCGACACCAGCACGCCCGTCACCTCCTCCGTCTTCGGCGCCGACTTCACCACCATCCGCTCGCGCGGCGGCGACGTGATCCCCTCGCTCGGCGGTTACGGCGCCGACCACGCCGGCACGGAGATCGCCGACAGCTGCACGAGCGTGGACTCCATCGCCGCCGCGTACGAGAAGATCATCACCACCTACGACGTCTCCCGGCTCGACATGGACGTCGAGGACAACTCCCTCACCGACACCGCCGGCATCGACCGCCGCAACCAGGCGATCAAGAAGGTGGAGGACTGGGCCGCCGCCAACGGCCGCTCGGTGCAGTTCTCCTACACCCTGCCGACCACGACGACGGGGCTCGCCGACAGCGGTCTCGCCGTGCTGCGCAGCGCGAAGAACGCGGGCGCCAGGATCGATGTCGTCAACATCATGACGTTCGACTACTACGACGGTGCCACCCACCACATGGCCACCGACACCGAGACGGCCGCGAGCGGACTGCACGACCAACTGGCCGAACTTTACCCGAACCTGTCGGACAGTCAGCTGTGGAACACGGTCGGCGTCACCGAGATGCCCGGCGTGGACGACTACGGCCCGGCGGAGACCTTCACCACCGCCGACGCGACCACGGTGTACGACTGGGCGGTCGCCAAGGGCATCAACACCCTCTCCTTCTGGGCCCTCCAGCGCGACAACGGCGGCTGCCCGGGTTCCGGCGCCTCCGACACCTGCTCCGGCATCGCTCAGGACACGTGGTACTTCACCCACACCTTCGCACCCTTCACCGGCGGTACGACGACCCCGCCGGCCAACGACTTCTCGGTCTCCCTCTCCCCCGCCACCGCCTCCGTCGACCCCGGCGCGACCGCGACCGCGACGGTGAGGACCTCGGTCACCTCCGGCAGCGCACAGACGGTCGGTCTGACGGTGAGCGGCGCCCCGAGCGGGGTGACCGCCTCACTGAGCCCGTCGTCGGTCACCGCGGGCGGCAGCGCCACACTCACGGTGAAGACCAGCGCCACGACGGCGCCCGGCACCTATCCCCTGACCGTCACCGGCACCGCGGGCTCGAACCGGCACAGCTCCACGCTCACCCTGACGGTCAACGGGTCCGGGGGCACGGCCGTCCTCGGCAACGGCGACTTCGAGACCGGCTCGCTCACGCCGTGGACCTGCGACTCCGGGGCCACGGTGGTCTCCTCCCCCGTGCACGGCGGATCCCACGCTCTCAAGACCGCACCGACCGCCTCACAGACCGGCCAGTGCGCACAGACCCTGACGCTCAAGCCGAACACCTCCTACACGCTGAGCGGCTGGGTGCAGGGCCCGTACGCGTACCTCGGCGTCAGCGGTGGTGCGACGGCCAGCACCTGGGCCTCGTCCTCGTCGTGGTCGAAGCTCTCGGTGCCGTTCACGACCGGCACCTCGGGCACGGTCACGGTGTACGTGCACGGCTGGTACGGCCAGGGCGCGGTCTACGCCGACGACCTGACCCTGGGCTGAATCACCGCTCCCCCGGCCCCGCCCGCCGATCATCGGGCGGGGCCGCCTCGCCGCCGCCGCGGCGGCCGGGACCGCCGAGACGGCCGCGGGGCGGTCGTCCCTGCCGCGACCGGGCCCTGCGCGCCCAGATCCGGCGGCCTGGCCCGGCCTTCCGTAGGCTGAAAGGACCGGAAGCTCCCTCCGGGAGGCCGCCCGCAGTCAGGAGACGGTCGTGATCGAACTGGCCGCGGCGTTCGCCGTCGCGGGAGCGGCGAGCAACGCCGTGGGCACCGCCTTCCAGCGCAAGGCCGCGTCCGCGAGCAGCCGCAGCGGAGTCCGGCTGCTCGCGGAACTGGTGCGCCGGCCCCTGTGGGTGATCGGCATGTGCGGTGTCGTCGGCGCCGCGCTGTTCCAGAGCCTGGCCCTGGTCAACGGCCCGCTCGCACTGGTGCAGCCGCTCTTCATCCTGGAGCTGCCCTTCGCGCTGCTCGTCGCCGCGCCGCTGATGCACCGGCGGCTGCCCCACTCGGGCTGGTGGGGCGTCGGCGGTTGCGTGGCGGGCCTCGCCGTACTCCTGATCGCCGCCGCCCCGCACGGCGCCGCCGACCATGCCCCGCTCACCCGCTGGATCCCGGCGCTGTGCCTGTGCGTCGGCGGCATGGCCGCGGCCGTTCTGCTGTCCGGCCGGGGCCGGTCGCCGGCCCGGCGCGCCGCGCTGCTGGCCGCCGCCTCCGCCGCGGGGAACGCGCTGACCGCCGCACTGCTGAAATCGGCCAGCGGAACCTTCGCCGACCACGGCTTCACGGCGTTCCTGCGAGCCTGGCAGACCTACGGCTTCGCGCTCGCCGGCGTCGCCGCCGTGGTCCTGCTGGAGAACGCGCTCCAGGCCGGTCCGCTGGCCGCGGCCCAGCCGGCGCTGACCATCGGCGACGCGGTGATCAGCCTGGCCCTCGGCATCACCCTGTTCGAGGAACGGATCCGCACGGGCTGGTGGCTCGTACCGGAGGTGTGCGGTGCCCTGCTGATCGTCATGGGCGTGGTGGTCCTCAGCCGGGCCGTCCAGCACATCACCGTGGTGCCGGTCGCGGCGGAGGAGAGACACCTGGCGACATGAGCCTGCCCTGAACGAGAAAGAGGGGGACGGACGGCGACAACCGGTACGCCCGGGTCCGTACGCGCGTGTCGGGCACATGCGGTGCCTCCCGCCGGCGGCCCCACCGCCACCGTCCGCGGTGACCGCCATCCGTGCGATCACCGACCGCCATCCGATCTCCCGCAGCAGAAGTCTGTCCACCTGGGAACTCCCCCCTTGCGACCGCTGCTCGCACCACTACGGCCGCCGCACCGCCAGAGCCGTCGTGATCTGCGATCACCCCTTGGAGTGGCGGAGGGGCCAGTTCCGGTCGTTCGGCGTCGGCTCGGTCCGCCAACGAGCCCGCAAGACTCCGTCGCCCTCGGGCATGACAGCGGTAAACACAGGAACACCTTCACCCGCATATACGGACAGGAGCGCGGCGGCGCGAGCGCAGCGTACGTGCTGCCGTCGGCGACCCGCACCGCACTGCTCACCCGGCTCGCGGGCCACGGCATCGGCCCCGAGATCCCGTGAATGCCGCAACCGGGCCGTGCGCCACAGGACCGACCGGGTGACGCGAGCGCTGCTTGAGACCCCCTGTGCACGCCACACCGCACCAGAATGACCACTTAATACACTTATCGGTCCTATGGTGCAAGCTATCGGGAATCGACCGAGGGGGCGCAGAACGCGTCGTGGCAGGGCGCGGGTTGGGATGGCGATGACGGAAATCAGCCGCCGGAGCGTGGCGCGCCTCGGCCTGTATGCCGGCCTCGGTGCGGCCGCCGCCTCGTTCGCCGCGTGCGGTGGGCACGACGGACAGGGCGGCTCGCTCGGGTCGGAGCCCCTGCACGGGGCACCACGGCTGATCGGGGACGGCTCGACTGCGTACACCGGACGGCAGCCGCACCAGCCGGAGCCGCCCGTGGCCCTCGAACCCGGCGAGACACCACCGCAGTTCGTGGTGTTCTCCTGGGACGGCGCCGGCGAGCTGGGCACCGGACTGTTCCCGCGCTTCCTGGAGCTCGCCCGCGCCCACGGCGCGCACATGACGTTCTTCCTGTCCGGCCTCTACCTCCTGCCGGAGGAGAAGAAGCGGCTCTACGATCCGCCGAACAACCCGGTGGGCGCCTCCGACATCGGCTACCTCACCGACGAACACCTCGGGGCCACACTGAAGTACGTGCGCCAGGCCTGGCTCGACGGCCACGAGATCGGCACGCACTTCAACGGTCACTTCTGCACCGGTGCCGGATCGGTGGCCAACTGGACACCCGCACAGTGGCGTTCGGAGATCCTGCAGGCACGGGAGTTCGTCAAGTCCTGGCGCACCAACACCGGCTGGCAGGACGATCCACCCCTGCCGTTCGACTACGACAAGGAGCTCGTGGGCGGCCGCACCCCGTGCCTGCTCGGACAGGAGAACCTGCTGCCCGTCGCGCGTGAACTGGGGTGGCGCTACGACGCCTCCTCGCCGGGCGGAGTGCAGCGCTGGCCGAGGAAGCGGGAGGGGGTGTGGGACCTTCCACTGCAGAGCATCCCCTTTCCGGGACACACGTTCGAGGTGCTCTCCATGGACTACAACATGCTGGCGAACCAGTCCAAGAACTCCACCCGGGGGCCCTCCTCCAACTACCCCTACTGGCGCACCCAGGCGGCACAGGCGTACGCGGCCGGGTTCCAGCGGGCGTACGAGACGAACCGGGCGCCGATGTTCATCGGCAACCACTTCGAGGAGTGGAACGGCGGCATCTACATGGACGCGGCCGAGGAGGCCCTCAGGCAGATCGCCGGTCAGGAGGACGTACGCCTGGTCTCCTTCCGGCAGTTCGTCGACTGGCTCGACGCCCAGGACCCCGGGATCCTCGCGAAGCTGCGCACCCTCGAGGTCGGCGAGAAGCCGGACGGCGGCTGGGCGGCGTTCCTGCGCCCCGCGAAGCGTTCGCGGGGTGGCGTGGACACCGACGGGCCGCGTACGGAGGATGGCTGATCGGCCCTCCCGAAACGTTCAGGGACGCACCGGCGCTCAAGGCCAAGTTCCGCCGGTCGGAGCCGACCGCGTCGCGCAGCGGCATCCGGGCGGGCCGCAGAACCGGTCGCGGCCGGTGGCCGGCCGTGCCTGGGAGCCGCCGAGGGCGAAGCGGCCCACCGACGCCGGCCCGGGCCGAGTGCGAGGTCCTGATCGTGGCCGGGCCCTGCGGCACCGGGGTCAACCGGCGTTGCGGCGGGCGTACACCTCGATCTCGATCTTCATACGCGGGTCGGCGAGTCCGCACTCCAGCATGGTCGCGGCCGGGCGGATCCCGCCGAAGCAGCGGCGCAGCACGGGCCAGCAGGGCTCGAAGTCGGCGCGGTCCGGCAGCAGATAGCGCACCCGGACCACATCGGCGAACGTGCACGTCGCCTCGGTGAGCGCGGCCTCGATGTTGCGCAGGCACTGCTCGGCCTGCTCCACCACGTCGTCCGAGATCGTCATGGTGGTGTAGTCGAACCCGGTCGTCCCGGACACATGCACCCAGTCGCCGTCGACCACCGCACGGGCATACCCGATCTGCTCCTCGAAGGCCGAGCCACTGAGGATCGCACGTCGCTCTGTCATGCGCGGAACGCTAGGTGACCAGCGTCGATACGTCTAATACAAGCACTGGCATGAAGTGATATCTCTGAGGATATGGACCGGCCCGAACTTCCGCTGCCGCAGTTGCACGCCTTCGTCGTGCTCGCCGAGGAACTCCACTTCGGCCACGCCGCCACCCGTCTGGGCATCGCCCAGCCCCCGCTGAGCCAGCAGGTCCGCCGGCTGGAGGAGAAGGTCGGGTACGCGCTCTTCGACCGTGAACCGGGGCGCGTGACGCTCACCCCGGCCGGCCGCGCCCTGCTGCCGGCCGCCCGGCAGACGCTGGCCGGGCTCGCCGACGGGCTGGCCGCGGCACGGGCCGCCGGCAGCGGGCGGTCCGGGCGGCTGCGGATCGGCTTCGCCGCGTCACTGGCCCTGACCGTCCTGCCAGGCCTGCTGCGCGACTTCCGGCAGCGGTTCCCCGACGCCGATCTCGACATCCGCGAGATGACCACGGCACCTCAGCTCGACGCCCTGCGCGAGCGGACGATCGACATCGGGCTGCTGCGGGAACCCCCGCCCGACGCATCCGAGCTGGATTTCAGGACCGTGCTCAGCGAGCCGTTCGTGGCCGTGCTGCCGACGGCGCACCCGCTGGCCGCCCGGCGGACGGTGCCGCTCGAGCGATTGGCGGGCGAGCCGTTCGTCCTGTTGCCGCGCGCGGTCGGTCCACGGTTGTACGACCGGATCACCGGCCTGTGCGAGGAGGTGGGGTTCAGCCCCCGGATCTCACAGCACGCGGTGGAGTGGCAGACCGTGTGCGCCCTGGTGGAGACCGGGCTGGGGGTGTCCGTGGCCCCGGCGAGCATCCGCCGCATCCGGCTCAGGGGCGTCGCCTTCCGCCCGGTCGATCCGGGCACCGCCCGTACACGGGTCGCCGTCGCATGGCGCCGGAACGACCGCAGCCCCCTGGTCGCCCGGTTGCTGGAGACGATCGGCCAGGCCCCGCCTCAAGGGCGGCGGCCCCGACCGCGCTCGACTGCCGTCACCGCTCCGCACGCACCGGATGCCGGCTCATGATCGACACCCGGTTGAACGCGTTGATGGTGACGGCCACCCAGATCACCGCTGCCGTCTGATCGTCGGTGAGCACCTCCCGGGCCGCCGCGTAGGCGGTGTCCTGCGCATCGGCGTCGGCGGCGGCCGTGGTCGCCTCGGCCAGTGCCAGGGCGGCCCGTTCGGCGGGGGTGAACAGCTCGGTGTCCCGCCAGGCGGCCAGCACGCCGAGGCGGTCCGGGGTGTCGCCGGCCCGCAGCGCGGCGCGGGTGTGCAGGTGCAGGCAGTACGCGCAGCCGTTGATCTGCGACACGCGGAGGTTGACCAGCTCCACCAGGGTGCGGTCGAGCCCGGCTTCGGCGGCGGTCGCCCGGACCACCTCGGAGGTCTGCACCAGCGCGTGGTACGCCTTGGGGCTCTGCTTGTCGACGAAGATCCGCCGCGCGGTGCCGGCCTGGACGGGAGTGGTCAACGTGGCCTCCTCGGGGTGCGGTCTGTGATCACCACCCTACAGTTGTTGAATTCGAAACTACCATGCGGTGTGCGGCGATCTTCCGCCCCCGAAGGCGCGGGCTATGTGACGGGACCGCGCCCCTGCCACTGCCGCACTGCCGTCCCCACGGCCTCTTCGTCCTCCAGAGCATGGGCACCGGAGGCACCAGCGGCGCCGAGGATCACCTCACCGTCGGTGATCAGAACACCGCCGGCCCACGGGACGAAGTCGCCGCCGTAGAGATGCTGGATGCCGTCGACGATCCCGCCGGGCAGTTCGATCTCGCCGGAGGAGCGCAGCGCGAGGAGCGCGGTGCGCGCCTTGGCCACGGCGATCCGGCTGGTCATAGGCATGCCGCCGTCGGCCCGTCGCAGGACGATCACCTCCCCGGCGACGTCGACAACGGCCACCGCCAGCGGCGGGAAGCCTCGCTCCGCACCGACATCCAACGCGGCTTGCACCAACTGGTCCGCCTCGGCCAGCGTCAGTCCGGGGAGGCGTGGAGTAGCGGACACGTGCGCGAAACTACCGTCGACGGGCCTGCGGGGCAAAGGAGTTGAGCGGGCCGCTGTGCCCACGGGGCCGCTCAGGCCGACGGGCGGATGAACTCGTCGGCGACCCAGCGCACCACGCCGCCGGGGTACGGCGACGGCAGTCCGAGGACGATGTGCCGGAAGCCGGCGTCGACCGCATCCCCGATCGCGTCCCGGGTGCCACCGGGCCGGTCGTAGTCGACGGGCAGTTGGATCGAGCGGGTGACCGAGGCGGGGTCGCGGCCGATCTCGGCGCAGTAGCGGTCCAGCAGGGCACTGCGGCGGACGACGTCGTCGATGTCGCCGCCGGGGATGTTCCACAGGTCGGCGTGCTCGGCGACCACGCGCAGCGTCGCGGACGAGCGGCCGCCGATGAGGATCGGCGGGTGGGGGCGCTGGACGGGTTTGGGGTTGCCGAACGCTCCGGTGAGACGGTGGTGGGTGCCGTGGAAGTCGAAGGGCGCGCGTTCCGTCCACAACCGCCGGATCACCGTGCACGCCTCGGCGAGGCTCTCCACGGCGTGCGCCGAGTCGTGGAAGGGCAGTCCGTGTGCCGCGTACTCGCGCCGGGCCAGGGGATGACCGGGGCGTGAACCGACGCCGATGCCGAAGTCGAGCCGCCCGCCGGACACGATGTCGACGGTCGTGGCGATCTTGGCCAGCAGCGCGGGTGGCCGGAACCGGTTGCTGGTCACAAGCACACCGATGCGCAGGCGTCGGGTGTGGGCGGCGAGGGCCGAGAGCAGCGTCCAGCCCTCGTACGCCGGGCCGTCCGGGTCGCCGAAGATCGGCATGAGGTGATCGAACAACCACGCGTGCTCGATCTCCGGTATCGCGTCCGCCTCGCGCCAGACCCGCAGCACGTCGTGGTAGTCGACCTGCGAGGGGGCGGTCATGATTCCGAAACGAGGCCGGGTCGGTCGCGGCATGGGCTGTCGGTCCTTTCGCCACGGGGGCTGGGTTCACAAGGTCGAGTGCGTGTCAGCGCATGACTTCTGCCCTGCGGCGCTCATCGGCGCCGCAGTGACGGATCGAGCAGCGCGGGCGGGGTGTCGTGCTTCTCCTCGGGGGCCAGATCGACGCCTGGGGCCACGATCGCGTCGATCGCGTCGAGCACGTCGGCCGACAACACCGTGTCGGCTGCGGCCAGTTGCGAACGCAGGTGTTCCGGTGTGCGGGGACCGATGAGCGCGCCGGTCACGGCGGGATGCGCGGTCACGAAGCCGAGCGCGAGCTGGATCATCGTGAGTCCGGCCTCGTCGGCGACCCGGGACAGGCGCTCGACGGCTTCGAGTCTGGCCCTGTTGGCGGGGACGGCGAGGTCGAAGCGCTGCGGCAGGAACGCCGAGCGGTGGGTGCCGATGTCCCGGCCCTCGCGGATCGCCCCCGACAGCCAGCCCGAGGACAGGGGGCTCCACGCCAGCACACCGAGCCCGTACTCCTCGGCCACGGGCAGCACATGGCTCTCGATGCCGCGCTGCAGGATGGAATAGCTGGGCTGTTCGGTGACGTAGCGGCTCAAGCGGTGCTCGCGGGCCGCCCACTGGGCCTGGACGATCCGGTACGCCGGGAAGGTCGAGGATCCGAAGTAGCGGATCTTCCCGGCGCGTTGCAGGTCGGTCAGCGTCGACAGCGTCTCCTCGTCGCCGGTGTCCGGGTCCCATCGATGGATCTGGTAGAGGTCGACGTGGTCCACGCCGAGCCGGCGCAGGCTGTTGTCGAGCGCGGTGACCAGCCAGCGGCGGGAACTGCCCCGGTGGTTGCGCTCGTCACCCATGGGCATGCCCGCCTTCGTCGCCAGGAGGATGTCGTCGCGGCGGCCGGCGACGGCCTTGCCGACCATCTCCTCCGACTCGCCGTCGCCGTACATGTCGGCGGTGTCGATGAGGTTGATCCCGCTCTCCAGAGCGGCATCGACGAGGGCGGTGACCTCGTCCTGAGTGGTGCGTCCGATCCGGCCGAAGTTCATCGCGCCGAGCGCGAGGGAACTGACCTGCACGCCGGTGCGGCCCAGGGTGCGGTACTGCATGACCGTGTCTCCTCGTTGCGGGGAAGGGAGCGTCGCGGAAGTTGATCAGGGTTGGGGAAGGTCGTGGCGAGGGCTCGGCTCGGCTTGGCCGTCGACCGGCGCTCTGACATCATAAGAAGCGGAACATCGTTCCGTTAATCACGATACGGAACGCTGTTCCGTTTAGCAAGCAGGGCGTGGAAGGAGCGGCGCGGTGAACGGCAGCGGCGAGGGAGCGGGGCAGGCAGCCCGGTCCAAGCGGAGCGACGCCCGGCGCAACAAGGAGACGCTGCTCGACGCGGCCGCGGCGGTCTTCGTCAGCTCGGGCGTCGAGGCACCGGTACGTGACATCGCGGCCCGGGCCGGGGTCGGGGTGGGCACGATCTACCGCCACTTCCCGACACGCTCGGACCTGATCATCGCCGTCTACCGCCACCAGGTGGAGAGCCTGGCCGAGGCGGGTCCCGCCCTGCTCGCGTCCAGCGCCACGCCCCATGCCGCCCTCGGCCGGTGGATCAGCCTCTTCGTCGATTTCCTGGTCACCAAGCACGGCCTCGCCGCTGTGCTCAAGTCCGACAACGCCGGCTTCGATGCCCTGCACACCTATTTCCTCGACCGCCTCGTGCCCGTCTGCACCGAACTGCTCGAAGCGGCGGCCGCCGCCGGCGAGATCCGCTCCGATCTGCCGGCCTACGAGCTGATGCGCGGCGTCGGCAACCTCTGCATCGGCGCGGAGAGCGATCCTCGCTACGACGCACGGCGACTGGTGGAACTCCTGATCACCGGCCTGCGCACCGCGCACACCGGCCATGGGCCCGGCAGCTGAGGGACGGGTCGCAGCGCGGCCGCTCCCGGCCCGCTGTCGACGCCGCCTCGAAGCCCGACTGCACGGCATTGGTGTGCTCCCGCCGTGAAAGTCCTCCGGCCGCGCGGCAGACGAGGCGGGGGATCGACCGCGCCCTCCGCGATGGCCCAGGCCATGGCCCTCTGCCTGGCCGGCCGCTGAGCCGAGCCGGGGACCGAGGCGCTCGCCGTGGCCGAGGCCCGGTCCGTGCTGCCTCGCGATTCCGTCGCACCGCCGGCACGGTGCGTCGCCGCAACGGCGAGGGGCGCCCAGGTCCGCCACGCCGAGGCCTTCGCCGCCTACGACGAACTGCCGCCGGTGTTCCGCAAAACCTTCGGGCCGAGCACCCGACGACGCCCGAACTTCGCTCGGACCGCGCCGACACGCTGACAACACTCACACAGCATGCCGAGTGCGCGGCCGTCGCCCGGATCGCCGACCGCGGTACGGGGCCCGGGATACGGCTCATCGCGGGAGCGGCCCGGAACGGGCTGATCTTCGCGCTCGACAAGCAGGGCGGCCACGAGGAGGCCGAGGCCCTCGCCCGCGAGACGCCCGCCGCCCACCGGGAACCGGGCACGCCGGCGCTGGTCCTGCAAGTCGGCCTGACACGCAGCCTCAACGGCCCGGGCCGCCACGACGAGGCCCTCGCCGAGGCGGAGCGGGCCGGCAGGCTGTGTCGGAAGATGCCCGCTGAGCTCGGCCGGGCGGAGACCGGTGCTGTCGAGCCGGCCGTCGCCAACGCCCCCTCGGGCTGGGCCGCGAGGCCGAGGCCCGCACCCGGGGCACGGCCACCTTCGACTCCTGTCAGGCCGCGTTCGGCTCCCGCCGTTGCCGCACCGTCGAAGCCTGCGAGCTGCTGGGCCGCATCGACGGCACGTGAGGCCGACGCAACGGGGCCGTCGGGGACGGCCGGTTGGCTCCTCCGCGAGCCGGACCGCCGGTCCGGGGCCGCACCGGCCCTCTACTCGCGTTGCCGTACCGAGCCGCTCGGCCTGGTCATCGGGCCGGGCCGGGGCACGATCGCGCGTGAAATCGCCGACGAGGTCCGCCTCTTGGTGCGGGCCATCGGGCAGACCCCTACGGATACCCTGAGGGACAGGATCGGGGGAGTTCCCGGATGCGCGGGAAGCCGACGAGCCGTCAGGCTTGATCCATGACGAACCAGCTCCCGCGCGAGCGCCGCAGGGTCACCCCCCGCCGGGCGCTTGCCGCCTGCGCCGTCGCCGCGCTCTGCACACTGACCGCCGCTCTTCCCGCCGCCGCGGACACCCGTGCCGCCCCGGCTCCGTCGTCCGCACAGCCGCTCTCCCTTCCCGCCCCCTCCGGCCGGTACCGGGTCGGGGAGGTGAACCTGCACCTGGTGGACCACTCACGGCCGGATCCGTGGCATGCCGGCAAGGTGCGGCACGAGTTGATGGCCAGTGTGTACTACCCGGCGGCCCACACGGCCGGCCACCCGCCGGCCCCGTACATGCTGCCTGCGGCCGCCGCCCACTTCGACGACGTCACGGCGGACGGGTACCTCGACCTGCACGTCCCGGCCGGCCGGGCGGACTGGGCCCGCACCGTCACCCACGTCACCCGAAGCGCCCCCGTGGCCGCCGGCCGCGGTGGACGGCTTCCCGTCGTGCTGTATTCCCCGGGACTCGGCGAACCGCGGACCTGGGGCACGACGCTGGCGGCCGATCTGGCCGGCCGTGGCTATGCGGTCGTCACCGTCGACAACACCTACGAGTCGCCCGAGGTCGAGTTCCCGGACGGCTCCCTCGCCACGCTGGCGCTGCCCTCGGACCACGACGCCTTCGTGCGCAAGGCGCTGGACGTCCGGGTCGCCGACACCGGTTTCGTCCTGGACCAACTCCAGGAGCTGAACAGCGGACGGAATCCCGACGCCGACGGACAGCCCCTGCCGAAGGGTCTGGTCGGCGCGCTGGACGTTACCGAGGTGGGCATGTTCGGCCATTCGATGGGCGGCACCGCCGCGGCACTGGCCATGGACGCCGACCACCGGATCAGCGCCGGCATCGACATGGACGGCAATCTGACCAACCTCGACGGCTCGCTGATGCCGGTCGCCCGGCATGGCCTCGACCGGCCCTTCCTGTTCATGGGCAAGGACGGCACGACCGACACCGGACCCGGCTGGCAGGCGTTCCGCGCCCACACCCCGGGATGGAACCGACAGCTGACCCTGCTCGGCTCCGAGCACAGCTCGTTCACCGACGCGGAGGCACTCGTGCCCCAGCTGCGTCTGCGGCCCTGCGAGCGTGCCCACGACATCGGCACCATCGACCCGGCCACCGCTATACGCACCAACGAGGCCTACGTCTCCGCCTACTTCGACCACTGGCTGCGCGGCGGCAGCGGTCGACTGCTGGAGGGACCGTCCCCGAGGTACCCGGACATGGTGTTCGTGAAGTGATCACGGCCGCGTCGTGTCACAGGGGCTGTCGTGTCACAGGGGCTATCGGGACGGGGAGGCGTAGCGCGCCAACTGGTCCTTGACCCACGGGTCGAACACCGCCAGGCGGTGCCGGGCGGTCGCGTCGAACCACGCCAGTTGCCCGGCCACCCACGGATCCATGCACCGCGGACCGCGGTGGTGGCCGGCGTGGCTGACCTCCGATGCCGTGGCACCGGCGACGGTATCTGCCGTGCCTCCGGGAGCGGCCGCCGTCGCGGAAGTGCTGCCGACGAGGAGTGCACCCGCGGCCATCGCGGTGACAGCGCCGACCGCGCCCGCACTCCGTATCCGCTTCTTCATGGTCTGCTCCTTCCCGTGCCCCCGTGCCGATCCTCTGGCTGGTACGGGCGTCTACCCCTCAGGTCGCGTCTCACTCGTCCCCCGGGCCCGCGCCCGGAACGCGGCCGGGGTCTCTCCGGTGCGCCGTCGGAAGAAGCGGGTGAACACGCCGGCGTCGGGAAAGCCGAGACGGTCGCCGATGGCCGCGGCCGGCAGGTCGGTGTGCCACAGCAGCCGCCGCGCCTCCAGCAGGACCCGGTGGTCGATGAAGGCCTTGGCCCCGGTGCCGACGGCCGAGCGGGTGGCCCGGGTCAGGGTGCGGACGCTGTAACCGAGCGCGTGGGCATAGTCCTCGACGCGGTGGGTCCGGGCGAAGCCGCGCTCGACGGCGTGCTGGAAGCGCCGGAACGCCTCGTTGCCGGCCCCGGCTGTCTCGCGTACGCCGCGGGCGTGGGACAGCCGCAGCACGAGCACCGACAGCAGATGGCGTACGACGTCGATCTGGACCTCCAGCGGCAGGTCGGCCAGCCTTCGGTACTCGCTCCGGAGCACCTGGAGTACGGCGTCCAGGGCGGCCGCTTCGGTGTCCGTCGGGGTCAGGGGCGACCGCCAGGCGGGCTGGTCGACGCGTGCGGCCTCCACCGTGGCGGGCGTGAGGAATCCGGGCGTGAACAGCACGACGACGCCTTCGGCGGCGGTGAGGTCGGATGCGTACCGATGGACCTGTCCGGGCCGCACCCACAGCCAGTCACCCGCGCTCATGTCGCACGCGGTGAAGTCGAGCGAACAGCACAGTCCGCCGCCGCGCACGGCGATCAGCTCGTGGAAGGCGGGGCGCTTGGCCGCGTAGGGATCGATGCCGTGGCCGTGGGCACGGCGGGGCAGCGCGGAGAGGTCGAGGACCTCCGCACCGGGCGGCGCACCGACGGCGGCGCGGTAGGGGACGGGGGTGACCTCGGCCCGGTCCGTGGAGTGGGGCTGTCCGTTTCTGTCCATGGTCTGTCTTCAGCGTACGTCGCTGGCCTCGGAAGCCGCCCTTAGCGTCGAGAGGGCGGTGACCGAAACGGTTGGCCGCTGTCAGCATCGGACGAACCGAAGGAGCCGAATCCCGTGCGACTGATCGTGGGCATGACGGGAGCCACGGGGGCCGTGTTCGGCGTCCGGCTGCTGGAGTATCTGGCGGGACTCGGTGAGGTGGAGACGCATCTGGTGCTCAGTCGTTGGGCACGGGCCACGATCGAGCTGGAGACCGGTCTGACGGTCTCCGAGGTCACGGCGCTGGCCGATGTCAGCTACGCACCGGAGGACCAGGGCGCGGCCATCTCGTCGGGGTCGTTCCGGACGGACGGCATGGTCGTCGTGCCGTGTTCGATGAAGACCCTCGCCGGTATTCGCGCCGGATACGCCGACGGGCTGGTCGGACGGGCCGCGGACGTGGTGCTCAAGGAACGGCGCCGGCTGGTCCTCGTGCCGCGCGAGACGCCCCTGAGCGAGATCCATCTGGAGAACATGCTCGAACTCGCCCGCAAGGGGGTGCAGTTGGTGCCGCCGATGCCGGCGTTCTACAACCGTCCGCGGTCGGTGGACGACATCGTCGACCATGTCGTCGCGCGCGTCCTCGACCAGTTCGACCTGCCCGTGCCCACGGCCAGGCGGTGGGAGGGCATGCGGACGGCCCGCGCCCTGCGCTCGACCGGCTGAGCCCCCGGTGCGCTCCCGGGGCTCTTCCCCCGGCCGCCCCTCCCCCGCCCCGCAACGCCCCTCCCCCGTGTGAAAGGACTCCCCGTGCCCTACGACGACCTGCGTGGCTTTCTCGAAGCCCTCGACAAGGAGGGCCAGCTGCTCCATGTCCCGGACGAGGTGCTGCCGGAGCCCGACATCGCCGCCGCGGCGAATGCCGCTCCCCGCCTCGGCGACGCGGCCCCGGCCCTGTTCTTCGACAACGTCAGGGGGTTCACGAACGCGCGTATCGCGATGAACGTCCACGGTTCGTGGGCCAACCACGCGCTCGCGCTCGGCCTGCCGAAGGAGACCGGCGCCAAGGAGCAGGTCGCCGAGTTCGTCCGGCGCTGGGAGGCGTTCCCGGTCGAACCCGAGTGGCGCGAGAACCCGCCGTGGGCACAGAACACCCTGGAGGGTGAGGACGCCGACGTGTTCAGGGTGCTGCCGCTCATCCGGCTCAACGACGGCGACGGCGGCTTCTACATCGACAAGGCCGCGGTCGTCTCCAAGGACCCCGACGACCCCGAGCACAGCGGCAAGCAGAACCTCGGTGTCTACCGCGTCGAGGTCAAGGGGCGGCGCAGGCTCGCCATCCAGCCGGTGCCGATGCACGACATCGCCCTCCATCTGCGGACGGCCGAGGAGCGGGGCGAAGACCTGCCCGTGGCCATCACCCTCGGCAACGACCCGGTGATCACCATCGCCGCGTCGACCCCGATGAAGTACGAGGAGAACGAGTACGGACTCGCCGGCGCCCTGCGCGGAGCGCCCGCCCCGATCGCCCGGGCGCCGCTGACCGGGCTGCCCGTGCCATGGGGCAGCGAGGTGGTGATCGAGGGGGTCGTCGAGGGACGCGCGCGGGAGATCGAGGGGCCGTTCGGGGAGTTCACGGGCCACTACTCGGGTGGGCGCAGCATGCCGGTCATCCGCGTGGACCGGATCTCGTACCGCACCGACCCGGTCTTCGAGCACCTCTACCTCGGAATGCCCTGGACCGAGTGCGACTACCTCATCGCGGCCAACACGAGTGTGCCGCTGTTCAAGCAGTTGAAGGCGGACTTCCCGGAGGTGCAGGCGGTCAACGCCTCCTACACGCACGGACTGGTGGTCATCGTCTCGACGCGGAAGCGGTACGGGGGCTTCGCCAAGGCGGTGGGCCTGCGGGTGCTGACGACGCCGCACGGGCTCGGTTACGCGACCACGGTGATCGTGGTGGACGAGGACGTCGACCCGTTCAACCTGCCGCAGGTGATGTGGGCGTTGTCGACGAAGATGAACCCCGCCGGAGACCTGATCACCGTGCCCCGGCTCCCGGTCGTCGAACTGGCCCCGCAGGCACCGACCCCCGGCATCGTGGACAAGCTCGTCATCGACGCCACGACGCCCGTCGGCGCCGACCGCCGCGGCACCTACGGCACCCCCGTCCGCGACCTGCCCGAGACGGCCGCCTGGCTCACCCGGCTGCAAACCCTCGCCGCCCGCCGCTGACCGCCCCGCTCCCCCGTCCAGGCAAGGAGACCAGCCATGGCCGAATCCACCCGCCCCGTCTGCCCACGCTGTGCGCACCCGGAACTCGAACACGTCCACACCTCCCCCGTCCCCGGGGTGTGGGACGTACTGCAGTGCTCGCGGTGCCTGTACATGTGGCGCACCAGCGAACCCGACCGGCGTACGCGGCGCGAGGACTATCCCGAGGGCTTCCGGCTGACCGCCGCCGACCTCGCGTACGCCGACGAGGTGCCGACCGTACCCCCGCTGCGCCCCGGGAGGAGCTGATCGGACGTCATGCTCGTCTGCTCCTGCGGCGGTCGGCGGACCCTGCCGTCCGCCGGTTACGACCGCGGGCACTGTGCCGGCCGCGGCCGCGGGCTTATGGTGGGCCGTCACGTGCGTCCGCTCTGAGGGGATCCAAGGAGAACTGATGGAGTCCGGGACCAGGCTCGTGCGACACGCCGCCGTCTGCGCGGCAGCCCTTCTGCTCTGCGCCGGCCTCCCCACCGCGGCATCCGCCGACAGCACCACGGCCGGCCCGAACCTGCTCGCCGACGAACTGGACGCCTACTGGACACCGGCCCGCATGGAGGCCGCGCTGCCCGCTGACACCGTCAAAGGCACGGAGCCCGGGCCGACGGCGACGGCCGTGGCCCCCGCGGTGGACGGCCCCCGGCCGGGCGAGTACATCCCGCCCAGTTGGAGCTTCGAGGGCATTCCCCAGGCCGGCACGTTCTTCTGGACGGACGCGACCGGTACCGGCCGCACCTGCAGCGGCTCCGTGGTGCGCAGTCCGGGACGCGACGTGGTGCTGAGCGCCGGCCACTGCCTGAAGGGCTCCGCGGGCACCTCGCCCAAGCGCCGTCTGGCCTTCGTCCCGCAGTACCACGACGCCCTCAAGCCGTTCGGGATCTTTCCCGTGCGGACGAACGGCGTCCATGTCCCGCAGGAGTACTACGACCTGGGCGAACACGCCGGTGCGGAGTACGACTTCGCCTTCGCCGTCACCGAGCCCAACCAGGACGGAACGCGCCTCGAGGACGCGGTGGGCGGCCTGCGGCTGCTCACCGGTGCGGGCTACTACCACGCACCCGTCCGGATGATCGGCTACCCGGCGGGGGCCGAGAAGCCCCTGGAGTGCTGGAGCCGGACCACCCGGTGGGACAGTGACGACCCGGCCGACCCGGGTGTGTTCCCACGCATCGCCTGCGACGCCTTCGTCGGCGGAACCAGCGGCGGCCCCATGCTCGTACCCTGGCCCGGCGGATGGGCGGTCATCGGAGTGATCGGCGGCTATCACACCGGCGGCAACACCCCCCAGGTCTCCTACAGCGCCTACTTCGGCACCGCCACCCGTGCCCTCTACCGCGCCGTGGTCACCGGCGCCCCACCGGCCGGACCGCGCCTGGCCTCCGGCTGACGGGCGTACGCAGCCGCGTCAGAAACCGGTGCCTGCACGCTGAGTGCCATGCCCGCGTCAGCGTGGCACGATAGTGCCGCATATCGCCCTATAGAGGGGGTGTGGACCATGGCGGTGTCACAGGCGGCACCGGGTCCGAAGACCCACAAACCCGGGCTCCGGCGTGAGATCGGCTTCGTCGGGCTCATCTGGGCTTCCGAGGGATCGATCATCGGGTCCGGGTGGCTTTTCGGCGCACAGGGCGCCCTGGCGGCCGCCGGACCGGCGGCGATCATCTCCTGGGCCATCGGTGGCCTCGCCATCCTCATCCTGGCGTTGGTGCACGCGGAACTCGGCGGCATGTACCCGGTGTCGGGCGGCACCGCCCGCTTCCCGCACTACGCCTTCGGCGGCGCGGCCGGAGCGTCGTTCGGCTGGTTCTCCTGGCTGCAGGCGGCCACGGTGGCGCCCATCGAGGTACTGGCGATGATCACGTACGGCCAGCACTACTCCTGGGCGAACGGCTGGGAGAAGGTCAAGGGCGGCGAGCACGTCCTGACCCCGACCGGCATCGCCGTGGCGGTCGGGCTGATGGCGGTCGTCACGGCCGTCAACTTCCTCAGCATCCGGCTGCTGGCCCGCACCAACAGCGCCGCGACCTGGTGGAAGGTCGGCATCCCCCTGCTGACGATCTTCGTGTTCGCCATCGCCCAGTTCCACACCGGCAACTTCACCGCGGCCGACGGATTCAACCCCTATGGGGCGAAGGGCATCCTCTCCGCCGTCTCCACCAGCGGCATCATCTTCGCGCTGCTGGGTTTCGAACAGGCCGACCAGCTCGCCGGCGAGAGTGCCAACCCCAAGCGGGACATCCCGCGGGCGGTGATCGGGTCGATCCTCCTCGGCATCCTGATCTACATCCTGCTGCAGGTCGCCTTCCTCGCCGCGCTGCCCGCCTCCCAGATCGGCAGTCACTGGGCCAACTCCGCGTTCACCGCGCTGAGCGGGCCGTTCGCCCAGGTCGCCACGCTCATCAGCCTGGGCTGGCTGGCCGCGGTCCTCTATCTCGACGCCGTGATCTCCCCCGCCGGCACCGGCCTGATCTACATCACCGGCTCCTCCCGGGTCTCCTACGGCCTCAGCCGCAACGGCTATGTGCCGTCGGTGTTCGAGAACACCAACCGGCGCGGTGTTCCCTGGGTCGGCCTGATCACCGCCTTCGTGGTCGGGTGCATCTGCTTCCTGCCCTTCCCCAGCTGGCGTTCGCTGGTCGGCCTGATCACCAGCGCCAGCGTGCTCATGTACGCGGGCGCCCCGCTCTCGTTCGGAGTGTTCCGCAACCGCCTGCCCGACGCCCACCGCCCCTACCGGCTGGCCGGCGGCGGCTGGCTGTCGCCGCTCGCCTTCATCGTCGCCAACCTGCTGATACTTTGGTCGGGTTGGACCACAGACTGGAAGCTCGGCGTCGCCATCCTGATCGGCTACGTCATCCTGGTCGCCAACCGGGTGTTCAAGATGAACCCCATCACCCCGCAGCTCGACCTGCGGGCCGCGCAGTGGCTGCCGGTCTACCTGGTGGGTATGGGGCTCATCGTCTACCTCAGCGACTTCGGGCCGCTCAAGCACCCGTGGTTCCCCCTGTGGTGGGACATCGGGGTCACCGCCGCGTTCAGCCTCGTCGTCTACTACTGGGCCATGGCGGTCGCCCTGCCCGGCGAACAGATCCAGCGGCTGATCGACCAGGTGGTCGTCCCGGAGCAGGAGGACATCGTCTGACGTGCCGTCGGGCCGCACGGCGGACCCGCCCGGCCCGCCGTCAGCCCAGCCGGAACTTCTGGGCCGCCGAGCCGTTGCAGTCCCAGATCTGCAGCCGCGTCCCGTTGGCCGTGCCACCACTGGGCGAGTCCAGGCAACGCCCCGACTGCGGATTCAGCAGCGAACCGTCGCCCTGCTGCACCCACTTCTGCCCACCCACACCATCGCAGTCCCACAACTCCACCTTCGTACCGTTGGCCGTCCCGTTGCCGTCGATGTCCAGGCAGCGGCCGAGCGTGCGCAGGGAGCCGTCGGCCTCGTGGTACCAGTGCTGGTCGACCGCCCAGGACTGGCAGCCCCACAGCTGGACGGCCGCGCCGTCGGTGCCGGTGTCGTCGGCGGCGACGTCGACGCACGTGCCGCCCGGGCCGGCGATCGGGGCTCCGCCGTCGACCGAGAACTTCTGGGCCGCCGAGCCGTTGCAGTCCCAGATCTGCAGCCGCGTCCCGTTGGCCGTGCCACCACTGGGCGAGTCCAGGCAACGCCCCGACTGCGGATTCAGCAGCGAACCGTCGCCCTGCTGCACCCACTTCTGCCCACCCACACCATCGCAGTCCCACAACTCCACCTTCGTACCGTTGGCCGTCCCGTTGCCGTCGATGTCCAGGCAGCGGCCGATGGTGGCGAGGCTTCCGTCGGCACGGTGGGTCCAGTGCTGGTCCTCCGCGTAGGACTGGCAGTCCCACAGCTGGACGGCCGCGCCGTTGCCCCCCGTATCGTCGGCGGCGACGTCGACGCACTTGCCGCCGGGGCCGGCGACGGTGCCCTGGGGGCCGTTGGGGACGTTCGTCCGACCCGCGTAGCCGACCGCGACGATGTTCGCCTGGACGGCGTTCTCGGCCGCGTCGCTCGGATAGCCGGAGACCATCACGCCCTCGAAGAACGTGCCCATGTTCCAGTTGCTGTTGTCACCGCCCGTGCCGAGGATGATGCCGCCCTCCTGCTGCATGGGCCGGTAGCCGCCGCGGCTGGGCAGGGCGCCGTCCCACCAGGTCGCGAGCCCGCCCGACTGTGCGTCGCCGCCCTTGAGCGCGTACCGCGTCTGCCCGTCGTTCTTCAGTACGGCGGTGACGAACGTGCCGCCGTTGCCCCGGTTGGCGGTGTTGGAGCCGTTGTCGCCCTGGAACATGCCGTTCTCCAGGTCGGCCTCGACCCAGGGGCCGGAGCCGGTGCAGGGCGCGAAGTAGCAGGTGGTCGCGAGGCTGACCGCGTCCATGTGGCCGTTGCCGGTGTCGGCCGGGGTGCTCTCCGCGTTGCCGTAGTCGAAACAGCAGGCCGATCCGACATGGGTGCCGCTGGCCACCATGTAGGCGCCCTCCGGCTGCCCGTCGACGGCGACACCGGAGGCCGCCCCGGTGTACCGGTAGCCGACTCCCGGTGAGATCCACACGCCGTACGCCTTGTGCCCGCCTGCGGTGACGGCGATCTCGGAGGCGTCGGCGCCCCGGTCCGCGCCCATGCCGGAGGTGCCGGCCGGGCCCGGGGTGAGGTCGTTGTGCCGGGAGGACTGGTCGTAGATCCTCGTGATGGCGCAGGTGGTGTCGGCGCAGAAGGTGTCCTGCCGGGTGGCGTCGGCGTAACCACCCGGGGACAGCAGCCCGATGTCGGCGCCGGCTCCGTCGGAGGCGCGGGTGACCCGGTACAGCGGGCCGTCGTAGGAGGACAAGAGCGCGCGGACCGTGCTGTGCGCGGCGACGCAGGGGGTGCCGGCGGCCGCGTAGATGTCGCAGGGCAGCGAGCCGGCGGCCAGCGACGGTCCGGGCAGGCCCAGCAACGCTCCCAGTACGAGACCGATGACGGCCAGGAGCGACGCCAGTGGTCGGGGTCTTCCGCGCATGCTGGGCTCCTCTGTGGGGGCAAGTGCGGCTTGGCGAGGTCGAGTTGGAGCACCGAGCCGATCGCTGCGGAAGGTACGCACGCTGGTGGTTGCCGTCAAGATTTGTCGCTTTGGCCTCGTGGCGGGTTTTGAGCTTGAGCCAAGCTGTCGGTTTCTCGATGCATGTGACGTCCTGTCAGGCGAACGGCTGGTTCCGTACCGCGCGTCCTTGACAGCAGAGGCTGAAGAGGCCAGCTTTCGGGACAACGTTGTCGAAGGGACATGGTCACGATGGTGCCGTTCCGACTTCTGTCCGTGCTGGCCGCAGGTGCCCTGGCCGTGGGTGCCGCCTCCGCCCCCGTCCACGCCGATCCCGCCCCGCTCGCGCCGGTCGCCGATCCGGCCGCCCTCGTCGATCCCTTCATCGGGACCACGCACGCCGCCGACGACTTCCCGGGGGCGGACACCCCGTTCGGGATGGTCCAGTGGAGCCCCGACACCAGCCCCCACCGGCCGGACGGCGGCGGCTACGAATACACCGACTCCGCCATCACCGGATTCGGCCTGACCCACATCGCGGGACCGGGCTGCCGGGCCGCCGGCGACATCCCGGTGCTGCCGACCGTCGGCACGGTCGACACACTCGCCACGGACAGCTTCTCGCACACCCACGAGTCCGCCACTCCCGGCTCGTACAAGGTGACCCTGGACAACGGCGTCAGGACCGAGCTGACCGCCACCACCCGCAGCGGCATGGCCCGCTTCACCTTCCCGTCCACCACTCGGGCGAACCTTCTGTTCAAGCTGACCTCCAGCCAGAACGGCGACACCGCCACCCAGTTCGAAGCGGTGAACGACCACGAGGTCAGAGGCAAGGTCGCCAGCGGCAATTTCTGCGGCGAGGGCAACTCCTACACCGTCTACTACGACATGGTCTTCGACCAGCCGTTCCACCACAGCGGCACCGCACTCGCCGCCGCCACACCCACCACACCCAAGAGCAACGCCTCCCCCAGCGCCCCTGAGGCGCCGAACAGACCGGTACTGCACGGCACCGTGCCGCCCACGCCGCACACCTTCGCTCCCCAGGTGAGCGGCTCCGACGGCTATGTCACGTTCGACACCACCACCCACCGGGCCGTTCAGGCCAAGGTCGGCATCTCCTATGTGTCGGCCGCCGACGCGGTGGGCAACCGCCAGGCGGAGAACCCCGGGTGGGACCTGGCCAAGGTGCGCGGCGCGGCACACGACGCCTGGAAGTCGCTCCTCGGCCGGGTGCGGATCGCCGGCGGGACACCCGCTCAGCAGACCGTCTTCTACACGGCGCTCTACCACGCGCTGCTGCACCCGAACGTGATCAGTGACACCAACCGCCGCTATCCCGGTTTCGACGGCAAGACCCACACCGTCGACCAGGGCCACGGCGCCGCGTACGCCAACTACTCGGGCTGGGACGTCTACCGCTCGCAGGCCCAGCTCGAGGCCCTCGTCGCTCCGCGGACCGCGTCCGACACCGCCCAGTCCATGGTCGACGACTACCGTCAGACCGGTCTGTTCCCCAAGTGGTCGGAGAACAACGGGGAGACCTATGTGATGGTGGGCGATCCGGCGGACGAGATCATCGCCGACTACTACGCCTTCGGGGCCCGCGGCTTCGACACCGCCACCGCGCTCAAGGGCATGATCGCGGAGGCGACCGTCCCCAACGCCAACCGGCCCGGGCTCGCCTATCTGGAGCAGTTGGGCCGGCTGCCCAGCAACGGCAAGTACGGCTGCTGCAACTTCTACGGTCCGGCCTCCACCACCCTCGAGTACGACTCGGCGGACTTCGCGGTCTCGGCCCTCGCCGGCGCCCTCGGCGACACCGCTGATCAGCACCGGTTCGCGGACCGGGCGCAGAACTGGCGGAACCTGTTCGACTTCGGCAGCGGGTTCGTCCAGCCGCGCGACGCCTCGGGCACCTGGACCGCCGGGTTCTCGCCGACCTCGGGCAAGAACTTCGTCGAGGGCGACTCCTGGCAGTACACGCCGATGGTGCCGTTCAACGTGCACGGGCTGGCCACCGCCATGGGCGGGGACGCGGCTCTGGCCACGTTCCTGGACACCGACTTGTCCTCGCTGACGGGCGCAGGCGGATACACCGACCTGGGCAACGAGCCCAGCCTCAACATCCCCTGGGAGTACGACTACATCGGCCGCCCGTACCAGACGCAGAAGGTCGTCCGGCAGGTCCAGGACCAGATCTGGACCGACAGCCCGTCCGGTCTCGCGGGCAACGACGACCTGGGCGAGATGAGCTCCTGGTACGTGTGGTCCGCGCTCGGCATGTATCCGGAGACCCCCGGCACCGCCGATCTTGCGCTGGGCAGCCCGCTCTTCCCGCAGGCCGTGATCACCCTGCCCGCCGGCCGGACCCTCACCATCAACGGCACGGGTGCCGCGGACGACGCTCCGTACGTCCAGTCGGCCACCTGGAACGGCACGGCGTGGAACGCGGCGCACGCGCCCGACGGCGCCGTCGGCAGCGGTGGCACTCTCACCTACGTACTCGGCACCTCCCCCAACACCTCCTGGGCCTCGGCCGCCTCCGCCGCCCCGCGCTCCTACCCGGGCACACCCGGCTACACCGACGTCGGCACGTCCGGCGACACCGCCGCGGCCTCGGGCAACTTCGACGGCGCGGGCTACAGCTACTCCGCCCACGCCCTGGCCGGCGCGGGGGTAACGCCCGGCTCGAAGGTCACCGTCGGCGGGGTCTCCTTCACCTGGCCAGCGGTGGCGCCCGGCGCGCCGGACAACTACGAGGCGAACGGGCAGACGGTGCCGGCGTCCGGCTCCGGCAGCATCTCCTTCCTGGGCGCCGCCAACAACGGACCCGTCTCCGGCACCGCGACCGTCACCTACACGGACGGCACGACCCAGGCGGTCGCCCTCGGCCTGTCCGACTGGACGCTGAGCGCGGGCGCCGCCTCGCCGCGCCCCGACAACACCGTCGCGGTGACCATGCCGTACCGCAATCACGCGGGCACCGCGTCCGACACCACCACGACGTACGTGTTCGCCACGAAGCCGGTGGCACTGAGTCCGGGAAAGACGGTCAGCAGCGTGCGTCTGCCGTCCGACGTCGCCGCCGGGGGCCTGCACGTCTTCGCGATCGGTTTCGGCGGCGCGTCGTCGGCAGCGGGACGGAGCTGACCACCGGAACATGCCGTTGAGTGGAGCAATCACGGGGATGGGAGGCGCGCCGCATCAGGCTGGACGGGTGAAGCACGGACGGACGGAACGGGAACAGGAGGCGCCGGCAGCCACGCAACCTCGGCTGCCGGCGCCTCCGGCGTGGCTGCGCTGGCTGCCGATCCTGTATGTCGTGGCCGTGCTGCTGCTGGAGCCGCTCACGCCCGTCGACTGGCCGGTGAGCTTCGCGCTGATCGCCGTGCCCGTACTGGCCGCCTTCGCGCACGGGCCCGGGACCGTCGCCGCCGCCGCGGTGTTCGCCGTCGCCCTGGAAGGGGTGCTGGCCGGTACGCCGTGCTGTGCGGGCCGGTCGGTCGGCTATCTGTGGGACCGTCACTACGTCGCGTCCTACATCTGTACGGCCCTGGTGGGCAGCCTCGGCACGATCGCGGCCGCCGAGCGGGTCCGGCGTGAGCGCACGCTCGCCGACGTCCGGTTCGTGGCCGAGACCGCGCAGCGCGTCCTGCTGCGCCCGGTACCGCACCGGATCGGCAACCTCCGCCTGGAAAGCCTCTACCTCTCCGCCGCGGCGGAGGCACGCATCGGCGGTGACCTGTACGAGGCGGTCCCGACCCGTTTCGGGGTCCGCCTGCTCATCGGCGACGTCCGTGGCAAGGGATTGCTGGCGGTCGAGACCGCCGCCGCCATGCTCGGGGCGTTCCGCGAGGTGGCGTACGACGAACCCGATCTCCCCGCGCTGGCGGACCGGGTGGACACCAGCATGAGGCGCAGGGCGGCACAGCTCGGCGGGAACGAGACCGTCGAGCGGTTCGTCACCGCGGTGTTCGCCGAGATCCCCGCAGGCGGCCAGGTCGTCCGGATCGTCAACTGCGGCCATCCGCCGCCGGTCTCACTGCGCGCCGGCGAGGTACGCGAACTGGACCGTGGGCGGTCGGGGCCACCCCTCAATCTCGGCATGCTGGTCGAGGAGCCGTACCAGGTCGACACCTACCCGTTCGGGCCCCGCGACCAGCTGCTGCTGTACACGGACGGCGTCACGGAGACACGGGACGCGACCGGCACCTTCTATCCGCTCCTCGACCGTCTCCGCGCCTGGGGTCCGCTTTCGCCGAAGGAACTGCTCGACCGGCTCCATGACGACCTGCTGGCCTTCAGCCACAACGGCTTCAAGGACGACACCGCGGCGCTCGCGGTCTGCCTGCTGCCCGAGGCGGCGGCACCGCCACCGGACGAGTGAGCGCGGCCCGGGTCAGAAGGCCGTGTGGGTGAACCAGTTGTCGAGGACCGCGGTCTGTCCCGAGACCTCGAAGGCGGAGTCCTGGTACGACCGCCGCCCGTAGAGGAGGAGCAGGAGGTTTGCCGCCTGCCCGCGCACCGCCGCCGTGACCGGCTCGGACTCCTCCACGGCGCGGACCACCGGGCGGAAACCGTCCGGCTCCAGCCGCACGAGCCATTCCTCCCCGGCCCCCCCGCCGACGTCCGCGCATCGGAACGCGAGGAGCTCGCCGGCGCCGCGCAGCTTGGTCACTGCGGGGGCGAAGAGACCCGCGTGCGGCAGGTTGACGAGGAACTCGTCCACCCCGTCCGCCGCGAGCGCGGGGTCGATGTCCGAGACCAGGCCGACCGCACGTTCCGCGTCCACCCGGTGCACCAGCGTCTCGAAGAGCATCCGGCGGGCCCAGAACCGCGCATGGGGGTCCTCGCCCCAGACCCACATCGGTGCGTCGGGGTCGGTGTCCCGCAGCACGGCCGCCACGACGGGCACCCCCGCCGCCACCCAGTCCGGGTAGTCCCGTGGGTGCTCCGGCAGACCCAGCTCGACGTCGCGGCTGCGGGGAGGCTCCTGCACCAGCCCGGTCAGCAGGGTGCAGAACCAGCGCTGGAGTGCTCCCACGTGCCGGCTGAGGTCGGCCAGGTTCCAGCCCGGGCAGGAGGGTACGGCGCGCGCCGGGTCGGCGCCCTCGACCACCTCGGTGAAGCGCAGGGTCTCGCGGGCGACGGCCTCACGGTAGGTGTCGTACGGCAGGGGATGCCCCGCCCTGCTGGTCACTGCCATCGGCCGCCGCCATCCTGTTCTGTTCTCGGCACGCGTGTTCTCGGTACGTGTGCTCTTGGTACGGATCCCGTCAGGGCCAGTCTGGACGCTGGAGTTCACTCCAGGGCAAATCCAGGCTCAGGGGATCTCCTGTTCGGCCCAGATGATCTTCCCCTCGCCGCTGTACCGGGCGCCCCAGCGATGCGCGAACTGGGCCACCAGGAAGAGCCCGCGGCCGCCTTCGTCCGTGCTCCTGGCGTGCCTGAGCCGGGGGGCCGTGCTGCTGGCGTCGGAGACCTCGCAGGTGAGGCGGGTGTCGCGGAGGAGCCGTAGCCGGATGGGCGGGGTGGCGTAGCGAATGGCGTTGGTGACGAGTTCGCTGACGACGAGCTCCGTGGTCATGGCCAGTTCCTCGCCGAGGCCCCACTCCACGACCTGCCGGGTGGCCCGTGTACGCAGGGCGCCGACGGCGGCCGGGTCGGTGGGTACGTCCCAGGAGGCGACCCGGTCGGCTCCGAGGGCGCGGGTACGGGCCAGGAGCAGGGCGATGTCGTCGCGCTGCGGCACGGGCAGGAGTTGCCGCACGGCGGACGCGCACAGCGCCTCCAGGTCCTCGCCGGTGCGGCCGAGGACCTCCCCGAGCCGCGACATGCCGCGCTCCACGTCGTGGTCGCACCCTGCGATGAGACCGTTGGTGTAGAGGCCGAAGAGACTGTTCTCGGCCAGGTCGAGCTCGGTCGCCTCGAAGGCCATGCCGCCCAGCCCGAGCGGGGGTCCGGCGGGGATCTCGGGGAAGTAGGCGTGTCCGTCCGGTGCCACGACGACGGGCGGCGGGTGTCCGGCCCGGGCCATCGCGCACCGCCTGGTGACCGGGTCGTACACGGCGTAGAGGCAGGTCGCGCCGATGAAGGTGCTGCGCGAGGCCGTGCCGGCGGCGGCCTCCTCGTCGCTCAGCCGGAGCACCAGGTCGTCGAGGTGGGCCAGCAGCTCGTCGGGCGGCATCTCCATGGCCGCGAGGGTCTGCACCGCGGTCCGCAGCCGGCCCATGCCCGCCGCGGCGGTGATGCCGTGGCCCACCACGTCGCCGACGACGAGGCCCACGCGTGCGCCGGACAGCGGGATCACGTCGAACCAGTCGCCGCCGACGCCGCCCGAGGGGTCCGCCGGCAGATAGGAGGAGGCCACCTCCAGCGCGGTGCCGCCCGTCAGGGCGGGAGGCAGCAGGCTGCGCTGCAGGGTGACGGCCGCCGTGTGCTCCCTGGTGTAGCGGCGGGCGTTGTCGACGCACACGGCCGCGCGGGCCACGAGTTCCCGGGCCAGCAGGACGTCGTCGGGGCCGAAGGAGACGGGGTTGAGCGACCGGGCGAACGTGGTGAGGCCGAGCGCGGTGTTGCGCGCCCGCATCGGCACGGCGATGAGCGAGTGCAGCCCGTACGCGCGGATGCGTTCCGCGCGCTCGGGCTCCCGGGTGGCCCAGAGCCTGTCGGAGGGGTCGAGGACCGGGATGAGCAGCGGCTCTCCCTCGATGATCAGATGCGCGCTGTGGGGCGGCGGGAGGAAGTCCACCCGCTCGCCGATCCGGACGACGGCCTCCGGAGAGCCGTCGCGCACCGAGCGCAGCGCCGCCCGGCGCATCACCGGCCGGATGGACGCGGGTCCCGCGTCGGTGAGCCACGCTCCGTGACCCTCGGTGCTGAGCACGGGTTCGAGCAGGTCGACGATGACGAAGTCGGCGAAGCGGGGCACGGCGAAGTCGGCGAGCTCCTGAGCGGTCTCCATCACGTCGAGCGACCTGCCGATGCTGGTGCCGGCCTCGTTGACCATGGTCAGCAGCTGGCGGGCGTTCCAGCGCTCGGTGACGTCCTGGACCATGTAGCAGACGCCGGTGATCGCGTCCCCGGCGTCCACCAGGGGGAAGAACGAGGCCGAGTAGGCGTGCCGGCGGTGGGGGTCGGCCCAGCTCCAGCCCATGTACTCGTGGTCGGTCACCGGCATGCCCGTCGCGAGCACCTTGCGCATCAGGCCCTCCAGGGCCTCCGCCTGCACCCCCGGAAGCAGCTCGCTCAGCCGCCGCCCGAGCCGCGCGGACCGCGGGACCCCGCCGAACCGTTCCAGGGTGTCGTTCAGCCAGACGTACCGCAGCTCGGTGTCCATGACGGCCATGCCGAGCGGTGCGCGGGTCAGGAAGCCGTCCAGCACCGACTGTCCCACGGTCCACCGCTGCCGCTGTGCACGGGCCGACAGCAGGAAGCACTCGGTGTCGCCCATGCGGAACGAGGCCGAGACCCGCAGCTCGAGGTCGAGGCTGCGGCCGTCGCGGTGCCGTACGGCGATCTCTCCGCTCCAGCCGTTTCCGGCCCGGCACCGCTGCACGACTCCGGCGAGCCGGACGGGATCCTCGGGCGTGGTCAGCAGGCGCGCGACCCGCGTGCCGACGAGCTCCGCCGCCCCGTAGCCGAGGAGTTCCTCGGCACTGCGGGTCCAGCCGAGCACGGTGCCGTGTTCCGATATCACCGCAGCCGCGTCGCCGGACGCATCGAAGAGATCACGCGGCTCCCGGGGCGCGGCTGCTGCGAAGCCCTCTGGCGCAGATTTCATCAGTTCCACCCATACACCACTATGAGCCTGTTTGCCCGCTGTTGTGCATGGATACGGAGATAGGAAGGAATGCCGCCCGGACGCGGCGTGCGGTCGGGTGGTGCCCGGGCCGGAGGGACCATGGAAGGACGCGCCGCCGGCGCCCGCGGATGCCCACCCCTCCCGTGGAGGTGAACCGGCATGGCAGTGGAATCCTTCGAGGCCGGCCACGAGGAACAGGCGAACGAGCCACCCGGGCCGACCGGGCTGCTGGACGTGCTGAGCGTGGCCGCGGTGGTCCTGGACACCCATGGCCGCATCGTCTTCTGGACCCCTCAGGCCGAGGACCTCTTCGGCTACTCGGCGGAGGAGGCCCTCGGCGAGCCCGCGGCGCGCCTGCTCGTCCGCCCGGAGCACCTGCAGTCCGTGGCGAGTCTGTTCGCGGAGGTGCTGGAGACGGGCCGGGGCTGGGCCGGCGCGTTCCCGGTACGGCACAAGGACGGCAGCAGCCGGCTGACGGAGTTCCGGACCATGCGGCTGCTGGACGACCTCGGGGACGTCTACGCCCTGGGCATCGCGGCCGACCACACCCTGCTCCAGCGTGTCGAGACCGACCTGGCCCTGTGCGAGCAGCTGATCAACCAGTCCCCGATCGGACTGGCCCTCCTCGACCCCGACCTCCGGTATCTCCTGGTCAACCCGGCGCTGGAGCGGATCGACGGGATGCGGGCCGAGGAGCACATCGGCCGCCGGCTGAGGGAGACCCTGCCCTTCCCGGACGTCGCCACCGTCGAGTCCGCGCTGCGTCAGGTGCTCACCACCGGCACGCCCCTGCTCGACCAGTACCACGTCGGCCGTCCCCCGTCCGATCCCGGCCACGAGCACGCCTGGTCGCTGTCCTTCTACCGTCTGGAGGATCCCGGCGGGCGGGTCCTGGGCGCGGCCGTCTCGGTCGTCGACGTCACCGAGCGGCACCGCGCGGCGGCGGAGGCCGACCGGGCGCGGCGTCGCCTGGCGCTCATCGCGGACGCCTCCGCGCGGGTCGGCACCGCGCTGGACGTGGAGCAGACCGCCCGTGAACTGGCCGAGATCGCCGCGCCGGCGCTGGCCGACGTGGTCGCCGTGGACGTCCTCGACTCCGCCCTGTCGTGCCGCCGTCTGCGCAGACCGGACAACGGCCCCGAGCTCTTCCGGGCCCTCGCCCTGAAGGCGGCTCACCCCACGGTCGCGCTGCGCGCCGCCGACGCTCCCGGCGACGTCGCCGCCTATGAGGGTGACCGCCTGGTCACGCTGTGCGTCCACACCGGGCGGCCGGTTCTGGTACGGCACGTCGGGCCGCACGATCTGCCGCGCATCGCGCGGGACGCCTCGGCCGGTGCCCTGCTCGAGGAGGCCGGTGTCCACTCCTATCTGGCCGTGCCGCTGATCGCCCACGGCGAGGTGCTCGGCGTCCTCGACCTCAAGCGGACCCGCAGTCCGGCGCCGTTCGACGAGGACGACGTGATTCTCGCGACCGAACTCGCCGGCCGCGCCGCCGTGGCCATCGACAACGCCCGCTGGTTCCAGAGCGTCCGCAACACCGCGCTCACCCTGCAGCGCAGTCTGCTGCCCGACCACTCCCCGCACCACACCGGTCTGGAGCTGGCCTCCCGCTACCAGCCCGCGCAGGCCACCAGCGAAGTCGGCGGGGACTGGTACGACGTCGTCACGCTGGCCGACGAGAAGACCGCCCTGGTGGTCGGTGACGTCATGGGCAACGGCATCGACGCGGCCGCCACCATGGGGCGGCTGCGCACCGCCACCTGTGCCTACGCCGATCTCGACCTCGAGCCCGGAGCGGTGCTCCAGCATCTGGACAAGATCACCTGCGATCTGGAGCACTACATCGTCACCTGCCTGTACGCGGTGTACGAGCCCGCGACCGGGCAGTGCACCATCGCCAACGCAGGACACATGCCGCCCGCGCTCGTCCGGCCCGGCGAAGCGCCGAGGCTTCTGGACCTGCCGACGGCCGCACCGCTCGGCGTCGGCGGCGTCCGGTTCGAGACCTCGACGGTCGAGCTGCGCCCCGATGATCTGCTGATCCTGTACACGGACGGCCTGGTGGAGACCCGTCAGCACGCCATCGACGACCGGCTGAACGCCCTGCTGGACCTCCTGGACGAGCCGCACAGGCCGCTGGAGGAGATCTGCGACGCCTTGTTGTACGGACTGCGCGACTCCGACGACCACGACGACGTGGCTCTGCTCGTCGCCCGCGCCCTCTGAGCCTCACCTCTTCCCTGAACCGTGTCGCGTGGTGGACACTCCGCCCACCAGACCGACGTCGTCACCCTGGTCGCCCCACACCCCCCATCCCCTCACGTCAAGGGCTCCCCAGATGCCGATCGCCCCTGCCGCGCTGCGCCTGGCCGTCGCTGTCGCGGGCTTCCTGCTCGCCGCCACCACGTCCACCGCGACGTCGGCCACCGCACAGACCCCAACCGTGCCGGTTCCACAGGAGTTTGATGCCACGTCCGCCGCAGGCTGGTCCCCTCCCCTGTCGACCCAGGGCCGCTACATCGTCGACAGCCGGGGCAACCGGTTCCGGCTGGAGGGCGCCAACTGGGACGGCGCACAGGGCTCCTGGACGGGCAGTGGCAGCGCCGACGACCCCGCCAACCATCACGCCGGCCAGGACTCGCACGGCATCCCGCTCGGCCTCGACCGGGTGCCGCTCGGCCAACTGCTGGCCGATTTCCACCAGTTGGGTATCAACACCATCCGGCTGCCGTTCTCGAACGAGATGATCCACCGTACGACCCCGGTCCCCGACAGCGCTGTCGCCGCCAACCCCCAACTACGGGGCAGGACACCGCTGGAGATCTATGACGCCGTGGTGGAGGCGCTCAGCGGCAGCGGGTTCGCGGTGATCCTCAACAACCACACCAACACCTCGCGCTGGTGCTGCGGCATCGACGGCAACGAGCGCTGGAACAGTTCGCAGTCGACGCAGTCGTGGGCCGACGACTGGGTCTTCATGGCCCGCCGCTACGCCGGTGTCCCCGGTGTCGTCGGAGCGGACCTGTACAACGAGGTGCGGCGCGATGTGCTGGACGACCCCAACTGGGGCATGGGCGACGACCACGACTGGTACGCGGCGGCCCGGCTCGCCGCGGACCGCATCCTCACGGAGGCCGACCCGCGCCTGCTCATCGTGATCGAGGGCATCAACTGGACCGGCGTCCCCGCGGACGGTCTCCCCCACGGCCGGCCCGTGCTGACCCCCGCCCGCACTCTCTCCCACACCCTCGTGGACGCCCACAAACTGGTCTACTCCGCGCACTTCTACGGCTACACCGGCCCCCACCACAGCGGCGCGACCGGCATCGGCGAGACGCACGACCCGCGCTACCAGGACCTGAGCCGCGACGACCTGTACGCCGCACTCCAGGACGAGGCGTTCTTCGTCGAGGAGTCGGGCCGGCACTACACCGCACCCGTCTGGGTCAGCGAGTTCGGCATCGGTTCCGACGAGTCGAACCCGGCGGCACGCACCTGGTTCGGCGACACCACCGACTACTTCGCCGACCACGACACCGACTTCGCCTTCTGGCCGCTGGTCGGTTTCGCGGGCCACGACGACTGGGCGCTGCTGCGGTACGACGAGTCGGGGCACCGCTCCGGCATCCTCGACGGGGACGACTGGCGCGGCGCGGCCTGGCAGCACCTCATGACCGCGCCGAGCCGGACCGGTCCGGTGGCGGCCGTCCCCGCCTGGCGGATGCTCTCCATCGACCACGGCGACGCGGTGGAGTCGCTGCGCGTCCGGGCGGCGGGCGACTGGGACCCCGGCGCGTACAAGGCCACCTGTCCCGACGGACTGCGGCTCGCCGGCCTCGGCCACACCAGCGGCCGGGGGCTGTGCACCGACAGCACCGGCAGCGGCCCGGGCGACCTGCGCGCGGCCGGCGGCGACCAGACGGCCGTCACGGACGAACGCTACGTCCCGGCCGACGGCGACTGGGCGTCCGGGTACACCAAACTGCAGTGCCCCGAGGGCAGTTTCCTCATCGGTTACAGCGCCCGTGGCGAGCGGGTGTCGGCGGCCCTGTGCGTACCGGCCCGGAACCCGCTGGCGGGAGCCGGCCGCACGGTGTGGTTCGACCGGTCCGACAACCGCCCCGCCGACGCCGCCGGTGGCGACTTCGCGTACGGCGACTACAAGGGCCAGTGCGCCGACGGCGAGTACGCCGCCGGCATCGCCTTCACCACGCGGGTGGGCAGCCGCCCGGGGCCCGCCGCCCTACTGTGCCGTCGGATTTCCTGAATCAGTCGTGACCGACCGGTCGGCGGCCCCCCGCATCAGCAGCAGGAGGGCGTCGACCAGGTCGTCGGCCGGGCTGCCCGTGGCCAGCCGCCGCAGCTGCAGGCCCATCACGAGGGCGACCGTCGTGGCGGCGAGGCGTTCCGCGTCCGGGATGCCGAGCGCGGTGAGGATCCGGGCGGCGAGCAGGTCGTAGGCCCCGAAGGCCTCGGCGGCCGCCTCCCGCAGCCGCTCGTCGCGCCCGGCGTGGAGATACAGCTCGAAGGGGGCGAGATGGGCACTGTCCAGCGCCGAGCCGCAGGCGACCTGGCCCGCCAGACTCGCCGCGTCCTCGACGCCCAGCCCCTCCGTCCGACACTGCTCGGCCAGTTCGGTGAAGTACCGTGCCTCCTCGCGCACGAACTGGAGCAGACTTTCCCGCAGCAGCTCGTGCTGGGTCTCGAAGTGGTAGGTGACCGAACCGAGAGAGACGCCCGCTTCCTTGGCGATCCGACGGTTGGTGACCGCCGCGACACCGTCCTCGCCGATGATCCGCAGGACGGCGGTGATGATGCGCTGGCGCATCGGGGCGGAGGGGGTGGCGTGCGGCATGGCGTGCATTCTTCCATCACCGGTGGACAGGGCCTTCCGGGCTCTCTATCGTTCGTTCGAACGAACAGGACTGGAGGGTAGTCGTGCACATTGCCGGGTCAACCGTTCTGCTCACCGGCGTCACCGGCGGCCTCGGCGGCGCGCTCGCCGCGGAGCTGTCCGCTCGTGGCGCCCGCCTCGTTCTCACCGGCCGGCGGGTCGGGGCGCTCGCACCGCTCGCCGAGCGCTACGGCGCCCGGACGATCGCGGCCGATCTGGCCGACCCCGACGACGTGCGGCGTCTGGCCGAGGAGGCGGCCGGCACGGACATCCTGATCGCCAACGCGGCCCTGCCCTCCAGCGGCGACGTGCTCGACTACACGCCGGAGCAGATCGACCGGGCCCTCGCGGTGAACCTGCGCGCCCCCGCGATGCTCGCCCGGCTGCTCGCTCCCGGCATGGTGGCCGCCGGACGCGGCCACATCTGCTTCGTCGGCTCGCTGTCCGGCATGGCGGCCACCAAGTCGTCGTCCCTGTACACCGCGACGAAGTTCGGGCTGCGCGGCTTCTCGCTGGCCTTCCGCCAGGACCTGCACGGCACGGGTGTCGGCGTCTCGATCGTCCAGCCGGGTTTCGTGCGCGAGCTGGGCATGTTCGCCAAGACGGGCTCCTCGACGCCCGGCCGCGTCCGCACCGTCTCGCCGCAGCAGGTGTGCCGGGGCGTGACGCGCGCGATCGAGCGCGATGTCGCCGAGGTCAACGTGGCCCCGCCCGAGCTTCGGTTCCTCACCAAGGTCGCGTCGCAGTTCCCGGGATTCGCCGAGCGGGTGCAGCGGCTCGCGGGGGCGGAGCCGACCATGAACGCGATCGTCGCCGCGCAGCGCTCCAGCCGCTGAGGCACCGCTTCCGGTGTGCTCCGCCGGGGCAGGTCAGGCCCGGGCCGGCGGGGCCCGGCACGCCCCGCGCCCGGTGCTCAGCGCTGACTGGCGGGGACGCCCGGCAGCGGGGACCGGCTGCCCTCGCAGGAGTAGACGATCTCCACGGCTCCGCCCGGCAGCGCGCGCTCGCGCTGGAAGGTGAGCCCGACGGACGGATCGAGCGCGGGCGTCAGCCGCGTCCCCCCGCCGAACAGCAGCGGCACGATGACCAGTTCCAGGGTGTCGAGGGCGCCGAGGGCGTGGAAGGTCTGGATCGTGCGCGGACCGCCGACGAGGTGGACGTCACCGCCCCGGTTGGCCGCGCGGATCCGCTCCAGAAGGCGCTCCGGATCGCTGTCGGTGACGACGTTGTCGGGGGTGCCGGCCGGGCGGTGGGAGCCGAGCACGAACACCTCCAGACGCGGCCACGGCCAGCGATTGTTGGTCAGCGCGGGCTCGAAGGTGGTCCGGCCCATCAGCGCCGCCTCGCACCCGTCGAGGAACTCCCGGATGCCGTGGCTCTCGCCGGACACGAACGCGGGGTCGGCGGTCATCGCCGGCCACCCGGTCGGGGTGGTCACATAGCCGTCGGCGCTCATGCTGACGCGGGCGCGGATCCTCATGGCCTCTCCTTCGTCGGTCCGTTCCTGCGAGGCGGATCGAGCCTCCAGCCAAGCGTCGAACGAGCCACGCGCACTTCGACACGCCGCCGGATGCGCTGCCCCTGCCGGTGGTCGCTTGTCGGCCCTGTTCCCGTGTGGCCGGCTCACCTTGCTCACCAGTGCATCCGCTCTCGCTTCATGAAGGACCGAAGTCGAGGCGGCGGGTGCGCCCTTCGGCTCCATCTACCACTTCTTCCCCGGTGACAAGGCCCAGTTGGGCGAGGAGGTGATCCGCACCTAGGGCGCCGTCTACCTGGAGCTCATCACCGCGCTCATGACGCCGTACGAGGACGGGGTGGCGGCCACCGCCGACGCCTTCGCGGCCGCGGCGGGCACCCTCGCCGAACTGGACTTCGCCGACCCGTGTCCCGTCGCGACGGTGGCGATGGAGGTCGCCGGCACCAACGACGCCCTGCGGAGGGCGACTTCGGAGGTGTTCGCCGACTGGATCGACCGCCTCGCCGCCTACTACGCCGAGGGCGGCATCCCCGGGCCCGCCGCCCGGGAGACGGCGAGCTCGGTCATCGCCCTGCTGGAGGGGGCCTTCATGCTGGGCCGTGCAGCGCGCAGCACCGAACCGGTACGCGCCGCGGGCACGGCGGCCGCCGCGGTCGTACGAGCGGCGCTGGCCGGGGAGTGAGCCGGCCGCGGCCGTCAGTTCGCCGGGTTCTGCCGGTGAGCCCGGAAGAGGTCGCGGAGCAGGGCGATCTCGGCTCCGTGGTGCAGCACTTCCTGGTTGACCCACCAGACGATGTCGAGGAAGGGTTCCTCCGCGTCGCCGCCGTAGGGGTAGGTGCAGTACCCCACCGTGTCCAGCGCCGCGTCGTCGGCGCTCAGCAGTGCCTGCCGCCAGTCGGCGGCGCCGGTCTCGAGGGCTGCGATCGCATCGGCGGCGTTCCCGGCGACGGGATGGTTCTCCCGCGTCGCCGAGCGGCTGCCGGCGGTGTGGTCGGCGCGCAGGGACAGCATCTCGGTGAGGTGGCTCAGCCGCCATGCGAGGGTGGTCAAAGGCGGTGGCCAGGGGTGCGGGTACGGCGCGGCGTCCCGCCCCCACGGGCCGCCGCCGGCGAGGAGGATCGCCCGCGGTCCCGGTCCGTCCACGCGTCGCCTGACCGACCAGCAGCCGGGGGCCGGTTCCCAGAAGTACTCGTCGTCGGTCAGCGGCTCGACCTTGGTGTCCCCGCCATCGCCACTGTCCATGACGGGCCCGGCCAGACGGTCGAGCAGGCGTTCGCACGCGAAGTCGAACTGGTCCAGCAGCGGGAGCAGTCGGGGCGGTGGGGTTGTCATCGAACACTCCCGGGTGGACGCACCGGCCGATCCGGCCGGCGTGGACTTCGTGCCGGCCGGTCAGCCTGGCACATCCGGCGCCGGGTTCGCGCCTCCTTTTCCGCGTGCCGTCGACGGCCGGGTGCGGGCCGCGTACCGGTCGGTCGCCGCGACCAACGCCTCCTCCATACCGGGCGTCCCGGTGGTGTGCCCGGTGTCGTCCACGATCATCAACTCGCAGTCGGGCCACGCGCTTCGCAGCCGCCAGACGACGCCGAGGAGGTTGCCGAAGTCGAGGCTGCCCTGGACGAGGGTGCCGGGGACGCCCCTGAGGAGGTGGGCGTCGCGCAGGATCACGCCCTCGGCGTTGCCCGCGCCGAGGAAATGGCCGTTGCCCCAGTAATGGGTGACGGTGCGGGCGAAGCCCATGCGGAAGGCGGGATCCTCGTAGCGGGCGACGGAACGCGGGGGCGCGGGAATCGTGGCGGTCTCCCAGTCGGTCCAGGCCCGCGCGGCCCGTTCCCGCACCTCGGGGTCGGACGACTCGAGCAGCCGACTGTAGGCGGCGGCGAGATTGCCGTCGCGCTCGTCGGCGGGCACCTGGGACCGGAACGCCTCGAAGGCATCCGGGAAGATCCGGCCGAGACCCCGGGTCAGCAGCTGGACCTCGGCGTCAGACCCGGTGGCGACGCCCGTGAGCACCAGCTCGGAGACGGCGCCCGGACGGGTCTGCGCGTAGCGCAGCGCGAGCACCGACCCCCAGGACACGCCCCACAGCAGCCACCGTTCGATGCCCAGATACCGGCGCAGCAGTTCCAGGTCGGCCATGACATGGGCCGTGGTGTTGACGCTCATGTCGGTGTCGTGACGGCTCGCGTGCGGCGTGGACCGGCCGCAGCCACGCTGGTCGAGCAGGACGATCCGGTACGCGGCCGGGTCGAACAGCCGCCGGGCGTACGGGGTGCACCCGGAACCCGGTCCGCCGTGCAGGACGACGGCGGGCTTGCCGTCGGGGTTGCCGCAGGTCTCCCAGTAGACCTGGTTGCCGTCGCCGACGTCGAGCATGCCGTGTGCGTACGGTTCGATCTCCGGATAGAGGGGCATCAGGTCACCGTAGCGCCGGGCGGAACGCCCCCCACAGCCGATCCGCGAGAGGCGCGCTCACAGCTGCCGTCATACGCCGGCCTCCCGCTCGGCCCGCTCCCGCTGGTGGCCGAGATCGCCCTGCAGGGACGTACGGGCACGGCCCCGGCGACCCAGCGGGAGGACGGTGTGCTGGGCGGAGTCCTCCAGCAGGAGCGCGAAGCCGCCGTAGAGGGCGAAGGCGGCCAGGGCCACCCCGGTCCAGCCGGCGGCGGTGCGCAGGAGCGCCGCGCCGCCCGCCTCGTAGGCGCCGGTCAGGACGAAGCGGCAGGCTCCGACCAGCAGCAACACGGAGAACAGCGGCGTGCCGGGGATCGCGGCGACGCTCAGCAGGAGCATCAGCGGGGCGACGCTCAGCAGGAACACCGCCACCCCGGCGCCGGGCTGCCCCGGCGGCCCGGACCGGGTCACCAGCGCGTTGCCCGCCCACGCACAGCCCAGCACGGACAGGCCGCAGGCCGCAGGCCGCGCCACCGTCGCGGGCCAGGAAGGCGAGCACCCCGGCCAGCAGTTCCAGGGGTACGACGAACACCAGGATCAGCGGCATCACCGGCCGGCTCTGCTCCAGGGGCACCCACCGCAGCTGCACGGCACTGAACAGGATGCTGCCGGTACCGAAGGCGAAGAAGCCCAGCGGCAGGCGGCCGGCCGGCGGCCGGAGCATGATCCTCGTCAGGGCCTCGGGCCGTGGCGGCCCGGCGGCCGAGCCGTACGTCGGCGCTGCTGGTGGCGGCATCCGAATCACCCTGTCCCTCGGGCCCGATGAGTGCTGCTGCGTCCCTCGTACGACACGGGGTACCCCGTTATCCGCGGTGTCTTCCGCCGCTGTCCGCCGCGGTGGTCGGGAGTCTGTCGCCAAAGCGCCCCGGAATTGTCCGTGATCGGTAACAGCCGGATCCCGCGATCAACCCCGGCCGTCCTGACAGGTGCGCGGAACACGCGTGCACAACACCACAGGGACACGGCACGGAAACGGGGCGGGGCATGGCGCGGCATGGCGGGCGGGGATGGTACGGCCGGGTGGTCGCTGCGGCGGTCGGAGTCACGGCGCTGGCGGCCGCCACGTCGGTGTGGACCGCGCAGGCCGGCCAGCCCGGTGGAACTGCGGCGGGGACGGGGAGCGCGGCCCGTCCCGCGGCGCCGAAGGCGGCACCCGTGTCGGCCGACATCGCCCACGCCTCGGACGGGGGCGCGCACGCGGTGAACATCACCATCGACGACGGCCCGGACCCGGTCTGGACCCCTCAGGTGCTCCAAGTGCTGCGCGAGTACGGGGTGAAGGCGACGTTCTGCATGATCGGCCCGCAGGCCCAGGCGCATCCGGAGCTGGTCCGGCAGGTGGTGGCGGCGGGGCACCGGCTGTGCGACCACACGGTGTCGCACGACACCACGATGGACAAGAAGCCCGAGGCCTATCAGTCGCAGCAGATCCTGGACGCCGAGCGGCAGATCACCAAGGCGTCCGGCGGCGTTCGCCCGATGTACTACCGGGCTCCGGGCGGCGCCTTCACCCCGTACAGCCGGCACCTGGCGGCCCGGCACGGGATGCGGCCGCTCGGCTGGAACGTGGACTCCAAGGACTTCGAGCGGCCGGGCACCGAGGCGATCGTCACCACCGTCAAGAGCGAGCTGGCCAACGGCCCGACGCTCCTCTTCCACGACGCGGGCGGCGACCGTTCGCAGACCGTGGCCGCGCTGCGCGCCCTCCTGCCCTGGCTGAAGCAGCAGGGCTACTCCTTCGGTTTCCCGGTGCGCTGAACGGGTCCTCGGGGCGGGCGACGTCGCCTGCGGGGATGTCGAGGACGCGGACCGCGTCGACGACCACGGACCCGGGACCTGAGACCTGGGTGCGCCCGCCACCGAGCACGTCCGCCACCGCACCCCGCCCGCTGCCCAGTTCGCCGGTCCACGCAGGGTCGGCAGCGGGCGCCCGGACGAGTCCGGCGACACTGCCCCGGTCGCGCTCGGTGCGCCGGAAGCCGCCGTGCGGGAACGGCACGAGCGGCAGGACCGGTTCGCCCACGTGGGGCACGAACAGCTCGGCGACCTGGCCGGGATGACAGCCGTGGGCCGGAGGGAGGCGAGGCGGGGGCATCGGCCGCACGAACACCTCTTTTCGAGGTGCCTCTGTTCGATGCGGGACGGCGGCGGCCGGCCACGCGCCGGTGAACCCCGGGGGAAATCTTGGTCATCGAAGTCCTGGGACGGCTGTTCGGATCCGGAGGGGTGCCTACCATGAGGCCGCTGCATCACGTCGTCCCGGAAAGGCTCGCCATGCCGTTGCCTCGCCTCGGCACGCGGTCCGTTCGTCTGCGGACGGCTCCCGCCGTGTTCGTCGTCCTCGCCGTGGCCCTCGCGGGCACGCTGCTGGGCTCCTCGCTCGGCGGCCCGCGCCACGGCCGGGCCGCCGGCGCTCCGTCGGGGCACATCGTCATCGAGGTGTCGGAGAGCCGCTGCGGCCACGGCTGGACCCGTCCCGAGCCGGGCGTGCGGACCTTCGACCTGCACAACTCGTCCGACGCCGCCGCCGAGGTGTACCTGGAGGACCCCGGCAGCCAGGTGGTCTACGGCGAGGTGGAGGGCATCGGGCCCGGTACGACACGGCAGTTGACGGTCCGGCTGGGCAGGGGGACGTACGCCTTCAAGTGCGTGCCCGACGACGCCGACGCCGTCACCGGACCCAGCGTGCACATCACCGGCGGACAGCGCGGCCCGGGCGCCGCACCGCTCTCGGAGCACGATCTGATCCCGCCCGCCCTCGCCTACCAGAAGTGGGTCGGCACCGGACTCGACGACGTCGTGCGGCTGACGGCGAAGCTCAGGGACGCGATCGACGGTGGCGACCTCGCGGCGGCCCGGTCGGCCTGGCTGCCGGCGCACCTGGAGTACGAGCGGCTGGGGGCGGCGTACGACGCCTTCGGGGACGCGGACGGAGCGATCAACGGCACCGACGCCGGGCTGCCCGGCGGAGTGCGCGACAAGGACTTCGCCGGCTTCCACCGCATCGAGTACGGGCTGTGGCACGGCGACTCGGCCGCCGGCCTGCGCGCCCCGGCGGCCGCGCTGGTCAAGGCGGTGACCGGGCTGCGGGACAACTGGTCGCAGACCCGCATGGACCCCGCCCAGCTGGGTCTGCGCGCGCACGAGATCCTGGAGAACACCGTGCAGTTCGAGCTGACCGCCCGCACCGACTACGGCAGCGGCAGCAACCTCGCCACCGCCCGCGCCAATCTGGACGGCACCGGCGAGGTGCTGTCCCGGCTGAGCCCGCTGCTGGCGACCAGGTACGCCGGTCTTGCCGAACTCCAGAAGGACTTGGACCGCGCCCGGCACACGCTCGACGGCTTCCACCACGGCGCCACCTGGACCCCGCCGGCCCGTCTCACCCGCACACAGCGGGAGGACGTGAACGCGGTGTTCGGCGACCTCGTGGAGCGCCTGGCGTCGGTGGCCACCCTGTGCGACCCCCGGAGGACCGTGTGAGCACCGCCGAACGACCCGACGGCCTGGGCCGGCGCGGCTTCCTGCGCGGCGCCGCCCTGGCGGGCGCCGGCCTCGCCACGAGCGCCGCCGCCCCCGGCACCGCCACCACCACGACGACGGCGTCCGTCGCCCCCTTCCACGGCGTGCACCAGGCGTCGGCGATCGCGGCCCCACGCCGGACCTGCGTGTTCGCCTCCCTCGACGTGACCGCCGAGAGCCGGGCCGAACTCACCGACCTGCTGCGCACGCTCACCGACCGGGCCCGCTTCCTCACCTCCGGTGGGACGCCGTCCCCGGTGGGCATCACCGGCCCGCCCGCCGACTCGGGCGTCCTCGGCGGCCGGCTGCCCGCCGGTCAACTGGCCGTGACCGTCGGCGTCGGCGCCTCGCTCTTCGACGACCGGTACGGGCTCGGCGCGCTCAGGCCCCGGCGGCTCACCGCCATGCCCGCCTTCCCCGACGACGACCTCCGGGCCGACTGGTGCCACGGCGACCTCAGCCTCCAACTGCACGCCGACGAGCCGGACACCACCCTGCACGCGCTGCGGGACATCGCCCGGCACACCCGGGGTGCCGCGCAGGTCCGCTGGCGCCTCGACGGCTTCTCCAGCCCGCCCCGGCCAGCCGGAACACCCCGCAATCTGCTGGGGTTCAAGGACGGCACCGCCAACCCGGACACCACCAGCGCCCGCGAGATGGACCGCCTGGTGTGGGTGGACAGGGGGATGGGCGAGCCAGACTGGGCGGTCGGCGGCAGCTACCAGGTCGTCAGACTCATCCGGATGCTCGTGGAGTTCTGGGACCGGGTCTCGCTCGGCGAGCAGGAGCGGATGTTCGGGCGGGCGAAGGAGTCCGGGGCGCCGCTGGACGGCGACCACGAACACGACACGCCGAAGTACGCCGACGACCCCAAGGGTGACGTCATCCCGCTGGACGCGCACATGCGGCTCGCCAACCCGCGCACCGCCGCCACCGCCGACCAGCGCCTGCTGCGCCGTGCGTACAACTACGACCGGGGCATGGACGACAACGGCAACCTCGACATGGGCCTGCTGTTCTCCTGCTACCAGCAGGACCTGAAGCGGCAGTTCGAGACCGTGCAGCACCGGCTCAAAGGTGAGCCGCTGACGGACTACATCAGCCCGTTCGGCGGGGGTTACTTCTTCGCGCTGCCCGGCGTACGGGACGCCGCGGACTGGTACGGGCGCGCCCTGTTCGGCTGAACCTGTCCGGACAACTCGGCCCCCGATCGGGTCAACACATCGTCAAGAGTTGCCCCAGGATCCCTGACTCGGTGTTCACCTGCGCGCAATCATGGCTCCGCCGACGCGCCCCGCAACGGGCGCAGCATCCCTGCTCGTACGACGCACAGACGTTCTGTCCAAAGGGGTAGACCACCATGGCCAGCAGAGGAAGACGAGCCGCGATGCGGAGCCTGGGCGCTCTCGCGGGAGCCGCCGCGCTCACCGTGCTCGGCAGCAACGCACCCGGCTGGGCGGCCGTGTCCGCAGGCCAGTCCTCGACCGCCACGCCGATCAAGCACGTCGTCGTGCTCTTCGACGAGAACATCTCCTTCGACCACTACTTCGCCACGTACCCGAAGGCCGCCAACACCGACGGCACGAAGTTCACGGCGTCGAAGAACACCCCGAAGGACATCGACACCCTCGCGCACGCCGGGCTGCTGAAGAAGAACCCGAACCAGTACGCGCCGAAGCGGCTGTCCCCGTCCCAGGCGATGACCTGCGACCAGAACCACAACTACGGTGCCGAGCAACTCGCGTACAACGGCGGCAAGGCCGACCAGTTCGTGCAGAACACCGAGGTCGACAAGTGCAGCGGCGGCCTGTTCGGCGAGCCCGGCCTGGTCATGGACTACTACGACGGCAACACCGTCACCGCGCTGTGGAACTACGCCCAGCACTACTCCATGTCCGACCGCAGCTTCAGCTCCGTCTACGGCCCCTCCACGCCCGGCGCGCTGAACCTGGTCTCCGGTCAGACGCACGGCGTGATCTCCGTGGACCCGGCCTCCGGCACGGAGAACCCGAAGCAGACGTCGACGCCCGACGCGTACACGGTGAAGTCCCCCGACGCCAAGGGCGTGGGCACGGTCATCAACGACCCCGACCCGGCCTTCGACGACTGCTCCGACAAGGACCACACGAGCAGCAACGCGCTGGCGTCGATGCAGGGGAAGAACGTCGGTGACCTGCTCAACGCCAAGAAGGTGAGCTGGGGCTGGTTCCAGGGCGGCTTCCGTCCGTCGACCGCCTGGGACGGCAAGTCGGGCTCGTACGCCAAGTGCGACACGGCGCACACCAACGTGGGCGGCGCCTCCGCGGTCGACTACAGCCCGCACCACAACCCGTTCGCGTACTACAAGTCGACGGCCAACCCGCACCACCTGGCCCCGAAGAGCGTGTCCGAGATCGGCCACAACGGTCAGGCCAACCACAACTACGACCTCACCGACTTCTCCGCGGCGCTGAAGGCGGGCAAGCTGCCGGCCGTCAGCTTCGTCAAGGCCGGCGAGTACCAGGACGGCCACGCCGGCTACTCCGACCCCACCGACGAGCAGCACTTCCTGGTGAAGCAGATCAACGCCATCCAGAGCTCGCCGCAGTGGAAGTCCACCGCGATCGTCGTCGCCTACGACGACTCCGACGGCTGGTACGACCACGCCTACGTGGCCCCGAAGAACGGCTCGGCGGACACCTCGCTCGGCTCCAACGGCAAGGCGACCGACAGCCCGGCCTGCCAGAAGGGCCCGAAGGCGTCCGGCGGTTACGCGGACCGCTGCGGCCCCGGCACCCGCCAGCCACTGCTCGTCATCTCGCCGTACAGCAAGGTCAACAAGGTCGACCACACCCTGACGGACCAGGCGTCCATCACCCGGTTCATCGAGGACAACTGGCGCACCGGCCGCGTCGGCGACCACTCCTTCGACGCAACGGCGGGCTCCCTCTCGGGCATGTTCGACTTCCGGCACCCGAACAACAAGCAGGTGCTGCTGAACTCCGACGGATCGGTCGAGCACGTCGGCCCGATCAAGCACGTCGCGCCGGTGTCCACGAGCATCACCCCCGGCCCGGCCATGCAGAACACGGCCGCGTCGACCGACTCCTCCGGCTTCCCGACCCTGCCGGTCGGCCTCGGTGTCGGTGCCCTGCTGGCCGCGGGCGCGACCGGCACGTACCTGACGCTGCGCCGCAAGCAGCAGGCCTGATCCCGCAGTTCCGCACCCAGTGACGCGCCCCCGGTCGGTGACCGGGGGCGCGTTCGCGCACCCCGCGGTCGGCGCCCCGCGAAACGGGGTGGCCGGCTCTTCGTTCGCGATGTTGAGATGGTGCCGTGCAACGTGAGTTCTCGTTCGTCGTGGACCGGAGCAACCACCAGTACGCGCCCACTCCGTGGGAGCAGGAGTCGTGGCGGGTCGCGGCCCTCGACTGGGTGGCGGAGCAGCTCGCCGCGCGCGGCCTGCGCACGAGCGGCGAGCTGAGTGTGCGGCTGCGGCCGTGGTCCGTGCTGGTGCGGGTGCCCGTCGAGGGGCGGGACGCCGTCTGGTTCAAGGCGAATCCGCCGGCCGGCGCCTTCGAGGGCCCGTTGACCGCCGCGCTGGCCCGCTGGGTGCCGGGCCAGGTGCTGCAACCGCTTGCCGTCGACGCCGAGCGTGCGTGGGTCCTGCTGCCCGACGGAGGAGAGCTGTTCCGCACCGTGCTCTCCCGGGAGCCGGTCGCGTCGGGGACCTGGGAGGAGCTGCTGCGCCGGTACGCGGGCATGCAGCGCGCGCTCACCCCGCACGTACCCGACATGGAACGGCTGGGGGTGCCCTCCGCCCGGACCGCCGACCTGCCCGGGGCGTTCGACGGGCTGCTGGCCGGGAGCGCCGCACTGCCCCCGGAAGCACGCGCCCGGCTGGAGGAGCTGCGGCCCCGGCTCGCGGACTGGTGCGCCGAACTCGCGTCCCTCGGCATCGAGGACACCCTCGACCACGCCGACCTGCACGACGGCCAGCTGTTCCACCCGGCGCCGGGCCGGTTCACCTTCTTCGACTGGGGCGACGCGGCCGTGTCCCACCCGTTCTGCAGCCTGCGGATCCCCGTCGCCAAGGCTCGCGCGCGGTACGGGCCGCAGGTCCTCGCCCGGCTGCTCGACGCCTACCTGGAGCCCTGGGCCGCTCCCGGTCGCACGGCGGCGGACCTGCGCCGCGCCGCTCACCTCGCCTGGCGCCTGAGCGCCCTCACCCGCGCCGCGTCCTGGGGCCGCACGTTTCCCGATCCCTCCGGCTCCGTCCCGGGTGCCGAACAGAGCTCACAGTCCCTGCTGGGGATCCTCGACGACCCGCCGTTCGCCTAGCCGGCCGGGTCCCTCCGGCATGCCGAGGACGTCACCGCCTCGCCCGCACGTGCCACCGGGCGGGGAGCCATGAGCGTCGCTCGCGCGGGGAGCGCCGGGCCGCCCGGCGGTGCCCCGCGGGAGAGGTGCCGCTCGCGTTCGCCGGGCGCGCCTCGCGCGGCGGACACTGGTCCCCATGACCGACTCGCGTGTGCCCGCCACTCCCCCGCCCGGCCGCCGTGCCCTTCTCGCGGCGCTGACCGGTGTCGCGTTCGGGGCGGCGGGCTGTTCGGGCGGCAAGGCTCCGGTGGCGCACCCGTCGCCGCGGGCCGCGACCCGCGGCGGGTCGCCGTCGCCCTCTCCCGCTCTGCCGCGCACCACCCCCTGGCGGCCCACGTCCGCAGAGGTGCAACCGGCGGCGAAACTGCGGGCCGTGCGACTGGTGGAGGCGATCGGGGCCTGGGCCGAGGGACACGGCCAAGCGGCGGCGGCGCGGGAGCGGGTAGCGGCGCTCGGGCTGCCGACGGCCCTCGTGGCACAGGCCGGGCCGTTGCTGCCGACGGCCGACCAGGCGGCGCTGCAGGTCGTGGACGCGCAGTACGGCGGCATCCTGTCCCGCTCGGCCAGCGTGCTGGTGGTGTGCCGGCAGTGGACCCGGCGCGGTGGCACGGTGAGCGCCGGCGGGACGACGGTCGACGTGCGTCTCTCCCGGTCGGGGTCCGGCTGGACGGTCGGCGCCCTGCATCCGGCCCGCCCCGGTCCGGCCGTCCGGTCGCCCGCGCCGGCCGTCCGGACCGTGCTGTCCGACGACCGGATCATGCTGCCTCCCGCCGCGGCGGCGGACCTGCGCAGTGGTCAGGTGCACACCAGCGTGGCCAGGGCGATGCTCGCGCTGGCGCGGACGTACCGCCTGGAGGTGAGCGTCGTCCGCTCCGGGCACCCGCTGGACGTGTTCGGCACCAGCCGGCCCAGCGACCATCCGCGCGGCCGGGCCTTCGACGTGTGGCGGATCGACGGTCACGCGGTCGTCGACCCGGCGACGTCACGCGGTCTGATCGAGCGGTTCATGCGGGACGCGGCGGCCGCCGGGTCGTACAACGTGGGCGGTCCCGTGCCGCTGGCGGGCGGCGGGGCCGGTCAGTTCTTCAGCGACGCCACCCACCACGACCACGTGCACATCGGGTTCCGCACCTGACGCCCGACAGTGCCGGACGGCGCCGGCCGCGTCACCCGTTCGGCCGTACCGCCGGTGCCCCCGCCCGGCTGGTGCGCGCGGCCTGCCGGCCGGTGTGCGCCGGGCTCCGCGGGTTGCGCCGGGCGCGTGGGCGTCGGGACGCTGGAGCCGACACACCCCGGGAGGTGAAGTGGCCCCGGCACACGACACAACGCCGCCCGACGGCCTCGGCCGCCGGCGCTTTCTCAGCCTCTGCGCGGGCGCCGGCCTCGGCACGGCCGCCGCGTGCACGGCGGCACCGCCGCATCCGCACGCCACCACGGCCCCGGCCGGGCGGCTCCGGCCCGAGGCCGAGCGGGACGCGCCGGGCACCGCCGAGTGGCGTCTGGGCGACACCGGCCCGCCGGACGCGGTGGCCGGCTATCCGGACCGGGTCAGCGTGAGTCCGGGCGAGCAGTTCGGGCTGCACGTGTCCACCACCGCCCCGGCGTTCCGGGTGTCCGCGTTCCGGGTCGGCTGGTACGGCGGCAGACAGGCGCGCCGGATCTGGACGTCCGAGCGCATACCCGGCCGCGCCCAGCCGGCCCCGCGCGTGCTGCCCGCCACCCGCACCGTGCGCGCCGACTGGCCGGTGACGCTCCCGGTGGACACCTCGGGCTGGCCGGAAGGCGCCTACCTGCTGAGGCTGGAGGCGGACACGGGTCACCAGCGGTACGTTCCGCTGATCGTCCGCTCCACCGACGGCACGGGCCGCACGGTCCTGCTGCACGCCCCCGCCACCTGGCAGGCGTACAACCGCTGGGGCGGCAGCAGCCTCTACAACGGCGCGTCCGGGGCGTACGCCACCCGCTCCCTCGCGGTGAGCTTCGACCGGCCCTACGACCGCTCGGGCGCCGAGAAGTTCCAGGTCTACGAGTGGGCGCTGGTGGTGCTGGCGGAGCGCCTCGGCATACCGCTCGCCTACACCACCGGCGTCGACGTCCACCGCGATCCCGGAGTGCTGCGCGGCGCGCACTGCGTCGTCTGCCTGGGCCACGACGAATACTGGACGCCGGAGCAGCGGGCCGAGGTGACCGCCGCCCGGGACGCCGGGACGAACATCGCCTTCCTCGGCGCGAACACCTGCTTCCGCCGGGCCCGGCTGGAGGCCGGGGAAGGGGCGGACGACCGTACCGTGGTCTGCTACAAGACCGCCTACCGGGCCGACCCCTGCTACGGCTCACGGCCGGCCCTGGTGACCACCGACTACCGTCTCCCGCCCGCCGCGGATCCCGAGTCCTCCCTGACCGGCGTGCTCTACGAGGGCTATCCCGTCGACGCCCCCTATGTCGTGCGGGCAGCCGACCACTGGCTGTACGACGGCACCGGCGTCCGTCCCGGCGACGGCTTCGCGCATCTCGTCGGCGTGGAGTACGACCGGATCACCCCCGGCTCCCCCACCCCCGGCCCACTGGAGATCGTCGCCCATTCCCCGCTGGTCTGCGGCGGGCGGCCCAGCCACAGCGACTCGGCGTACTACACGGCAGGCAGTGGCGCCGGTGTGTTCGCGACCGGGACCATGCGCTGGGTGGAGGCCCTGGCGGCCGGGACCGGCGTGTTCGGGCGCGACCACGGCATGGACGCCCGTACCCGCGCCTTCGTCACCCGCACCACGGAGAACCTCCTGCGGGCGTTCGCGAAGGGCCCCGCGGTCCGGCACACCCCGCCGCCGCGCGCCAACGTGCGCGAGGTGTACGGGGCCTGATGTCCCCGAGGGGTACGGGCCCGAGGTCAGGGCAGCGGAGTGCCGCCGGTCGCGTTGAGGATCTCGGCGGTGATGTAACTCGCCTGCGGGGAGGCCAAGAAGACGTAGGCGGGGGCGAGTTCGGCGGGCTGGGCCGGACGGCCGAGCGGGGCCTGCTTCCCGAACTCCTTCGTGTCCGGCATGGTCGAGGGGATCAGCGGCGTCCACACCGGCCCCGGCGCCACCGCGTTGACCCGGATGCCGCGCTCGGCCACCATCTGCGCGAGCCCCTGGGTGAAGGTGACGATCGCACCCTTGGTCATGGCGTAGTCCAGCAGATGCGGGCTGGGCTTGTACGCCTGCACGGACGTGGAGTTGATGACGCAGCCGCCGGCCGGGATGTGCGGCAGGGCGAACTTGGTGAGCCAGAACATGCCGTACAGGTTCGTCCGCACGACCCGGTCGAACTGCTCGGTGCTGATCGCCTCGATGCCGTCCGGCTGGGACATCTGGTAGGCGGCGTTGTTCACGAGGACGTCGATGCGGCCGAACTCGTCGACCGCCCGCTCGATCAGCGCCCGGCAGTTGTCCTCCGCGCGGATGTCGCAGGGGACGGCGACCGCCTTGCGTCCGGCGTCCTCCACCAGCCGGGACGTCTCACGGGCCTCGTCCTCCTCCTCGGCGAGGTGGGTGAACAGCACATCGGCGCCCTCACGGGCGAACGCCAGCGCCACCGCCCGGCCGATCCCGGAGTCCCCTCCCGTGATCACGGTCCTGCGGCCCTCCAGCCGCCCGGCGCCGCGGTAGGAGTCCTCGCCGTGGTCGGGGGGCGGGTCCATGGGGCCGGTCCAGCCCGGATGCGGCTGGTCCTGGGAGGGGAAATCGGGGCGGGCGTGCCGCGTGACCGGGTTCGGCCGGTCACCGTGCTGGTCCGTCACGGCGGCCTCCTGCGTCTCGGGGACGGGACGGCGACCGGGTTCCCCCGATCAGACGGGCCGAAAAGCCCGGTCAGTCGGTCGTGGCGTGGCGCCCTCCCGCCCGCAGGTGGTCCCTGCGGGCGTTGTTGTAGATCCGCAGGAGATGTTTGGCCACGGCGCAGGCCGCGCCGTCGGCATGGCACTGACGGCACGTCCGCATGTGCCGCTCATAGGTGAGGCGCGCGTTTTCCAGCGCATCGTTGACAGAAGACATCGCCATCTCCGGGCAGGGCACGTCCGGGGAACGCGCCAAGTTGACTGACTGGTACACCCGAAGACAAGGTGATCATGTTACTGGCGGTACTGGGAAACTGGTACTGCCGGATCGCCGGTGGGCCGTGCTGTCCCCGTGCCGGCCCGGCACACCACCACCCCCGAGCGGTGCTGGCTCGGCCGGTGGAACGGATACGGCCGCTGGGACTTCGACCGACCCGTGGTGGCCCGCCGACCGGGCCTGGTGCGTGGGCGGTGACGCTGATCTGACCAGCACTTATGTCGGCGGTCGTCGGAGCTGATCAGCGATCTGCTCGCCACCGCGGAACTCGAGGCACATCCCGTGGCCGCGGGCGACACGGCCGGCTGAACCGGAGGAGACGCCGTCGACGCGTGCCGCCACGCCGGTTAAGATCGACGGCGGCATCGCGTGCCGGTCACCGGCTGGGTGAGGCATGGAGGTGCCAGGACATGCCGTGGAGGCATTCCTTGTCGGTCGAGTTGAACCACACCATCGTCCATGCCCGGGACAACCGGGAGTCCGCCGAGTTCTTCACCGAACTGCTCGGTCTCGAGATCGCCGGGGAGTGGGGCCCGTTCGTCGCGGTCGCGCTGAGCAACGGAGTCACACTGGACTTCGCCACCGTCCCCGAGGACGAGATCGCACCGCAGCACTACGCGTTCCTGGTCTCCGAGGAGGAGTTCGACGCGGCGTACACCCGCATCAGGCAGCGCGGCATCGAGCACTACGCCGATCCGCACCGGCGGCAGCCAGGCACGATCAACCACAACGACGGCGGTCGCGGCGTGTACTTCATGGACCCGGCGGGCCACGCCATGGAACTGATCACCGTCCCCTACGGCGGCTGGCCTTCGTAACCGGCGGCCCTCACCTGCCGAAGCCCTCCTTCCTGAGGACGCCGAGGAGGCGGGGGGTGCCCTCGGTGGTGCGTACGTCGAGACAGGCGTGCACATGCCCGTCGGTGAGGGCCTCGCGCACGAGCGCGTGCGCGAGGTCGGCCCGGGGGTGAGGGCCCTGGAGTACGAGGACCGCCGGGAGGTGGTGTGTCCTGAGGCGCCGGTCGCTACTCGCCCGGCGCGAGAACCCGGGCCACGATGCGGGCCGCCTCCGCCACCAGTGCCTCGTCGGCCGGTGCGTCCTGGGCCGGCTTGGCCGAGAGCACGGTGAGCAGGACCGGTGTCCCGCGGGTCGTCCAGGCCACGCCGATGTCGTTGGCGCTGCCGTAGTCACCGGTGCCGGTCTTGTCGGCCAGGACCCAGTCGCGCGGCAGCCCGGCGCGGAACCGCGCGGCGCTGGTGGTGTTCCCTTTCAGCCAGGCGACCAGCCGCTCCCGGTCGGGCCCGGTGAGCGCCCTGCCCAGTGTGAGCCGCTCGAAGCCGCGGCCGAGGGCCTGCGGGGTGGTGGTGTCACGGGGGTCGCCGGGGATCGCGCTGCCCAGATCCGTCTCCCACCGGTCGAGCCGGCTCACCCGGTCGCCGAGCGAACGGAAGAACCGGGTGAGTCCGGCGGGTCCGCCGATCTGACGCAGCAGGAGATTGCCCGCCGCGTTGTCGCTGTACTGGATCGCCGCCGCGCACAGGTCCGCCACGGTCATACCGGTGTCCACATGCTCCTCGGTGCGCGGCGAGTTGGACAGGATGTCGTGCGGCGGATAGTGGATCACCTTGTCCAGCGGTGCGCAGTCGGCCTGGTCGCGCAGGATCGCCGCCGCGGCGAACGCCTTGAAGGTCGAACACATCGCGAACCGCTCCCCCGCCCGGTGCGACACGGTCCGTCCGGTGCGGACGTTGCGCGCGTACACGCCGAGCCGGGCACCGTGCCGCCGCTCCAGTGCGCTCAAGTCGGCCTCGGCGCCATGCGGTTCGGCGCCGGGTGCCGCTGACGCGGCGGGCGCGGAGACGGCGGTGGCCGTCACGCCCGCGGTGGTGAGGGCGAGGCCCGCCTTGAACAGGCCGCGCCGGGCCAGGGAGCCGGTGTGGTGGGAGCTGGTCATGAGCACAGTCCTCCTGATCGGCCGTGTATCGGCTTCGCGATGCTCGACGGGGACAGCGAAACAGCCGGACATCACTCATGTCCAAGAGTGAAGTGTGAACACCTCATGCCTTATTGATATACGAAGTCGCCTCCCCGACCTGCGAAGGCACCGGACCATGCCGTGAGGTGTCCGTACGTCTTCGGCGCCTCCTTGATGGCCTTGGGTCCGAGCCACCCGGACACGCGCAGAAGTGGCAGACCGTTGCCGAGCGCAGTCGTGGCGGAGGTGCACCCGCTTGAACGCCCGAAGGTCGGCGAGCCGCTCGCGTACGCGCGGCCGGGCGACACCGTGCACATCTCCGAGATGTTCCGACGGTCTCCAGCGGGAACTGAGCTACGACGGGCTGCGGGCCGCCGAGCGAACGGCTACAACGGAAGGCGCCGCCCAGCCCGTCACGGACGGGATGATCGCCGACGTACGCGCCGCGTACCTGGGCGGCCCGGCAGTGCCAGACCGGTCGGCGCGGAGGCGTCGATGACCTCGGGCAGTTCCCCCACCGGGGCCCGGGCGTGCCGAGGGACCACATGGGGCACGAGCATCGTGTGGCCGGCCGCGGCGAGCCGGTCGGCCGTCGACCGGACGTGGAGGCGCATCCCGAAGGCGTCGAGCGGAGGAGCACCGCGGGACGGGGCAGACCGTCGACGGGTAGACGTCGGCGGTCGCGTCCTCGACGGGGATGTCGACGACGGTGCCCTGCGCGGGTGTCATGGTGCTTGCCTCTCCGACTGGTGGGCGGGTGCGCTCGCTCACCGTGCCGGCTCGGTCTCCTCCGCGAGGTCCGCCGCCGGTGCCGTGTCCCTTCGTTCGCGGACCGTGAGGCCCGGCAGGGCAACGGCGAAGGCGACGGCGGCGAGGGCGGCCGCGCCGAGCAGGCCCGTACGGGCGGCGGCGGGGAAGTCGCGGTGGGTGGCGAGGAGCCGGCTGAAGTAGAGGGAACCGGCCAGGGCCGTGCCCAACGAGGTGCCGATCTTCATGCCGGTCTGGTACACGCCCGCCGCGGTGCTGCCCTCCCGCCGTGGGACCTGTTGGAGGGCGAGGGTCTGGTTGGCCGCGATGACGAACCCGGCGCCGCACCCGGCCACCAGCAGCGGCAGCGCCATCCGCAGGAACATGTTGTCCCCGGCGCCGGATCCGCCCACCACCAGGGCGGTCACAGCCAGGCCCGCTGCGGTGAGGGCGGTGCCCGCGATGACCAGCGGACGGCCGGCCCGGTGCACGACACGGCCGCTGACGACGCCGCAGACGGCGGAGCCGACGGTGAACAGCACCGTGCACAGGGACGCCTTGAACGGCGCGTAGTGCATGCCCTGCTGGAGGAATTGCGCCAGGACGATGAAGATGCCGGTGAAGCCGCCGTAGAGTGCTGCGGCGACCAGTGCGCCGACCCAGTAGGTGCGCTCCCGGAACAGGGTGATGTCGACCAGGGGTTGGCGTGCCCGGCGGGCGAGCGCACGCTCCCAGAGGACGAACACGGCCACCAGGGCGAGGCCGGCTCCGGCCGGCCACCAAAGGCGGTTCGCCCAGGTTCCGCTCTGCAACAGCGGCAGCATGACGGCGGTGACCGCGAGGGCGAGCAGCAGGGTGCCGACGAGGTCGAGGCCGCCGTGCCGTGCGGCGCGTCGGCCCGCGGGCAGGACGCGCACGGCCAGGAGCAGGGCGATCAGGTCGAGGGGGACGAAGAGGTAGAAGATCCAGCGCCAGCCCTCGGCCGTGCCGAAGCCCTGGAGGATCGCACCGCCCAGGAGGGGGCCGACGGCGGTGGAGAGGCTGACTGTGGCGCCGTAGTAACCGAAGGCCCGCCCGCGTTCGCGTGGTGGGTACATCTGGTGCAGCAAGCCGACGACCTGGGGTGCGACCAGGCCCGCGGAGACACCTCGGGCGAGTCGTGCGGCCACGAGCCAGGTGGCGTCGGGGGCGAGCGCGCACAGCAGGCCGGTGGCGGTGAACAGCGCGATGCCGACGAGGAAGACCCGCCTACGGCCGAACTCGTCGCCCAGCCGCCCGCTCGGTATCAGGACGAGTCCGAAGGTGAGCGTGTAGCCGGCCACCGACCAGGTGGCCTGGGAGGACGACAGGTGCAGGTGGTGCTCCATGGAGGGCAGCGCAACCGTCACGATGCTGACGTCCAGGAGGGTCAGGAAGGCGGCGGCGATGCACACGGCCAGGGCTTGGGCGCGGCGCCGGGTGGTGAGTTCGGGGTACTCGGCTGTCCCGGGCCGTACCCTGTGCCCGGGGGTGGGTGGTGTTGCACTGAGGTCGTCCGGCGCGTGTGCCATGGTGTACCTCGGTTTCCCATCGGCTATCTGTGCGGAGGTTCGATGCCGTGGGGGCGCGGGGGCGCCCCGCCGGGGAATGCGGCTCTCACTGGGAGCCACATCCGTTTCCGTCGGGGCCGGTACCGTCCCTGACCTCGGTCCCGGCCCCCGATCGTGCAGGGAGTCGTCAGCCGACGTCGGCGACCAGACCGGCCTTCTGGACGCCGAAGACGGCGACGGCCTCGTCGTTGTCGGGACGGTCACCGCTCACGCCGACGGCGCCGAGCAGTTCGCCCTCCTCGTCCCGGATCAGCGCGCCGCCCTTGGAGGAGGCGATGCGGCCCTCGGAGATGGCGGCGAGGGCCGCGAAGAAGGCGGGGTCGCGGGTGGCGTGCCGGGCGCCGGCGGCGCCGCCGTGGCCGGTGCCGAGGCAGCCCCATGCCTTGGCGTGGGCGATCTGAGGGCGCAGGATGCCGGCCTTCTCCTCCCGCTTGACGACCAGCGGGTGGCCGCCGGGGTCGAGGACGGTGACGGTCAGCGGGCGCAGGCCCAGTGCGCGGGCGTGGCTCAGGGCGGCGTCCACGATCTCGGACGCCTGGTGCAGCGTCAGTGCGGTCATGGCTGTGGCTCCTCTTCTTTCTCTTTCGGGTGGTTGGTTTCCTCGGGAGGGGAGATCGTGCTCGCCGCGTCGGTGTCGCTGACGCGGGTGGCCGCGTACAGGCCGAGGAGGTTGACGGCGGCGAGGGTGAGAAAGGCGGCGCGGTAGCCGGATGCTCCGGCCGCGACCAGGACTGTGGAGGCCACCGCGACCCCGGTGGCGCCACCGAGCCTGCGGCCGACGTTGAACAGGCTCGAGGCGCGGCCGGAGGACACGGAGGACACGGTCGCGAACGACGCGGACTGGGTGCCCACGAAGACCTGACCGACGGCGAGGCCCATGCCGAAGAGCAGGGGGACGACCAGCGGGACAGGGGTGTCCGCCCGCAGCATCAGCGCCATGGTGGCGATGACGGCACTGGTTCCGCCGGCGCCGAGCATCAGATGCCGGCGGGGCCGGAGCCTGCGGTAGAGCACCCGGCTGGCGAGCTGTGAACCGGCGACCACTCCGACAGCCTCGGGAAAGGTGGTGAGCCCGGCGCTCAGCGCGGTCATGCCCCGTTCGTCCTGCAGGTAGAGAGTGAGGGTGAACAGGGCGCCGAGAAAGGTGACCGATTCGACGGTCATCACGGCGGTGCCGGAGGCGAAGAGCCGGTTGCCCAGCAGCCGTACGTCGATCATCGGCGTCCGCTTGCGCAGTTCGACGACGGTCATCGCGGCGGTCAGGGAGGCTCCACCGGCGAGGGCGGCGACCACGGGGGCGGTGCCCCAGTCCTGTTCGGGGCCTTCGCAGACGCCGTACATCAGCAGCGCGAACCCGGACGCGGCGAGCGCGAAGCCGCCGAGGTCGAAGCGCTCGGTGGGCCGGGCCGGCTGATTGCGCAGGCACAGCGCGCCGAAGACGGTGGCGAAGACGCCGACGGGCACGTTGACGTAGAAGATCGCGCGCCAGGAGACCTGAGTGACCAGGATGCCGCCGAGCACCGGGCCCAGGGTGGGCGCGAGGCCGTTGGCGATGCTGAGGACCGCCGAGGCCCGCACCCGTTCGTGCGGGGCGAAGGCGCGCAGCAGCATCGCCATGCCGACGGAGGCGAGGATGCCGCCGCCGACGCCCTGCACCACCCGGAACAGGACCAGTTGGCCGAGGCTCGTGGCCATCCCGCACAGTGCCGAGCCGGCCGTGAAGACGGCGACTGCGGTGAGCAGGGTGCGTTTGCCGCCGAAGCGGTCGCCCAGCCAACCGGAGGCCGGGACGGAGACGGCCAGGCTCACCAGGTACGAGATCGACACGATGTCGACGGCCGTGGCGGGGACGTCGAAGGCACGGCCGATCGTCGGGAGGGCGACGTTGACGATGGTCATGTCGAGGGTGCTCAGGAACAGCCCGGCCACGTAGACGACACAGACGGCCACTTTCTGACTGACGTCGATGCGGGGCCCGCGTCCCGCGCCCCGTACGCGGTCGGCGGGTGCCGTGGGCGGGCGCGCGCTCATCGGACCGGGGTGGCGGGGCGGCCCATGGCGATGCGCAGCAGGTCGTCGAGCAGCCCGGTGGCGCTGTCGTCGAGCCCGGGGGCGGGCTCGAACCTGCCGTCCTCGGTGAACGACAGCCGGACGAAGGGGATGTGCACGGCGCCGCTGAGCGGCACCATGCCGAGTGCGGTCACGACCGGCACGAGTGCCTGTACGGCCCTGGCACCCGCGGCGACCCCGCCGTACCCGACGAAGGCGACCGGCTTGCCCCGCCACTCCCTGGCCAGGTAGTCCAGGGCGTTCTTGGTGGCGGCGTTGAAGCTGTGGTTGTACTCGGGGACGACGAACACGTACGCGTCGGCCGCGCTCACGGTCTCGCTCCAGCGCCGGCTGTGCTCGTGCTCGTACCGGCCGCGCTGCGGGGGGTGCGGTTCGTCCAGCAACGGCAGTCCTACCTCGGCGAGGTCGACGAGTTCGGTGTCGAAGCCGGGGTGCTTGAGAGCCAGGGCGTGGAACCAGGCGGCGATCGCCGGGCCGCGTCGGCCGGGACGGGTGCTGCCGATGATGATCTGCAGCTTGGGTGGGGACATGGGGTGACCTCCGGTCGCTCAGCCGTCGAGGACGACCTTGTTCTCGATGACTCCGAGCCCTTGGACCTCGCCGCGTACGACGTCGCCGGGCCGTACGGCGCCCTGGCCGGGCGGGGCTCCGGTGGACAGCACGTCGCCGGGCGCGAGGGTGAGCGCGGCGGTGAGCCAGGTGAGCTGCTCGGGAATGGTGTGGAACATCTCGGCGGTACTGCCGTCCCGGCGCGCCTCGCCGCCCACCCACTGGCGGATCCGCAGGGCGTGCGGGTCGGGGATCTCGTCGGCGGTGACGAACCAGGGCCCGCAGATGCCGTAGGTGTCGAAACCCTTGGCGCGGTCCATGCGGTTGTTGTCCAGTTCGGCGACATCCCGTGAGGTGACGTCGCAGAGGCCGACGTAGCCGGCCACGGCGTCCATGGCGTTGTCGGGGGTGAGGAAGCGGGAGCGGGGGCCGATCACGACCGCCAGCTCCATCTCCGTATCGACCTTGTCGCTGAGTGCGGGGTACCGCAGGTCGTCGTGCGGACCCGCGAGGACGCCGGTGGCCTTGAGGCCGCCGCCGGGCCCGCGCCGGGGTGGCGGTCTTTCGCCGCGCGCGGGGCGCCGGCGCAGGTAGTTGCCGCCCATGCACCAGACGGTGTGCGGCCGGCCGACGGGCGGCCCGAGCCGCTCCGGCTCGTCGGACCACATGCAGTCCCCGTCCAGGACGCCGGTGTCGGCGCACAGGACGACCCAGTCGAACAGCCACCGTACGGCCCCGAGTCGGGGTCCGCCTGGAGCAGGGCGGGGACATCGCCGGGGACGGCGAGCCGGGACCGGGCGAGAGCGTCGTCCCGGTGCACGCCGTCGGTCTCCAGTCGCCGTACGAAGGCGGCCTGGATGTCGACGAGTTGACGCGGAACCACTTCGGCGAAACGGAGCCGATCGCCGGAGGGCGTCCGCCGTGAGGCAATTTTCACAGACGGTGCTTTCTCGTCCGAGGGGGTTCGGCTTACTTCCCGTCCGCGTCCTTGGGGTCCTCGAACCGGATCCCCCCGTCCGTCACCACGGTGACGAACTTGTCCTCGTCCGGCTCCACCGGCGGCTGGATCGGCGGCAGCCCGACGACGAACAGCACCAGCTCCTCGTCCGCCGCGTACCGCGCCTTCTCACCGGCGTCGGCCTCGACGGCGCCGAGGCGGCCGATCCCGCTGCCCTCGACCGTGCCGGTGCCGGAGAGCACGACGGACAGCCGCTTGGCGGTCTCGCTCTCGGAGATCCACTCGGCGCCGGCCTCGATCTTGACGAACTCGACCCAGAACTGCCGCTCGGTGTAGGTGCCGATGTGCTTGCGCTTCACCCCCGGCCAGCCGGCCACCGGCAGCCAGTTGAAGTGTTCGGGGTCGCTGATGACGACGCCGTTGTAGCGGGGCTTGGGGAACTTCTGCTCCCGGCGGGCGCGGCGCTCGGCCTGTGCCTCCGCGTTGTCCGGGCCCCGGCCGCGGCCGGCGCCCATGCCGAGCGCGGAGGCGCCGCCGAACTGCAGCACGAGCTGGAGCTGCTTGGGGTCGGTGAGCTTGTCGTCCTGGGGGCCGTAGGTCTGGCCCTCGGGGAAGTAGCCGACCTCGCCCTCGCGCAGGATCCCCTGCTCACCGAGGTTCATGTCGCCGACCAGGGGCAGACGGATCTGCTCGAAGGTGTGACAGTGCCGGGGCATGTAGAAGTCGGCCTCCTGGCGGCCGAGGATGTAGCGGTAGTTCTCCAGGGGCTTGTCCCGGTCGCCCATGAGCAGGTAGTTGAACGAGACCGTCCCCCTGGGATGGTCCATCTTGAACGCGTTCGGGTCGTACGGCGCGATCTTCATCGCAGTCCTCCGTTGGTCGGGTGCCGGCCCGCTGGGCCGCGCGGCCGGCGGCGTGCGGGGGCAGGCGGGCGAGATGTGGTGAACGACGGCGCTCGGGGGTCCGGGCGGGCCGGCCGAGCCGGGCGCGCCCTCTGGACGGCTTCCGGTCGTCGCATGTCGACGACGTTCGCGGTCGTCCTTCCGCATCCAAGAAACCTTCTTGGTAGGTTGGTGTCAAGGTAGGCAACAAGCTCTCATGAAATTTCAAGGGGCCTTGTCACGGGCGCGTCCAGCGAGGCATGGACGAGACCTTCGCCTCTCACACGCCGACGCCGACCCTTCGCCGATCCGGCCGAGCGAGTCAAGCAGCCAGCCTCCCTTGCCCCCTACCTACCAAGTAGGTTAACCTCAAGGTGACAGAGATCCAGGCAACCCGGCCCGTCAACGTCTGGGACAACCTCGGGAGTGACATGTCCGTGCCTCAGAACCCCCCGAAGATCTTCCGCGGCCGGGTGGCCGACCAGATCGTGGAGGACCTGCGCGCACAGATCCTCAGCGGTGCCCTGCCCGACGGCTCGCGACTGCCCGCCGAACGGGAACTGGCCGCGTACTACGACGTCAGTGGCCCCACCGTGCGCGAGGCGGTCCGCGTGCTGACCGCCATGGGTCTGGTCAACGCCCGCAACGGCAGTCGGGCAACCGTCACCGCACAGGGCGACACCCTGCTCGCCGTATCCATCGCCTCCCTCGTCCAGGTCGAGAAGGTGGGCGCCCGCGAGGTCCTCGGCCTGCTCGGCGCCCTCAACGCCTACGCCGCCGAACTCGCCGCCGAACACGCAGCGGACGAGGAGGTCGGCCGGTTGCGCGAAGCGGCCCAGGCGATTCCCGCCGCCGAGGGCGTGGAGCGGACCGCCGCTGCGCTGCGCGAGTTCTTCGCCGTGCTCTCGGAGATCTCGCACAACCCTCTGCTCGCCGCCCTGTGCCGGTTCATCACCGAGATGCAGCTCGGACTCGCCGTGAAGCTCTCCGGCGGTGAGGGCGGCGGCTTCGGACGGGTGGCGGGCCCGCTGCACACGGAGCGGATGCGGATCGTGGCCGCGATCGCCTCGCGCGACCCCGGGCACGCGGCGTCCGTGGTCCGCGACTACCACCGCCAGGTCCTCGAACGGATCACCTCGACCCGCGAAGGCGAGGGTGACCGCGCCGCCCGCGACACCGGCCTGACCGAGGCCCTCACTGCCTGGTTGCGCACGAACGTGACCCTGGGCGGCCAGGTGACCGCCCCGCGGAGCACGCTCTCGTGACCGGGTCGGAAGCGGCGGACGGACCTGCCACCGCCGGCTGTACGGTCCGGGACGCCGCCTTCGACGTACTGCGTCTGCACGGCCTGACGACCATCTTCTCCAACCCCGGCTCGACCGAGGTCTCCCTGCTCACCGATCTGCCCGAGGACTTGGAGTTCGTCCTGGCCCTGCACGAGGGCTCGGTGGTCGGCACCGCCACCGGCTGGGCGCTCACCCGCGGGCGACCCGCGCTGGTGGTGCTGCACACCACCGCCGGACTCGGCAACGCGGTGGGCGCGCTGGCCACCGCCCGTGTCAACCGGGCGCCGTTGGTCGTCCTCGTGGGGCAGCAGGACCGTCGGCACCTGGCCCAACAGCCCTTCCTCGCGGGGCGGTTGGAAGGGCTGGCCGGGGACTACCCGGTGCGAGTGGAGTCGCCGGTGCGCGCCCAGGACGTGCCCGGGGCGATCGGGCGGGCCGTCCATGCCGCCCGAGAGGCACGGGGCCCGGCGCTGGTGATCGTGCCGATGGACGACTGGGCGCAGCCGGCCGAGGATCTGCCGATTCCGACGCCGGCGGCGGTGCGGCGATCGGCGGCCGCGAACCCACGGGACGTCGCCGAGGTGGCCGAGCTGCTGGCCGAGGCGGCCTCACCGGTCCTGGTCGTGGGTTCGGGCGCCGACGGCGCGGACACCTGGGCCGCCCTCACCGTGCTGGCCGAGCGGCTCGACTGCCCCGTATGGCAGGAGCCCTTCGGCGCCCGCGCCGGCTTCCCGCAGGACCATCGGCTGTTCGGCGGCCACCTGCCCGCCGACCGCCCTCGGTTGCGCACCACGCTGGATCCCCATGACCTGGTGCTGTGCGTGGGCGCCCCCTTCCTGCGCCAGTACCCCTACGCCCCAGGGAAGTTGACGGACGCCCGGGTCGTCGTCGTCACCGACGACCCGGCCGAAGCCCATCACTCCCCCGCCGAACTGGCCCTCGTCGCCCCGCTGTCCGACTTCTGCGACCGGCTCGCCCGCCGCATCCCGCCCCGGACGCCGGCGGCTTCCCGGACGCTACGACGGCCGCCACGTCCCGAACCGCCGCAGCCAGGCGAGCCGTTGAGCCCGGCGCAGGTGCTGGCGACGCTCGCCGAATGGCTGCCGGCGGAGACGGTCGTGGTCGAGGAGGCGCCCTCCGCACGCCCTGATCTGCACGCCCTGCTCCCCGCCCGGGCCCCGCTCGGCTTCCTCAGCGCCGCCATGGGCGGCCTGGGCTTCGCCCTGCCCGCCGCCGTGGGCGTACGCATGGCGCAACCTCACCGCCCGGTGGTCGCGGTCGTCGGCGACGGCTCCTCGCTCTACCAGATCCAGGCCCTGTGGACCGCCGCTCACTACGGGGTCGGTGCCGTCTTCGTCGTCCTCGCCAACGGCCGCTACGCCGTCATGGACAAACTCGCCGCACAGCACGGCGGCAAGCCCCCCTGGCCGGCGTTCGAGGAGGTCAGCGTCGCCGGACTGGCCGAATCGCTCGGCTGCCCCACGCGCCGGATCACCGACTACGCCGATCTGTGCGCGGCCCTCGACGCCCTCTGCCCTGACCTGGCGTCCCGTACCAAGCCGCTGGTCCTCGAAGTCTCCGTCACGGCGGCGGGTGAGTTCCGCCCCTGACCAGCCACCAGCCGTAGCTCCGCCCGCTGTTCCCGACCCGCCCCCTGGGAGGCCGTCATGTCCCTGCTCGATCCCTCTCTCTGGTCCGGCAAGGCCCACATAGGCGGCTGGACGGTCCCGACGGGCGGTAGCGCCCAGGTGATCGAACCCGCCACCGGCGAGACGCTGGACACCATCGGCGTCGCCACCCCCGACGATGTGGCCGTCGCCGCCGAACGCGCGGCCCGCGCCCAACGGGCCTGGGCCCGCTCGCCGTACACCGAGCGCGCCGCCGTACTGCGCCGCGCGGGTGACCTGTTCACCCGGCACGCCGAGGAGATCCAGCGGTGGCTCGTCCGCGAGGCCGGCAGCATCCCCGGCAAGGCCGCCTTCGAGATGACGACCGCCGCGCAGGAGTGCTACGAGGCCGCCGCGCTCGTCTCCCGCCCCGTGGGCGAGGTGCTGCCCTCCGCCGAACCCCGGTTGAGCCTGGCGCGCCGCGTGCCCGCCGGGGTGGTCGGCGTCATCGCCCCGTTCAACGTGCCGCTCGTCCTGGGCATCCGTTCTGTGGCCCCTGCCCTGGCCCTCGGCAACGCGGTGCTCCTCAAGCCCGACCTGCGTACGGCCGTCTCCGGCGGGGTGGCGATCATGCGGGTCTTCGAGGAGGCCGGGCTGCCCGACGACGTCCTGCACCTCCTGCCGGGCACCGCCGACACCGGGGCCGCGCTGGTGGCGGCCCCGCAGGTGCGGGTGATCTCCTTCACCGGCTCCACCGCCGCCGGCCGTAAGGTCGGTGCCGCTGCCGCCGAGCACCTCAAGCGCGCCCACCTGGAACTCGGTGGTAACTCCGCCCTGATCGTCCTGCCGGACGCCGACCTCGACCGCGCCGCCTCGACCGCCGCCTGGGGCTCCTTCTTCCACCAGGGCCAGGTGTGCATGACCACGGGGCGCCACCTGGTCCACGTCTCGATCGCCGACGAGTACGTCGCACGACTCGCGCACAAGGCCGAGCACCTGCCCGTCGGCAACCCGGCCAAGGAGGAGGTCGCGCTCGGTCCGATCATCGACGCCGGTCAGCGGGACAGGATCCACGGCCTGGTGACGGCCAGTGTCGAAGGCGGCGCCCGGCTGGCGGCCGGCGGCACGTATGAGGACCTCTTCTACCGGCCCACCGTACTCACCGGCGTGACCGACGCCTCGCCCGCCTATGCGCAGGAGGTCTTCGGTCCCGTGGCCCCGGTCCGCGCCTTCTCCGACTTCGACGAGGCGGTCGCCCTTGCGACCGCCACCCCTTACGGGCTGTCCCTGGGCATTCTCACCGCCGACGTGATGCGCGGCCTCGACCTCGCCGAGCGCATCCCCACCGGACTGGTGCACATCAACGACCAGACCGTCAACGACGAGGCCGTGGCCCCCTTCGGGGGCATCGCCGCTTCCGGCACCGGCGCACGCTTCGGCGGCGCGTCGAACATCGAGGCCTTCACCGAGACCCGCTGGATCACCGCCCGCGCGAGCCAGCCCGCCTACCCCTGCTGACCTGTCCGCAGGGAGCGGCCACGAGCACGCCCTCGATCACTCGCTGGTACAGCGCGATCGCGGACGGCGCGAAGGCGCTGGGGAGGGCCCTCCCGGTGCCGATCAGCAGCGCGTCCCTGTCGGAGAGCGCGGCGGAGAACGTGGTGCCGGCGATCTTCTGCGGCGACCCGCGCGCCGCCGCGCGGGCCTCGGCGGGCGGCCCGGCGACCCACGGCAGGTGCGCGATCAGGTCGAGGTGGCGCAGGGTCCGCCCGGCCACGTACGGCGACAGGCGGTCGCCGACGGTCAGTCGTCCAAGTGGAACTCCAGCCCCCGCGGTTCGCCGCAGGCGGCGGCCGGCCGAGGGATCAGCGCATCGAGCGGATCCTCGCCGGTCGGGAGGGCCACGAGCTTCCAGTAGGCGACCGCGTCCACGGCCGGTTCGGTGCCGGCGGGTGCGACCAGGGTGATCAGGACGTCCTGCGCGTCGATGATCAGACGGCACACCAGGTCCCGTACCAGCCGGCCGCCGGCCGCTCGAAGGCCTCGCGTCCGTAAGCACCGCGACCGCCGTGCGTCATGCCGTTGCATCCGGCTCCCCCCGGCGGCTCATCGCGCGGACGTGCGACAGCCAGTGGGAGCCGGCCGGGACGCGTGCCTCCGCCGAGAAGAACGCCCGCTCCTCGCCGTCGTCGCGCACCGGCAGATGCTTGGCGGCCATGAGGCCGACCTCCACGTGTACGAGGACGGTCTCCGAAGGAACCAGCGTCGAACGCTCCGGTCAGACGGGAGGAGTGGCCGACGCTGGGGTACGGCGTGGCGGGCCCTTCACGCGTTCCCCCGCCGGCCGCGCCCTCCGGCCTCACCAAGTCCGCATGACGCGTGCCTCACCAAGGGCCGGTCGGCCACCAGCCCAGCCATCAGGGCATCCGTCGTCCTACAGCGGCGGGCAGCTCAGCCCGCGATTCGGACATTCAGCCCGAAAACCACCAGAACCATGCGATGCCGGTTCACCAGGGCGGTCGCGAGGCTGAGGGCGTCGGTCAGGCCGATCAGCAAGAAACGGAGCACCACCATGGCAGGAGCAATCACACGCGAGGAAGCGACCGCATACGCGGGCCCTCTCCCGCAGTACGGGGAGGCGGCGCGGAAGTACGTCACCGAGTTCATCGGCGCGTTCTTCCTGACGTTCGCGGTCGCGATGGCCGCATTGAGCGGCAGCGCATTCGTGCCGCTGGCGGCGGGCGCCACCCTGATGGTCATGGTCTACGCCGGCGGGCACATCTCCGGCGGCCACTACAACCCGGCGGTGACGCTGGCGGCACTGGTCCGCCGCCGGATCGGAGTCCGGGACGCGGCCGCGTACGTGGTCGCGCAGCTGGTCGCCGGCATCGTCGCCGGGATCATCGGCCGCGTCGTGGTCAACCCCGGGACGGTCAGGACCCTGACGCTGTCCGGGCACACCGAGGCGGCCACGGCGGTGGTCGAGCTGCTGGTCACCTTCGCTCTGTGCTACGTCGTGCTGAACGTGGCCACCAGCAAGGACCAGCCCGGCAACGGGTTCTACGGGCTCGCGATCGGTTTCACCGTCGCGGCCGGCGCGGTCGCCGTCGGCGGCATCTCCGGCGGCGTGTTCAACCCTGCCGTCGCGCTCGGCGGCGCCACCGCAGGGTTGTTCGGCTGGTCGACGATCTGGGTCTACCTCGTCGTCCAGCTGGCCGCCGGCATCGCGGCGGGGCTGGCGTTCCTGGCGCTCAACCCCGGCGACAAGTGACCGAGCACGGGCCCTCACCGGCCCTGTACACCCCGGAGCGGCCGGCCCCCGGGTCGGTCGCCCCCCCGCTTTCCACCACCCCGCATTCCACCACCTCCACAGAGGAGAAACGACCCATGACCAGCAACCAGCCCAAGCCGACGACCAACGATGCCGGCATCCCGGTGGCCAGCGACGACCATTCGCTGACCGTCGGCCCCGACGGCCCGATCCTGCTGCAGGACCACTACCTGATCGAGCAGATGGCCAACTTCAACCGGGAGCGGATCCCCGAGCGTCAGCCGCACGCCAAGGGGGCGGGCGCGTTCGGACACTTCGAGGTCACGAACGACGTCAGCGCCTGCACCAAGGCCGCGGTGTTCCAGCCGGGCACCCGCACCGACACGCTCATCCGGTTCTCCACCGTGGCCGGGGAACAGGGCAGCCCGGACACCTGGCGGGACCCGCGCGGGTTCTCGCTGAAGATGTACACCTCCGAGGGAAATCTCGACCTCGTGGGCAACAACACCCCGGTGTTCTTCATCCGCGACCCGCTGAAGTTCCAGCATTTCATCCGGTCCCAGAAGCGCCGCGCCGACAGCGGGCTGCGGGACAACGACATGCAGTGGGACTTCTGGACCCTGTCCCCGGAGTCGGCGCACATGGTGACCTGGCTGATGGGTGACCGGGGCATCCCGCGGACCTGGCGGCACATGAACGGGTACTCCAGCCACACCTACTCCTGGCTCAACGCCGACGGTGAGCTGTTCTGGGTCAAGTACCACTTCATCACCGACCAGGGCATCGAGTTCCTCACCCAGGCCGAGGCGGACGACCTGGCCGGCAAGGACGGCGACTACCACCGGCGTGACCTGTTCGAGGCGATCAGGCGCGGGGAGTACCCGAGCTGGACGCTGAAGGTGCAGATCATGCCGTTCGAGGACGCCAAGACCTACCGGTTCAACCCGTTCGACCTGACCAAGGTGTGGCCGCACGGCGACTACCCGCTGCACGAGGTGGGCCGGCTGACGCTGGACCGCAACGTGAGCGACTTCCACACCGAGATGGAGCAGGCCGCGTTCGAGCCGAACAACCAGGTGCCCGGCACCGGGCTGTCGCCGGACAAGATGCTGCTGGCCCGCGGGTTCTCCTACGCCGACGCGCACCGCGCCCGGCTCGGGGTCAACTACAAGCAGATCCCGGTGAACTCGGCGAAGGTCGAGGTGCACTCGTACTCCAAGGACGGCGTGATGCGTGTCCGCAACGTCTCCGACCCGGTGTACGCGCCCAACTCCTACGGCGGCCCGCAGGCCGACCCGGTCGCGGCCGCGGAGGTGCACTGGTCCGCCGACGGCGACATGGTCCGGTCCGCCTACACGCTGCGCCGTGAAGACGACGACTGGGGGCAGGCCCGCACCATGGTCCGCGAGGTCCTGGACGACGCCGAGCGCGACCGGCTGGTGTCCAACATCGCCGGCCACCTGCTGGGCGGCGTGTCCGAGCCGGTGCTCGAGCGCGCCTTCCAGTACTGGAGGAACGTGGACCAGACCCTCGGCGAGAGGGTCGAGAAGGCAGTCCGCAGCGGGCAGCAGTCCTGACCGGCGACACGAACCACCCATGGGCCTGGCGTCGACAGGCACCGGCCCATGGCCCCTCAACAGCCCAGAATCTGGGCGGAACGCTGACGCCATGAACGATCCGACGACATCCGCGTGCTACGAGATCCGTGTGTGTGGGCACCTGAGCCGGACTTTCCTCAGCGCGTTTCCCGGCCTGCGTGCCGAGTCCCGGGGAGCCGAAACCCTGCTCACCGGGACGCTGCCCGATCGTGCCGCGCTGCATGGCGTGCTGGGCCAGATCGAGGCGCTCGGCCTGGAGCTGATCGAGCTCCGTCGCTGCGGCGGCCAGCCCGCCGGCAGCCGGGCCGGCGGCGAGCGACCCGGCTCACGAACCTCGTGAAGAGGGTGCGAGCAGGCCCAGGGCCCGAGCTCGCTCCACGGCTTGACTACGGGTGTGTGTGCCGAGTTTCCCGTAAAGGTGCCGCATGTGTGTCCGCACGGTGTTCACCGACAGGGACAGCTCGTCGGCGATCTCCGGGGCCGGCAGGTTCGTCGGCAGGTAGCGCAGGACGCGGATCTCACTGTGGGTCAACGGCTCGCACAGACGCGCCGGTGCGTCGACCGCCGGCGCTTCCCGCTTCCCGGCCAGGAGGTCGAGGATCTCGGAGATCATGGCGGCATGAGCGGTGCCGCGCCGGGCGTGGCGCTCCAGCACGCCCGGCGCGGGGTGGAGGAGGAACGGCAGCACCGTGGCGTCGGGCTCGGCGAGATCGAGCGCATGTTCCAGGGCATGCCCGGTGGCGGCCTGGTCACCGAGCGCGTCGCGTGCGATCGCCTCGAGCAGGAAGGCTTGCACCAGCCAGCCACGGGGTTCCATGAGAGGGGCGGAGCCGTCGAGGATGGGCGCCAGCGCGGCGGTCGCCGCCTGCGGATCGTCCTGGGCGAGCCGCAGCGCCGCCAGCGCGGCCCGGGTTTCCCCCCTCTCGCGCTCGGCCGGATCCATCTCGGCCAGCGCCTGTTCGACACGCTGTGCTTCACCGAGCCGCACCCATGTGTGCAGCTGGAACGCCCGTGCCTTCGTGGCGAGCGGATGACGGGCGGCGACCAGACCGCTCACGTGCTCGGCCGAGCGGAGACCGGCCAGCGCGTCCTCGTCCCGGCCACGGGCTAGCTCCAGCAGCCCGCGGCCGTAGTACAGGATCAGGCCCGTCACCGGATCGGCCTCCTGGCGCACCGCCCGCTCGGCTCGCTCCAGCCACGGCTCCGCCTCGTCGAGCCGTCCCCGCCAGAGCATGTGCAGGCCGAGCGCCACATGAGCGGCCGTGACGATCCGCTCGTCGGTCCAGCCGTGCCGGCGGGCCAGCTCCATGGCCTGCCGCCCGCGCTCGGCGGCCACGGCGACCTCCCTGCCGAGCGCCACGACCGCCCAGTGCGCCAGCCCCAGGATCTCCAGATACGGCCGCCCGATCCGGTGGGCCAGCGCGACACCCCGTTCGAGGTGCCGGTCGGCGTCTTCGTGCCGCTGGGACCAGGTCTCGGCGATGCCCAGGCTGATCAGCGCCAGGGCGCGCAGCTCGGCCCCGCGTTCGAGCTCCGCCGCGTCAAGGGCGTCACCAGAGGCAAGCAGCCGCTGCGCTTCCTCGACCACGGCCGGCAGGTCGCCGCGCTGGCGGGCCAGCAGGAGCCGCAGCACGGTGACCATCAGCTCGACATGCTCCCGCCGCTCCGCGGGCACCGGCGCCGAGCCTCGGGTGGCCAGGACCAGCCGGCGCTCCGCCTCCGCCAGCGAGCCGTGTTCGGCTTCGTCGAGCGCGGCCAGCGCCGTGAGCTCCCCGTCGGCCGAGATCATCTCGGCGGTGAACCCGGCCAGCAGCGCGTGGGCCGTGGCGGCCTGTCCGTCCAGGCCGAGACCGATCCAGTGGTCCGACAGCAGGCGGCCCGCCGCACCCCAGTCCCCCGCCGCCCGGGCGTGCCGGATCGCCTCCACAGGACACCCGTGGTCCGCGTACCAGCCGGCCGCGGCGCGATGTACCGAGGGCACCTCGTCCGGAGCGCTGCGCCGCAGTTCCAGCTGGAGCAGGTCCGCGAACATCGTGTGGTAGCGGAACCAGGACCGCCGCGCGTCCAGCGAGATGACGAACGCCCCGGCCTCCTCCAGGTCCTGCAAGGCCCGTTCCGCGCCGGAACCGCCCGTCAGGAGGTCGGCGAGCTCGCCATTGACCCGTTCCAGCACGCTGGTCCGCAGCAGCAGTCGCCGGACCTCCGCGCTCTGCCGCTCCATCACCTCGGCCAGCAGGTAATCGGCCACCGTCCGCTCGCTGCCGGCGAACCCGGCCGCGAATCCCTCCGGGTCCGGATGCCCGGCCAGTGACAGAGCGGCCAGCCGAAGCCCCGCGGCCCATCCCTCGGTCCGCTCGTACAGCCGCGCGAGGGTGGCCCCGGACAGCTCCACCCCGGCACCGTGGAACAGCGCTTCCGCCTCGTCCAGGCTGAACCGCAGACCGTCCGCGCGGATCTCGGTGAGGCCCGCCTCCAGCCGCAGCCGGTGCAGGCCCAGGCGCAGATCCCGCCGGGTGGCGAGCACGAACCGCAGCTCCGGCGGCGCGCGCATCAGCAGCAGTTCCAGCTGGCGTTGCGCCTCCGTCGAGCGCAGCTCGTGCAGGTCGTCGATGATCAGCCAGACCGGGTCCTCCAGCGGTGCCAGGTCCTTGAGCAGCCGCTCCACGATGGCCCACCCGTCCAGGTCCGGCGCCTCCGTCAACGGCCGCACCAGGCCGGACCCGGCGTCCGTGGCCCGCAGGGCGTCGCAGACGCTGATCCAGAACCGCTGCGGGTCGCGCTCCTCACGCTGCACCGAGACACTCGCGGCACGTTCCGCCAGACCTGTCTCGCGGACCCAGGACCGCAACAGGAAGGTCTTCCCGCTGCCGGCCGGCGCCGACACCGTGGTGACGCGTGCCGCCCCGGCAAGCCGCGCGTACAGCGCGGGGCGGGAGACGATCCGACCCCGGACAGCAGGTGCCGTCCGGGCATCGGCGCCCTGGGATCGGCCTGCAGTTCTCATGGCGGTCACAGTGAAGTGGGCAGGGGCACGGTGCGCACTTCCGACCATCGCACAGGTCAGTGGTGAATTCCCTCCGGCGGGTGCCTCACCACCGGAGGGCCGGCGTGTCGCAGAGCCCGGAAGCGGTCACTTCCATGAGATCGCGCGCCCCGGCGCGGAGCAGCTCCGCGGCCACTTCACGGCCGAGTCGCAGGGCTTCGGTGAGGCAGGCCGCGGAGTCGCGCGGGGCGGCACCGTGCGCGCGCAGCACCCGCCGTCCGTCGGCGCCGAAGACGGCGGCCCGCATCCGGAGCGGCCGCGTGCCCGCCGCGTAGGCGCCGACCGGGGCAGTGCACCCGGTCCCGAGCGCCTGGAGCAGGCTGCGCTCGGCGGTCACCGCGGCCAGGTCGGCCGGACAGGTCAGGGCGCCGAGCAGCAGCGCGAGCTCGAGCTCGTCGGCACGGCATTCCACGGCGAGGGCTCCCTGGCCGGGGGCCGGGAGCATCTCGTCCGGCTCGAAGACCTGGGTCACGGCGTCGGCCCGGCCGATCCTGTCCAGCCCGGCACGGGCCAGCACCACCGCGTCGAGCTCGCCGGAGTTCACCTTGCCCAGCCGGGTGCCCGCGTTGCCGCGGATCGGCACGCATCGCAGGTCGCCGCGCAGGCGCAGCACCTGCGCGGCCCGCCGCGGCGAGCCGGTGCCGATCGTGGCGCCGGGCGGCAGGTCGGCGAGCTTGGCGCCGTCCCGCGCGACCAGCGCGTCCCGAGGGTCCTCGCGGGGCGGCACCGCCGCCAGTGCGATGCCCGCCGCCGGCCCGGTCGGCAGGTCCTTCAGCGAATGCACGGCCACGTCGACCTCGTCACCGGGCAGCGCCTCGCGCAGCGCGCCGACGAACACTCCGTTGCCGCCGATCCGATCCAGCTGCGCTGGGCTGACGTCGCCCGGCGTCGTCACCCCGACGGCGTCCACCGGTCGGCCGGTCCGCGCGGTGATCACGCCGGCCACCCGCCCGGACCGAGCCATGGCCATCGGGCTCCTGCGGCTACCGAGCCGCAGCGTCGGTGCGTTCACGGGAGCTCCTCCTGCCCCGGCGTGGGTACCCGGGTGACCGCCTGGACCGCGCGCGGCTCGAGATCGAACAGGACGCGCAGCGCCGCCGCGTAATCCTCACCCTTCGGTGATCCCGCGTGTTCCTTCACCCGGACGGTCGGCTCGTGCAGGAGCTTGTCCACCACTCGCCGCATCGCCTGGGCCATCTCGTCCAGGGAGAGGCCGCTCGCCGCCTCGGGAGTCAGCCGGCCGGCCAGTCTGGCCAGTTCGGCGTCGACCACTCCGGCCGCCTTGGCGCGCAGCGCGACCACGATGGGAGCGACCCGGGCGGCGTCGACCGCCGACCGGTAGGCGGCCAGTTCGGTCTCCAGAATCGCCCGCACCGCTGCGACGTCGTCGGCACCGGCACTGGTCCGGTGCTCGCTGAGCGCGTCCATGCCGATCACCGTCACGCCCGGCAGGTCGGCCACGGCGGGCTCCACGTCGCGGGGCATCGCCAGGTCCAGGAGCACCAGGCCGCCGCGCCGCCGGGCGGGGACCATGTCGGCGGTGATCACGCACCCGGCCGCACCGGTGCAGCAGATCACGACGTCCGCCTCCGCCATGGCGGCGGGCAGGTCCTCCAGGCCGACGACGCGGGTCACCGCCGCGCCCGGCCGGGCGGCCAGCCGCTCCGCCTTCCGGCGTGTCCGGTTGGCCACCACGATCGCGGCCGCCCCGCTCCTGGCCGCGGTCGCCACCGCCAGCGCGCTCATCGACCCGGCCCCGACCACCAGCACATCCCGGCCCGCCAGACCCTGCTCGCCCAGGCGCGGCGCGGCCAGCTCCACCGCCAGGCCCAGCAGGCCGGCCCCGGCTCGGCCGATCCCGGTCTCGGCCCGGGTTCGCTTGCCCGCGCGCAGCGCGGCCCGGCCCAGGTCGCCCAGGCCCCGTCCGATGGTGCCCTGCCGGGCGGCCAGCTTGATCGCCTCGCGCACCTGGCCGACCACCTGCTCCTCGCCCACCACCACCGAATCCAGCCCGCAGGCCACGGCCAGCAGGTGGCTGACGGCGCGATCCTCGTAGTGCACGTACATGTGGGGGGTCAGGTCGTCGAGCGGGACCCCGGAGTGCCGCGCGAGCAGCTCGCAGATCACTGTCACGCCGGCGTGAAACCGGTCGACGTCGGCGTACACCTCGATCCGGTTGCACGTCGAGACCACGAACACCTCGGCCACGGTCTCGGCCTGCGCCACGTCATGCAGCAGCTTGCCGAGCGTGTCCCCGGTGACCGAGGCCCGTTCCAGGACGGCCATCGACGCGCTCTTGTGGCTCAGGCCGACTGCCAATACGCTCACCGCTCCTCCTCGTGTTCGCCAGCCGCACCCCAGCCTCCGGCGCGGCTTGGTGAACGCACATCGCCCGATCCTGGTGATGTGGCCTTTTCGCCGCGGCGGAGGAGGCAGCGCGGCGCCTACGGGATTTCGGTGTCAGGCTGGACTTGATCCGCCGGCACGGACGTCGAGGATCAGGGGCTTCGGTCCACGCGTCCCCGAAACGCGAGACCCTCCAGGGCGCCCGCGACCACGGCGCCACCGGCACCTGCAGAAGGACGGCATCGGCCTGGCCGGCCCGCTGCAACACCCGCCGCCGGAACTCTCCGCGGCGAGTTCGGGGTCGGCGTCTCGAACGTCCGGCTCGGCCGCCTGGCCGACGACAGCCCCTTCTGCATGAGCGCGGACCAGTCTCCCCGGAAACCCCTGAGGGCGTACGGTCCCTGATCCGCTCCCGACTGCTCCGCTGCACACAGCCGCAGTGGTCGACCACCACGGCAACGCCACGCCCGACGGCACGGGCAGTGCCAAAGCCCCGGACCACAAGGACATCCCGGGCACGCCGTTCCTCGCAGGCGGCGCGCCGGTGGCCGCCAAGGGTGCCCCGGTCGCAGGCATCCGTGTCGCGGGTGCCCGGTCCGGCGATCTGGACGAGAAGGACGCCCGGGCCGGCGCGGCGGTGCTCGGCCGCCGAGACATTCATGGTGCGATTCCGCGCCTCACCACCGAAGTCGTACCCGGCCCCGGAGGCGCGGTCCCCGCGGCCGGCGCGCCGAGGCGTACTCGCGGCCGGCCGCCCGCTCGTGCCGGTCAGGAAGGCTTCGCCGCCGAGACCGCGGTCGCGGTCACGGTGTTGTCGCACTCGGCGAACTCACCGTCCGAAAGCGCGACCTGGTGCGCCCCCGCGCCGGGCAGTCCGACCACGAGCGTCGGGTAGACGGCGGGCTTCGCGCCGGACGCGCAGTAGCCGTCGCCCTCGCCCTGGACCTGCACGAAGGTCAGCTTCACCCATGCCTTGCCGCCCGGCGACAGGCGCACGGGCGACGCGAGGCCGGTGGGGGTCACCTTGAGCGGGCTGTTGTGCTCGGGGGAACCGTTGCCGGCCCCGGCCACCGTCGGGTGTCCGCGCAGGACGCACGCGTGCCCGGAGACGTTGGTGAACTCGACGACCGCCGCGCCCGTACCGGTGCCGTCCGGACGGTGGGCCGCCTGGCGGGCCGTCGCCTCCACGGCCGACGCCGAACAGGCCGGCGCCGTGCGGGCCGAGGTGTCGGACGCGGGAGAGACCGGGGCACCCGAGGCGGTCGGCGCGCCCCGGCCGGCTGATCCGGAGGCCGGCGCGCCCGTGGGCGCGGGGCTCGCGGAAGCGGGGGCGGCGCTGGAAGGGGCCGCGGAGGTCGGGGCCGGGGAGGACGTCTTCCCCGCGCCGTCGACCTCGTCCGGCCCGCAGGCCGTCAGTGACAGCACGGCGGCGATCACGGCCGTCGCCGAAGCGGCGAGGCGGATGGCGGTGCGGTGGTGCATGAGGTCCCCCGATGTTCGGTGTGCGTGGTTCGACCGGCTTTCGTGCCGGTGCTCACCGAGGGAGACAGAAGGACCCGATCCCGGGTTTCCGCTGTGGATCGTCTGTGACCGTTGTGGATCTCCTGTGACCGTTCAGTGACCGAAGAGCCGGATCCCCGCTCACACGACGAGGGCGCCCGGCCCGACCAGTGCGGTCGGCCCGAACGCCCTCGAAGCCGTGCTCGGAGCAGTGGTCAGACCAGGTCGAACCGGTCCGCGTTCATGACCTTGTCCCAGGCGGCGACGAAGTCCTTGACGAACTTCTCCTTCGCGTCGTCGCCGGCGTAGACCTCGGCGAGGGCGCGCAGCTCGGAGTTGGAGCCGAAGACGAGGTCGGCGCGGCTGCCGGCCCACTTCAGCTCGCCGGTGACGGCGTCACGGCCCTCGAACGTGGTCTGGTCCTCGGAGGTCGACTTCCACGTCGTGCCCATGTCGAGCAGGTTGACGAAGAAGTCGTTGGTGAGGACGCCGGGCGTCTTGGTGAGGACGCCGAGCTGCGACTGCTGGTGGTTGGCGCCGAGGACGCGCAGACCACCGACGAGCACGGTCATCTCCGGGGCGCTCAGGTTCAGCAGGTTCGCCCGGTCGACCAGCAGGTACTCGGCGGGCAGGCGGTTGCCCTTGCCGAGGTAGTTGCGGAAGCCGTCCGCGGTCGGCTCCAGTGCCTCGAAGGACTCGGCGTCGGTGTGCTCCTCGGTGGCGTCCACACGGCCCGCGGTGAAGGGCACCCGCACCTCGAAGCCGCCCTCCTTGGCGGCCTTCTCGACCGCGGCGACACCGCCGAGGACGATGAGGTCGGCCAGGGACACCTTCTTGGCGCCGGCGGAGGCGTTGAACTCCTGCTGGACGCCCTCGAGGGTGCGCAGCACCTGGGCCAGCTCGTCGGGCTCGTTGACCTCCCAGCCGCGCTGCGGCTGCAGGCGGATACGGGCGCCGTTGGCGCCGCCGCGCTTGTCGCTGCCACGGAAGGTGGAGGCGGACGCCCAGGCGGTGGTGACCAGCTGGGACACCGACAGACCGGAGTCGAGCAGCTTGGCCTTCAGGGCCGCGATGTCGGCGTCGTCGATCAGCTCGCCCTCGCGCTCCGGCAGCGGGTCCTGCCAGATCAGCGTCTCCGCCGGGACCTCAGGGCCGAGGTACAGCGACTTCGGACCCATGTCACGGTGGGTGAGCTTGTACCAGGCGCGGGCGAAGGCGTCGGCGAACTCCTGCGGGTTCTCGTGGAAGCGGCGGGAGATCGGCTCGTAGATCGGGTCGAAGCGCAGCGACAGGTCGGTGGTGAGCATCGTCGGCAGACGCTTCTGCGACGGGTCCTGCGGGTCGGGGATCGTCGCCTCGGCGTCCTTGGCCACCCACTGCTTGGCGCCGGCCGGGGACTCGGTCAGCTCCCACTCGTAGCGGAACAGGTTGTCGAAGAAGCCGTTGCCCCACTGGGTCGGGGTGGCGGTCCAGGTCACCTCGAGACCGGAGCCGATGGCGTCCCGGCCCTTGCCGGTGCCGTAGGTGCTCCTCCAGCCGAGGCCCTGCTCCTCGAGACCGGCGGCCTCGGGGTCGACACCGACCGCGTCGGCGGGGCCGGCGCCGTGGGTCTTGCCGAAGGTGTGGCCGCCGGCGATCAGGGCGACGGTCTCCTCGTCGTTCATCGCCATGCGGCGGAACGTCTCACGGATGTCGCGGGCCGCGGCCAGCGGGTCCGGGTTGCCGTTCGGGCCCTCGGGGTTGACGTAGATGAGGCCCATCTGGACGGCGCCGAGCGGGTTCTCGAGCTCGCGGTCGCCGGTGTAGCGCTTGTCGTCCAGCCAGGTGGTCTCGGGACCCCAGTAGACGTCCTCCTCCGCCTCCCAGACGTCCTCGCGGCCGCCGCCGAAGCCGAAGGTGTCGAAGCCCATGGACTCCAGCGCCACGTTGCCGGCGAGGACCATCAGGTCGGCCCAGGAGATCTTCTGGCCGTACTTCTTCTTCACCGGCCACAGCAGCCGGCGGGCCTTGTCCAGGTTGACGTTGTCCGGCCAGCTGTTCAGCGGGGCGAAGCGCTGCTGGCCGGCGCCCGCGCCGCCGCGGCCGTCGCTGATGCGGTAGGTACCGGCGCTGTGCCAGGCCATCCGGACGATCAGCGGGCCGTAGTGGCCGAAGTCGGCGGGCCACCAGTCCTGGGAGGTGGTGAGCACCTCGGCGATGTCCCGCTTCACGGCCGGAAGGTCGAGGCTCTGGAACGCCTCGGCGTAGTCGAACTCCTCACCGAGCGGGTTCGTCACGGGGGGATTCTTGGCAAGGATCCTCAGGTTGAGCCGCTCCGGCCACCACTGGCGGTTGCCACCGCCCTGGGTCGGGTGCAGAGCCCGGTCGTGGGCGACGGGGCAGCCGCCGCTCCCCTCCTCCGACTTCGCGTCTGTGACGATCGCATCGTGGTTCTCGGTCATGGCAATCCTTCCGAACTGTGCGGAAATCGGTGCTCAGGAACTGCGGCCGGTGGAACAGTCGGGGCACACGCCCCAGTAGACGACCTCGGCCTCGTCGATGGCGAAGCCGCGGTCGTCGGAGGCGGTCAGGCAGGGCGCGTCGCCGACCGCGCAGTCGACGTCGGCGACGGTGCCGCATGACCGGCACACGATGTGGTGGTGGTTGTCCCCCACGCGTCCCTCGTACCGGGCCGGGTGACCGGCCGGCTCGATACGGCGCACGAGACCCGCCGCGGTGAGGGCGTGAAGGGCCTCGTAGACGGCTTGCAGGGAGATGTGGCCGACGCGGTGGCGTATCCCGGAGGCGATCGCCTCGACGTCGAGGTGGTCGCCCGCCCGGACGGTCTCCAGCAGCGCGACGCGGGCTGCCGTCACGCGCAGGCCGGCACCGCGGAGCTCCTCGGCGGTGGTCGGGGGCGGGGAGGCGGTCATGAGGCCGAACCTACCCTCACAAACACGAGCGGTTCAAGAAAACGAACGATGCAATTTTGGTCGCCCGGCGTCGCCCGCCGTCCACCTCCGCGCCGGCCCCGGCGACCGGCCCGAGTGTTTGCCCTCCCGTTTGCCTTCGCATGGCTCTGCCCGGCGAGGCGGACGACGCTCGCTCAGCGAAAGGTGCGGGCGGTAGCGGCGGCCGGTCCGGTCGGCGGCGGGACGGGGCGAGCGCGGCCGGAAAGCGAGGCGGGGCCATGCCCGCATCATGTGTCTCCGGCCCGGCGACGTCGGCGCGGCAAGCCGGACGGTCCTCCGAACGGGTGATGCGACGCCCCCGCGCACGCCCCGCCCCCGACCCTGACCCCCGCACCGATCGTCCGGACGGCGCCCGCCGCCGGGAACCGACATCGCACTCCCCCGATGGAACGGGCCCACGGACGCCACGGCCGGAACCTGCGCGTGTGGCACCGGGGCGCGAGGGCCACCGACGCCATGGCCACCCCGCTCGTCGCGGCGACGGCCGTGCCCGGGGGCCGTGTGCAACGGCGTCGAACGCGCCGGTCTGCACCTCCTGCACGCCGCCGGCCTCGGCCCGTTCCCGCCGTGGCCGCCGGGAGAGCGCCGCAAGCGCGCGGGCCGCAGCCGGAAGGCTGGCCACGTCGGGCTCGGGGCAGGTCAGCCCCTTCCGAACAGGTCGGGCCTGTGGCGCGGGCCGGACCCGACGGCAGCACGGCCGCGGCGAGTCCCGCGGAGACCAGGCCGGCCAGGAACTGCGCGCGCCCGATCCCCTTGGTCCTCTGCATACGGTCACCCTGCCGGGCCCGGCCGCACCGGCACCGTCCGCCGACGGCCTACGGCGCAGGGCCGAAGGAGGGGGATCCGGCGCCGAAAGTCGCTGGTGCGGCCCCACCGCCTCACCCGGACGAACGGCCGCATCAGGCGCGTGGACGGCACTCGGTGAGAGACTCGTACCCCGTCACCGAGGTGGCCGTCGAGAGGGACGCTGGTGGACCTGGACGCCGTCGCCGACGAGCTGTACGGGCTGCGGCCGGAGGAATTCGTCGCCGCGCGCGACCGCCGCGCCCTGGAGGCCCGCAAGGCCGGAGACCAGGCCCTCGCCAAGGAGATCGGCGCGTTGCGGCGACCGAGCCTGGCCGCCTGGGCCGGCAATCTGCTCGTACGCCGGCGGCGGGAGGAGGTCGAGCCGCTGCTCGGCCTCGGCGAGGAGCTGCGGCGGGCCCATCGCGAACTGGACGGTCCGCAGCTGCGCAAGCTCGCCCGTCGGCAGAGCGAGGTGATCGGCGCCCTCGGGCGGCAGGCCCGGCGGCTGGCGGCGGAGGCCGGGCATCCGGTGGGTGAAGGGGTCCAGCGCGAGGTGGAGGAGACCCTGCGCGCCGTTCTCGCCGACCCGGAGGCTGCCCGTGCCTGGGCGGCGGGACGGCTGGTGAAGCCGCTCGGCTCGACGTTCGGCTATCCGGAGGTCGACGAGGGCGTCCTCCAGCGCCGTCCCGCGGCCCCGGCCCCGACCGGGTCGAAGAGGCACGCCGAGGGGGAGAAGTCCGCCGTCCGCGGAACGAAGAGCGGCGGCGGAACGGAGGGAAAGCGCGGCAGGGCCGTGGACCGCGGGGACGAGCTCGCCCGTCGGCGCCGTCTCGCCGACGCCCGCGGCGCCGCCCGCGACGCCGAGCGGGAGCTGCGGGCCCGCGAGGCCGAGGCCGAGGCCGCCGGACGGGAGGCCGAGGAGGACCGCGACCGGGTGGCCGAGGTGGAGGGGCGCGTGGGCGAGCTGCGCGCGGCGCTGCGGAACGCCGAGGAGGAACTGCGGCAGGCCCGGGCCGAGGAACGGTACGCGCGGGAGCGGGTCCGGCAGTGCGACCGTGCCGTCCGGGAGGCGCGGCGCCGGGCCGAGGCGGCCACGGCGCGGGCGGAGCGGCTCGCCGCCGGTGCGGGGGGCACATAAGGCGTGACGGGCTCGCACGGCGCGGGCTGCCGCCCGCCACACGTTGTGGGGCCGTCCGGCTGCGTCGTGTGGGCTGTCGGTCCGGGGACGGGGGAAGGGCGGTGACCGATCGGCCACGGATGCTCGTGGGGGCGCCCAGGCAGGTGGCCGTGGCCCATCCCTGATCGGCGGGGTCGTCCGGCTGTGGGAGGCGAGCGCGCGACGGTGCGAGGGGGTGATGGTGGGACATCGGCGCCCGGATGGGGACACGGGAGGTGACGCGACATAGCGCGGCGCCTCGGACCGTGTCCGCACCAAGCACGTCAACGAGCGCACGGGCAAGGAGGTCGCCACCGACCGGATCGTCAAGGGCTACGAGATCGACGAGCGCGAGTACGTGGTCGTCCAGCCGGAGGAAACCTGACGGTGTTGCGTGCCGGCGGAGACCACCCCCTGTGTTCAGGCTCTGCGACGCTGCGGCCAGGGGTAACCGAGTTGCCTGGCGAACTCCGGTGAGCCACCGCAGACCTCGGCGGCTCGGCGCGGGTCAGCCGCGACGAGTTGGGCGGCGAGCCGGTCAGCTTGATCTGCCGGGTCGTCACCGGAGACGGCGAGAATCATCCGAAACTGCAGCCATGGATGATCTTCCTTGACAGCAGAGCGTCCTGGATGGAAGAGGAAGACGTTGACCTGGGCCGGTTCCCAGGGCCAGGCGGACACGGCGCCGAGTTCGCATTCCCACCGTGCGAGCCAGTCGGTGCGTTCTCGGAGGTCTTGTTCCAGCAGCCGTGCAACGGTCCGCGCCGGCCATTCCCAGCTGCGGTCCGCGGTCGCCCGCTCGACTTCTCTTTGGTACTCCTGAGCCTCAAAGCGGAAGGCGGGCAGGCCGACCTCGTCCTCGTCGGGATTGCGCCACCCGTCCCAGACCACGTCATCGCCGTCGCGCTGGATGGTCACGTAGAGAGCGCCGCAGCAGCCCTCGGTGCACGATGCCTCGGGCCAGCCGCACCTCGTGCGGTTCCGACGCAGCAGCGAGAGGGCCGCCGGGCACCAAGAGGTACTGGGGATCTTCGCCCGGACCCTCTGTGAATGCGTCAGCCAGGATGTCTTTACCATCAATCAGGGCCCGAACCTCCACGTTTGCGCCCCTCTGGGCGGGATCAGGAACGACAACGCGAAGGGTGAGGCAACGCTTCTCATCAGTCACCGGGCGATTGTCGAATGCGCCCGGACCGGGCGTCGCCCCGATTTTGACCACCGACCTTACTGGCGGAGATGAGGTCCTCGGCTCGCGTTGCGATGTAGCTGCTCCAGTCCCTCTTCGTCCGCTGTACCCAGCCGGAGCGGCGCGCCAAGAGCGACAGCAAGGAGCTGCGGACCGCCGAGCAGCTGATCGACGCCCTCCCGTCCACTGGGACCCCGGCGAGTGCCACGACACCTACGAGGAGCGGGTCAGGAAGCTCGTCGCCGCGAAGCGCAAGGTCTGGACGTCGTCGGCGAACCGGAGCCCCCGGAGGCGACGAACGTCATCGACCTCATGGAGGCGCTCAGCCGGCGCGTCGAGCAGAGCCGGTCCCGGGGCGGCAGACAGGGTGACGGGAAGCCTGCCTGCGGCGAGAAGAAGGCGGCGGGGCGGAAGGACACCGAAGACCCGGCGTCCCTGTCGAAGGCGGAGCTGCGGAAACGGGCGAGTGCGGCGGGCGTGCCGGGCCGGTCGAGGACGACACGGGATCAGCTCGTCAAGGCCCTTGCCCGGCAAGCCGCTTGACCGCCCCCGCGCCGGTTTCGGGCCGGCGACGTCCCATTCGTGCCCCGTACGACGAGTTTCGGATCCAACCCCGCCTCCCTTGGTGCCAGTTCGGGATCCTCCAGGCGCTGGACGGCGAAGCGCACGGCGTGTTCGGTCATGAGCCGGGCTCCCTGGCGTACGGCCGTCAGGCCGCTCGGCATCAGACGGAAGGGGTGGCTGGGGTCGTAGCCGACGACTGAGAGGCCGCGGGGCACCTCCGCGCCGACCCGGGCCGGCGCCGTCGACAGGCCCATGGCGCCGCGGTCGCTGCCTGGCGAGGACGGCCGCGGGCAGGGCCGTTCCGGCATCCCGCTCGGCGAGCAGGAGGCGGCCCGCCTCGATGGCGGATCGCCCGGCGTGGGCGCCGGAGGCGACGCGCTGCTCGGCCTGTAGCCCGTACCGGCGCATCGCCGCCCGGTAGGTGCGGCGCTCGGCGGAACCGGGGCCGCTTCGCCGTCGATGTGCACGATCTCGCGGTGGCCGGGTTCCACGAGGTGCTGCATGGCCTGCCGTACGCCCTCGCCCTCGGCGGTGTGCACGAAGTCGACGCGGGCCCGGGCGCCCGGCGGCCGACGAAACGGTGGCCGTGCGGTGTCCGAGCCGGTCCAGGACGGCGGAGTCGGACCCGGGGCGGCTGCTGGACGACGAGATCGTCTCCCCCCCAGGTGGTCACCCCGCGCGCCACGAGCCAGCGGTTCGAGCACCTCGAGGACCCGCAGATCATGCTGTGCGAGACGGCCAAGGGCGTCCGCATCGGCCCTGATACGGCTACGCCGCCACCGTGACCGACGCCGCGACCGTCGAGGCCCTGGAGTGGGGGCACGCCGTCGCAACGGACCTCAAGCCGCGCCCCGCGTTCTACGCAGGTGCCGCGCGGAGATCGCCCTCGACCCGTACGTGTCGTGCGCCTGCCGATCGACGACATGGTGCCCACGGTGGCCGAACTCGATCACGAGCACACCGAGTTGTCCCCACGCGCCGACTGCATGGCGCTCTTCCTGCACCCGCGCGGGCGGACGACGCGCGTGTCGCGGAGCTGAGGAAGTCCCTGCGCGAGCACGGGGTCGGGCTGTGTAGGAGCGGGAAGGGCATCGCCCTGGACCTTCAGGCGCACCCGGACGGCTTCCGTGAGGAGAACCCGCCCGCGGTCGACCTGGGCCGCCCGATCAACAAGCCGTGTCAACTACCTGTACTGCGCCCCGCCTTCCTTCCATCTGTCCGGGGCCGACCCCACGGCGGACATCGCGGCGACGATGCGCTACGCGGGCGACAAGCTCCAGCACGCGCGCATCGCGGACACCTTCCACCACAAGTGGCCCTCGGGCTGCGGTACATCCTCAACCGGCCCGGCACGACGGCCTGCATCCACCAGTACCTGGAGGACGCCGGAGCCCTCGGCGTTCATGCAGGAGCGGATCAGGAAGGAGCCGGCCGCCCCGTCCGATCAAGGCGGCGGGCCGGGTGTCACTCGTACGGGTGCACCCGGCCCGGCCGTCCGTGGCATACGGAGGGGTCCCTCGTTCGCCAGCAGTGTGATGTTTGCCATGTGGCGTGATGGAACAGGGGGGAACGGGCAAGGTACCCCTTCATGCTCCACGCCAACCCTCTGCGGCAGGTGATTCGATGACCACGGCGACGACCCGGGCGCTCCGGACGACGCCGCCCGCCCGTACCGGCGACACGACCGCCAGGGATTCCCCAGCCGGCGCCATGCCCTCACTGCCGTCCCTCACGGGACTGCGGTGGATGGCGGCTCTGCTGGTGTTCGGACTGCACGTGAACAACTTCGGCTATTTCTCAGGCACCGGCGGCCGCCTCGTGTCCTGGGGATTCGGCGCCGGTGCCACCGGAGTGTCCTTCTTCTTCGTGCTGTCCGGATTCGTACTGACCTGGTCGGCACGGCCCCGCGACCGCGCACTCGCCTTCTGGAGACGGCGTATCGCGCGGATCTACCCGGTGCACCTGGTCACCCTCGCCGTCGCCCTGGCCATGACCTACACGCTGGCGCACCAGCCGCGGCCGACGCCGAAGCAGGCCGTGTCGAACGTGCTGCTGCTGCACTCCTGGTGGCGCCCCTGGTGGCAGACGCTGAACCCGGTCAGCTGGTCCCTCGCGTGCGAGGCGTTCTTCTACGCCGCCTTCCCGCTGCTGATCCTGCTGCTGCGCCGGCTCGGCGCGCGCGGCTCGGTCGCGCTCGGCGCCCTGTCGGTCACGGCGGTCGTCGTACTGGCCTGGGCGGACGCCCACCACTGGTGGGCCTACGAGCTGTACTCCTTCCCCGCGGCCCGGCTGCCCGAGTTCGTCCTCGGCGCGGTGACCGCGCGGCTGGTGCTGCTCGGCCGGTGGCGCGGGCCCGGACTTGAGGCGTCGCTCGCCCTGGCGATCATCGGCTACTTCCTCGTCCCGCAGGTCACGCCCGGCTACTCCGCCACGGTGTGCACCATCGCCGGGTTCGCTCTGCTCATTCCGGCCGCGGCCGTCGCGGACGTCCAGGGGCTGCCCTCACTGTGGCGGCGCCGGCGGCTGGTGCGGCTCGGCGAGCTGTCGTTCGCCTTCTACATGATCCATCTGCTGGTGCTCCGGTCCGCCACCCAGTTGCTCGGGACGAAGCCGCATTTCGGGCTGTTGGCGGGGCTCGCCGTCACCACGACCGCGTTCGCGGTGTCGCTGGGGCTGTCCTGGATCCTGTACGAGGCGGTGGAGCGCCCCGCGAGACGCCTGCTGCTGCGGCGGCGCCGGAGCCCCGCCTCGCAGCCGGACCCGGCCGAGGCCCAAGGTGAGGCGCCGGCCGCGGCACGGGACTGAGCAGGTCCACCGAAGAACCCGCGCAGGCACCGGCGGGCGGAGGAGAAAGTGCCCTCGGCTCGCTCCCGAAAGGCCGTGTGCCGGTGCGCCGCAGGGTTTCGGAAGGCCTGCGGGCCGGCTCCGGGGGAACGCCTCCGCCTTCCCTCCGCCGCGCCCCCACACGCCCGCCCGTGCCCTCCGGCCCGGCGCCGCGAGCTGGCGTCCGCCCGTCCCCACCCCTAGGTTCTGTCCATCGGGGAAGGGGGCCGGATGGACCGGGACATCCGCACGGTCGACGACGTACTGCGACTCCTGGACGGGCTGTTCGCGCCCGAGGCCGACCGCTGGAGCGGGGGCGCGGCCGAGTGGTGGGACGGCTTCTACACGGACCGGGACCGCCCGGTGCCGTTCTTCGCCGCGAAGCCCGACGAGAACCTGGTGTCCTACCTGGACCGCGGCCTGATCGCGCCGGGACGGGCCCTCGACCTCGGCTGCGGTCCCGGCCGCAACGCCCTGCACCTCGCCGCGCGGGGTTTCGAAGTGGACGCCGTCGACCTCTCCCCCGCCGCGCTCGCCTGGGCAGAGGAGCGCGCGCGGGAGTCGGGGGCCACGCGGGAGAGCGGCGTCGTGCGGTTCCACTGCGGTGACGCCTTCGCCCTGACCTCACCGGCCATGGGCGAGCTGAGCGGCCCTTACGACCTGGTCTACGACTCGGGCTGCTTCCACCACCTGCCGCCGCACCGCCGCGTCAGTCATCTGGCGCTGCTGGAGCGCGTGCTGGCGCCCGGCGGCCACTTCGCGCTCACCTGCTTCGCCGCCGGCCGGATGGGCTCCGAACTCCCCGACGCCGCCTTCTACCGCGAGCCCGGCCTGCACGGCGGCCTCGCCTACACCCCGGAGTCACTGCGCCGGATCTTCTGCGACCTACAGGAGATCGAACTGCGCGCCATGCGCCAGGAAGCGGCGGACTCCGCGCTGTTCGGCGAGGAGTTCCTCTGGACGGCCCTGTTCCGCCGCCCCTGCTAGGCCCGACAGCGGTGCGCCGGCTCCCGTGTTCCGGGAGCCGGCGCGCCTACGGCGTCACTTGTTGACGCAGACGTTGCCCGTGGCCGGGTTCAGCAGCCCGACGATGGTGAAGGAGTTGCCGCAGAAGTTGATCGGAATGTCGACCGGGACCTGGACGACGTTGCCCGAAAGGACGCCCGGGCTGTTGGCGGCGGTGCCGGTCGTCGTGTCCGAGCCGGCCGCGAAAGCGGTCGCCGTGCCTCCCACGGCGAGGGCACCCGCGAGAACGGCCGTCGTGGCGAAACTGCGAAGACGCATGATCTGCCTCACTGGTTGACGGAGGGACCCCTCCATCACAGCCGTGCCTCGCATGGTCCGCCTCTCCGGGTACGCCGTCCGGGGGCCCGGACCGAGTGGGCCCCCAAGCGCCCCCGCACCGCCGCCTGATGGTGCCCGGGCCGTCAGGCGCTGGACGGGAAGCGGTCCCAGACCCGGTGGGTGCCGAGCAGTTGAGTGAGCTGCTGCAGGACCGTCGTGGCGCCGTCGCCGGCGATCACACCGGGTGCGTCGACGGGGATGCCGGCTGCTTCCAGCGTGCTCTGCGCGCCCTTGGTGGCGCCGATGGCCTTGCCGTGCCGGTACGCCTCCGCCAGCAGCAGTCCCACACGTGGGTCGGGAGTGCCCTCCTGGGCGGCGGGCAGGCCCGCCTTGGCGTCACGGGCGCCGAAGGCGTCGACGCCGACGCCCGGGGTGCCGGCCACCAGCAGGGCGTCGAACTCGACGGACCGTGCGGTGGCATAGGTCCGCTGGACGCTCAGCGCGTCCGTCCCGGAGCCGAGGGTGCCGCCCGTCGGCGCGATGACCAGCGGGACCATGCCGCCGTCCAGCACCTCCTGGCGTACGGCCCGTACCCCGTCCAGGTCGCCGTCGGGGCCGGTGACGATGCCGATGACCCGGCCGTCGGTCGGCCAGGTGCGCCCGACCTGGGACAGGGCGGGGCTCGGCGCCACGTCGGCCAGGGGCACGGTGGGCCGCGGGGCGGGCAGACCGAGGCCTGCGGCGACGCCCGCGCACAGCTCCGGGTCGATGTTCGCCAGCACCTGCAACGCCCGCTCCCTGATGGCCTGTTCGTAGCACTTGGCCAGTTCGAAGGTGTAGGCGCCGATGATGTGCTCGCGCTCCACGGGGCTCATGCTGAGCCAGAACCGGCGCGGCTGGCTGAAGTGGTCGTCGAACGACGCCGGCGCCTCTCGGACCTTCGTCGCCTCCGGTACCCGTACCGGAGCCTCGACGAACGCGCCCGCGTCGGCGCCGGCCGTGAAGGGGCAGCCGCCGTCGAGGGAGTTGGGGCGGTAGGGGGCCGCGCCCCGGTGCACCGCGGTCTGGTGCATGCCGTCGCGCAGCATGTCGTTGACGGGCGCGTGCGGCCGGTTGATCGGGATCTGCGCGAAGTTGGGGCCGCCCAGCCGGGTGATCTGGGTGTCCAGGTAGGAGAAGAGCCGGCCGGACAGCAGCGGGTCGTCGGTGATGTCGATGCCGGGGACGAGGTGGCCGGGGTGGAAGGCGACCTGTTCGGTCTCGGCGAAGAAGTTCGACGGGTTGCGGTTGAGGGTGAGCAGCCCGATGGGCTGCACGGGGGCGAGTTCCTCGGGGACGATGTTGGTGGGGTCCAGCAGGTCGATGCCCTCGAAGGTCTGGTCGGGGGTGTCGGGGAAGGTCTGGATGCCGAACTCCCACTCGGGGTAGGCCCCTGCCTCGATGGCGTCGGCGAGGTCCCGGCGGTGGAAGTCCGGGTCGACGCCGTTGATGATCTGCGCCTCCTCCCACACCAGCGAGTGCACGCCCAGCTTCGGCTTCCAGTGGAACTTCACCAGCGTCGTCCCGCCGGCCGCGTCGACCAGGCGGAAGGTGTGGATGCCGAAGCCCTCCATCGTGCGGAAGGAACGCGGGATGCCCCGGTCGGACATGTTCCACAGGGTGTGGTGGGTTGCCTCGGTGTGCAGGGTGACGAAGTCCCAGAAGGTGTCGTGGGCGCTCTGGGCCTGCGGGATCTCACGGTCGGGGTGCGGTTTGGCGGCGTGGACGACGTCCGGGAACTTGATCGCGTCCTGGATGAAGAAGACCGGGATGTTGTTGCCGACCAGGTCGAAGACGCCCTCGCTGGTGTAGAACTTCGTCGCGAAACCACGGGTGTCCCGGACCGTGTCGGCGGAGCCCCGCGAGCCGAGCACGGTGGAGAAGCGGACGAACACGGGGGTCTCGACGTCCTCCGCCAGGAATGCCGCCTTCGTCACGTTCGCCGCCGTGCCGTAGCTGCGGAAGACACCGTGCGCTCCCGCACCGCGGGCGTGGACCACGCGCTCGGGGATGCGTTCGTGGTCGAAGTGCATGACCTTCTCGCGCAGGTGGTGGTCCTGCAGGAGGACCGGGCCGCGGGGGCCCGCCTTGAGCGAGTGGTCCGTGTCGTACAGCCGCGTGCCCTGGGCGTTGGTGAGGTAGCTGCCGCTCTGCGCCATCCGGGCTTGGTCGGCGCCGGTGGGCTGGCCGGTGGGCGAGACGGTGTCGGGGCCGGTCTGGTCGGGCTTGGGCGGGTACGGCTCATGGGGTTCGGTCGGCTCGGCCACGGACGGCGTCCGGGCGCCGGGCTTGCCGGGGATGCCCTCCTCCGGGCCCGCGCCCTCACCTCCCTGCAGGGCGTCCGTCACCTTGTCCGCCGCTCGCTTGAGGGGGTTCGTCTCGCTCATCTCTCTCATTCCTTCGCTGGTCACGGGGGCGGGCCCGGCACCGGCGAGGCGGGGTGTCCGACGCACGGTGGCCGCACCCGGGCATACGGCCGACAACACGAACAGATCAGGTGAAAGGGGGTCGACGCGGCCCTCGTTCCGAGGTCCCCGGGCCGGGGCGTCCGAAACCGGGAATCGCGGGGGACTTCCGGTCGGGGTGAAGTCGGGCCGTCTCCCATCGAGTAGCCGGGACGGCAGGCCCGCCGGACGCGTGCGTCCGGGCCCGGGGACCGTCGAGCGGGGCCCAAGTGACCCCTGCCGAGGGTTTCTTCATCAGGGGGGCCGGCTTCTTGACCCGAGCAGGCAAGCACCCGGCCGCCCGCACCCGCCACCTTAGGCGCTGCCCCCTGCCCCCGCAGTTCGGCGGAGCCGGCCGCACACGGGCGGGCCCCGGGCGGCGGCCCGCGGGACGGCCGGCCGTCGGTCCGCGCCCGTGACCGGTCACGGGCGGGCCATGACCCGCAGGGTCTCGAGCGACGGGTCCACCGCGTCGGAGATGCGGAAGCCGTGCTTCACTCCGCTGCGCAGGAAGTCCAGCACCTCCTGCGTGATCACCTCGCCGGGGGCCACGACGGGCACGCCGGGCGGGTACGGGCTGATCGTCTCGGCGGAGATCCGGCCCACGGCCCGTTCGGCGGGGACCTGTTCGGCGGGCCCGACGAACGCCTCGCGCGGCTGGACCGCCTGTTCGAGTTCGAGCACCCGGGGCTCGGGCAGCCGGACGGCGGGCCGCCGTTCGGGGGAACCGGCGTTCTCCACCAGGGACCGCACGGCGTCCAGGAGGACCTTCTCGGTCTCGTCGTCGTCCGCATGGGTGATCGAGGCGCTGATCCGGCGGGTGTCCGAGCCGCCCACGTCGACATGCCGGTGCGCCCTGAGCCACTCGGCCGCCTGCATCCCGCTGACGCCGAGGCCCCGGACGTCCATGACGATCTTCATCGGGTCGAACTCGGCCGCCAGGCCCTCTCCGACGACCTCGCCGCCCATGACCCGCGGTCCGGGCAGTTCCCCCAACTCCGCGCGGATGCGCTCGGCCCGGTGGACGGCCGCGTCCAGCAGCTCGCGGCCCTGCTCGGCCATCTGCCGCCGCCAGCCGTCCGGGGCGCCGTACACCAGACAGGAGGCGCTGGTGGTGCCGAGCAGGTCCTCGCGCTGTTTGAGGACCTCGGGCGCCACCCGGTCGTGCTGCAGATGGAAGACCGAGCTCTGTTCGATGGCACCGCCCATCTTGTGCACGCTGGTGACCACCAGGTCGGCGTCCATGCCCCAGGCCGGCAGATCCGGATGGAAGGGCAGATGGGCGCCCCAGGCCTCGTCCCCGATGAGCGGTACGTCGTAGGCGTGGCAGGCGTCGGCGACGCCCCGGATGTCGGCGCAGGTGCCCCAGTCGGTGGGCGTGATCAGGAGCATGCCCCTGGCGTCGGGTGCTCGCGCAGCCGGTCGCGGACGTCGTCGGGCTCCGGCGGATGGGCCATGTGCCGTTCGGCGTCGAACTTCGGGTGGACCCAGATCGGCTCCACCCCGTTGATGATCACCGCCGCGACGACCGACTTGTGCGCGTTGCGGGACAGCAGCAGCTTCTCCCCCGGGCCCGCGCCCGAGCACATCGCGGTCTTCACGGACATGGAGCTGCCGCAGGTCGAGAAGAAGGCGTGTTCGGCGCCCACCGCGTCGGCCATCAGCTCCTGAGCCTGTTCCAGCACCCCCTGGGACTCACGGCGGTCGTCCAGTCCGTTGAGGGTCAGTACGTCCGAGCGGAACACGCGATGCCGAGGACGTCTGCGACCCGGGGATCGGTACCGCGGCCCTGTTTGTGCCCCGGAGGTCCGAACACCACGTCCCCGCGACGCCGGAACTCCTCGAGGGCCTCGAGTACGGGTGCGCGCGAGTGATCCATGAGCGTCCTCTTCCTGCGCGGGCATGCCGAGGGCGCGGCTCCCGGTGTCTGCCGGGGCCGCCCCCTCCGTGTTGCACTCCGCGTGCGCTCGAAAGCCGCAAAGCTCCCCTCAGCGGGCCGGCCGGCAGCTCACGACGTCGTCCCCGTCGGCGGCCGCGGAGTCCCGTGCGCGGGCCACCGCCGCGGACAGGGCCCGGCGGACGTCGTGCGGGAGCCGGCCGGAGGACGGCCACAGCACCAGACAGCGGGCCACGTCCCGGACCTTGACGTTCGTGTGCTGGGAGACCTGTCTGAGGACCTCCCAGCCCTGCTCCGGGCGAAGCCCGCCCGCGGTGATGACCACGCCGATCGCCTGGTCGACGACGGCGTGCGAGACCACGGCCCGGCGCAGCTGCGTCACTTCCTCCTGGAGTGCCGTCAGCTGGTCCGCCTGCTCATCGCGTCCGATCATGCCGCTCACCCTGTGCGGAACGCCGGTCGGGCGCCAGCCACCAGACGAACGACACCGCGAGCAGTCGTACAGAAAACGAAAAACGCCTGGTCAGGGATTACATATTCGGAAGAATCCGGGGGATGCGCGAGATATGGACACGCTAAGCTTCGACAGCGCGGACCTGGAGGTCACGGAGGATTTCCTCAGCCGGGCCTACGCCAGGATGCGCATCGGCAGCAGCACCCCCGATGCCGGCCGGGCCCGGATCCGGCGCAGCGCCATCGCCCCGGTGAGTGTCGACGAGATCGCACTGGACTTCGAGATGAGCTACTCGGTGACCCCGCTGGGCCGGATCTGCCTGTGCACCGTCCACGAGGGAACCGTGCGGGACCACCGCTTCCAGGGTGTCGAGGACTCCTTCGGGCCGGGTGAGACGGTGCTGTTCGCCCAGCCCGACCTGCCGTACGCGGGGCGGATCTGCCACGCCCGCTACAACATCACGATGCTGGATCCGGCGCTGCTCGCCCAGGTGGCCGCGGGCCCGGACGGCGCGCGGCCGGTACGGCTGACCGGCCACCGGCCGCGCTCGGCGGCCGCCGCCCGCCAGCTGAGCCACACGATCACCCATCTGCGCGACCATGTGCTGTCCGACCCCGAGATCGCCGACCAACCGCTGATCGCGGCGACGGCCGCGCAGCATCTGGCGGCGAGTGTCCTGGCCGCCTTCCCGAACACGGCCCTGGCCGAGCCCACCGCGACCGACCGCCGCGACGGGCATCCGGCGATGCTGCGCCGTGCCCTCGCCTACATCGACGATCACGCCGACCAGCCGGTCACGGTCGCCGACATCGCCGGGGCGGCCCATGTGACGGTGCGCGCCCTGCAGTACGCCTTCCGACGGCATCTGGACACCACCCCGCTGGCGCATCTGCGCCGGGTGCGGCTCGCGCACGCCCATCAGGACCTGGCGGCCGCCGGGCCGGGCAACGGGGAGACGGTCACGGCGATCGCCGCCCGCTGGGGTTTCCACCACCCGGGCCGCTTCGCCGCCCTGTACCGCGACACCTACCGGCGCTCCCCGCACACGACCCTGTCCGGCGGCTGAGGGTGGAGTGCGTCCCGGGACGGGGGCGGGCACCGTCCCGGGACGCGGCGTGGGGCTACGGGAACGACGTCACCTTGGACGGGACGGTGCTGGTTCCCGAGGTGGGTGCGCCGGTGCCGTCGACGACGTGGGCGTACTGGCCGTTGCCGCCGAGGGAGATCACCAGCAGGTCGTGCATCTTGATGCCACTGGTCTGCGGTACCTGGAAGCCGTTGGACTGGACGATCGTGGGATCGGCCGTGTAATTGCAGTAGCTGCCCAGGCCCCAGGCCTCGTGGGTGGTGACGGAGTCGTCGACCTTGTAGGCCGCGTAGCCGACGATGCCGTCATGGGTGATGGCGGCGGCGTTCGGGGCGTCGTACGCCTTCTCGTTCTGGAAGAAGATCGTCCGGCCGCGTTCTCCGTTCCAGTAGACGTCGTACTTGTTGAAGTGCTCGACGAACAGGCCGGTGGCGAGCACGTCGTTGCCGTTGACCCGCAGGCCGTAGTCGGCGCGGTTGGTGTCCCAGCCGACGCCGCTGCCGTGGTCGGCGCGCCAGAGCCAGGTGTGGTCGACGATGACGTTGTTGCTGTTGACGACCACGGAATTGGTGGCGAGCCCGGGTCCGGCGCCACCGATACGGACGAACACGTCCTGCATGGTGGTGGGGTTCGCCGAGTGGTCGGCGGTCGAGCCGGGCGTGCCGATGCGCAGCAGCGTGTCGGAGTTGACCGGTCCGGCGTCGATGAGGAACCCGGCGAGCCGTACGCCGTCCACGTCCGCCACGTGCATCGCGTCGATGCCGTTGTCCGGGACGAGCGTGGCGAGGCCGAGACCGAGGACGACGGTGTTGGCGCGGGTGACGTCGATCGTCTGGTCGAGATGGTAGATGCCGGGCGTGAACAGCAGGTTGAGGCCCTGGGCGAGGGCCGCGTTGATGGTGGCCGCGGTGGCTCCCGGCTTGACGACGTAGAACTGGTCGAGCGGGATGGAGGTGCCGGGGGTGTTGGGCCAGGAGACGCCTCGGGCATTCGTGCGCTGGGCCGGGACGAACACCTTGTAGGTGGAGCCGTCCAGGTACAGGAACGGCTTCTCGCGCGAGACGGGGGTGGTGTCCAGCGCGGTGTACGGGCCGCTGTCGAAGTTCGTCGCGGGTGCCCCCTGGACGCCGGAGAACGTCATGTTCCAGACGCCGTTGGTCCAGCCGCCGACGGAGCTGTCCCGGGTGTACCACTGCTGCTGGGAGTACGGGCCCACCGTGCCGTCGATCTTGGAGTCCGCGATGTAGCCGCCGGAGGCCCAGCCGTAGCCGGACGGGGCGAGGTCGAGGCCGCCCTCGACGTGGATACGGCGGAACGGCGCGGCCTGGGCCACGGCCCAGCGGTCGGTGCCGTTCGAGGGCCTGATGGCGAGGTTCTCCGCCGAACGCCAGAAGTTCTGCGTGGCGTTGCCGTTGAACCAGCCGGCGTCGACCGTCACGTCACCGTTGATCTGGGTGTCGTCGGGGTTCAGGCCGAGTCCCGAGATGGAGGTGTAGAAGCCGATCTGGGCGTTGATGCCGTTGTAGGTGCCGGGCTTGAGCAGGAACTGGTAGCGGCCGGTGCCGAACTGGGCCGACTCCTGCTGCTTGAAGACGTCGTCGAACTTCTGTTGGAGGTTCGGGGTCGAGGGGTCGACGACGATGACGTTGGGGCCGAGGTCACCGCCGCCCTGGATCGGCCCCGTCGTCCCGGTGGCGGTGGTGTGCACGGCCATCTCCCAGAGGGAGTAGCCGTAGCCGGTGCCGCGCGCGGTGCCGTACATGCGGACGTACCGGCCGGAGCCGCTGACGTCGTACGACGTCGTGCCACCGGTGGCGCCGGTGACGGTCTTGAGGGTGGTCCAGTTCTGCCCGTCGGAGGAGGCCTGGAGCTGGAAATCCTTGCCGTAGGCCGTTTCCCAGTTCAGGTCGACCGAGCACAGGTCCTTGACCGAGCCGAGGTCGACCTGGAGCCACTGCGGGTCCGAGAACTGGCTGGACCAGCGCGTCGTGGCGGTGCCGTCGAAGGCGGCGGAGGCCGGGGTGCCGGCGTTCTCGGTGGAGGACGCCGTGGCGGGCCGTCCCTGGGCGGCATCGGCCGTGTCGCAGGTCTGGCTCCCGGCCGCGGCGGCCGGGGTGTGGGCGAGGGGCAGGGTGAGCAGCGCCGCCGTGGCGGCCAGCGCGACACCCAGGGATCTGGGTCCCGTACGACTTCTCGTCCGGATTCTCATCGGGCGGCTCCCAAGGGGAAACGGGTCAAACGGCTGACCCGGCAACTTAGTTCATGTTTTGATTTAAGTGATGAGACAAGCGGGCGGCAAGTCTTCGGGCATCAAAACCTTCAGAACCGCAGACCGTGTCCCCGCGCCAGGACGCCATGGGGGTCGTGGCGCCGCTTGGCGTCGGCGAAGGCCGGCCAGCGGCTGCCGTAGTGGTCCCGCCAGTCGGCGTCCGACATGGGCAGCGCGTTGACGGGGTACGCGACGGCGCCCTGGGAGCGGGCGAGCTCGTAGGCGGCGCGGTTGGCGGCCACCATCTCCGCGACCGTCTCCGGGCTGCCGGGCGGAGCCGTGCGCAACAGGGCGAGAAGATACAGGACTTGACCGGACGGACGGCGGAAGAGGGGAGCGCGCAGCCGGCCGGAGAGCAGCGGGTACAGCAGGACGAGACCGGTGTCGCGCAGATCGTGGAAGGCCGGGTCGTCGAGCACGGCCCGGACGACGGACTCGGCGGTGTCGCGCGGGAGGAGCAGATTGAGCCACGGGTGCGGATGCAGCCACTCCCCCGTCTCCCGAAGAACCTCCTCGTCCGTGTCCACGCGATGGGCGAACTCGCCGAATAAGAGATCCTCCGTCTCCAGGGCGACGGGATCGTGCGCGAGTCCGGCGAGCAGGGCGTCGTCGTCGGGCGGGCACGGGCCGTCGTGCGGGGCCACGGCCTCGATCATGTACTGCCAGCCGTTCCCGTCGGCCGGCCGGGCCTGGCCCTCCAGATAGGTGAACCGCTGCTCCTCGGCGAGCCGCCGCTGGTCGGCGAGGTACCGGGTGAGGTCGGCGTAGTGCAGGCAGTAGCGGCGGATCCGGGCGGGCGCGGGGACCACGCGCAGGGTGGCGGCCACGATGACGGCGCACTGGCCGAGTCCGGCGAGCACGGCGTGGAACAGTTCGGGATCCCGGTCGGGCGAGCAGACCCGGTGCTCCCCGGCCCCGGTCACCACTTCCAGCTCCAGCACCTGGTCCGCGACCAGGCCGTGCCGGTGGCCGGCGCCGCCCAGTCCGCCCGCCGACAGGACACCGCCGACTCCCGCGCCGAGGTAGTCGGTGAGGACCGGCGGGGTGCGGCCGTACGGCAGGGTGGCCGCCAGCACATCCCGCCACGACGCCCCTGCCTGGACCGTGACGTGGTCCTCCGTGACGGGACCCGCCTCCTTCATCGCCCGCAGGTCCAGCACGATCCCGCCATCCGCCTGGCCCTGGCCGTACATCGAGTGGCCGCCGCCGCGCACGCTCACCGGGATGCCCCGGGGCCCGGCGAACACCAGCAGGTCCTTGATCTCTGCGGCGGACCGGGGACGGAGCACGCCGAGGGGCGTGCCGTGCACGATGTGCCCGAAGTCCTGCGCGCACGACCGCAGGGTGTCCGGGTCGCTGTCCAGGGCCCGGCCGAAGCGGGCGGCGAGGTGGTGGGCCGGCGTCATGCCGGAATCACATCAGACGGCGTGGGGCGCGTCGAGAACGCCGTCAACGAGCCTCGCCTTCCCGCTCCTTGACGAGGGCGAGCAGGGCGGCGTGGGTCTCCGCGTCGGCCGCGGCGACGAGCCCGTTCGCGCCGCTGAGCACGGGCTCGCCGTGCAGGCCGGTCACCGTGCAGCCGGCCGCCCGGCACAGGGCGATCCCCGCCGCGAAGTGCACGCTGTCGCGCAGGTCTCCGTCGGTGACATAGGCGGCCCGGCGTCCGGCGGCGACCCAGGCCACCGCGAGGGTGCTGGAGATGACCCGAGGCCGGAAACGCTCGGCGAAGCCCGGGCCGGCGAGCAGGCGGGCCGCCTGGAAACCGGGGGCGTTGGGGAACGGCGGGTCCAGGTTGACGTCCACCAGCGAGGACCCGGCCCAGGGAGTCAGCCGCTCGTCGGAGCCGTCCCTGCGGACCCGGGCCACCTCGCCGTCGGTCCAGAACACCTCGCCGCCGAACGGATCGGCGACGGCGGCGGCCGTCACCGCCGGCCCCTCCCGCAGGGCGACGTTCACACCGACGAGCATGGTCCGCACCGCGTAGTTGAGGGTGCCGCACAGCGGGTCGACGAGCCAGCGGCGGTGGGCGCCGGCGGCGCCGGAGCATCCGCTCTCCTCGCCGGTCACGGCGTCGTCGGGGCGGGCGGCACGCAGCACGTCCAGGATGGCCCGCTCGGCGGCGAAGTCCGCCTCGGTCGCGAAGTCACCGGCGGACTTGTCGTAGCGTTCGAACCGGCTGCCGTACAGGTCACGGACCACGGCAGCGCCCGCCTGCGCGGCGGACACGGCCAGCTCGGCGTCAAGGTCCCCGTTGGTGATCGACATGTGCGCAGGATAACCGTGGTCAAGTTCCCAGAGCTCGTGCGGGGGTTGGACCCGGGCGGGGTGGGAACACGGCGCGGGCCTGGACCGGTCGGCTAGGGGTGGCCGGCCGAACCCTTCCCCATGTGCGGGTATCCGGCCGGGGTGAGGGACAGGGTCTGCTCGGCGGCGGTGCGTCCGGCGCCGACGGAACTCCCGCTGCGGTCCGTCCAGGTGCGCACCGGCGTGGTCTCGGCGAGGCGGCCGGAGCTGCCGGAGAGGCCGAGCACGAGTCCGCTGTAGCGGTTGACCAGACGGTAGCCCCCGCCGGAGGCGCCCGGGATCACGAACCACTGCTGTCCGGTGGAGGGCCCGCCGGTCCGCGCGGCGGTGACCGCGGGCTTCGCACCCCAGGCGCGGCCCACGATGGAGGCGGAGTCGACGCCGAGCAGCCGGCCGCTCGCGGCGTTGGCGATGGTGAAGGCGCCGTCGCCGGTCGGCGTGAAGACCCAGGCGTCACGGCCGGATCCGGTGGGCCGCGCGAGCGAGGTGGTGGCGGTGCCTCTCGAGGCCTGGGCGAGGATGCGGCCCGCACCGCTCGCGATGCGGTAGCCGCGGGTGGTGTCCATGGGCGCGGCCGCGGGCGCGGTGGAGTCGACGGTGAGGTCGACGTACTCGCCGGAGGCGTCGTGCGAGCAGCCGAACGCGCAGTAGGAGCGGAAGGACCTGCCGACGATCGTGGAGCTGGTGCGGTTGGCGCTGTCGAGGAACCAGCGGTACCAGGAGGCGTCGGTGTAGCTGCCCGTGTCCCCGATCAGGTGCCACTTCTGGGTGGTCAGGTCATCGGTGGCGTAGAGGTACTGCGGCGCGTTCCCGCTCTGGTCGACGGCCTGCGGTTCGCCGATGTACAGCCCGAGATAGGCGTCGTAGGCGATGTTCATCACGAACAGCGGCGAGGTCGGGGGCATCGTGCCGGCCGCGATCTGCTGGGCGGCGGTGCCGGGGTTGGCCGGGTCGTACTCGGCGGCGGCGGGGGTGTAGCCGGTGGGGTGGGCGTCGTCGACGGGGACGACGTTGCTCTCCCTGCCGCCCGTGCCGGGCTGGGCCCAGGCGCCGTCGTACCACTTGCGCCAGGAGCCGGGGGCCATCTTGGCGGCGATGGGGGCGCGGGCCACGTGCTCGTAGAACGCCTTCCAGCCGCCGCTCTTGTCGATGATCCGGGAGCCGTAATAGACGTAGAAGTAGCCGGAGGCGGTGTCGACGAAGAGGCGCTGGTCGCCGTCGCCGTAGGAGTACGTCTGGTTCGGGAAGGCCGTCGTGTCCCCGCGCTCGGTGCTGTACGGGGACGTGATCACGTGGTCCTCGATGGTCCAGGTGCGGCCCCGGTCGGTGGAGACGGCGTAGTCGATGGCGTCGTAGTGCAGCCCGTCGCCGAAGGGCTGCGGGGTGAACTCGTTGTGCACCAGGCCGTACCAGTCGCCGGTGTCGGGATCGACCCACACCCCGGACAGGTCGCAGTAGTTCTTCTGGGCGTAGCCGGAGCCGCTCGGCGCGTACGTCGCCTCCCGGCCGGTGGGGCTGTTGTCGCAGCGCCAGGTGGTGTCGTCGTTGCGGTCGGCGGGGTCGGCGGGGTTCACCGCCTTGCTCAGGGTCTTGTCGAAGGTCGCGGAGTCGAAGTCCTTGCCGGTGTAGAAGTCCCAGGTGCGCGCGTCCTTGGCGCCGTACAGCGCGGCGGACTGCTGGTAGTGGAAGGTGCCGTCCCGGTCGAGGTAGGGGCTGGCGGGGGTGTCCGTGGGGTGGGTGAACGGTACCGGGGCCCCCACGGTGACGGTGTAGCCGGCGCCGGCGGGTGGGACGGCGGACGCCGGCGACGCGATGCCACCGCCCGCGACCAGGGCGGCTGTCGCGGCCAGGGCGCCGCCTGCTCTGCTCAAGAGTCGCACCTGTGCTCCTTGTTGCCGAAGGGCCGGTTGCACGGAACGATCCGGCCCCGGCCGTTGCCCCGGCAATGGACTCCCGTGCTCCGCCTCTTGCACTTTCGCGCGCGTTCGCCCGGGCCTGAGGAGCCGGTCAGGGCTGCTCGGGTGGTGCCGCGAACAGCCGGCTTTCCCAGTCCAGTTGGCGCAGGAGCGTCTCGTCCGGCTCCGCGGGACGGGCGACGACGGGGCCCGGCCGGGCCGGGGTCCGGGCGCCGCGGGAGAGACCGCCGCTGACGGTGATGTTGTGCTCCACCCGGGGGCGGCGGTGCCGTTCGTAGGCGGCGAACGCGGCCGGCGCACCCGGCAGGTCGCGCAGCGCCTTGGCGAGGACGACGGCGTCCTCCAGGGCCATCGAGGCCCCCTGGCCGGTCGCCGGGGAGGCCGCGTGCGCGGCGTCGCCGATGAGCAGGACGCGTCCCCGGTGCCACACCGCGCCGAGCGGCATCTCGGTGGCGTTGACCACCATGACGGGGCCCTGTGAGGCGGCGACGATGTCCGCGGCGGGTGCGGAGTCCTTGCGCAGCAGCGGCAGCAGGTCCTCGCGCCACGGGGCGGGGTGCGCAGAACCGCCGACGGGCAGGGGTTCGGTGCTCACCCGGGCGAACCAGTACGTCTGCCCGTCCGGCGCCACAGCGTACCCGAAGGTGGTCTCGCTGCCCCGGACGAAGGTGATGACTCCGGTGCCGTTCGGGCCGGGTGCGGTGCCGGAGTAGCCGTAGAAGACCCGCTGCCCCGCGTACCCGGGCCGCACGCCGGGGGTGAGGATCCGCCGCACGGTGGAGCTCAGCCCGTCGGCGCCGACGACGAGGTCGGCATGGGCGGTGCTGCCGTCGGCGAACCGGGCGGTGACGCCGTGCGGGCCGTCCGTGACGGCGACCAGGCGGGCGCCGTGGCGCAGTCGGACGCCGCGCCGGACCGCCTCGCCCTGGAGGGCCGCGTTCAGCTCGCCGCGCCGCAGACAGCGGTAGCGCAGCCCGGGGTCGGCGACCTCGCCGAGCGGTGCGTGCGTCAGCTCGGTGCCGTCGCTGTCGAGCAGCCGCAGCGAAGTCAGCGGAAAACCGACGGCCGTGACGGCGTCCGTGGCATCGAGCTGGGCCAGAGCGCGCATGCCGTTGCTCGCCAGGGTCAGGAACGCCCCGATGTCCTCGGCCGTGTCGGGGTGTGCCTCGTACACGGTGACCTCGAAGCCGGCCTTGTGCAGCCCCAGCGCGGCCGCCGTCCCCGCGATGCCGCCGCCGATCACCAGTACCCTCGTCGCGTCCGTCCCGCTCAAGTGCCGCTCCTCGCGCCGACAGTGGTCGTGACCATCTAAGGCCAGGGCCGGGCGCGGCGGCGGCCCGGGGGCCGAGATCCGGACAGCGCGGGGTCGCAAGGACGCGGCACCCGGTGCTGCCCGGCGGTGGGGGGTCGGATGCCGGGCCGGCAGGCGTCCGGGCGGTGCGCCGGCCGGGTGGCCACGTCCAGGAGGATCCGGCGGGACCGGGAACACCGCGGCGGCGCAGCCGTGACTCACTGTGCCGCTGCGGGAGCCGGGGCGCGTGGTCCGGGCGGGCGCCGGACGTCCACCGAGGCCGCTCCTCGCGGCGTCCGCCGGGCCGGCGCGTCAGGGCACCCGCATCAGCGCCCTGCCGTTCAACGCAGCGGCCGTCCCAGGGGAGCGCGCGGGGCGCGGCGGGGAGCCAGCCGGGGATTGAGCTCGATCAGCCGGACGACCCGGTAGCGGTGCGGCCGGAAGGGCTCGTAGAACTCCTCGATCTCGTCGTCCCGCAGGGGGCGGCCGAGCAGGGCCATGCCGGTCATGCGGCCCAGGTGGTAGTCGCCCAGCGGCAGCGCGTCCGCGTCGCCGAGCGCGCGGTGGCCGACCTGGGCCGCGGTCCAGGCGCCGATGCCCGGCAGCCTCGCCATCAGCTCGTACGCGCGGACCGGGTCGCCGGCGGTCCGGTCGAGCTGGGCGGCGTGGCGGGCGACCTCGACGACCGTGCGGGAGCGGTGCAGGTCGACGCCGGCCCTGCGCCATTCCCAGCTCGGGATGGTCCACCAGACCTCGGGCGCAGGCGGGACCCGCATGCCCGCGGGTGCGGGACCGGGCGCCGGCGCTCCGTACGCCAGGACCAGACGGGTGAACGACGCGCTGGCGTCCAGGCCGACGACCCGCTGTTCGATGATCGCCGGGACGATCGCCTCGAAGAGGCGCCCGGTGCACGGCACGCGCAGGCCCGGCATGCGCCGCCACGCGGCCTCGAGGACGGGATGCCCGGGCCGGAAGAGGTCAGGGCGGTCACCCGCGCCCAGTTCGATGCGGACGGCGTCGACGAGTTCGCAGGCGCCCGCCCCCCAGGCGTCGATGTGGAGGTCGTCCAGGCGCTGCTGACGGACGCGGTACGTGACCGGCCCCGAGCCCGTGAGCGCCGTGCGCCACAGCGTGCCGTCCGGCTCGACACGGTGGGTGGGGTCGACCGGGCCCCGGCGCAGACCCTTCAGGGTCAGCTTCGCGTCAACGGGGAAGCCGGGCTGCCAGTGCAGGGACCGGTCGGGGGGCTGGTGCATGGCTCGCCTGCGTCTGCGATTCCTCGGTCACGAGGACCATCCTGCCCCGAAAGCCCCGACCGCGCAGGGAGACCACCGCCCGGGCGGTGCCACCCGGCACGGGCGCCCCGCACAGCGCCCCCGTGAGGCACCTCGGCCGTGCTGTGCGCACGAGCGCCCCTCGAATGACGGGTTCCTGACGCGAAAGTGGGTACTCCCCGGCCATGCGGGTGAGCGTGTTGGATGCGGGGTCGAACACGGTTCGGTTGGTGATCGCGGATGTGGAGGGCGGCGTTCCGCTGCCGGTGCACACCGTGAAGTGGAAGCTGCGCCTGTCCGAACACGTCGGTGTGGACGGCTCCATCGCCGACGAGGCGGTGGAGCGGCTGGTGAAGGCGGTGTCCGCGGCGGGCGCCACGGCCCGCGGGTGGCATGCGCCGGGGCCGCTGGCCTTCGCGACCGCGGTGGTGCGCGGCGCCCCGAACCGGCAGGAGGTGCTGTGCCGGGTGGCGGCGGGAACCGGCATCAACATGTGCGTCCTGCCGGGCGAGACCGAGGCCGAGCTGACCTTCCTGGCGGCCCGGCGCTGGCTGGGCTGGCACGCCGGACCGCTCGCGCTGCTCGACATCGGCGGCGGCTCCCTGGAGGTGGCCTTCGGCCGGGGCCGGCTGCCCGACTTCGCCGCTTCCCTGCCGCTCGGCGCCAAGCGGCTCACCCAGGAGTACCTCGGTGCCCAGGACCCGCCGGGGCCGGAGGAACTGAGGGAGCTGCGCCGCCGGATCCGCCATGAGCTGCGGGACGTGGCCTCGCGGATCCGCTGGGAACGGCCGCGCACCGCCGCGGTCAGCTCCCGTACGTTCCAGCAGCTGGCGCGGCTGTGCGGGGCGGCGCCCGGCCGGCACGGCCCGTTCGTGCAGCGGGAGATGCGCCGCCGAGACCTGCGCGAGGCGGTCCGCACCCTCGCCGCACTGCCCGCCGCCGAGCGTGCCCAGCTGCCCGGGATCTCCGCGCCGCGCGCCGAGCAGAGCCTGGCCGGAGCGGTCGTCGGGCACACCGCGCTGAAACTCATGGGGGTGCGCGGCGCCGTCGTCTCCCCGTGGGCGATCCGCGAGGGCGTCCTGCTGCGCTACATCGAGGACGGCGCGGACTGGTGGACGGACGTGACCGGCGCGGCCGACACGGAAGCGCGGTCTCCGGCGGCGACCCTGCGCATCGCCGGCCCACCGGCCTGACCGGGATCGGATCACGACGGGACCCGCCGGAGGGCCGGAGCGCGACGGAGATCGGCCCGGCGGAGATCGGCATCGCCACCTGCGGACCGGCCCGGTCCCGGACCCGGACCCGGACCCGGACCCGGCACCAGCCGATATCCGCAGTTCAACCCGGCCGAACCGAACCGGCCGGCTTCCGACAGGTCGCGGCGGAGCGCTGCGTCGTGGGTCTCCCCCGGCCGGCTACAGGTTTCCGTCCTGGCCCGGGCCGTGCCGGAGTTCGGCGACGAGACGGTCGGCCGTCACCGTCGGATCGTCCTTGTGGGCGTCCCAACGCCCGAACGTCCCGGCCGCGGCCCGCGCGAACTCCCCCGGCACGCCCGCTCCTTCGCAGGCCCGGTCGATCTCCTCCATCTCCGGCTCCCAGCGCCAGGCGCGCGGCCCGGCGCTCGCCAGCTGCTCGGGATCGGCGAGTGGTGTGCCGGGAAGCGCAGTTGCGGCCAGGTCCCGCAGCTCGTCGAGGACGTCATGGGCGTCGGCCAGTGCGGAGGCGTGTGCGGCGAGGGCGTAGGAGATCTTGTTGTAGGCGGCGAAGGACAGCTTGAGGGCCGAGGCGCGCCCGACCGGGCCGGTCAGGGGGTGCGGGGTGAGCAGGGTGCCGTCGAAGAGCGCGGACACGGCCGTGACCGCGTCGGGGTCGCCCGACAGATACAGGCGGGTGGTGCCGGCCGTCCGGGGCGGCGGGCCGGTGATCCCGCCGTCCACGAGCGTCACCGTGCCGTCCGCGAACAACGCGCCGATCTCGGCCATCCGCTGGGGACTGACCGCGTTGGCGTCGACGTACACCCCGCGGAAGCCGGCGGCGGCGACGCGCGCCGCGACATCGAGCGCGGCGGCCGGCGGGCACACGCCGAGGACGATCCGGCACCGCCCGGCCAGCTCCGCCAGGTCCGCGGCGGCACGCAGTCCGGCCTCGTCGGCCCGCTCCCGGGTGCCGGCGGAGCGTCCTTCCGGCACCCACCACACCGTCGCGCCCGCCGCCACCGCCTGCGCGGCCACCCGTGCGCCCATCGCGCCGGGATGCAGGATCCCCACGTCCCGTCGAACCATACGGCGACCCTAACGGCCCCGCGCCCTCCCACCCGGCCCGCATGCCTCCTGAGCGCCCGCTTCGTCCTGCTCCAAAGACCCCGAAACCCACACCCCCCGGCCTGTAGCGATCATGACAATTGAAGGGTAGTCATGCCTGTATGGCATTACGTCGATCACGATCGGGAACGAAACGGCTCGCCGCGCTCGTCACCGCGGCGGCACTGGTCCTCGTGGGCTGCGGCAGCGGCGGGACGTCGCACCCCGGTGACGGACGGGAGCAGTTGACCGTGGCGGCACTGCCGCTCACCGACTCCGCCGCCCTCTATCTGGCCCGGGACCGCGGGCTGTTCGCCAAGGAAGGCCTGGACGTGCGCATCCAGCCCGTGCAGCAGAGCATCCAGGCGTTGCCGGCGCTGCTCAAGGGCCAGGTGGACGTGATCGCGAGCGCGAACTACGTCACCTACTTCCAGGCGTACGAGAAGGGCACCCTGGACCTGCGCATCGTCGCCGAGGGCGTCCGGATCGCCCCACACATGATGGACGTCCTCGTACCCAAGGACTCCGCCCTGAAGTCACCCGCGGACCTCGCGGGCAAGAAGGTCGCCGTCGCCGTCCTCAACAACATCCAGTCCCTGACCCTGAACGCCATCCTGGACGCCCGGGGCGCGGGGCGTCCCGTCTACCGGCAGCTCCTGTTCCCGCAGATGGGCCCCGCCCTGCAGAAGGGCCAGGTGGACGCCGCCCACGCGGTCGAGCCCTTCGACACCGCCATCCAGGGCGAGTTGGGTGCCCGCGTGCTGCTGGACGGCGGATCGGGACCGGCGCTCGGGCTGCCCGCCAGCGGATACGTCACCACGGCCGACTTCGTGAAGAAGCACCCGAAGGCCGCAGCGGGCTTCCGTCGTGCCGTCGAGGCGGCCTCCAAGCTCGCCTCCGACGATCCCGGAGCGGTCCGCGCGGAACTGCCGAAGTACGCCAAGGTGACGGCCGGCCAGGCCAAGTCCATCCATCTGCCCGCCTATCCGGCGACCGCCGACCCGGCGGCGCTCCACCGCCTCATCCAGCTCATGCGCGCCCAGGGCATGGTGAAGAAGGACATCGATCCGACACCCCTGCTGGTGAAATGACGCGGCGTCAGGAATTGCTGCTGGGCCTGCTCGGTGCGGCGGGGGCGTTCGGGGTCTGCGAGGCGGTCGCCCGGGCGGGGATCGTACGGCGCAGCTATCTGCCCCCCGCCTCCGAAGTCCTCGCCCGCGCCGCGCGGTTGGCGGGCGACCCTGCGTTTCTCGATGGGATCGGGATGACGCTGCGGGCGTGGGCGCTGGGACTGGGGCTCGCCTGTGCGATCGCCGTACCGCTGGGGCTGCTGCTGGGTGTGGTGCCGGTCGTGGAGGCAGCCGTGCGCGCGGTGATCGAGTTCCTGCGGCCGCTGCCGTCCGTCGCGCTGATCCCGCTCGTGTCGCTGCTGCTCGGGTCGGGCACGCGGACGGAGGTGACGCTGATCGCGTACGCCTCGCTCTGGCCGGTGCTGTTCAACACCGTCTACGGCCTCGGCGAGACCGACCCGCTCGCCAAGGACACCCTGCGCGCCTTCGGGTTCGGGCGGCTCGCGGTGCTGCTGCGGGCGCAACTGCCGGCCACCGCCCCGTTCATCGCCGCCGGCGTGCGGATCTCGGCCGGGGTCGCGCTGATCCTGGCCGTCGCGACGGAGATCCTCTCCGGCTTCGGCCAGGGCCTCGGCATCTTCATCGCCCAGGCCCAGACGGAGACGGACGGCACCCGGGACGTGCTGGCCGGGGTGGTGTGGGCGGGCGCTCTCGGGCTGGTGATCAACGGTCTGCTGGTCGGCGCCGAGCGGCGGTTGTTCGCCTGGGCGCAGGAACCCCGCCCGGAATCGGGGAAGTCGGAGCGGGTGCGCCCATGACGGAGACACAGGCCGGCGAACGGCCCGGATCCGCAGCCGGCTCTCCCCGGGCCACGGCCGTCCCCTTCCTCCTGCGCTGGTCGGTGCTCCTGGTCGCCGTCGGCTGCTGGGAGCTGGCCGCCCGGGCGCAGGGCAGCGTCTACTTCCCGCCGCCGCTGCGGATCGCCCGGCACGCCCGCGACCTGTGGTTCTCCGGGCCCGTGGGCCATCTGTTCCTCACCTCGGCCGCCGTCGACACCATCCTGCCGAGCCTGGGGCGGATGGCGGCCGGGTTCGCGCTCGCCGCCGTCGCCGGGATCACCCTGGGGATCGCGGTGGGTCGCTCGCGGCGGGCGTACGCGTTGTGCAACCCGGTGCTCCAGTTCGCGCGGGCCGTGCCGCCGCCCGCGCTGGTACCGGTGTTCGTCGTCGTCTTCGACTTCGGTACGCCCATGCAGGTGGCGTCGATCGTGTTCAGCGCCGTATGGCCGGTGCTGATCAACTCGGCCGAGGGCGCCCGGGCCACCGACCCGCTACGGCTCGAGGTGGCGGCCGTGCTGCGGCTGACCGCGCCCGAGCGGCTGTGGTTCCTGGTCCTGCCCTCGGCACTCCCCCGGATCTGCGCGGGGCTCCGGCTCGGCCTGTCGCTGTGCCTGATCCTGATGGTGTTCTCCGAGCTGCTGCCGGGCAGCGACAACGGCATCGGCTTCACGCTCACCGACGCCCAGACACGCTCCGACCTGCTCACCGTGTGGGCCGCGCTGATGCTGCTCGGCGCACTGGGCCATCTGCTCAACACCGGACTGCTGGCGGTCGAGAAGCGGCTCGTCGGCCCCAGGACATCCACAGGGAGGACGGCATGACGACGGCCACGGTCCGCGAGGCGGTCGTACGGCTTCTGCGTGACACCGGCATGACCACGGTCTTCGGCAATCCGGGCTCGACGGAACTGCCGATGTTCCGCGACTGGCCCGACGACTTCACCTATGTGCTGGGCCTGCAGGAGTCCGTCGCCGTCGGCATGGCGGCCGGGCACGCGCTCGGCACCCGGCGGGCCGCCTTCGTCAGCCTGCACTCGGCCGGCGGGGTCGGGCACGCGCTCGGCGCGGTGTTCAACGCCTTCCGCGACCGGGTGCCGCTGGTCATCGTGGCGGGCCAGCAGGCACGCTCGCTGATCCAGTTGCGGCCGTTCCTCGGCGCCGACGAACCGGCCCTGTTCCCGCGCCCGTATGTGAAGTCCGCCCGTCAGCCGGAGCGGGCCGAGGACGTGCCGGCGGTGCTCGCCGAGGCGTACCGGACCGCGATGACCCATCCACGCGGCCCGGTGTTCGTGTCGGTGCCCGAGGACGACTGGGACCGGCCCGCCGAGCCCGTCGCGCCCCGCACGGTGCACTCCGCGTTCACGGCCGCCCCTGAGGCCCTCGACGCGCTAGCCGCCCGGCTGGACACCTGTGCCCGCCCGGCGCTGGTGGTGGGCCCGGGCGTGGACGACGAGGACGCGCTGGACCAGGTCCGGTCGCTGGCCGAACGGATCCACGGAGGGGTGTGGATCAGCCCGCTCTCCGGCCGTTCCGGCTTCCCGGAGACGCATCCGCTGTTCCAGGGATTCCTGCCGCCGATCCCCCGGCAACTGGCCGCACGCCTGGCCCCGTACGACGTGGTGGTCGCCCTCGGCACCCCGGTGTTCACCTATCACGTGGCGGACGACGGGCCGCCGCTCGCGCCCGGCACCGAGCTGTTCCACCTGGACTGCGACGCCGGCCAGGCCGCCTGGCTGCCCACCGGCACCAGCATCGTCACCACCCTGCGGCCCGCCCTGGAACGGCTCTCGGGGCTGCTGAGGAAGGAGCCCGACCGCGACCCGCCGCCGCCCCGGCCGGCCCCCGCCCCGGCGCGCGCCGAGGGGCACATCACCCCGGAGCTGTTCTTCGATCTGCTCAGCGCCCGGCTGCCGCGCGACCGGGTCCTCGTCGAGGAGGCGCCGAGCCACCGTGACACGCTGCACGCGCGCGTGCCCGTCGAGTCGAGCGGTGCCTTCCTCACCACGGGCAGCGGGGCGCTCGGCTGGGGCCTGCCCCTCGCGGTGGGCCGGGCGCTCGCCGACCGGCGCCGGGTGGTGTGCGTGGTCGGTGACGGCTCGGCGCTGTACACGGTGCAGGCCCTGTGGAGCGCGGCCCGGCACGCGGCCCCGGTCACCTACGTCCTGCTGGACAACGGCGGTTACGCGGCCGTCCGCGCCCTGGGCCGCCGGATCGGCGTCGTGCCCGTCCCCGGCACGGACATCACCGGCATCGACTTCGCGGCCCTCGCGGAGTCCTTCGGCTGCCCGGCGGCCCGCGCCGAGCGTGCAAGGGAGCTGCCGGCCGCGCTCGACCACGCGCTGGCCCGCGGTGACGACACCGGCCCCTTCCTGCTGCACCTGCGGGTCAGCGGCAGCGCGGGCACCCTGTACGAGCCCTGGGCCGGGTGAGGGATGCTGCGCCTCGACTCCGTCAGCCGTCACTTCGCCGACCAGCACGTTCTGGACCGCATCAGCCTCACCGTGCCCGACGGGCAGTTCCTCAGCGTGGTCGGCCCCTCGGGCTGCGGCAAGTCCACGCTGCTGCGCACCATCGCCGGGCTGCTGCCCACCCAGGAGGGCTCCGTCACGATCGACGGGACACCGGTGACGGGCGTACCCGAGCGGCTCGCGGTCGTCTTCCAGGAGTACGGCCGCTCGCTGCTGCCCTGGCTCACCGTCCGCGACAACGTGGCCCTGCCGCTGCGCCGCCGGGGCCTCGGGCGCTCCGCCCGCCGGGCCGAGGCCGAGACGATCCTCGAACGCGTCGGCCTGCACGGGGTGGCCCGGCGCCATCCCCGCGAGTTGTCCGGCGGGATGCAGCAGCGGGTCGCCATCGCCCGCGCCCTCGTCTGCCGGCCCGCCCTGCTGCTGATGGACGAGCCGTTCGGCTCCCTCGACGCGGGCACCCGCGAGGATCTGGAGGACCTGCTGCTGGAGGTCCACCGCTCGGACGACACGACCATCGTGTTCGTCACCCACGACATCGACGAGAGCGTGTACGTCGGCGACCGCGTGGTCGTCCTCTCCGCCGGCCCTGGCTCCCGCGTCGTCCGCGACCTCCCGGTCGACCTCCCCGGCGAGCGGGACCAGCTCACCACGCGGGGCCTTCCCGGGTTCGTGAGACTGCGCACGGAGGTCGGACGGGCCGTCCGCGGAGCAGGCTGAGGCATCCTGGGAGGCGTACCAGGAGGCCGGGAGGTGTGGCATGCGGTGGTGGGCGGGTGGCTGCGCGATCGCGGTGGTCGTCGTGCTGGCGGGCTGCGGGGCGTCGGGGGGCGGGGGCGCGAAGGCGGGAGCCTCCGGGAGCCGGTCACCGCGGCCCTCGTCGCCCCGTGCGTCGGCGCCGCCCGGCGCCCCGGCCTCTCCGGGCGGCCCCGCGTCCTCCGGCGGGACGACCACGCCGGCCGCCCCTCCTTCCGGGGCGCCGGCCGGCCCCTCGGCGCGCGCCTGCGTCGCCGGGCAGGCGGAAGTCGCCGTCTCGCCGGGCGACCCGGTCCGGCGCCGGCTGTGCGTCCGCCCCGGCACGGTGGTGACGCTCGTGCTGCGGCCACGCCCGGACGACAAACGGTGGACGGGCGTGCTGAGTTCGGCTCCGGCGCTCGTCGTGCCGTCCGGTTGGCGGGTGGACTCGGACGGCACGGCGCACGCGACCCTGCGCTGCGCCGGCACCCGGGGCGGTACGGCCGAGGTCACCGCATCCGCCAAGGCACCCGACGTGGCAGGCGCCGCACGCCCGGTCCTCACACTGGACGTGCTGGTGGTGCCGTACGCGCAGGAGGGGTGATCCCGGAGCGCCGGGACCGCCCCTCCTGATGGATCGATCCGTCAGCGCAGGTCTCGCACCTTGACCGTGTAGATCCCCCGGCCGTGCGTGGCGGCGTACAGCGTGCCGCCGTCCGGGCTCGTCTTGAGCTGGAGGACCGCGACGGCCGGCAGGCTGCCGATCCGCTGCCAGGTGGCGTGGCCCGGGGCGCGGTAGACGACGCCGAGGTCGGTGGCGACGGCGAGGCCGCCGTCCGCCGTCACCAGCGCCGAGTTGGTGGGCACGTCCGGCAGGTTGGCCGAGACGTCCTTCCAGGTCGTCCCGCCGTCGGTGGACTCGAAGACATGGCCGACGCCGGCGCCGGGGCCCTCGGTCCAGTGCCGGGAGAAACCGTTGACGGCCAGGAAGACGTGGTCGGCGTTCTTCGGGTCGACCGCGAAGCCGCTCAGGTAGCGGTTCGGCACCGTGCCGTCCACCGGCAGGTTGATGTCGTGCCAGCCGGTGCCGTCCGCGTTTCCGACGGCGATGCCACGGGCGAAGCCCTGGTTGTTGCAGGGGCCGCACCAGGCGGCGTAGACCTTGCCGCCGGACGCGGCGACGGCGGTCGCGGTGCGGCCGGCGCCCAGGTCGTGGACGCTGGTCCACTCCTTGCCGCTGCGGATGGCGTAGCCGTGGGTCTGGACCCAGATGTGCCGGCCGCCGGCGACCCAGGTGTTGCCGTCCTTCATGTCCGCCGCCAGCGGGGCGATGAACCGGGCCTCGCTGGTGGCGTTGTCGGGCGGGGCCACCGAGTACGAGGTGGCCTTGCTCGGGTCGGTGACCCAGCTTCCGTCGTTCACCGCACAGTTCTGTGTCACCTGGACGGCGAGGTAGACGTACTCCTGGGCGATGTCGCAGCCGTTGGCGGGATCGGTGAGGGTGTCGCCGCCGTCACCGCCGAAGTTGGAGCCCATCACCCTGTCGTCGCCGCGCAGGATCGACTGGCCGTTGTCCTGCAGGCCACCGGTGACGGAAAGGCCGCCGTGGTCGAGGTCCTTGCCGATGCCGACGGAGTAGTACTGCAGGGTGTCGATGGTGCCGTCGTTCAGGGACGTCCAGTCGGTGGCGTGCCCGGAGGCGTCCTGGGAGCCGTTCACCGGGCGCCTGTAGATGCCGCCGTCGTTGCCGACGTACACGAAGCTCTTGCCGTGGTAGCGGCCGATCGCGACACCGTGCTGGTCGGAGTGGGTGGTGGGGTTGCAGTCGCCGGTCTGCTTGGCCGGGTCGATGCTCCAGCAGGAGAAGGTGAAGTTCCAGTACGGGCCGACGGTGGACCAGGTGCCGCCGCCGTCCTTGGTCTCGTAGACCTCCTCCAGGCCCGCGTACACGTGCTGCGGGTCGCTGGGGTCGACGGCGAGGAACTGGTTGTACCAGGCCTGGACGCCGGGCATGTAACCGGCCGTCGTCAGCGCCGAGTTGTCGGCGGCCAGGCCCTTGTAGTCGGCGATCTTCGTCCAGGGGCCCGCCGGGGAGCCGGACCTGGAGACGTAGATGCCCTCCAGGCCGCTGTCCGGGTTGGTGTTCAGCTGCTCCGGGGACTGCTCGATGGCGTAGTAGCGGGAGCCGTCGGCGGAGCGGGCGAAGGTGACGTTGCCGACGTTGTCCGCGTCGGCGGGAAGGTCACCGAGGCCGCTGGTGATCCGGGTCCAGGTGCCGCCCGTCTTCGTGTAGAAGCCGTTGTAGTCGTCGCCGCTGCGCCAGCCGACGGCGAGGACCACCTTGGACGGGTCCTTGGGGTCGATGGCGATGTCGTTGGCGATGTTCTTGTACGGGGCGTCCGGGTCGTCGGCCTTCGAACCGCCGGGCATGAAGTCGGGGTTGGGTGCGAACTCCAGCTTCCAGGGACCGCCGAGCTTCTTCGTGGAGTGGCTCCACACGCCCTCGCTGGTGGCCGCCCACACCTTGCCGCCGCCGAAGCGCAGCTCGTGGATGGTGGTGCTCTCCAGCTCGTCGCCGCCGACCCGGCTGCGTGCGGAGAAGGTGCCGTGGTGCGGCTGGGTGAGGACGTAGACGCCGCTGCCGAGGTAGGCGTCGGCGTTGGTGGTGGCCTCGCCGGTGCCCAGCCAGAGCCGGCCCGCGCCGTCGAGGGCGAGGGCGCCGGTGGACTGGGCGGGGAGCCGGTCGCTGATGGGCTGCCAGTGGCCGCCCCCGCTGCGCGAGCGCCACACCCCGCCGCCGGCGCTGCCCGCGTAGACGTAACCGTCGTCGTCGGCGGCGATCGCGGCCATCCGGCCGGTGACATTGCCGCTTCCACCGCTGGAGTTGGAGTCGATGTCACGGTAGCGCGGGTCGTCCGAGTTGTACGGCAGGTCGGTGATGTTGTGCCATCTGCCGCCTGTGCTCCTGAGGTTGGTCAGGTCGTGCCAGGCGGCGCCGTACGCGCCCGGGGCGACCACACCCGGCGACGTACGGGCCTCGGCGTACTGGTCCGCGCCCTCGGCGATCTCGTCCGCCTCGTTGCCGCCGTCGTCGTCCGCCGCCGCGTGCGGGGACATGGCGCCCACCGACTGCGCGCGCTCCTTGGCGAGTTGGCCGAGAACACGGACACCGAAGGGGCTCGGCGAGCGCCCGGAGGCGGAAGACGGAGGGATCGCGACGAGTGCGGCGGACGCGGTGAGCGCACAGACGGTGAACCACCGCCTTCTGTGGGTTGGTACGGACACCAAGGACCTCCCGAGGTGCAGCGAGACTGCTGACGCAGGAGACCCGATCACGTTGGCGTGAAAACGTCCGCCGCTTGGCGAAAGTTTGACGAGAACCTGCCAGTGACTACCCCTCCGGGAGGTGACTCTTGCGGGCTCCCGAGGGGGCCGCCACGCCCTGGCTGCGCACCCTGCCCAGCGTCTTCAGCAGCCGGTCGGCCGGCTCGCGCAGCTGCGGATGGGCGTTGACCGTGTTGCGCAGCCCTCGCACCGGCCTGCGCCACAGCCGCCAGGTCAGCGCGACCGGGTGCCGGCGGGCCGCGAAGCCCTCGGCGACCCGCAGCTCGCGGGTCTTGAGCCAGTCCTTGTACTCCTTGTCGCCGCGGCCGAGGTCGACCAGGGTCACCCCGGCCCGGGCGGCCGCCTCGGCGGTGCGCAGATGCATCATCAACCCCGGTGAGTAGTAGTGCAGTTCGGGGTCGTAGGCGGTGAACCAGGCCGCCAGTACCGTGTTCGACCGGGGGCCGAAGTGGGCCGCGACCGGACGGTCGCCCGCGTACAGCACCGACAGCACTCCGGTGAAGTGCTCCTCACGGACGCGGAAGAGATGGTCGACCAGGCCCACGATCCACGGCCGGGAGAACCGGTCCATGCGGCCGGTCCTGCGGTACTGCGCGGACTTCCAGCGCATGAGCGTGCGCAGTACCTGCGGGTCGCGCTCGTCGAACTCGAAACGCACCTCGCCGATGTCCCGGCCGAGCCGCCGTTCCTTCTTCAGCGTGGTCTTGGCCAGCCCCGGATAAGTGCCGCGCAGCCAGTCGGGGTAGCCGCCGTCGCCGGGCTTCACATCGATCACGGGTGAGGCGAAGGTGCCGGTGACGTGCGGTGCGAACGGACGCTGTTCCTGGACGAGATGGTCGAACTCGAAGATGCCGAGCCCGCAGGCCCGCAGCAGTTCCTCGGCGTTCCAGGTGACCCCGGGCCGGTGCACCAGGGCCTGGCAGTCGGACAGCCCCAGCCCGATGGCCCGCCCGGTCCCGAACGGCCCCCGCTCATAGGGGAAGAACCCGGCGGCCTCCCCGCCCTCGCGCAGGACCGCCACCCGCGCCCCGCCGCGGTACCGGCCGACGCCGATCGCGAACTCCGGTGCCAGGAACGGATTGGCGTACTCGGGCGACTCGTCCATCGCACGGTGCCAGGCCCCGCGCTGCTCGGGTGTCAGCTCACCGGGTCTGTGGATGGTGATCTCCACCTCAGTTCGACCGTCCTTCCGCAGGCTCGGCGAACGGTGTGCCCGAGGCGGCACAGACCGGTGAGGCGTATGGATCGTGGCTCATGGATCGCATGGCGACCGCTCCCCCCATGACGCGCCGGGCGCGTCCTGTCGCTGGTTCCGATGTGCGCAGAATTCCCCTCCGCGCGCGACTGCTCAAACGTCGCGAAACAGTACGCACACTGTCAAGGGTGCCTCAGGCGACGGATGATCCGCCACGGGTGTGGCGACTTCGTGACAAGTCGGCCTCGGCTCCCTCAGCTGGGCCGGCGCCCCGCCCCCTCGGCAGCGCTGAGGTCCTGGGTCCCGATGACCGAGAGCAGCTCCAGCTGCGCGGCCCCCTCGGTGCCGGGCGGGGCGCTGAACCACAGCAGGCGCTGACGGCCGTCCTCGCTGAAGAGGTTGTGGCAGTCCAGCTCGATGACGCCGAGCGAGGGATGGACGATCCGCTTGTGGTCGGTGCGGCGCAGGGCCACCTCCCGCTGCTCCCACAGCTCGGCGAACTCCGTACTGCGCCGCAGCAGTGTGGCCACCAGCCCGGTGACGTCGGGGTCCTTGGCGCGCCGGGCCGCGACAGCCCGGAGGTCGGCGGTGCAAACGCGGGAGTGGTGCGGATGGTCCTCGGCCGGGTAGAGGCCACGGGCGGTGGGGTCGGTGAACCAGCGGTACACGAAGCTCCGCCCGGTTCCGCGTCCGGGGGGCATCTCGCCGAGCAGCGCCACGGCGAGGGGGTTCTGGACGAGGGGTTCGTGCAGGTCGGAGATGACCTGGGCGGGTGTCGTGGTGAGCCGGTCCAGCAGGCCGAGCAGGGCAGGCTGGGCGAGTGCGGTGGGCCCGGACGCCTCGGCGGGCAGCGGACGGTCGGCGAGGTGGAAGAGGTGGTCGCGTTCGTCTCCGCCGAGCCGAAGCGCACGCGCGAGGGCGGCCAGGACCTGCGCGGAGGGCTGGGCGCCGCGGCCCCGCTCCAGCTCGGTGTAGTAGTCGGCCGAAAGACCGGCCAGCTGGGCCACCTCCTCGCGGCGCAGGCCCGGGACCCGGCGGCGGGGGCCCACGGGCAGTCCGACGTCGGCGGGGCGGACCCGGTCGCGCCGGGACTTCAGGAAGGCGGCCACCTCTGCATGGTTCACGCCCTCCATGGTCGCGCCTCGGGACATGCGGAGCCAGGGGTTGCCGGCCCCAGGGTGAGCGCAGCCGTGGCTGCCGCCGCTGCGGCGGCCCACGGTGGAGTCACCCACCGGGCGCCACGCCCCACAGCGGCAGGAGATCTCATGTCCACCGAAGCAAGCACCCCCTCGGCGCCCCGTGTCGCCGTCGTCACCGGAGGGTCCCGCGGCATCGGCCGGGCCACGGTGAGCCGGCTCGCCGCGGCCGGCTGCGCCGTGGTGATCGGGTACGCGGGCAGCCGCGACCTGGCCGAGGCCGCGGTCCAGGAGATCACCGCGGCCGGCGGCAGCGCGGTCGCCGTGCGCGCCGATGTCGCCGACGAACAGCAGGTCGCCGCGTTGTTCCGGACGGCCGCGGAACAGTTCGGCGGAGTCGACGTCGTGGTCCACACGGCCGGCCGGATGTATCTCGCGCCGATCGCCGAACTGGACCTCGCTGAGCTCGACGCGCTGCACCGCACCAACATCCGCGGCACGTTCGTGGTCGCCCGGGAGGCGGCCCGTACGCTGCGCCGGGGCGGCGCGTTCGTCGGCTTCTCCACGTCCGTGGTGGGCCTGGCCTTTCCCACGTACGGCGTCTACAGCGCGAGCAAGGGCGCGGTCGAGGCGCTGACCCTGGTGCTGGCCCGGGAACTGCGCGGCCGGGACGTCACCGTGAACACGGTCGCCCCCGGGCCCACGGCCACCGAGCTGTTCCTGGACGGCAAGGACGAGGAGACCGTGGCCCGCCTGGCCGCTCAGCCGCCGCTGGAACGCCTCGGCACGCCCGCGGAGGTCGCCGAGGTGGTGGCGTTCCTCGCCTCCCCGGCCGGCCACTGGATCAACGGCCAGGTCGTGCGCGCCAACGGCGGACTCGTCTGACCACCGGCCACCCCCACTTGCAGCGAGGAACCATGACGACCGACACTCCCCGAACCATCCTGGTCACCGGCGCCTCCAGCGGATTCGGCGCGCTGACCGTGCGCGCCCTCGCCGGCTCCGGTCACACCGTCTACGCGGGGATCCGGCAGGCGGCCGACCGCAACGCGGCCGCCGTGGCGAGCCTGGACCACTATGCGGCCGAACACGGCGTCCGCCTGTACGCCGTAGACCTGGACGTCACCGCCCAGGACTCCGCCGACGCGGCCGTGGCCCGGGTGCTGGCCGCCGAGGGCCGGCTGGACGTGGTGGTCCACAACGCGGGCCACATGGTCTCCGGCCCCGCCGAAGCCTTCACCCCCGAGCAACTGGCGGAGCTGTACGACGTCAACGTGCTGGGCGCCCAGCGCCTGAACCGGGCCGCGCTGCCGCATCTGCGGGACCGCGGCGAGGGCCTGCTGGTGTGGATCGGCAGCTCCAGCACCCGCGGCGGCTGTCCGCCCTTCCTGGGGCCGTACTTCGCGGCGAAGGCGGCGATGGACGCGCCGGCGGTCAGTTACGCCGGTGAGCTGGTCCGGTTCGGCATCGACACGGCGATCGTCGTGCCCGGCGCCTTCACCTCCGGTACGAACCACTTCCTGCACGCGGGCACGCCCGCCGACACGGGGCGCGCGGCCGCCTACGACGAGCGCTACGGCGCCCTGCTGACGGGGCTGGACGAGCGGCTCGCGGCGCTGATCCCGCCGGACGCGGACCCGGCGGAGGTCGCCGCGGCCGTCGTACGGCTGGTGGAGCTGCCCGCCGGCCGCCGGCCGCTGCGCACCCACGTCGACCCCGCCGCTGACGGCAGCGAGGTCGTGTCCGCGGTCGCCGACCGCATCCGGGCCGAGTTTTTCCGCCGTGCCGGCCTCGACGACCTGCTCGCCACGGGCAGTTCGCTCTGATCCGCCGTCAAGTGAGGAGATCCATCATGCCGTTCGCGAACTTCAAGGTGCCCGCCGGAAGCCTGGACGACCAGCAGAAGGAGCTGATCGTCACCCGCACGACCGAGTTGTACGCCGAGATCTACGGCGACCGGGCCCGCGCCAGCACCATGGTCCTGGTCGAGGAGGTGACGGACGGCGGCTGGGGCATCGGCGGCGGTGTGCTGACCCTGGCCATGCTCCAGGAGCCGCCTGTGGACTGACGCGCTCTTGACATGAACCTGTGCCAACCCTGAGTCTTCGTGCGTAAAACTGCTCGATCGAAGCATATTTCGAGCGCTTACGCGCATCGAGAGCAAGAACAGTCAGTCCGCAGTGCTGCGAGGGGAGCTGTTCCGCCGTGCGAAGACTTCGACACCGTGTGCCGTGGCCGGCCTGGGTACCGCTGGGGCTGGCGACCGCCCTGGCGGCCACCGCGCTCGCCGTCCCGGCGCCCGCCCAGGCCGCCGCCACCGCCTCCGGCGCCGTACTCGACCCGGCCCACGCAAGCGTCGGCTGGCAGAGCCCGGTCTACGCCAAAGGCACCGGCGGCGGGCCCGAGAGCTGCCCGGACGCGGCGGCCGATCCGGACAACAGGGTCTGCGACCGCTTCGACCTGACGGTCTCGGTGCCGGCGGGCTACTGGGACGACAACCCCGAGGGCGGCGTGCCGCTGTCGATCACGTGGGACAGGCCCTCCGACGACTTCGACCTGTACGTCTACGACGACCACGGCAAGCAGGTGGCGTCCAGCGCGGGCACCGCCGACCCGGAGGCCACGGTGATCCCGCGGGCGTCCGGGACCTACCACGTGGTCGTCGTGCCGTACGACGTGCACGCCAACTCCTTCACCGGTGCCGCCTACCTGCCCGCGACCACGGACGCCGGCGATCTCACGTCCTTCTCGGGCGGCGCCGGCAGGTACACCGTCGCAGCCGGGCGGCTCGTGGCACAGGCCGACTTCCTGACGGGAGGTCAACTGCGGTTGCAGGCCGACCCGTCCGGCTCGCTGAGCGATCCGGCGGGCTCGGCGATCGTGCGCAAGGAGCCCGCCGCGGAGCGGCACACCTCGTCGTTCGACGCGGGCGACTACTACGGCATCCGCTCGCCTCAGGCCGTGCTGCGCGTGTACAAGAAGCCGCTGCGCTTCGGGCTGTACAAGCCCGACGACCGCACCCGGATCTGGCAGGAGGACAAGCCGCTGCGCTGGTCGACCGGCGGGATGCGGCAGAGCCTCCAGCGGGGCCCGGACGAGCAGTTCTTCGGCGGCGGCGAGCAGAACGGCAGCTTCTCGCACCGCGGGCGGACCATGTACGTGTCCAACAGCTTCGACTGGGACGAGGGCGGCTACAACAACTCCCAGCCCTTCTACCTCTCCAGCGCGGGCTACGGCGCCTTCCGCAACACCTTCGCGCCGGGCGTGTACACCTTCGGTTCGCCGGTGACCACCGGCCAGCAGGAACGGCGCCTGGACGCCTACTACTTCCTCGGCGACGCCAAGCAAGTCATCGGGGAGTACACCGCTTTGGTCGGCAAGCCGTTCATGCCGCCGGTGTACGGGCTCGAACCCGGCGACTCCGACTGCTATCTGCACAACGCCAACCGGGGCGAACGGCACACCCTCGACGCGCTGAAGACCGCCGACGGATACACGCAGCATCAGATGCCGCTCGGCTGGATGCTGGTCAACGACGGCTACGGCTGCGGGTACGAGAACCTGGAGCAGACCGCCCAGGGCCTGCAGGACCACCACGCCCAGCTCGGCCTGTGGACCCAGGACGGCATCGACAAGCTCGCCGACCAGGTCGAGGCGGGCCAGCGGGTGGCCAAGCTGGACGTGGCCTGGGTCGGCAACGGCTACAGGTTCGCGCTGGACGCGTGCGACGCCGCGAAGAAGGGGATCGAGGACAACAGCGACGCCCGCGGTTTCGTCTGGCTGCCGGTGTCCTGGGCGGGTGCGCAGCGCTGCGGGGTGCTGTGGAGCGGCGACCAGAAGCTGTCCTGGGACTACATCCGCTGGCAGATCCCGACCTACGCCGGCGCGACCCTGTCCGGCATCGCGTACAACACCGGTGACGTGGGCAGCATCTACGGCCACGACGCCAAGATGTACGCCCGCGACCTGCAGTGGAAGGCGTTCCTGCCGGCCATCATGACCATGGACGGCTGGGCGACCGACGTCACGACCAGGAAGCCCGCCGACCAGCAGCCCTGGCTGGACGGGGAGCCGTACACCTCGATCAACCGGAAGTACCTGCAGCTGAAGGAGCGGCTGCTGCCGTACATGTACACACTGTCCGCCGAGGCGGCGAAGACCGGTGTGGGCGCGGTGCGTCCACTGTGGCTGGAGTACCCGGACGACCCGGGGACGCTGTCGGACCAGGCGACGTACGAGTTCCTGTCCGGCCCCGACTTCCTCGTCGCCCCGGTGTACCAGGACTCCGACACCCGCGACGGCATCTACCTGCCGAAGGGCACCTGGACGGACTACTGGACCGGCCGCACCTACCAGGGCCCGACCACGGTCAACGGCTACCACGCCCCCCTCGACACGCTCCCGCTGTTCGTACGCGAGGGTGCGATCGTGCCGATGTGGCCGAAGGGGACGACGAGTTGGCAGACCCGGGACCGGCACGAGCTGGACTGGGACCTGTATCCGGCGGCCCACGGCACCCGCCACTACACGCTGTACGAGGACGACGGGGTGACCCGCGACTTCACCCGGGGCGCGGCCGCCGCCCAGCGGGTGTCCGTACGCACCGGGGGCGACGGCACGACCGTGTCGGTGGGCGCGAGCAGGGGTGCGTACGCGGGCAAGGTGGACGCTCGTTCCTACCGGTTCACCGTGCACGGCGACACGGCACCACGGCGGGTCTTCCTCGACGGACGCCAACTGCCCGCATCCGCCTGGTCGTACGACCCCGGCACCCACGTCACGACCGTCACCACACCGACCCTGTCCCTGGACCGGGGCTTCCTTGTGCGCCTGGTCGACGGGAAGTAAAAGAATCGTATGGTCTAGTCCAAAGTGAGCGTTGGTCTAGTCCAACTCATTGACGTGACCGCAACAGCTCCCGGAGGGTGGGGCTCCCCCTGTTCCGGGGACCTCCCCACCCCCACCCTCCGGAGGCACGCAGTGAGACCTCTTCGGGCATGTCTGGGCGCGGCGGCCGCCGTCACGCTCGCCGCCGCGGGCACCACCGCGCTCGTGGCGAGCAACGCCTCGGGCGCGACCACCGCGCTCGGCAACCGCTGGTACGCCGCCGCTCCCTATCTCATGCCGCTGGACAACGATCCGCCGGACCCGGCCGCCATCATGGACGCCACCGGCCTCAAGGCCTTCCAGCTCGCCTTCGTCCTCGCCCCCAACGGCGGTGGCTGCTCGCCCACCTGGGGCGGCACCGCACCGGTCTCCTCGGACACGGCCGTGCAGTCGATGATCAACACGATCCGCGGCAAGGGCGGTGACGTCTCGGTCTCCATCGGCGGCTACGGCGGCACGAAGCTCGGCCAGGCCTGCGCCGACCCCGCGTCCACGGCGGCGGCGTACCAGCAGGTCATCACCAAGTACGGCCTGCATGCGATCGACTTCGACCTGGAGGAGCCGGAGTACGAGAACACGGCGGCGATCCACAACGAGATCGGCGCGGCCAAGATCCTCCAGCAGAACAACCCGGGGCTGTACGTCTCCGTGACGACGGCCGGCACCGCGGACGGCACCGGCTGGTTCGGCAAGCAGATGCTGCTGGAGGCCAAGTCCCAGGGCTTCACGCCGAACAACTTCTCCATCATGCCGTTCGACGGCGGCTTCAACGGCGCGGCGAGCCAGACCAGCGCGCTGACCAACTTCAACGCGATCCTGCAGTCCACCTTCGGCTGGGACCAGGCGACCGCGTACGCCCACGAGGGCTTCTCCGGCATGAACGGCCGCAGCGACTCGGGCGAGTACTTCACCCAGGCGGACTTCCAGACCGTGCTGGACTACGCGACGAGCCACAACATGGACCGGTTCACGTTCTGGTCCCTGAACCGCGACCGGCAGTGCAGTCCGCCTGACAACGGCGGCCGCACGTCCGGCACCTGCTCCAGCGTGGCGCAGAACGACTGGGACTTCGCCAAGTACTCGGTGAAGTTCGCGGGGGTGACCCCGCCGACCACCACGCCGACGCCCACCCCGACCCCGACCCCGACCACCTGCAAGACGGCGTGGAGTTCGTCGGCGGTGTACACGGCCGGGGACGAGGTCTCGTACAACAAGCACAACTGGAAGGCCAAGTGGTGGACCCAGAACGAGGTGCCCGGCGCCTCGGAATGGGGCCCGTGGCAGGACGAGGGCGCCTGCTGACCCACTTGACGGCTCTGGTTCAGACCTCTAGCTTCTCGGGTCACCGGCGACCAAGGATGCGTTCAGTGTTCACATAGCTGAACGCATCCCGGTCTGACGAAGGGACCCACCATGACCCGAGTACGGCTCCTCGCGGTGCCCACCACCACGGGCCTCGCCCTCGCGCTCGCCCTCCTCGGCAGCCCCAGCGCGCTCGCTGCCGACCCGCATGTCGCCCCCGGCGGCAACTTCGACCTGTCCCTCTGGGAGCTCCAGGAGCCCGTCGGCTCCCCGGGCAGCCCGACCACGATCCCCTCGTCCCGGCTCCAGGGGGCGAACGGCTACCAGGACGCGTACTTCTACACCGACACCCGCGACGGGGCCATGACCTTCTGGGCGCCGGAGAAGGGCGTCACCACGCCGAACTCCAACTACGCCCGCTCCGAGCTGCGCGAGATGAACCGCGACGGCAGCGCCGCCGACTGGGCGCTGTCCGGGTCGCACAGGATGAACGCGACCCTGCGCGTGGTGTCCGTGACGAAGAACGTGTGCGTGGGCCAGATCCACCTCGGCAGCGGCGGCTCCTCCACCAAGCCGCTGCTGGAGCTGTACTACCACGCCAACGGCGACATCGTCCTCGGCACGGAGAACTCCCCGTCCGGCGGGCAGACCACGCACACCGTGGGACATGTCTCGATCGGCAAGACCTGGAGCTACACCATCGCCGTCTCGGGCGGGAACACCATCGACCTGACCGTCAACGGCAGCACCACCCACTACGCCATCCCGTCGTCGTTCCAGCCGTACAAGCAGTACTTCAAGGCCGGGTCCTACAACCAGTCGTCCTCGGACAGCACCACCAACGGCGCCCGTGTCGCGTTCTACGGCCTGACTGTCAAGCACGGGTGACACGCCGCGCGACCTGCGCGATTGGTGCAAACGGCCGCGCGGTCGTAGCGTCGAGTGGACGGTCGGACACAGCACGACGGTGGGAGCGGCCATGCGCGGAACACTGGTGGGAACGGCGGTCACCCTGGCGGCGGGAGCCCTGCTGACAGCGGCGATGACGACGGCCTCTGCCAGTCCGCCGACCCCGGCCGCGGCCGGGGGGCGGGCCGGTGTGACCCGGCCCGTGCTCGTCGACTGCTTCTTCCACAAGAACGTCCGCCCGGCCGAATTCATCCTGGCCTGCGGCGACGGCAACAGCCGGCTCGCCGGCCTCCAGTGGACCCAGTGGGGTCCGAACGGGGCGAAGGCCGTGGGCGTGAACTGGGTCAACGACTGCAAGCCGTACTGCGCGGCCGGCACCTTCCACAGCTACCCGGTCGTCATCCGGCTCACCGGGCGGGAGCAGTGGAAGAAGCATCCGTCCTTCCAGCGCTACGCCCAGATGAGCCTGACCTACACCGGCGCCCGGCCGGACGGCTTCAACCAGGTCATGACCTACCCGCTCTGGGACTGACACCCGGCCTTCCCCGGGTCGGGCCGGGGGCCACGGATGGGCGCGCCGCGACCGGAGCCCCGGCCGCGGCGCGCGGTGCGTCAGGCGCCCTGGGCGTCAGTCGAGTTCCACCAGCAGGTCGCCGCCCTCCACCTGCTGGATGCGGTTGATGGCCAGCCGCGAGACCCGGCCCGCCCTGGGCGCGGTGATGGTGGCCTCCATCTTCATCGCCTCGATGGTGGCGACGGTGGCGCCGGCGGCGACCTCGTCGCCCTCGGCCACGGCGAGGGTCACCACACCGGCGAACGGCGCCGCCACATGGCCGGGGTTGGCGCGGTCGGCCTTCTCGGTCACCGGCACGTCCGAGGCCGCGTTCCGGTCGCGGACCTGGATGGGCCGCAACTGGCCGTTGAGCGTGGACATCACCGTGCGCATACCGCGTTCGTCGGCCTCGCCGATCGCCTGCAGCTCGATCAGCAGCCGGACGCCGGGCTCCAGGTCGACGGCGTACTCCTTGGCCGGACGCAGTCCGTAGAAGAAGGCCTTGCTGTCCAGGATGCTGGTGTCGCCGAAGGTCTGCCGGTGGGTGTCGAACTCCCGCGTGGGGCCGGGGAACAGCAGCCGGTTGAGGGTGGCCCGGCGGTCCTTGGCCAGGCCCTCGCGGTCCTCGGCGGACAGTTCGGGCGCCGGCTTGGCCGCGGCCCGGCCCCGGAGCGCCTTGGTGCGGAACGGCTCGGGCCAGCCGCCGGGCGGGGTGCCCAGCTCGCCGCGCAGGAAGCCGATCACCGAATCCGGGATGTCGAACCTGTCGGGGGTCTCCTCGAAGTCCTTCGGGGCGACACCGGCGCCGACCAGGTGCAGGGCGAGGTCGCCGACCACCTTGGAGGACGGGGTGACCTTCACCAGGCGGCCGAGGATGCGGTCGGCGGCGGCGTACATGGCCTCGATGTCCTCGAAGCGGTCGCCGAGGCCGAGGGCGACGGCCTGGGTGCGCAGGTTGGACAGCTGGCCGCCCGGGATCTCGTGGTGGTAGACACGGCCGGTCGGGGAGGCGAGGCCCGCCTCGAACGGGGCGTAGATCTTGCGGACGCCCTCCCAGTACGGCTCCAGATCGCCGACGGCCTGCAGGTCGAGCCCCGTGGGGCGGTCGGAGTGGTCGGTGGCGGCGACCAGCGCCGACAGCGAGGGCTGCGAGGTCGTGCCGGCCATGGAGGCGACCGCGCCGTCCACCGCGTCGGCGCCCGCCTGGATCGCGGCGAGGTAGGTGGCGAGCTGGCCGCCGGCCGTGTCGTGCGTGTGCAGATGCACGGGCAGGTCGAACTCGCGGCGCAGCGCGGAGACGAGCTTGGCGGCGGCCGGGGCGCGCAGCAGGCCGGCCATGTCCTTGATCGCGAGGACGTGCGCGCCGGCGTCGACGATCTGCTCGGCCAGGCGCAGGTAGTAGTCGAGGGTGTAGAGCCGCTCGGCCGGGTCGTTGAGGTCGGCGGTGTAGCAGAGGGCGACCTCGGCGATCGCGGTGCCGGTCTCGCGTACGGCGTCGATGGCGGGGCGCATCTGGCCGACGTCGTTGAGGGCGTCGAAGATGCGGAAGATGTCGATGCCGGTGGCGGCGGCCTCCTGCACGAAGGCGTCGGTCACCTCGGTCGGGTACGGGGTGTAGCCGACGGTGTTGCGGCCGCGCAGCAGCATCTGGAGGCAGATGTTGGGCACGGCCTCGCGCAGCGCCGCGAGCCGCTCCCAGGGGTCCTCGGCGAGGAAGCGCAGCGCGACGTCGTAGGTGGCGCCGCCCCAGCACTCCAGGGAGAGCAGCTGCGGCAGGGTGCGGGCGACGACGGGGGCGACGGCGAGGAGGTCCTTGGTACGCACGCGCGTGGCGAGCAGGGACTGGTGGGCGTCACGGAAGGTGGTGTCGGTGACACCGGTGGTCGGCGACTCGCGCAGCCGGCGGGCGAAGCCCTCGGGGCCGAGGTCGACCAGCAGCTGGCGGGAGCCCGCGGGGGGCTCGCCGGCCGGCAGCGGGGGCAGCTTGGTGACGGGGTCGAGCAGGTCGGGGCGTTCGCCGTGCGGCTTGTTGACCGTGACGTCGGCGAGGTAGGTGAGCAGCTTGGTGCCGCGGTCCGCGGAGGAGCGGGCGGTGAGCAGGTGCGGGCGCTGCTCGATGAAGGAGGTGGTGACCCGGCCCGCCTGGAAGTCCGGGTCGTCCAACACGGCCTGCAGGAACGGGATGTTGGTGGCCACGCCGCGGATGCGGAACTCGGCCACTGCACGCCGGGCCCGGCCGACGGCCGCCTTGAAGTCCCGGCCCCGGCAGGTGAGTTTGACCAGCATCGAGTCGAAGTGCGCGCTGATCTCCGTACCGGCGTGGGTGGTTCCGCCGTCCAGGCGGATGCCGGAGCCACCCGGGGAGCGGTAGGCGCTGATCCGGCCGGTGTCCGGGCGGAAGCCGTTGGCCGGGTCCTCGGTGGTGATGCGGCACTGCAGGGCGGCGCCGCGCAGGGTGATCGTGTCCTGGGCGAGGCCGAGGTCGGCGAGGGTCTCCCCGGAGGCGATCCTCAGCTGGGCCTGGACGAGGTCGACATCGGTGACCTCCTCGGTCACGGTGTGCTCGACCTGGATGCGCGGGTTCATCTCGATGAAGACGTGGTTGCCGTCGGGGTCGAGGAGGAACTCGACGGTGCCTGCGTTGCGGTATCCGATCTCGCGGGCGAAGCGCACCGCGTCGTCGCAGATCCGTGCCCGTACCTCGGGGTCGAGGTTGGGGGCGGGGGCGAGCTCGATGACCTTCTGGTGGCGCCGCTGGAGCGAGCAGTCGCGCTCGTAGAGGTGGATCACGTTGCCCTCGCCGTCGGCGAGGATCTGCACCTCGATGTGGCGCGGGTCGACGACCGCCTTCTCCAGGAAGACGGTCGGGTCGCCGAACGCGGCGTCGGCCTCGCGGGAGGCGGCCTCGATGGACTCGCGCAGCTGGGCGGGGTCCGCGACGCGGCGCATGCCGCGCCCGCCGCCGCCCGCGACGGCCTTGACGAAGACGGGGAAGCCGATGTCCTCGGCGGCGCGCACCAGTTCGTCCACGTCGGTGGAGGGCTGGGAGGAGCCGAGCACGGGCACGCCGGCGGCGCGGGCGGCGGCGACCGCGCGGGCCTTGTTGCCGGTCAGCTCCAACGTGGCCGTGCTCGGGCCGACGAAGGTGATGCCCGCCTCCTCGCAGGCGCGGGCCAGTTCGGGGTTCTCGGACAGGAAGCCGTAACCCGGGTAGACGGCGTCGGCGCCGGCCCGGCGGGCGGCGGCCACGATCTCCTCGACGGAGAGGTAGGCCCGCACCGGGTGTCCCGGCTCCCCGATCTCGTACGCCTCGTCGGCCTTCAGCCGGTGCAGTGAGTTGCGATCCTCGTGCGGGAACACGGCGACGGTGCGCGCACCGAGTTCGAAGCCCGCCCGGAACGCGCGGATCGCGATCTCTCCACGGTTGGCGACCAGCACCTTGCGGAACATCCTGGATTCCCTTCAGCTGCCTGCCGGCGACGAACACCATGGTGTCAGCCACGCCCTGCCGTACCTCGGGGCAACCTTAGGGGGTGGCCGCCCGTGTCGACGTGCGAAAACCATCACATGGCCGGGGTGGGCGGCGCCACAGGCACGCGCGCTGGGATCAGCACTCCAGGGACGTCATCGCCGTGTCCGCCGAACGCTGGGCGGCCGCCGGAGCGGGCGGACGCTCGGTGGTCGCCGGAGCGGGCACGGCCCGTGGCGGCACGGGGGCGGGAGCCGCCGGCGGCCGCGCGGGCGCGGGCCCGCCGGTCCGGGTGGGCAGCGGCAACCGCGGACGCGCCCGCAGTCGTGCGCCGCGGCCGTGCAGGAGGCCGAGGACGATCGCCGAGCCCACCGCGATCAGGTGCTCGCGTCCGGCCAGGTTGGGCACGGCGATGGACTCCCACACCATCGAGCCGCCGGTCAGGGTGAACACCACGGGCGCGCGCTTGATCACCGCGAGATAGGTGAACAGGCCGACGACGGCCGCGGAGGGTCCGGTGTCGAGCACGTGCGCGCACTCGGGCGGCAGCCCGAAGCCCCACCAGCCGGGGCCCGTCGCGATCATCACGCGGGCAGTGAGCGTGCCGGCCAGAGTGGTGGCGTAGGAGATCGCCAGCGTCCGGGCCCGGCCCAGGGCCAGTTCGGCCCAGGCGAAGGCGAGGAACAGCTGGGTGATGCCCGCCCACACCGGCAGATCGAGGGCCGGGACGTACAGCGAGACGGGTGTGCGCAGCATCGACAGCCACAGCGGCAGGTCGGCCTTGACACCGCCGAGCCGCGTCACCCATAACGCGCCGAGCGGGTGCTGGGCGATCGCGTGGAAGAAGATGACGCCGAACGCGGCGACGAACGCCAGCAGCAGTCCGGACAACCCCCGCCGCGCGAGCCTCCGCGCCGGTTCGACGACGATGGCGTGCCACTCGCCCCGCAGCGTGCGCCCGGTGAACCGGGCGAACCGTGCGAGCAGCGCGCGGCACCAGTCGATGCGCCCTTCAGTCGTCATGAGACACGGCAGCCCATCGCCTCCGGCTCCCCCGTCATGTCCATCGCCCCCTTCACCCCACGTCCGGCATTCCGGTCGCGGGGCGTTTTCCCGTTGTCCGCCCGTTTCCGCCGTCACCGTACAGATGTACGGATCTTTCCCGGTCGACCCACCCCTGCGCGCGGGGCGCGGCACCGCCCTCTCACCCGGAAGGGCCGCCCTCGTCTCCGGTGAGCGCGCGTACACGGCGTCCGGCGCCGGTCCTGGAACCCGGGGAGGCGAGGCATGCGCTCCCCGCGCCGCCCGCGTTCCGGGACTCGTCCGTCCCCCGCTGGTCGCGCCGCTGCCGTTCCGACATGCGCCCGGTCCTCCCCCGGTGTGGGCCTCTGTGGTGGTGAGACCCGATCGATGACAGTTCAGCGAGCCGGGAGGCGGGCGTCAAGATCCATTACGGAGGCACGAGGGTGTGGGAAGACCCACAGGGCCACAGCGGCGGAATCCGTGGCGGAAAGGCAACCTTCAGGCCCTCGGATCCGTCCTCCCGTGCAGGCCCCCGTCGCGGCTCGATGCGGCGCGCGGGCCCGCATCGCGCGGGCCGTCCTCTTCACGGCCGAGGCGGGGTATGACCGCTCGGTTCCCGGGGCGAGCGCGGAACCTTTCCGTTTCGATCACGAACTCTCGTATAGTGACCGCGAGTTCACCACCGAGTGTCACCTCTCACCACCCGAACGTTCCTTCCAGCCCCCACCCGCCCGTCTCTGCCGCGAGGACCGGACCGGACCCATGACCCCGCCCACGCATCCCGGCGACCGACCTTCCCCTCGTACGTTCCTCACCGTCCTCGCCGTGACCGGTGCGCTGTCGGCTCTCGTGGTCTGCGCGGCCGTGGCGGCGGCCCCGGACTCGGTGCGCGCCCCGCTCGCCTGGGGCGCGGGCACGGCGGCGGTCGTGCTCAGCGCGGCGGTGGCCACGGCGACGCACGCCCTGCGCACCACGCGCGGAGTCCGGCGCCGGCTGGAGAGCGTCACCCGGGACCTCGGGCGGCTGCTGCAGCAACAGGCCCGCACGACCGAGGAGTCACGCCTGGAGCAGCAGCGGCTCATCGACGAACTCGCCCGGCAGCGAATCGAGTTCAGCGAGTCGTTCGCGGCCGACCGGGCCCGTCTGGAGCAGGAGAGCGGCGCGGAGACCGAGCGCATCCGCAAGGAGAACGCCCGGCTGACGGTCGAGTTGGAGCAGGCCCGGCGCGAACGTGCCACGGCGATCTCCGCGACCTCCAACGCGGCCGCCCGGATGCAGGCCCTGGCCACGGCCACGCTCGCCGACCTGCGCGCGATGGAGGACCGGCACAGCGACGAGGACGTCCTCGCCGACCTGCTTCACCTCGACCACCGCACCGCCCAGGCCGGCCGCCTCGCCGACTCCATCGCCGTGCTGACCGGGGCGCGTTCGGGCCGCCGCTGGGCGCGGCCGATCGGGATGGAGTCGATCCTGCGCGGCGCGATGGGGCGCATCGCCGGCTACCGGCGGGTTCGGGTGCACTCGGTGAGCGAGACCGCCGTCGCCGGGCACGCCGCCGAGGGCGTGATGCACGCGCTCGCCGAACTCCTCGACAACGCCGCGAACTTCTCGCCGCCGACCGCCGAGGTGCACGTCTATGTGGAGGAGGTGCCGTCCGGGGTCATCGTGTCCGTGGAGGACAGCGGGCTGGTGATGGGCGATGTGCAGCTGCGCCGCGCCGAGCGTGCGGTCTGCGGCGACGTCTCCGAGCTGGGCGGTCTGACCGGTACCCGGCTCGGTCTCGCCGTGGTCGGGCGGCTGGCACGCAAGCACGGCCTGAAGGTGTCGTTCCGGCCCTCCGCGCGCGGTGGTACGGGCGTGTTGATGCTCATCCCGCAGGACGTTCTCACCGGCCCCGCACCGGCGGCTGCCACACCGCTGCCGGAGACCGCGGGGCCGGCCGCGGCTCCGGCCGGGGTGGAGACCGTCCGGGTCCATGAGACCGCCGCGCCTGCGGAGGAGGGGCCGGCCGGGCTGCCCAAGCGGCGCCGGGGCCGTACGCTCGCCGAGGCCGAGCGCTCCCGTTCGGCGCCCCGCTCCGGCGCGCCGCAACCCGCGTCGGCGGACGGGGGCGGGACCCGCGCCACCCGCTTCAGCAGCTTCCGCCGGGCCGTCCGCCCCGCCTCAGAGGACTCCGGCCGCCCCACCGCCGACCCGGCCGTACCGACAGCGGCCGCGCCGCAGACCGGCGACCCGGACGAGGCCACGCCGGCCGGCGCGCACCCCACCCACGCTCCCGGCTCGTCCGAGGTGGCCGGGCCTGACGGAGGAGGCCGCCGCCGACAGGGCAGGGCATCGGACGAAGGGGCCGCCGGTGGCCGGCAGAGCGCCGCGCCGGGCACCTCGGACGCCGACGGCCGGCAGAGCCCCGCACACGACGGTCGCGCGGCCGCCGCGCCGGAGGCGACGGCCCGGGACCTCGGCGACGCCTCGCGGGTGGCCGCCTCGGACGACGGGGCCGCCCCGTCCCCGACCGCTGCCGCGCGGGGCAACACCGCCCACCCCGCCGACCGCACCCCGCCGGACGGCGCCCGGGGCGGCCACGCGGCCGGGGCCGCGCGCGATGCCTCGACCGCCTGCCGGGACGCCGTGGCCGGACCGCGTTCCGGCGACGGCGGCGCACCGGACGCTCCCGGCGGATCCGCACCGGACGGCGCCTCGGACGATCGCGCAGGCGCCCGGCAGGACCTCCCCGGCGAGCCCGCCTCCCCCTCACCCTCCCACCCGCACGCGCACCCGGAAGGCGACACCACTTCATGACCGGCCCGACCACCGCCGACGACAAGCTCACCTGGCTCCTGGAGGGCCTGCTGGAGAGGACCCCGGGCGCCCGGCACGGGCTCGTGCTCTCCCGGGACGGGCTGAAGCTGTGCCGCACCCCGGAGTTGAGCGTCGACCAGGCCGACCAGCTCGCCGCGATCGCCGCCGGTATCCAGTCGCTGTCCCACGGGGCCTCCGTGGAGTTCGGCGACGGCAGCGGAGGCGTGCGTTCGGCGATGACCGAGTTCTACGGCGGCGTGCTGTTCATCGTGGAGGCGGGTGCCGGCGCCCATCTCGCCGTCGTCACCACCGAGGACGCGGACGCCGGGGTCGTCGGGCACAACATGAGCGAACTGGTGGAGCAGCTCGGCGAGTACCTGACCGCGCTGCCCCGCACGTCATGAGCGGCGCTCCCGGTACGAGCCGGCCGGGGCGGGACGACGCTCCCGACCGGCTGTACACCATCACCCAGGGCCGCAGCCGGACCGACCCCGACAGCCCCTTCGACCTGGTCACCCTCGTCGTCGCCGAGTCGGACCCGGTGACCGGGATGCAGTCGGAGCACGCGGCGATCCTGAAGCTGACCCGGTCCCCCACCTCGGTGGTGGAGATCGCCGCCGAGCTGAAGCTGCCCGTGAGCATCACCAAGGTGCTGCTGTGCGACCTGCTGGCGGCGGGCCGCGTCAGCGCCCGCCATCCACGCAGACCGGCCATTACCGACCCCGACATCCTGGAGCAGGTGCTCGTTGGACTCCGCAACATCTGACGCGCGCACCCCGTTGGGTGCCTCCGCCGACAACGGATTCAAGATCGTGGTCGTGGGCGGCTTCGGCGTCGGCAAGACCACCCTGGTCCGCTCGGTCAGCGAGATCCGTCCCCTCACCACCGAGGAGACGATGACCCGGGCGGGCGAGGCGGTCGACGACATCCGGCAGGTGCGTGGCAAGTCCGCCACCACCGTCGCCTTCGACTTCGGCCGGATCACCCTGGACGCCCGCAATGTGCTGTACCTGTTCGGCGCGCCGGGCCAGGAGCGGTTCTGGTTCCTGTGGGACCGCCTGTTCGCCGGCACGCTCGGCGCGGTCGTCCTGGTGGACACCCGCCGCATCGACGACTCCTGGTACGCCATCGACCGGCTGGAGCACCACGGCACGCCGTTCATCGTGGCCTGCAACGACTTCGGCGGCCCCGTCCGCGCGGGCGACGCCGTCCGCGAGGCCCTCGACCTGGACCCCCATGTGCCGCTGGTCGACTGCGACGCCCGCTCTCGTGAGTCCGGCAAGCAGACCCTGATCACGCTGGTGCAGCACGTGAAGAACCGGTACGCCGAGCCGTCCGCCCGGGCGGGCCTGCCCCGAGAGGAGTTCGTGTGACCAGGCCCGACGCCGTCCCGCTCGACGGACCCCGGTTCCAGACCGAACCCGCCCGTCTGTACCGGGAGATGCGGCGCGACCACGGTGCCGTCGTACCGGTGCTGCTCGACGGCGGCGTCCCGGCCTGGCTGGTGCTGGGCTACCGCGAACTGCACCAGGTGACGGGCGATCCGGTGCTGTTCAGCCGGGACTCGGACCTGTGGAACCAGTGGGAGAACATCCCCGCGGACTGGCCGCTGCTGCCGATGATCGGCCGCAGGCAGCCCTCGATCCTCTACACCGTCGGCGACCGGCACCGGCAGCGCGCGGCGATGATCAGCGACGCGCTGGAGGCGGTGGACCCGTTCGAACTGCGGCGGCACGCCGAGCGGTTCGCGGACGAGCTGATCGACGCACTGTGCACGGTGGGCGAGGCCGACCTGGTCGCCCAGTACGCGATGCTCTTGCCGGTGCGGGTCCTGGCGTGGCTCTACGGCTTCTCCGACGAGGAGGGTCCAGGCCTGGTCACCGCGCTGAACGACATGATCGACGGCCGGGAGCGGGCCCTTGCCGGGCAGTCCCATCTCGCCCTCTCCATGGCGCAGTTGACAGCGGACCGGAGGAAGGAACCGGCGGGCGACGCGGTCTCCCGGATGCTGGCCGACGACAGCGGCTTCAGCGACGAGGAGATCACCCAGGACCTGATGGTGATGATGGCGGCGGGGCACCAGCCGACCGCCGACTGGATCGGCAACTCGCTGCGGCTGATGCTCACCGACGACCGGTTCGCGGCCTCGCTGTTCGGGGGCCGGCGCAGCGTCGCCGAGGCGATGAACGAGGTGCTGTGGGAGGACACGCCCACCCAGAACGTGGCCGGCCGCTGGGCCGCCCGCGACACCCACCTCGGCGGCCGTCGCGTCCGGGCCGGCGATCTGCTGCTGCTCGGGCTGCAGGGCGCCAACTCCGATCCCCAGGTGCGCACCGACGCCTCCGCCCTGACCGGCGGCAACAACGCGCACTTCTCCTTCGGTCACGGTGAGCACCGCTGCCCTTTCCCCGCGCAGGAGATCGCCGAGCTGATCGCGCGGACCGGCATCGAGGTCGTGCTGGACCGGCTGCCTGACATCGACCTGGCGGTGCCCGCCGAGTCCCTCACCCGCCGGCCCTCTCCGTGGCTCAGGGGACTGACCGGGCTGCCCGTCCGGTTCACGCCCGTACCCGTCCTCTGATCCGGCCCGTCCCGCCCTCCGAACTCGCGTCACCTCGGCCGGCACGCCGTTCTGCCGGAGGTCCGGGGTCGTTCCCGGACCTGCGCCGTACTCAGTACTCCGACTCTGCCCTGGGAGGCACGTCACGATGACGACCGGTACCGAAGCACCGCGGATCGCCCTGGACCCCTTCGTCACCGACCTGGACGCCGAGAGCGCGGCGCTGAGCGCGGCCGGCCCGCTCGCCGCCGTGGAACTGCCGGGCGGTGTCCCGGTGTGGGCCGTCACCCACCACGCCGAGGCCAAGGCGCTGCTCACCGACCCGCGCCTGGTGAAGGACATCACCGTGTGGGGCGCCTGGCAGCGCGGCGAGATCCCCGCCGACTGGCCGCTGATCGGGCTCGCCAACCCCGGCCGCTCCATGCTCACCGTGGACGGCGCCGACCACCGCAGGATGCGGACCCTGGTCGCGCAGGCCCTCACTCCGCGCCGGGTGGAGCGGCTGCGCGAGCGCATCGAGAAGCTCACCGGGGACCTGCTGGACGCGCTGCCCGACTGCGGAGAGGTCGTCGACCTCAAGGCCGCCTTCGCCTATCCGCTGCCGATGTACGTCATCGCCGATCTCATGGGCATCGAGGAGGCGCGGCTGCCCCGGCTGAAGGTGCTGTTCGAGAAGTTCTTCTCCACCCAGACCCCGCCCGAGGAGGTCGTCGCCACACTGACCGAGCTGGCGCGGATCATGGCCGAGACGGTGGCGGCCAAGCGGGCCGAGCCCGGCGACGATCTGACCAGCGCCCTGATCCTCGCCTCGGAGGACGGCGACCACCTCATCGACGAGGAGATCGTCTCCACCCTGCAGCTGATGGTCGCGGCGGGCCACGAGACGACGATCTCCCTGATCGTCAACGCCGTGGTGAACCTCTCCACCCATCCGGAGCAGCGCGCCCTGGTGCTCTCCGGTGAGGCGGACTGGTCCGCGGTGATCGAGGAGACGCTGCGGTACTCCACCCCGACCTCGCACGTCCTGATCCGCTTCGCGACCGAGGACGTTCCGGTGGGCGGGAAGGTGATCCCGGCCGGGGACGCGCTGATCGTGTCGTACGGCGCGATCGGCCGCGACGAACGGGCACACGGCCCGAGCGCCGCGGAGTTCGACATCACGCGGGAGTCGAAGAACCGGCACATCTCCTTCGGGCACGGGCCGCACGTCTGCCCGGGTGCCGCGCTGTCCCGGCTGGAGGCGGGCGTGGCGCTGCCCGCGCTGTACGCCCGTCATCCGGGCCTGGACCTCGCGGTGCCGGCGACGGAGCTGCGCAACAAGCCGGTGGTCACCCAGAACGACCTGTTCGAGCTGCCGGTGCGGCTGGATTCCTAGCCGGGCGGCGCGGGGCGTTACTTGACTTCGAGAGCGCTCCAACTCGTAGCGTCGCAGACGTCCGGCACGCAGGGGCCCGGACCCGGCCCGCCTCACGGGATGCCGGGTGCCCCGATCCGTCGCTAGATGGAGGAAGGCCCCCGTGCCGTACGGAACGACGATCGAGTGTTCAGGAAAGGCTGGGACATCGCATGCAGAAGCGCAGTCTGCGGGACCTCCAGGTATCGGCCATCGGCCTCGGATGCATGGGGATGTCCGCCTTCTACGGCTCCGCCGACCAGGACGAGGGCGTCGCGACCATCCGGCGCGCCCTCGAGCTGGGGATCACCTTCCTCGACACCGCCCAGATGTACGGCCCGCTCACCAACGAGTCGCTGGTCGGCGAGGCGATCCGGGGGCACCGCGACGAATATGTGATCGCGACGAAGTTCAACTACCGGATGGACGACGCCGTACCGGGCGACATGAGCACGGTCGGCCGGCAGGACGGCTCCGCCGAGCACGTGCGCAGCTCGATCCATGGCTCGCTGAAGCGGCTGGGCACCGACCGCGTCGACCTGTACTACCAGCACCGGGTCGACCCGAACGTGCCCATCGAGGAGACGGTCGGCGCGCTGGGCGAGCTGGTCGCCGAGGGCAAGGTGCGGCACATCGGGCTGAGCGAGGCGAGCGCGGAGACCATCCGGCGGGCGCACGCCGTGCACCCCATCACCGCCGTGCAGACCGAGTACTCGCTGTGGACGCGGGACGTGGAGGCCGAGGTGCTGCCCGTCTGCCGTGAGCTGGGCATCGGCTTCGTACCGTACTCCCCTCTCGGGCGTGGGTTCCTCGCCGGCCGCTTCACCTCGCCGGACGAGCTGGACGAGAACGACTTCCGGCGCAACAACCCGCGGTTCACCGACGCCAACCTCCAGGCCAACCTGCGGCTGGCGGCCAAGGTCAAGGAGATCGCCGCGGAGAAGGACGTGACGCCCGCCCAGCTGGCCATCGCCTGGGTGCTGGCCCAGGGCGAGGACCTGGTGCCGATCCCGGGCACCAAGCGGCGCACCTACCTGGAGCAGAACGCCGCCGCGGTCGGCATCGAGCTGACCAAGGAGGACCTGGCCCGGATCGACGCGGAGCTGCCGCAGGCGGCGGGCGAGCGGTACGACGAGGCGGGGATGCGAACCGTCGATCGCTGAGCGCCTCAGGGGGTGCCTGGTGCCGCCGTTCGGCGGCCGCGGACACGCCGGGGCCGTGCGTGCCGCCCGCCCGGGTCGGGAAGCCGGCGGGCCGGCACTCGCCCGTGATCGTCCTGCCCATGATCTCGGAGAGGAAGCTCAGCGCCGTCCACGCAGGCTCAGCGCAGGGCCTCGCAGAGGATCGGCAGGCGGTCCGGTGGACCGGCCGGTGGACCGGACCGGCTCCACCGTATGGCGGAGGAGCCGGTCGGACCGTGGCAGGAGCTGCTTGCGGGCGAGACGTCAGGCCCCGGGTTCGCGGGCCGTGCGGGCTGCCGTCGCCAGGTCCAGGTCCGTGGTCTCCGGGGCCAGGAACTGGGAGACCAGGGCTCCTACGGCGAGGACGGCCGCGCCCACCAGGAGCACGAAGCGGGCGCCGAAGCGGTCCAGGCCCATCGGCAGCAGGAAGGTGCCGATGGCGGCGCCGACCCGGCTCATCGCGGTGGCGAAGCCCACGCCGGTGGCGCGCAGCGAGGTCGGGAACACCTCCAGCGGGTAGACGGCGGTCAGCGCGCTGGATGCGGCGTTGAGGAAGATGAAGAACAGGAAGCCGCCGACGATGACGGGTGTGGACGTCGGCCACAACGCGACCAGGGCGAGCGCGGCGGCGGTGATCCAGAACGGCGGGATCAGCAGCCTGCGCCGGCCGATCCGGTCCACGACCAGACATCCGGCGGTGACGCCGGCGACGGCGGTGAAGGAGTAGACGAGCAGCGCGGCGACCGCGTTGTCGCCCATGTTCAGGGCGTCGAAGACCTGGGTCCAGAAGGTGCCGATGGAGAAGTACGGCAGCACCAGCGCGGCCCAGAACACGCTCGCGAAGACCGTGCCGCGGATGTACCGGCGGCTGAACAGGGCCCGGAATCCCGGCCGTTGGGTCTGCGCTCGCTCGTCGAGTTCGGCGGTGACGTCGATCTCGATGCCGTACTTGCGGATGAGGGCGTCGGCCTCCTCGCGGCGGCCCTTGCTGAGCAGCCAGCGCGCCGACTCCGGGACTCCGCCGCGCAGTGCCACGCAGACGACGGCGATGACCGCGCTGCTGGCCAGGGTCCAGCGCCAGCCGCCGTGGACGTCCGCGAAGACGGCGCCGACGACGGTCGCGAGCGCGTAGCCGACGTACCAGCTGATCTCCAGGCTGGCCAGCAGCCGGCCGCGGCCCTTCCGGGGGGCGTACTCGGAGAGCAGCGGGGCTCCGATGGCGTACTCGCCGCCGATGGCGACGCCCATCACCATGCGGATGAGGAAGAGCTGGAGACCGTCGGTGACGAAGAACTGCAGGACCGATCCGATCAGGAAGATCAGCATGTCGACCAGGAAGACGGGCCGCCTGCCGTAGCGGTCGGCGAGACGGCCGAAGAGGGGACCGCCGAAGAAGATGCCGATCAGCGGGGAGGCGCCGACCAGGCCCTCCATCACCGTGGACAGATGCAGGTCGGTGGTCAGGGCGCCCATCGCCATGCCGATGCCGCCGATGATGTAGCCGTCGATGCCCTCGCCGATCTGGGTGGCGAGCTTCAGCTTGGTGTGCAGGCGGCGGCGTTCCCGCAGGAGCTCCGGGGACGGCGGCGCGCCGGGTGTGTCGAACTGGTGTTCAGTCGTAGGCGTCGTTGCCATGAGCGGTCCTTGTCTGGGGTCGAGCGGATCCGGCGGGGACGGGGAGGGGTCAGTCGGTGGGCCAGTCCAGGGCGATGTACTGCGCCTCGAGGAACGCCTCGATGCCCTCGCGGCCGCCTTCCCGGCCGAGGCCGGACTGCTTGACGCCGCCGAAGGGCGCGGCCGGGTCGGACAGCAGGCCGCGGTTGAGGCCGACCATGCCGGCCTCCAGGCGCTCGGCCAGGCGCAGGCCGCGGCCGGCATCGCGTGCGTAGACGTACGCGGCGAGGCCGTGGACGGTGGCGTTGGCCCGGGCCACCACCTCGTCCTCGTCGGTGAAGGTGGTGAGCGGGGCGACGGGTCCGAAGACCTCCTCGTGGCACACGCGCGCGTCGTCGGGCACGTCGGCGAGGACCGTCGCGGGGTGGTAGAAGCCGGGTCCCGCGGGGACGGTGCCCCGCGCGGCGATCCGCGCCCCGCGGTCGAGCGCGTCGTCGACGAGGGAGCGGATCCGGTTGACGGCGGCACGATTGATCATCGGGCCGAGGGTGACGCCCTCCTGCGAGCCGGGTCCGGCGTGTACGGCGGCCATGGCGGCGCCGAACTTCTCGGTGAACTCGGCGGCGACGCTCTCGTGGACGTAGAACCGGTTGGCGGCGATGCAGACCTCGCCGCCCCCGCGCATCTTGGCGTCCATCGCCCCGCGCACGGCCGCGTCGACGTCGGCGTCCGCGCACACGACGAACGGCGCGTTGCCCCCGAGTTCCATGGTCACGTTGACGACGTGCGCGGCGGCCTGCTCCAGCAGCAGCTTGCCGGTGGCGGTGGAGCCGGTGAAGGAGAACTTGCGCACCCGTGCGTCGCCGAGCCAGGCGGAGACGACCTCGGGGGCGCGGTCGGTGGGCAGCACGTTCAGCAGGCCGTCGGGAAGCCCGGCCCGGGCGAGCAGGGCGGCGACCGCGAGCGCGGTGAGCGGGGTCTCGGGCGCGGGCTTCAGCAGCACGGGGCAGCCGGCCGCGAGGGCCGGGGCGATCTTGCGGGTGGCCATGGCGGCCGGGAAGTTCCACGGGGTGACGAACGCGGTGACACCGACCGGGTGCCGGCGCACGACGTGCCGGAAGCCGCCGCCGGGCGCGTCGGCGAAGGAGGAGCCGATGCGCACGGCCTCCTCGGCGAACCAGCGGAAGAACTCGGCCGCGTAACCGACCTCGGCGAGCGCGTCCCGGCGGGCCTTGCCGTTCTCCAGGACGATCAGGTCGGCGAGCGTGTCGCGGTGCTCCAGCATCAGCCGGAAGGTGTCGTGCAGGATCTCCGAGCGGCGCCGGGGCGGGGTGGCCCGCCAGTCGGCCGCGGCCTGCTCGGCGGTGGCGAGCGCCGCGCGGGCGTCCTCGGCCCCGGCGTCGGACACCCAGCGCACCGGTTCGCCGGTGGCCGGGTCGTAGACCGGATACGTCCGGCCGTCGGCGGCCGGGAGCCAGCGGCCACCGAGGAACACGTCACCGTCGGCGAGCGGGGCCTTGGCGAGGGTGTCGATGCCGGCGAGGTTCATGAGCTGCTCTTTTCCTCCGTCCCGGACGGGGACCCGTCCGATGCGCGGTGAATTTACGAGCGCGTCATACGACCGACAAGGTCACTCAGCCGGATCGCAACGGTGGTTGCTGTGAGGGCAACTCGCCGATCACAGAAGCGTCTTCCGGGGCAGCGACGCGGGGCGCGGTTCCCAGCCGAGCAGCGAGGACACCCTGGCCGCCGCCCTGGCCGTGATGCGCCCGGCCTCGTCGAGCCGCTCGCCCAGGCGCGCCTTGGGGGCGGAGATGTTCAGGGCGGCGACGACCCGGCCGCGGAAGTCCCGTACCGGCGCGGACACGCCGACCAGGTCCGCCTCGAACTCCTCGCTGACGCGGGAGTAGCCGCGCCGTCGGGCCTCCTGGATCAGCGACCAGAGCTCGGGCACCGGCATCTCGCTCGCCGTGCCGAAGCGGACGTACAGCTCGTCCGGGGTGGCGTCGGCGAGCAGGACCCGGCCGGCGGACAGTTGCCAGGCGGGCACCCCGCGGCCCTCCCAGCCGTGGACGCGGAAGGAGTGTCCGGAGACCGACAGCAGCGTGAGCACCTCGCGGTCGTGCAGGACGCACAGGTGACTGGTCTCCTCCAGATCCGCCGAGAGGGCGTGCATGACCGGCTCGGCGACCCGCACCAGGCGGCTCTCGGAGGTGCGGGCGACCAGCGAGAACAGCCGCCAGCCCAGGCGGTACTCCAGGGTGTCCGGGTCGCGCTCGACGATCCCCTCGGCGGCCAGGGCCTTCAGGGCGCGGGAGATCTGGGTCTTCTCGCGGCCGACGAGCTGGGCCAGACGGACCACGCCGAGGCCTCCGGCGCGCTGCGCCTCCTCGGAGGCGAGGGCCTCCAGCAGATCGATGTCCCGTCGCAGACCGTGCCCGCGCGCGGTGGGGGTGTCCGTCACGGCGCCATCCTAGGCGCGCGGTAGCGGTGGAGAACCCCCAGGTCAGGGGTTGAGTTGTCCGGAGAGCAACCGGCATTTCGATTCCCGGGCCCGCCTTGCCGACGGCAGGTGGCGGACCTAGATTCGCCGCATCGGACCGGAGGGAACTTGCCCCGAATGGGAGGTTCGTTCTTCTCCGGTCACGCTCGCGTCCTGGTTCGCCCGTCGAACCCCGCCACCGAAGGTCCTGGAGTTCCGATGCCTTCCCCGGAGTCTTTCGCCGCCACCGCGCTGATCGGCGAGTCGTTCGTCGGCGACGGCGTGAACGCCGCGCACACCAACGTCGTGATCGGCCGCAAGGGCGGCCCGGTCGAGACGGCCTGGGCGACCGCGCTGGCCACGCCGAGCGCCGGCCATGTGCCGTTCCTGACGGTCGTACGGCCGTCGGTACCGGTCAAGCCGGCGACCCTGTTCGTCACCAAGGCCGCAGCCGCGGGCGAGGTGCACGAGCGCGCCACCTGGGGCAGCGCGCAGGCGGGCCTGGCGCAGGGCGTGCTGGACGCGGTCGCGGAGGACCTGATCCCGGCCGCGGAGGCCGAGGACCTGCTGATCATCGCGGCCGTGTGGGTCAACCCGGGCGTCGACGACCTCGACTCCTCCTTCCGCAACCAGCGCGCGGCGGCGTACGGCGCCGTGCGGGCCGCGGTGACCGGCTCGCCGTCGGTGGCCGACGTGCTGGACGCGGCCAAGGAGGGTCCGGCGAACCCGTTCTACACGCCCACCGCGGAGGTGCTCGCCCGGTGAAGATCACCGACATCACGCTCGACCGACTGCGCCTGGAGCTCGATCCGCCGTTCCGTGCGGCCTGGGACCCGGTGCCGCGGGGCCACTTCGACGCCACGATCGTGCGCGTGCACACCGACGAGGGGATCACGGGCATCGGCTCCGGTGACCTCATGGACGGCTTCGAGACCTACAAGCACCTGTTCGTCGGTGAGGATCCGCTCGACATCACCCGGCACGTGAAGGCCATCGAGACGGCCAGCTTCCACGGCGCCCCCTACTGGCCGCTGGAGGCCGCGCTGTGGGACGTCATCGGCAAGGTGCACGGCCGCCCGGTGTCCGAGCTCTTCGGCAACGCGGCGAGGAAGCTGCCCGCGTACGCCTCCTGCGGCGAGCTGAAGTCCCCCGAGGAGCGGGTCGCGACCGCGCTGAAGGTGCGCGAGGCCGGGTTCCGGGCGATGAAGATCCGCATCGACCGCAACCGGGTCGAGGACGGCATCGCGGCCGTCCGGGCCGTGCGCGAGGAACTCGGCGACGACTTCGAGATCATGGTCGACCTCAACCAGTCCTGGCGGATGGCGGGCGACACAGCGAACGCCTCCGACCTCGCCAAGACCCGCAAGATCGTCGCCCGGCTCGCCGAGCTGGACGTGTTCTGGGTGGAGGAACCGCTGCCGTACGCGGACCTGGACGGGTTCAGGAGGCTGCGCGCCGAGAACCCCGGCGTGCGCATCGCGGCCGGCGAGATGCACCACTCCGTCCCCGAGCTGCTGCGCTATCTGGAACAGGACGCGCTCGACATCTACCAGATGGACGTCGTCCTCGCGATCGGCATGCACCGCGCCCGCACGCTCGCCGAGCTGGCCCAGCTGAAGCACCGCCAGTTCACCCCGCACAGCTGGACCAACGGCATCGGAGTGCTCGCCAACCTGCACGTCGCGGCGGGTGTCGGCGGGGGGCCGTACTTCGAGTTCCCCTACGACCCGCCGGGCTGGACCCCCGAACGCCGTGACTTCATGCTCGCCGAGCCGGTGCAGGTGGACGCCGACGGCTGTCTCGAAGTGCCGGACCGGCCGGGGCTCGGCGTGGAGCTGGACGAGGAAGCGATCGACCGCTGGAGGGTGAAGTGACGTACAGCATAGAGGAGTTGCTCGAGCGGTCGTACGACGAGTGGCGGGCGGCGGCCGACAAACTCGTCCCCGACACCCGTCCCTACATCGACGGCGCGTTCACGGACGCCACCTCCGGCGACTCCTTCCCGAGCGTCTCGCCGCGTGACGGCAAGGTGCTGGCCGAGGTGCAGGCCGCCGCCGCCGAGGATGTCGACCGGGCCGTCCGGTCGGCCCGGGCCGCCTTCGAGGACGGCCGCTGGCGCGACCTCGCACCCAAGGAGCGCAAGCGGATCCTGCTGCGCTGGGCGGAGCTGATCCGGGCGAACGCCGAGGAGCTGGCGCTGCTCGACACCCTGGAGATGGGCAAACCGATCACCGAGTCGTTGCGCGTGGACGTCGCCAAGGCGGCGGAGACGATCGCCTGGTACGCGGAGACCGTCGACAAGACCTACGACGAGGTCGCCCCCACGCCCGGGAACGCGCTCGCGCTGATCACCCGGGAGCCGCTCGGCGTCATCGGCGCCGTGGTGCCCTGGAACTACGCGCTGCTGATCGCCAGTTGGAAGCTGGGCCCGGCGCTCGCCACCGGCAACAGCGTGGTGCTGAAGCCGGCCGAGCAGACCTCGCTCGCGGCGCTGCGACTGGCCGCGCTCGCCACCGAGGCGGGGCTGCCCGACGGTGTGTTCAACGTGGTGCCCGGGCGGGGCGAGGTCGCCGGGCAGGCGCTCGGCCGGCACCGGGACGTCGACAAGATCGCCTTCACCGGTTCGGCGGAGGTCGCCCGGCTCTTCCAGGTGTACGCGGGCGAGTCCAACGGCAAGCAGGTCGCCGTCGAGGCGGGCGGCAAGTCACCGCAGCTCGTCCTGGCCGACGCCGACATCGAGGCCGCCGCCTCCGCCGTGGCCTGGGGCATCTTCTACAACGCGGGGCAGACCTGCAACGCGGGGTCGCGGGTCGTCGTGCACGCGTCCGTCAAGGACCGGCTCCTGGACGCCGTACGGCGGATCACGGTGGACACCTTCCGTGTCGGCGACCCGCTCGACCCGGCCACGGTGATGGGCCCGATCGTGGACGAGCCCCAACTCGCCAAGATCCTTGGTTACATCGAACGCGGCAGGCAGGACGGGGCGACCGTACTGCTCGGCGGCGACCGGATCCTCACCGAGACCGGCGGCAGCTATGTGGAGCCCACGGTGCTGGACGGCGTGGCGAACACCTCGGTCGTCGGACAGGAGGAGATCTTCGGACCGGTGCTCGCCGTCGTGTCCTACGACGGTGACGTGGACGAGGGCGTACGGCTCGCCAACCAGAGCGACTTCGGGCTCGTCGCCTCCGTGTGGACGAGGGACGTGACCGTGGCCCACCGCACCGCGCGACGGCTGCGGGCCGGCACCGTGTGGATCAACACCTTCGACGCAAGCGACGTCATCACCCCGTTCGGCGGCTTCAAGGCGACCGGCGCGGGCCGCGACAAGTCCCTGCACGCGCTCGACGCGTACACGGCGCTCAAGACGACGTGGATCGACCTCGCCTGAACGGCGAGCCCTTGAACAGCGAACTCCTTCTTCCCTTTCCGAACACGCAGCGAGGACAACTGATGAGGATCGGTTTCATCGGCCTGGGCAACATGGGACGCCACATGGCCCGGCATCTGATCCACGCGGGACATCTGGTCACCGTGCACGACGCCCGCCCCGAGGCCGCCGCCGAGCATCTCGCGCTCGGCGCCCGCTGGGCGGAGACCCCCGCCGACTGCGCGCAGGACGCCGAGTTCCTGATCACCATGCTGCCCGATCCGCGCGTCGTGGAGACCGTGCTGCTGCGCGGCGGGGCCGCCGAGGCGCTGCCCGCGGGCGCACTGTGGATCGACATGTCGACGTCCACCCCGGCCGCCGCCGAACGGGTCGCGGCCGAGGTGCTCGACGCACGGGGCGTACGCCGGCTCGACGCCCCGGTCAGCGGGATGGCGCGGGGTGCCGAGGCGGGCACGCTGCAGATCTTCGTGGGCGGCGCCGACGACGACTTCCGGATCGCGCTGCCGGTCTTCGAGGCGATGGGCGACCCCGACCGTGTGCTCCACGTCGGCGCGCTGGGCGCCGGTTACACCGTCAAGCTGATGATCAACCTGCTGTGGTTCAGCCACCTGGTCGCCACCAGCGAGGTGCTGGCCATGGGCGTCAGGGCGGGCGTCGATCTGGGCGTGCTGCGCAACTCCCTGCTCGCCTCTCCCGCGGCGTCCAACTTCCTGGAGAACGACATCATGTGCGTGCTCGCCGACGGCGACTACGACGACTCCTTCGCGATGGCACTGGCCTGCAAGGACCTCGGGCTCGCCGTCGACCTCGGCCGCGACCTGGGCGTCTCCACGGAACTGTCGGCGCTGGTCGAGCAGATCTACCGCCGTTCCAAGGCCCAGCACGGCGCTCTCGCGGGCGAGATGAGCCCGGTGCGGCTCTACGAGGCGCTGGCCGGGCGGGAGTTCCGGCTGCCGTCCCCGGCCGCCGCGCTCGACGCCACCACCGTCACGGTCTGACGCCACCGACCTCTTCCAGGGAGCCGCACCCCATGACCGACAGCCTCACCCCGGACGCCGGCAGCCCCGTGCGCACCGGCAGCCTCGCCCCCCTGAGCCTCGACACCGTCTGCCGCGTCGAGTTCGGCCCCGGCCGGATCGAGTTGCTGCCCGCACTGATCGCGGACACCGCTCGGCACCGCGCCTTCGTCGTCACCGACCGGGGCCTGCGCGCGGCCGGTGTCGCCGAGCGCGTCCTGAAGATCCTCGACGTGGCGGGCATCGAGTACGCGGTGTACGACGAGGTGGCGCCCAACCCGTCCACCGGGAACGTCGACGCGGGCGCCGCCCGGGCCCGCGCCTTCGGTCCGGCGGCGGTCGTGGCGCTGGGCGGCGGCTCGGTGCTGGACGCGGCGAAGGGCATCTCCCTGCTGGTGGGCAATCCGGACGCGGTCGCCGCCGACGCCGACCACCTGTGGGAGGCGGCCGACGGGCTGCCGCTCATCGCCGTACCGACGACGTCCGGGACGGGCGCGGAGACCAACGGCTTCGGCGTGATCGAGGACACGGCGGCCTGCCGCAAGGTGTACCTCGGCCATCCGTCCGTGAAGCCGCGTGCCGCGCTGCTCGACCCGGAGCTGACGCTCGGCCTGCCACCGGCGGCGACGGCCGCGACCGGCATCGACGCACTCGTCCACGGCATCGAGTCGCTGGCCTCGCGCGGCGCGAACGCCTTCTCCGTGGCCTACGCCACCCAGGCGGTGGACATGGTCAGCCGTGCGCTGCCGGCCGCCCACCGGAACGGCTCGGACCTCGACGCGCGCGCCGAGCTGATGATGGGCGCCCACCTCGCGGGCCAGGCCCTGACCCTCTCCGGGCTCGGCCTGGTCCACGGCATCGGCCATGCGCTCACCGCCCACACCGGCACCCCGCACGGCGTCGCCCTCGCCGCCGTGCTGGAGGAGGTCATGGAGTTCAGCGCGTCGGCGGCCGCGGAGGCGTACGAGCGGGCGGCGCGGGCGATGCGTGTGCGGGCGCCCGTCGACGGCGACTGGGCGCGGGCGGCCGTCACCGCCGTACGGGAGCTCTCCGGGGCGCTGGACATCAAGCGGCCCCTGCGCGAGCTGGGCGCCGACCGGGCGCTGCTGCCGGCCGTCGCGGCGGGCGCGGTCGCGGACGCGGTGACCAAGAACGCGCCGCGGCTGCCGCAGGAGCGGGAGGTCCTGGAGCTGCTGACGCGGGTGTACTGAGGGCTCAGCGGTGGGAGCCGGGCGGGAAGGTGCCCGCGGCCCGCTCCCGCCGTCTACGGCCCGTCACCACCACGAGATCCAGCGCCGCGGCCAGCGCGAGAACGCCGCACACCACCGCGAGTGCGGTCAGCGGGCCGCTGCCGGGGCTGTCGCCGGGGCCCTGCCCTGCGGCCCAGAGCGCGAACCCGGCGGTCGCCGCCACGAACAGCGGCAGGAAGAGGGCGGACAGCAGCTGCCGCAGCCGCAGGGCGCTGAGGGCGGTGGTGGGCTCGCTGCCGGTGTGCGGTGGACGGTGACCCAGGAACCCGAAGCGCGACCGGGGGCCGGGTGCCGCCGTATGTCCGCGATGCTCGTGACGCATGAGGCCTCCTTCGGCTGGACGCTGCCGAGCGGCGGCCGGGACCGTGCTCGGCGCACGGTGACACGCGCGGCCCGCGCCCGAGGTATCGGCGCAGGCCTCCGTGCCCGCACGCCGGGCCGGCTCTCACCGCGGCGCCCGCTCCCCACCGCCCGGCAGGTTGTAGACGTGGAACGCCTGCCCGATGACCGGCTGGGCCACGTTCCGCACGCGGATGCCGCCGCTGGTCATGCCGTGCTCGGTACCGGCGTGGGCGTGACCGTGCACGGCGAGGTCCGCGCCGCCGGTGTCGATCGCCTCCGCGAGGAGATAGCTGCCGAGGAACGGATAGATCTCCGGCGGCTCCCCGGCCAGGGTGTCCGGCACGGGCGAGAAGTGGGTCAGGGCGATCCGCACGTCGCAGTTCTGGTCGGCCAGCTCCTTCAGTGCGGTGTGCAGGCCGTCGGCGCACCGGCGGCTGTAGCGGACGAACTCCTTCATCAGCGGCTCGCCGAACTCCCCGGCGCAGCGTCCGACGAACCCGCCCCCGAAGCCCTTCGTACCGGCGACCCCGATCCGTACGCCGTCGGCGCCGACCACGGCGGACTGGCCCTCCAGGACATGGGCCCCAGCGTCCCGCAGGATCGCGGCGACCTCCTCGGGCCGCTCGTCGTGGTGGTCGTGGTTGCCGAGTACGGCGACCACCGGAGTCCCCAGATCCTTGATCTCCCGTGCGACGACGGCGGCCTCCTCCGTCGTGCCGTGCCGGGTGAGGTCACCGGCGAGGAGCAGGACGTCGGCGCACTCGGGCAGCGTCTCGAAGGAGGGACGCAGCGTGCCCTGGCTGTCAGGGCCCATGTGGATGTCCCCGACGGCCGCGATGCGGATCATGTCAGATCCTCTCCGTGGTCGGGCGACGAGGTCCCGGCGACCAGGATGTCGCAGTGGACGGGGTGCCCCGCCAGTTCCTCGCGGGCCATGTGGCAGATGTCGTCCCGGCACTGCGCGGACGGCACGGTGCCGGTCAGCAGCACGGCGTCACCACGCAGCTCCAGCCGTACGCCGAGTTCGCCGAGGTGGCCGGCGGCCAGCCGTTCGGCGAGGTGGGCGACGCGGTAGTCCAGGTTGGCGGCCGTCGGCGGCGGACTGGTGTCGGTCATGGCTGCCCCTCCCGGGCATCGATCACGTTCAGCCGTTCGAGGAGGAAGAGGAAGGCGGCCGGCATGGGCTGATCGCCGCACGCCGCCCGCACCTCGTCCCAGTCCACCTTCTCGCGGACGGCTCGGGCCACCGGCAGGACGGCCCCGAAGTCGCAGTAGTGCTCCGAGAAGGCGCTGATCAGGCTGTGGATGAGGTCGGTCGCGGAAAGGACCGGCATCAGCACCGAGTCCACCGGCAGGACAGGGGCGCGCTCGAGCATCTCCTTGGTCACGGGCTGGTGCGCGAGGGCGAAGATGATGTCGACGTTCTGCCCCTGACAGGTGGTCTTCAGCAACCAGTCCTCGGGCGGGGTGCGTACGGGGAGGCCGGCCTCGCGCAGGGTGGCGGCCACCGCCTCGGCGTCCTCCCGCAGTACGCAGAAGTCGGCGTCGTGCTGGAGGTAGCGGCTGCCACCGTGGGCGTAGACGGCCACACTGCCGGCGAGCGCGAAGGGATGGCCGGCCCGCTTGAGCAGGGCGCCGATCTCCTTGGCGGCCTCCAGGATGGCCTGGCTGCGGTCCTGTGGCAGGTCCGGCCGGCCCGGCGCGGGCGCGGCGGGCCGGTCCGGTCCGTCCGTGGCGAGGCGGAGTCCGGTGACCTCCGGCCGCCGGAGGGGCGCGGTGTCCTCCTCGTTGTGCGTCATGGCGTCTCCGTTCACGGCACCCCCCACTCCCCGATCGGCCGGTTCGGCCTGCCGGGGGTCGTACGGGTACCCGACGCGAGGGCACCGACACGGCGCACGGGCGGCGGGCCGCCCCGGCCGCGCAGGCCACGACCCGGGCCGGGCATCACACCGATGTCCCTGCCCGTACTTCCTCGGCGATCGCCACGTCACCGGCCCGCGACCCCACTGACGTGCGTCGCGTCCGGCCCGGGAGCACGCTGTAGGAATGAGACCCCCGCTCAGGGCGATTCCGTGGCAGTCGACACACGCTCTGCTGCTGCTCCCGGTGGCGCTCATCGTGGTGATCACCGTGGTGGACACCCATGCACCGGCCAACGTCCACCTCGGGCCGGCCCTTGTGATCGCACCGGCGATCACCCCGTCCTTCGCCGGGCCCCGGACCACCGCGGCCGTCGGGGCGCTGGCAGTGGCCGCGCAGATCCTGATCGGCTTCACCCACGGCGGGATCGGCACCTCGAACCACGTCGTGCAGATCATCACCCTCGCCGTGCTCTCGGCGACCCTGGTCGTCTACAGCGCCCTGCGCGAGCGCCGGCAGGCCCAGCTGGCCCAGGTCCGCACGGTCGCCGAGGCGGCACAGCACGTGCTGATGTGGCCGCTGCCCGAGCAGATCGGCCCCCTGCGGATCGCGTCCCTCTACCTGGCCGCCGAGGACGAGGCGCAGATCGGCGGCGACCTGTACGCGGCGACTCTGTGCGACGGCGCGGTACGCGTGCTGATCGGCGATGTCCGGGGCAAGGGCCTGCCCGCGATCGGCGAGGCCGCGCTGCTGCTCAGTGCCTTCCGGGAGAGCGCACACCGGCACAGGTCGCTGGCCGAGCTGGTCGACACGCTGGAGCAGAGCGTCACCCGGTACGCGGCCGACCTGGAGCCGGAGGAGGAGGCGGGCGAGCGCTTCGCCACGGCCCTGCTGGTGGAGATCCCGGACCGCGATCCGATCACCCGGATGACCAGCTCCGGCCATCCGCCGCCGCTGCTGCTGAGCCCCGGCAGTGCCGTCACGGTTCCGAGTCTGCACCCGTCGCCGCCGCTCGGGGTGCACACGGGTGTCGAACACACCCTGGACGTCTTCTCCTTCGAGCCCGGTGACACGCTGCTGCTCTACACCGACGGAGTGGTGGAGGCGCGGGACGCGCAGGGCCGGTTCTATCCGCTGGCGGAGCGGGTCGCGCGGTGGACGGAGGACAGTCCGGAGGCGCTGATGCACCACATCCGGCGGGATCTGCTCACCCATGTCGGCGGCCGGCTGGGCGACGACGCCGCGCTCATCGCCCTGCACCGCACGCCCGTCGAGCGGCGCCGGCACCAGGGCCGCACCACCGTCCGGCACGGCACGTCCGCGGCCGACCGCCGCTAGGTTCTGTCGTCGCGGGGCTGGCGGGAGTTCGACGACAGGGCCTAGCCAGGCTCTGCTTTCGCCGGGGCCGTGCTTGCGGGTCTTGTCCAGAGGGGTGTCACGGCAGGCGTGAGCCCCGCCCCGAGTGGGGCGGGGCGGGGCCGCACGCCCCCGTCAGCGGACCGACTTGAGGTCGGTGATCTTCAGGGTCTTCAGGTCGGACTGCACGTCGATCCTGCTGACCTCGGCGTGCGGCCCGTCGCCCCAGGTGAGCGTCACCCGGCTGGTGGCGTGGCCGGCGCCGGAACCGGTGTAGGCGACCTTCCACTTCACGGGGACGTTCTGCGCGAAGAGGATGCCGTCGGCGTGCTCCCTCTTCTCGAAGGCGGCGACTTTCCTCTGGGCGGCGGCGGAGAGGTAGAAGGCGCGCAACGCCTTGGCGGCGTCGCCGGCCGACTTGTCGTCGGTGGCCCAGACGGCGTCGATGTAGGCGCCGTAGAAGTCGGCCACGTGCTGGGTGACGTTGCGCGGGTCGCCCTGGGCCGAGAACACGGCGGTCGCAGGAGTGGTGTGGCTCGTGGTGGTCCCCGCGAGGGCGGGCGTCACGGCGGCCAGGGTGAGGCCACCGGTGAGGGCCACGGCGGTGATCAGGGTCTTGCGGCTACGGACGGACATACGGCTCATTCCCCCGGTTTCGTGACGACCAGGCCGATCCCGGCCGTCGACGGACCTTAAGACCGCATTTCCCTTGCGCCGGTTCCGCTTCTCCCGGCTTTTTTCCCACTCGGTTCCCGGAACATGAGGCCGCCGGAAGGTTGTGGCGAATTCCGGACGGCTTTCCGCGCCCTTTCGGTCATTCCGCCTCGGGCGGCCGACCGGTGGCCGTTCGCTCGACGTACCGGGCGAGGTTGTCCAGGGCCATCCGGGTGCCGAGTTCGTTGTCCTCGCGGGGAATGTCGTCGGGGATGCCCTCGTGCAGGATCTCCACGTCCGTGCCGCCGCCGTCGGCCGCGGTGAGCGTGGTCGTCATGGTCATGGTGCCACGCACGGCGTCGTGGTCCGTCTCGAACCGGAACACCTCCACCACCAGGGCGTCGGGCACGAGCCTGGCGAAGTGTCCCTGGTAAGTGTCGGTGTGCCCACCCGACTTGCCGGTGGCGGACGCGTCGTCGTAGGTGAGGGAGACCCGGAAGGTGCCGCCCTCCCGGGCGTCGAAGGCGTGGACGCGGGCGGTCATGCCGGCCGGGACGCGCCAGGCCGCGATCGCGTCGGCGTCGGTCAGGGCCCGGTAGACGGCGCGCGGGGGCGCGGCCACGCGCCGGGAGACTCGGGTGGCGTACACGTCACTTACGTTACCGGCCCCGGGGGGCTGTCCGTTGCCCGTTGGGAGAAGGGTCGGGGCCGGGGTCCGGGAGGTGGGTGCGGACCCCGGCCCCTGGTCTGCCGGGAATTGCCGGTGGGGTGTCAGGGCTTGCGGGCGACCGCGCCGTACATCGCGACGTCCTCGTCTCGGATGTCCTTCTCGCCGGTGCCGTCGGGACGCCACTTGTGCACCTGGACGATGCCCGGCTCCACCAGCTGAAGGTCCTCGAAGAACTCGTGGGCCTCGTCGCCGGTGCGCAGCCGCATCGGCATGTTGCGCGCCGCGTACTCGCGGGCCACCCGTCCCACCTCCTCGGGCGCGAACTCGGCCGTGCCGATGGTCATCGCCAGGTGACTGCCGGGCGGCAGCGGCTCCAGCAGGCGGCGTACGACACCCACGGCGTCGTCCTCGTCGAGCATGAAGTGGACGATGGCGATGACCGTCAGCGCGACCGGCTGGTCCAGGTCCAGCGTCTCGCGCAGCTCGGGGGCGTCCAGGATGGCCGCCGGATCGCGGAAGTCGGCCTCGATGTACGAGGTACGGCCCTCGGGCGCGCTGGCGAGCAGACCCTGGGAGAGGGTGAGCACGATCGGGTCGTTGTCGACGTAGACGACCCGGGACTCGGGGGCCACGGCCTGGGCTATCTCGTGCAGGTTGGGCGAGGTCGGGATGCCGGTGCCGATGTCGAGGAACTGGCGCATGCCCGCCTCCTCGGCGAGCCAGCGCACGGCCCGGTTCATCCAGTCGCGGTTGGCGCGCATGTGAACCGGGAGCGCGGGCCACTCCCGGACCATGGCGTCGCCGGCCTCCTGGTCGGCCGGGTAGTAGTCCTTGCCGCCGAGGATGTAGTCGTAGATGCGGGCGGAGTGGGCGTTCTCGGTGTCGATGCGGTCGGCAGGCCATCCGTTGTCGGGCAACGCCGTGTCTCCCATTCGGGTCGGGGTCGGGGGCTTGCGTGCGAACTGGTGCGTCACAGCTCCTTGCGGATCGCGCCGAGCAGGGCCTCCGTCTTCTTGGCGGGCGCGGCCTGGGCGCCGAGCCGGTCCAGTGCCTCCCGGTACACCACGACGTCGTCGGCCTTGTCGAGGTAGACGGCGCCGACCAGGCCGTTCAGGTAGACGATGTCGGGCAGTTCCCGGGCCCGGAACCGGAAGAGGTGGTAGGCGCCGGCCCGCAGCGCCGGGTGCGGGCCGTTGGCGAACGGCATGAGCTGCAGGGTCACCTGGGGCAGCCGGTTGACCTCGACGAGGTGGTCGATCTGCGCCCGCATCACCTGCGGCCCGCCGACCGGCCAGCGCAGCACCGTCTCGTCCATCACCACCCACAGCCGCGGCGGCGTCTCGCGGGTCAGCAGCTCCTGGCGGCGCATGCGCAGCGCGACCCGGCGTTCGGTGGCCTCGGCGGAGGCGTGCGGGTTCTCGGCACCGAGCAGGGCCCGGGCGTAGTCCTCGGTCTGCAACAGGCCGTGCACGAACTGGTTCTCGTACGCCCGGACCTGCAAGGCGGCCTGTTCCAGGCTGAGATAGGCGGCGAACCAGTCGGGCATCACATCGCGGTAGGTGTGCCACCAGCCACGCTTGTTGGCCTCGCGCACCGACTGCAGGAAGGTGTCTATCTCGTCGCGGTCGATGACGCCGTAGACCTGGAGCAGCTTCTCGGCGTCCGTGAGCCGCAGCCGGGCCACCTTGGCGGCCTCCATGCGGCGGATCGTGGAGTGGCTGACGCCGATGGCGGCGCCCGCCTCGTCGTAGCTGAGGCCGGCCCGGGTCCGCAGCTCCTCCAGCTGTCGGCCGAGGATCATGCGCAGGACGGAGGGGGCACCGCCCCAGTCGGTCTCCGCGGTCACACGCACACCCCCTCACCGGTCACCCGGGGACACCGTCGCACACGATCACTTCCCCGGCCCATTCGATCACGTTCTGGCCGAAGCAGCATGCACCTAGCTCTTTGCAAATTTCAACTTGCCGGTTGCGGAGCGTTGTTGGCAGGTGCGACAGTGGACCCACTGCTCCGGCCGACCAAGGAGCAGGCGGCGCGGCCGGTTGGGGGAGACCGGGCCGCACTACGGCCTCAGGGGAGGCGGTGTGTCGTCTGCTCCGCGAGCGGTCGGCCCGACACCGACACCCCCCGCACGAGGCCGGACGAAAGGCGTACGGCGATGGCTCCGCCCTCCCTCCCCCGACCGCTCCACCGGACACCCGAGGACCGGAGCCCGGACCAACCACCCCCGCCACCGGGCCCGTTCGGCCTGCCCGGCACGCCCCGCAGGCACCGCTCCACACACGGCCCGGACCGGACTCCGGACACCGTCCAGCCTCCGCACGCGGCTCCCGCCGACACCGACCGGGCACGCCCGTTCCCGGACGACGCGCCCCGGCCCCACCGGGCGCCCTCCACTCCCAGTCGGCCGGGTCGGGATCCGGCCGACGCCGACCTGCCCACCGGTCGACCACGTCCGAGAACGAGCAGCACGGAACGGCCGCGGCCGACCATCGGCACGGAACGGCCGCGGCCGACCACCGGCGCGGACCGGCCACGCCCGACCGCGGACAGCACGGAACGGCCGCACCAGGTCCCGGACCGCGCGGCACGCCGGGACCGGCGCGCGGACACGGCAGACGGAGCGCGCGAGCGCGTGGACCCGGACGATGCCCCGCACCGGGCCCCGGACCCGGCGGACCGCCCCCGTCCCTCGGCGGATCCCGTGGTGCAGCCGCACCTCACGCCGGACCCCGCCGGCGTACTGAGACCACCCGGAGGCGAGCGCCTCGGCCGACTCCCTGGGCCCCTCGGCCCCGACCGGCTCGCCTCCGGGGACCCGCTGCCCCGTTCCGCCGCCTTCGACCTGCCGGCCCGGCCGGAGGCCGCCGGCACGGCCCGCCGGGTCGTACAGGACCTGCTGACCTCCTGGGGCGTGCCTCGAGGCACCAGGGACGACGCGGTCCTGGTGACGTCCGAGCTCGTCACGAACGCCTTCGTGCACACGGCCGGTGAGCGGATCACCTGCCGGCTGCGCGGAACGGCGGACCGGATACGGATCGAGGCCGAGGACCGGGGCGGCGGCCCCGCGCTACCTGCGGCGCGCCGCCCCGGCCCCGAGGACCAGCACGGGCGCGGGCTGTTCCTGGTCGACGCGCTGAGCCGCGCATGGGGTGTGACGCCGGTATCCGGCCGCCCCGCCCGAGTCGTCTGGGCCGAGCTGCCGTACGGCCAGGCCTGATTGCGGGCCACGCCGATCCGGCGCACCGCCCCGGACCATCCCCCCACCAGTGCGAAGGATCGCCATGCACCACACCGTCCCCTCCCCCACCCCGTCCGCCGACCCGTCCTGGACCCGCACCCGCCCCAAGCCCGGCCCGCAGGAGCAGACCGGCTGACCCCGCACAAGCGGCCCGGCACACCCCTCGCCGCCGCCCGCGCCCCTCCCCATCGCGGCGCACACCACCACGGCCACCGCTGACGTCACCGGCGCCCCACGGCGCCCACCGGGAGGAATCCCTCGCCCACGTCCCAAAACCGCCCCCACGGCACGCCCCGCCCACCCCCGAATCCCGGTAGATTCGCCGCCGGTGCGGATCGTCCGCACCCGTCAGGGCGCCCGGGGTCCGTACGGGTTCCGTGGGCGTCGCGCAGGCCGTTCCGTCGGGGGTGTGCATGGTCTGGCCGGTGATCCGCCGGAGGCGGAGCGCGCCCGGGCTGCCCGTGCCCGGGCGGTGCGAGCCCACGGCCGGCCGGCATGTCCTGGCCACCGAACGGCTGTTGCTGTTCACACCCCGGACCCGGCTGGACGTGGCGGCGGCGCTCGCCGCCTGCGCCGACGCCGAGGCGCAGCGCTGGCTCGGCACCCAGGCGGACCATGTGCTGCCCGACCCCGGCGTCCGAGGGGTCCTGCTCGCCTGGCGGCCGGCCGGTGACGACGGCCGCCGGTTGCCCCGGAAGCTGGCCCAGCCGTATGTGCCCGGTCCGGACGACCCGCTGCTGCTGGTCTGTGTGCGCAGGGCCGGGCTCGGCTATGCCGGCGCCCTCGAACTGGAGCAGCGCACGGGCGAGATGGGCGGCTGGCTGGCGCCGGCCTGCCGGGGCCAGGGCCTGGGCGCGGAGCTCTTCCGGGCCGGCGCGGCGCTCGCGCACACCCATGCCGGACTGAGCACGGTCCGGGCGGGCGCGGAGCCCGGCAACACCGCGAGCCGGCGGGCGCTGGCCGGCGCCGGCTTCCTGCCGGACGAGGGGCCGCCCCGGCGCAGCCTGCCCGACGGCCGTGTGGTCGAGGCCGTATGGCACCGCCACGACAGCGCAACCGCCTCCCGCTGCCGCTGACGACCACCCGATCACCCCCCACCCCTCACGGAGAGCCGACGTGACAGACACCGGATTCAGCCCGGAACGGATCGACACCGGCAAGCCGCACTCAGCGCGGATGTACGACTGGTTCCTGGACGGCAAGGACCACTACACCGTCGACGCCGAGGCCGCGGGCAAGGTGCTGGAGCTCTTCCCCGGCGTCAAGGACACCGCCTGGGCCAACCGCGAGTTCATGCACCGGGCCGCCCGTTTCGTCGCCCGCAGGGGCGTCGACCAGTTCCTGGACGTGGGCACCGGGATCCCCACCGAACCGAACCTGCACCAGGTCGTCCAGGCGGTCACCCCGAGCGCCCAGGTGGTGTACGCGGACAACGACCCGATCGTGCTGCGGCACGCCGAGGCCCTGCTGCACGGCACGCCCGAGGGCCGTACCGCCTATCTGCACGCCGACGTCCGCGAGCCGGAACGGATCGTGGCGTACGCACGCGACCACCTGGACCTCGATCGGCCCGTGGCTCTGTCACTGATAGCGCTGCTGCCGTTCGTCTCCGACGAGCAGGACCCCTACGGGATCGTGCGGACACTGCTGGACCCCCTCCCGCCCGGCAGCTACCTGACGCTCTCCCACGTCAGCGCCGAGTTCGACCCGGAGGTCTGGGAGCGGATCACGGCCGTCTACCGCTCCGGCGGCACACAGGTCCGGGCGCGCTCGCACGCCGAGGTGACCCGGTTCTTCGACGGCCTGGAGCTGTGCGGCCCGGGTGTCGTGGCGGCCACGAACTGGCATCCCGAGCCGGGGATGCGGGTCGTGCGGGAGCAGCCGGTGTACGTCGGGGTGGCCCGCAAGCCCTGACCATGCCCTGCCGGGCACGCCCGGCCGTGCCGGACACCCGGAGCAGGGGGCGCCCTCGGCCGATGTCCCGCCCACAGCCGGGGAACCGACGCTCCAGCCCCGCGGATTCGGCCACCTGGCCGCCGTCCCCGACCTCCCCGGCCCTGCGGCGTTCCGGCTGCGGTCGCCGAGGCGACACCGGTCCGGCCGGCGGCCGTCGTGGACCCGGCCGAGGCATGCGGAGGTGCGCGTTGACGTGGTCGACGTCCTCGGACGCCAGGCCCGCGCGGCGAGGGCGGCGCACCGGGAGCGGGCGGCGCCGTCACCCGCCGGGTGCGGGCGGTGACATGGTGGGCGTCGCGGGAGGCGCCGAAGCCCGGCGAGCAGGGCCTCGGGGAGTGCGCCCCGGGCGTGGGCGTCGGTGGTGGCCTCCAGCACGAGGACGACCGCCCCCTCGCCCAGCACGAAGCCGTCCCGGTCCCGGTCGACCGGCGGGAAGCGGCCTCGGGGCTGCCGCCGTGCCAGCACCACGTCGCAGGAGCCGGACGGCGGCCAGGTCCCGCACCGGGCCGATCGCGCTGGTGCCGGAGGCACAGGCGGTGCTGACGCCCGTGTCGGGGCCCGCGCGCCGAGGTCGAGGACGGCCTCGGCGGCGGCCATGTCCGGGACGCTGCGCGGCCGGGCCACGGGCGAGACACGGTCGGGGACCTGGCCGGCGCGGCTCAAGGGCCCACCCGTGCGGGATCAGTCCCCGTTCAGCACGTGGGTGTCCAACGCCCGGGCGGCCGTGCGCAGTCGGTCCGCCGCCGCCGTGCACGCGGCGGCCTGCCGCTCCAGCGTGGGGCGGCTCCACTCGGGGGCTGCGGGGCAGCCGCTCAGCGTGGCCGCGGTGGCGAGCAACCGCCGGGCGTAGCCGTCCATGAGGTCGGCGTCGGCCCGCAAGGTGCGGACGTGCGCGCGGAGTTCCTCGGCCGAGGCCGTGGTCGCTCGGGGGGACTCGGTCACCATGGCGGCTCCCACTCGACGGGCTGGGGACGTCAGCGCGGCAGGACGGCGCCGGCGCTGCGGTGGAGCATGAACTGGGGGCAGGTGAGAACAAACAGCGGCCGGGCGGTGTCGAGGCCGAGCCGGCGCAGCTGTCCGGCGAGGGGTTCGGCCGCCGGGGTGTCCAGCCGCAGCCGGACACCGGTGCCGGGGTGCAGCCGCGGCCTGCCGTTGGCCCGGACCAGGGTGCGTACCGTGCTCGCCGCCCGGCGGCCGTAGAGGACCCAGTCGGCCTCCGGGCAGGGGATGCCCGCTCCGAGCCGGCCCTCGACGGTGAGCCCGAGGTCCCGGGAGCGCAGGTCGATCTTCCGGCCCGTCAGGTCGGCCTCGGCGGTCGTGCGCATCGCGGGCTGCCCCCAGATCTCCCGGGCGACCACACGGGCCTCCTCGCTGGTGACGGCCAGGGAGAGGACGTAACGGCCGGTGCGGCGCAGGTCGACGTGGCGCAGCAGGTCCGCGGCGACGTCGTACCGGCGGGGCCGCCACAGGTCGTCGACCAGGACGGACAGCGCGATCTCGGTGTACGGGCCGATCGTGCTGCAGCGGTGCTCGTGGAGGGACAGCACGGCGAGCGCCCGTCGGCCCAGCCTGCTCGGGGTCAGCCAGGTGACGTCCGGCAGCAGGCCGCGCGCCGCGTCGGCGGAGACGGTGAAGCAGAGGTGCGCGGCGGAGGAGTCGTAGTAGCGCACCGGCACGTCGACCGGGCCGACCGTCGTCGGGACCGAGGTGGTCGGCAGGGTGAGGAAGGGATGGCCCTCCGGCGGGTGGGCGCGGTCCTTGAGCTGGTAGGCCCGCGTGCGCACGATCGGGCCGCGGTACGGCGTGAGCGCCGCGTCGACGTCCTCGCGGGCGTCGGGGATGACCGTGCGCAGGTGCTCGATGTACTCACGGAGCATGTGGCACAGCGGGAACTCGAGGGTGGGCCCGGCGTAGTCGACCTGGTACCAGTGCGGGTGCGGGTCGAACACGGAGCCCGCGCCCCGGCCGGCGGGCCCGGGCACGATGTCGTGCTGGTTCGTGATGCAGGCGACCCAGGTGCGCGGGTCGGCGGGCTTCTTGTCGCCGACGGGCGAGCCGACGGCGACGACGTGTGTGACCCGGTAGGTGCGGCAGAACTCCTCGTCCTGGGCGAGGTTCATCATCGCGGTCCCGCCCTCGCCGTGCCCGATCAGCGCGAGATCGGCGCCGCGCGGGATGCCGTAGTCCGCCAGGGCGAGCAGCACCGAGCGGGTGTGGAGGGAGTCGGCCGTGCACAGGTTGCGCCAGGCGCCGACGAAGTCCCGCGGGGAGTCGTTGCGGGGGCGGCCCGGTGCCAGGCCGGGCGCCTGGACGACGAAGCGGACGACACCGTCGGGACCGCGCACGTTCTGGACCAGGATCCGCCCGTTGGTGGACAGCACGTCGATGTTGCGCAGGAATCCGAGGAAGGACCCTTCCGTCGCGATGAACTGCTTCTCCTGGTCGGTGAGGTCGACCGGCTCGGCGGCACCCTCTCCCCTCTCCGTGTCCGCCGGGTGGGGGGCGCCGACGCCGTGCGGCGGGCCGGAGGACGGCTCACGCCCGGCCGCGAGCGCCCAGCCGCTCTCGGCGTTCTTCGGGATGTCGTCCAACACGGCACGGACGGCGAGGAGTTCCGTCATCAGCGGGGCGAGCCCGGACAGGGCGCGCTGGGCGCCCGGATCCCGGAACAGCGCGCGCAGGGCCCGTACGGCGTCCGGCTCGCGGTTCGCTGTGACCGCCTCCATCAGCCGGCGCATGCCCGGGTCGCGTGCGAACTCGGGATGACCGACCAGCACGGCGGCGATCCCGAGGCGCAATGAGGTGACGGCGACCAGCGCGGCCAGGCTCTCCCGGCCCAGCACCTCACCGGCCGCACCGAGCACACACCCCAGGCCCTTCGGCGCGGTGCCCGCTGAGCCGCCGAGGCCCTGTTTGCGTGTCAGGGCCCGCAGCAGCGCCCACTGGGCGGCGAGGCCGGTACGGGGACGGCGGCGCGCGGACGCGGTCAGGGGCGGCGCGAACAGCGCGGTGCCGGCGCGCTCGGACACCGCGCGGATGCCCTCGGCGACGTCCACGACGTCCCGCGCGCACCGGCGCAGCAGTTCTCTGCCGTCGTGGCCGTCCGGCGCGGACCGTCCGGGTGCGTGGCCGTCCGCTCGCATCCGACGCTCCCTCGCTCGACGACATACGACGACACATGACAAGGTTCAGCCGCGCCTGAAGGGCGCGGCCCCGGTCCCATCGTCGGCCAGGGTCCTCGGGTCCGCACCTTCGTCCGCCCAGGTAGAGGACGTCCGCGGAGGCCGTGCCGCCCGCCGCCGCCGGGTCCCCCACCGGTACGGCGCCGCCCTCGGCGCCCCGGACGTACGCGCTGTCCGCCGAGGGCCGCACGGCCGGTTCCCACCGGCGCTTCACCCGTCTGCCGTACACGGCGCGTCACCCCTTGCGGATCGCCCTCGGCATGGCGGGAGGCCCCGCCGAGCAAGGTCCGGTCGGCGCGGGGCGGTGCGGGATCGCTCCGGTGGCCGCCTGCGGGCCCCGGCGCTCGACCGGCCCTCACGCGCCGGGCATCAGCCCCGCCGCGACCGTCGCCCCGAGCTCCCAGCACGCCTCGGCGTCGGCCTTGCCGGGCTCGCCGGTGACGGTCACCGCGTCGGCCGCGCGGCGCCAGCCGAGGCCGGTGGTCACGGTCTCGATGGCGCGGACGGCGCCGGTGACGTCACTGCCGCCGTGGACGTAGTAACCGAACGGGCGGCCCCGGGTCTCGTCCAGGCAGGGGTAGTAGATCTGGTCGAAGAAGTGCTTCAGGGCGCCGGACATGTAGCCGAGGTTCGCGGGTGTGCCGAGCAGATAGCCGTCGGCTTCCAGGACGTCGGAGACGGTCGCGGACAGGGCAGCCCGCCGGACGACGCGGACGCCTTCGATCTCCGGTGTCGTGGCGCCGGAGACGACGGCCTCGAACAGCGCCTGGCAGTTGGGCGAGGGGGTGTGATGGACGATCAGCAAGGTAGGCACACCCCGCACCCTGCCGTGCGCCCGCGGCGCCTCGCAAACGGCGGGCGTGGCAGGCGGCCCGGCGGGGTAGGAGGCTGAGCACGGGAGAGACGGGAGGGGCAGCCGTGACCAGCGCGGACGCACTCATGGCCGATCCTCGCCCGCAGTGGCTGCCGGTGGGCTACCGGTGCCGCGCGGCGACCACCGCCGACGTGGACGCGATCCACGGCCTGGTCGCCGCCTGCGAACGCGACCTGTTCGGCCGCCCCGAGACCGCCCCCGACCGGCTCGCTGCCGAGCTCACCCGGCCCGGCCCGGGGCCGGAGTCCGGCGCGCTGCTCGTGTGCGACGGCGCCGGCGGGCCGGCCGGGTACGGCTGGGTGAAGGGTTCGCGGGCCAGGGTTCATGTGCACCCCGCGCACCGGGGGCGGGGACTCGGCGGGGCACTGCTCGGCTGGACCGAGACCCGGGCCCGGCACCTGGGCGGCGACCGGCTCGCGCAGACGGTCCCGGACGCCGATCGCGCCGCGGCCGCGCTCCTGCGGGCGGGCGGGTACTCCCGGCTGGTCACCGAGTGGCTGCTGGAGATCGCGCTGCCGCACGCACCGAGGGTGCCGGGCCCGCCGGCGGGCATCACCGTACGGCCGTTCCGGCACGGTGACGAACAGGCGGTGTACCGGCTCACCGAGGACGCCTTCGACGAGTGGCAGCCGCGGCGCAAGAGCTACCCGGAATGGGCCCGGCACACCGTCGGACGCGGCACGTTCCTGCCCGCCGCGTCCCCGCTGGCCTTCGCGGGCGACCAGGTGGTCGGGGCCGTGCTGTCGCTGGACGTACCGGGACACGACGAGGGCTACGTCGAGCGGGTCGCGGTGCGCCGCGACCACCGCGGCCAGGGCATCGCCGGCACGCTGCTGCGGGAGGCGTTCCGCGCCTTCCATCACCTCGGCAGACCCGCCTGCACGCTGTGGACGCACTCCGCCACCGGCGCGCTCCCGCTGTACGAGCGCCTGGGCATGACGGTCCGGCACAGCTCCACGGTCCACGGCAAGGCACTGGTCACCGGCTGACCGAGGGACCGCAGGTCGGATGGCGTTCGTCGCCGTCGGTGCCCTCGGTTACAGTGGCGCCCCTGAACAGGAGGGGAGCAGTAAGTGCAGGTCGGGGTGGGGTCCGGGTGGGGCGGCGCGGTCGTGGCGGTGGCTCTCGCGGCGGTGCTCGGCGGGTGCGCGAAGCCGGCGCACGACGGGGGGAAGAACGCCTCCGGCGCGTCTGCGACCGCCGGGAGCAAGGAGGCCAGGGCAAGGGCGGCGGCGAACGGCGGTTCGGTCGGGGCGGCCGGTTCCGACTGTGCGTTGCCCGTCCGTTTCGACATCGCCGAGCACTGGAAGGCCGAGGCGATCGACGCAGCGGCGGAGTCGTCGAAGTCCCCGAAGGACTCCGGCGGAGACCTGACCGGGACGCCGGCCGACTCCTTCCTGCGCCAGGGGCCGGTCACCGCCGCCTGCGAGATCGACGCCAAACCGGCGGGCCACATCGGCTTCCTGCGGGTGTGGACCGGCACCGGGACGAGTGCCGACGCGGGCAGTGTGCTGCGGGAGTTCGTCGCCGCGGAGGACAGCGTCAGCGAGGAGACGTACCACTCCGTCCGCACCGGCGGCGGCCTGACCGGCGTGGAGGTGGAGTACCTCTACACCAGCAAGCTTTTGGACGAGACCAGGAAGGAGACCGCCCTGGCGGTCAGCACGCCCGACGGTCCGGTCGTCCTGCACCTCGGCGGCATGGACACCGAGGAGCACGAGGCCATGCGACCCGCGTACGAACTCGCCAAGCGGACGATCGAGTTGACCTGAGCCCCCCCCGCCGCAGGCCGCTCACGCCCCGGCCCAGCTCCGGGCCGCCTGCGACCAGGAGGGGGCCGGCCGGCTCGGCGAGGCGGGCCCCCTGGAAAGACGGTCGGCCGTCGTGGGCGGCGGCCGTCAGTAACGGAGACGCCTGGCCCTGAGCAGCATGATCAGTCCCGACAGGGCGAGCAGCGTGCCCAGGGCGGCGGGCCACAGGTGCGCCCCGGTCTCCGCCAGTGCGCCCTGGGTGCCCTGCGGTGGTGACTGTGCGCCGGACGGCGGGACGTAACCGGCGGAGGTGGTCTGGGGGGCGGACACGGACGGGGTGGTCGTGGGCCGGGCGGACGCGGGTGCGGACGCCGGTGCGGACGTGGGCTCGGACGGTGCCGGTGCGGTGGGCTCGCCCCGCTTGGTGGCGTGGTCCTTCGGGGTGGCGTCGTCCTGCCGGGTGGTGCGGCCCGGCGCGATCGTCGCGTCGGTCCGCGGGGTCTCCCCGGCGTGGGAAACCGAGGGTGCCGGTGCGGAGGTACCGGTGGCGGTGCCGCCGGGCTGCTCCGTGACCGCGTCGCTCGGGGCGGCCGTCGTAGCGGAGCCTGAGCCGGCCGTGGGCGCCGCGGTCGCAGTCGAGCCGGAGCCGGCCGTGGGGGGCGTCGTCGCACCGGAGCCCGAACTCGCCGTGGGCGCCGCCGTCGTACCGGAGCCGTCGCCGCCGGGGCCGCAGGTGTGGCCGGAGTTGATGCAGTCGACCATCTGGCGCATCAGGTCCTCGTCGAAGACGTTGATGAAGTCGCCGTGGTCGGTGACGGGTTTGTGCAGTTGCTCAGGAAAGGAGTCGACCGCGAAGAGCGGGACCGTCCGGCCGCCGTCCGCAACGCTCGGCGCCTTGACGTCGTAGACGATCCGCTGCACCAGCTGCGGAATGGCGCGGAAGCCGGCCGGGCACGAGCCGTCGGGGGCGGTGAAGGCCACGTGGGTGCGGTGGTTGGCGCTGTCGATATTACGGCCGTCCCAGCAGCTCTGGAACTTGAAGGTGCGCACCACGTCACTGCCCGCCGGGCACAGCGGGTACTTGTCCTTGAGCTGCCGGTCCTCGTAACCGGTGCAGCTCCAGGACGCGTTGGCGTTGCCCGGCCCGTTGACGAAGGCCTTGGCGTCGCCGGTGATGATGCGCAGGAACCGTGGCATGGCGGTGACCTTGCCGCGCGGGTTGCCGACGAACGTCAGCGTGACCTGCTTGGGCGTGACGATCTGGCCCGCGTTGCCCTCCGTCCCGCCGCCCGGGGACCCGGCGTCCCGCTCCTGGGTGCCGTTCTGCAGACGCAGCACCGGCCAGTAGTACGTGGACTTGTCGCCCTGGTCGACACAGCTCGTCCCGGCCTTCGCGAGGTCGTCGTCGCTCGCGAAGGCGTTGTTGCCCTGGTTGCCGACGTAGTCGTGGAAGTGGTGGGCGCCGTTGGAGACGCCGGGGGCGACGATGACGTTGTCGGAGTTGCGCAGGCCGTTCGCGTTGACACCGCAGTCGGAGGTGAAGCTGCCGCGCGCGGCGTCGGCCTGCACGGGCGGGTTCGGCGCATCGGGCTGCACGGTGGTGATGTCCGCGTAGTCGGAGACGACGGGCCCGTTGCCGCCCTGACCGGCGCCGCCCTGCTGGGCACCACCGGCGGGGGTGGCCGTGGCCGGGGCGCCGCCGCTCGCGCCGTCACCGCCGGGGCGCAGGGTGCAGGCGGCCAGGGTGTCCAGGCCCTGTGGACGCTCCCCCGCCCGGTCGATGGCGTCGGCGATCCGCCCGATCGCCTCGGACCGCTGCTCCTTCAGCGGGTTCATGACCGTGTCGTCGACGGACCCGGCGTCCCGGCCGGTTGCCTGCCCCGACTGCTGGAGCTGCCGGTACGCGTCCGCCGTCTGCCGGTCGAGCAGGGCGAGTTCGCGGTCCACGTCGGGGCGGGCCGCGGCCGGTACGGTGGTCAGGCGGCTGCCGACGTCGGGGCAGTCGATGGTGGCCATGTCCGCGGACAGGACGTGCCCGGTTCCGTTCGTGCCGGATCCACCGCCCCAGCCCTCGCTCGCCGAGGCATAGACGTTCGCCGCGACGAGACCACCTCCGCCCAGCATCAGGGCGACCGCTGCGAGGGTCGCGCGTCGTACGCGGGTCGGGCGTCTGCGCTTGTTGCGTGCCAAGGTCGTCCCCTGTGTGGTGTGTGCGCCGGTCGGGGCATGGAGCTCCCCGGCCCCATACGGAGGACGGCACCCCCGTGTTCAACGGAATCGCGAATTCACCGGCACCTCACAGGAATACGCGGCTGTCATCTCTTCCCCTTCGAACGTCGCCGCGAACATCACACTTACGTATCGGACATTCCACGCCTCAACCTTCACACGAGGTACACACGTTGGCTAGGTTGACGCGAGGCCGCCCGGCGTTCGACGAAGCCCGGACGAAACGGCCCAACTGCCCTGTGGGGCAAGGAAGGAGCATGTCTTCCATGGCGCCGGAGAGCCGCGACGAGGTTCCGCAGCGGGACGAGGTCCGGCAGCGGATCGACTCCCTCTACGACCAGGCCGAGAACGCGACGGGCAACTACAACGCGACCCGGGCCATGGCGTCGGTGTCGCGCTCGCGGGGCGTCCCGCTGGCCAAGCGGCCGGGCCGGCGACCGGATTCCGCGCTCGACGAGGTCGCCCGGACGTGGTTCGACGGCGCACGCGCCAGGCTCGGCCCGACCGTGCCCGCGGCACTGCCCGCCGACCGGCGCCCCGATCGAGCGGCACCGACGGGGCGCCCCTGGGGCCGCAGGGGCGGGGATCTGCCGGGCGGCACACCGGACGCCCTGGGGGCGGGCCCCTCCGCTCGACGGTCCGAGGCCCTGGAGCGGGCCGTCGACCGCGTGGTGGCCGAGCTGGCGGCCGGCCGGCCGACGGATCCGGCGAGTCTTGCCCTGGCCGCGCGCGAGAGCGGACGCGCGGTGTTGCCGGGCCCGCGCCGCCCCGAACTCCCGCCCGCCACCCAGCAGTTCCCCGATGTGAATGCACCGCAGCTGATGCCGCCCACCCCGGCCGCCCTCCACCGGGAGGCCCCGGCCGGCCTCACTCCGGTGGAACCGGCCGGCCTCACTCCGGTGGAACCTGCCGGCCTCGGCCCGGTGGAAGCGGCCGGCCTCGGCCCCGCCGAGACGGCCCTCCTCCCGCTGGCCGCGCCGTCCGTCCCCCAGGGTGCGGCGGTCCAGGTGCCGAGGCTCCTTCCCGGCACCACAGCGCCGGACCGCCCGTCCCCCGGCACCTCCAAGGCGAACAACCAGCGCAAGCTCGCCGCCGCGAGCGACGTGGTCTCCCGTTACGCCGCCCGACTGGCCGTCCCGGCCACGCCCTTTCCGTCCGCACCCACCACGGCGGCACCGCCGGCCGCCGTTAGGACCGCACCCCCCGAGCCCGCTCCCGCCGAACCGCCGGCTCTCGTCACGACCGCACCCCCCGCGCCCCCTTCCGCCGTACCGCAGGCCGCCGTTGCGGCCGCGCCGCCCATGCCCGCCCTGGCCGTACCACCGGCTGCCGTGACGAGCACGCCACCGATGCCGATGACGGCCGTCGGACCCGGTTCCGTCACGACGATGCCGACAGCGTCCGCCGCGCCTGCGGGGTCGCCCTGGGCCGTCACGCCCGCGCCGCCCGCGACCGTCCCCGCGCCACCGCCCACCCCGACCGCTTCGGTCGCAGCACCCCCGTCCCTCATGCCTGCGCCGCCCGCGACCGTTCCGGCGGCACCGTCCACCTCCACACCCCTCCCGATGCCGCCGCCCGCTCCCGTGCGGCCGGCCTCGGACTTCGCGACGGGTCAGTGGCAGCAGCCGTCTGCGGCTCCCGGCGCGGCGGCGGCCGCGAGGCCCACCGTGGACGGCTGGACCGCCACCACCGCCCCCGCCACGGCCCCCGTCTCCGCTCCCGCCCCCCTCTCCGCGGCCGACGCCGGTCCCCTCGGCCTCGTTCCCGAGTCGTCACAGGCCGTGCGGGCCGCCAGGGCCATCGCGTTCGCCCGGGCTCAGATCGGCAAGCCCTGCGTCTGGGGCGCGACCGGGCCGGACTCCTACGACTGCTCCAGCCTCACCCAGGCCGCCTGGCGGGCCGCCGGGGTCACCCTGCCGCGGGCCGCGCACCAGCAGGCGCTGGCCGGTGCGGCGTGCACCCTCGCCGGGATCGAACCCGGCGATCTGGTCCTCTTCTTCGACGACGACCGGCATGTGGGCCTGTATGTCGGCGACGGCATGATGGTGCACGCGCCGGGCCCGGGGTCGTCGATACGCGAGGAGTCGATCTACGGCGCCGGGGAGTCGGCGATCCACCGGATCGTGCGGCCCGCCTGACGGCCCGTGGACCGGGGTCGGTGCCGGCCCCGGTGGGCCCGCCGGCTCTCGTAGTGGTCCAGCAACGTTTCTTCCAACGGGCGGTAGGTGAGGCCCAGTTCGTGGATGCTGCGGCTGTTGTCGACGCGGAATCGGATGCCGAGTTGCTTGCGGATGTAGTCCTGGGTGAGGCCGAAGGAGGGGCCCAGGATGCGTACCGGCCAGTGCGGGAGCCCGGTGCGCGGCAGCCGGAGGTCGCGGGGGTGATGGGCAAGAACGATGCGGGCCATGTCGTGGAACGACGTCATGGTCTCGGCGGCCACGATGTAACGCCCCGTCGCCGCAGGGTTCTCGGCGGCGGCGATGTGCGCGTCGGCCACGTCCCGGACGTCCGCAGTGGTGAAGCTGAAGTCCGGGGCGCCGTAGCAGAAGTAACCCTTGAACAGCTCGTCCAGCAGGAAGAGACTGCCGGAGTCGGACGCGGGCGTGAACGAAGGCCCCAGGATCAGCCCGGGGTTGACCGCCACCATGCGCCAGCGGTCCTGCGCCCCCTCGGCCTCCCACGCGGCACGTTCAGCCAGGGTCTTGGCGTAGTGGTAGGGGTTGTTCTCGACGGTGCTGGTGGTGTTGAAGTACCGCTCGGACAGCACCTGTCCCTCCATGGCGAGGACATCGGCGTAGTCGCCGAAGATCGCGCCCACGGTCGAGGTGAACACGAGGGTCCGGACCTCGGGGGTCCGCTCGATCGCCGCCAGCACATGACGCGTCCCCAGCAGGGCCGGGTCGACGACGTCGCGTCGGCCGTCCTTGATCCGCTCCGGCATCAGGAACGGCGACGCCACATGGAAGACGGCCGCGCAGCCGCGGAACGCCTCGTCGAAGGCGCGGTCCTCCAGCAGGTCGGCCTCGACGAGCTCCAGTTGACCGGGGAACGCCTCCTGCAACTCCCACAGCGGCCGGACCTTCGGTACGTCGGCCCGGTTCCGTACAGTGGCGTGGACCCGGTAGCCGCGCTCCAGCAGGCGTCGTACGAGATGGCTGCCGACGAAGCCGCTGCCGCCCGTCACCGCGACCGTCGTCCCCGTGCGTCCCGCCACGCCCGCCTCCCCTGCCCTCCCGTGCAAGGACAGGGTGGGGCACCGGCCGCTCCAGGGGAACACCCCCGACCATAAGAGGCCACTGGGGAAGTCATAAGATCACCTTATGAGGTCATAGACCGGACCCGCGTACCAACTTAGGTCTGCCTTAGTTTAGGCTTCCCGATCGAGTCGCCCATTCAGACGCGAAGGGAACCTGATCATGCCGCGCCCCCTGCGGGTAGCCATCGTCGGAGCCGGCCCCGCCGGGATCTACGCCGCCGACGCCCTGCTCAAGTCCGAGGTGGCCGCCGGCCCCGGCGTGTCCATCGACCTCTTCGAGCGGATGCCCGCCCCGTTCGGCCTGATCCGGTACGGCGTCGCCCCCGACCATCCGCGCATCAAGGGCATCATCACCGCTCTGCACCAGGTGCTCGACAAGCCGCAGATCCGGTTGTTCGGCAACGTCGACTACCCGAACGACATCAGCCTGGACGACCTGCGCGCCTTCTACGACGCGGTGGTCTTCTCCACCGGCGCGACGGCCGACCGCGCACTGCCCGTACCCGGCATCGACCTGGACGGCTCCTACGGCGCCGCCGACTTCGTCTCCTGGTACGACGGCCACCCGGACGTACCCCGCACCTGGCCGCTCGAGGCCGAGAAGGTCGCCGTGCTCGGCGTCGGCAACGTCGCGCTCGACGTGGCCCGTATCCTCGCCAAGACCGCGGACGAGCTGCTGCCGACCGAGATCCCGCCGAACGTCTACGACGGCCTGAAGGCCAACAAGGCCGTGGAGATCCACGTCTTCGGCCGCCGCGGCCCCGCCCAGGCGAAGTTCAGCCCGATGGAGCTGCGCGAGCTGGACCACTCCCCCAACATCGAGGTCATCGTCGACCCCGAGGACATCGACTACGACGAGGGCTCGATCGAGACCCGGCGCGGCAACAAGCAGGCCGACATGGTCGCCAAGACCCTGGAGAACTGGGCGATCCGCGATGTCGGCGACCGGCCGCACAAGCTCTTCCTGCACTTCTTCGAGTCGCCCGCGGAGATCCTCGGCGAGGACGGCAGGGTCGTCGGCCTGCGCACCGAGCGCACCGCCCTCGACGGCACCGGCAACGTCAAGGGCACCGGCGAGTTCAAGGACTGGGACGTCACGGCGGTCTACCGCGCGGTCGGATATCTCTCCGAGAAGCTTCCCAAGCTGCCCTGGGACGTCGACTCGGGCACGATCCCGGACGAGGGTGGCCGGGTCGTCGAGGAGGGCGGCACACCCCTGCAGTCCACGTACGTCACCGGCTGGATCCGGCGCGGTCCCGTCGGCCTGATCGGCCACACCAAGGGCGACGCCAACGAGACCGTCGCCAACCTGCTGGACGACTACGCGAACGGCCGGCTGCACACGCCGTCCGCACCCGAGCCGGAGGCCGTGGACGCCTTCCTCGCCGAGCGCGAGGTCCGGTTCACCACCTGGGAGGGCTGGTACAGGCTGGACGGCGCCGAGCGGGCCCTGGGCGAGCCGCAGGGCCGCGAGCGCGTGAAGATCGTCGAGCGCGAGGACATGCTGCGGGAGAGCGGGGCGTAGGTCCGCGATCCCGGAGGGCTCAGGGGGGCCGGCGCCGAGGCGCCGGCCCCCGCTGCGTTCGCACCGTGGCGGAGCCCCCGCGATCGGCTCGCGCAGTGGCACCGGCGGCAGCGGACGGACGCACGGCCGCACAGACCCGTCCCCGACCGCCCGGCAGGACGACGGGTGGCGACTTGCCGCTCTCCGGCGGCGGATGGGGCACCTCCAGGGACTGCGGACTGCCGCAGGCGAAGGCCGGTCGCCGTCACTGAGCGGCTCGGCGTACCGCGAGCTCGCGGCCGCCGTACACCGTCAGGGCCACCGTCAGGACGGCGAGCGCTGCGCCCTGGGCGAGGCCGCCACCGGTGTACGGGGGCGGCCCCGGGCGGCCCGAGCCGCGGGGAGAGGACCTCGCCCGTCAGCACACAGGCCGCGATGAGGAGCAGGCCCGGGGTGCCGGCGGGGAGCCGGGCCGGGGGCGCGTCGCGGTGCTGGGCCGCGCACAGCACGAGGGCCGGCGGCCAGGCGAGCTGAGAAGGGTCCCCGCGCGGGTGCCGGTGAACGGGGTCCGCCCCTGAGCGGATGGACGGACGGACCCCGTTCGCCGGACCATTGTGGGTACCGCAGGAGGGCGCGTACACGTGTGAACGACGGCCTCCCGACGCGTGCCCCACGCGCCCCGGGTGTACAGCGCGCGTCCCGTGCGCGGGGGCGCGTGGCAGCCGCGACGCGCCGCGTCCCGGCCCCGGACGACGTGCCGGCCGGCCGAGCGGTGATACTGGGAGGCGCACCCGCCCCCATCAGCAGATTGGCTCATGTCGAACTCCGCCACCGACCGCGCCGCCGTTCCGCAGACCCTCTGGGCGGCCCGCGGCCGCCACACCGGTCCGGCCCCCGAGGAGGTCGTCCGGCGCACCCTGCGCCGGCACAAGGACAACGGGGACATCGACGACTTCGCCGAACCCCCCGTCCCCGAGGACGCGGACCGGCGGGTCTTCGAGGCACGCTGGCGGACCGGTGGCACGGTCACCGTGCGGGCCCGGCTCACCCTCCTGGCGCGCGAGGGCCGGCCGCAGGGGCGGGAGTGGCAGCTCGTCGCGGAGGCCGAGCGCCCCTGGGACGAGACATGGCCGTCACCCGCGGCGCTGTTCTGGCCCGAGGGCGGCAGCGGCGAGGACGGCTCCTGGGACCACCACGCCACGGTCGCCGGGCTGCGCTTCCGGCAGGTCAACGCGCTGCCCGCGGACGACAAGGAGATGCGGCGCAGGCTGCGGGACGCGGCGCGCGAATCGTGGTGCGTCAACGTCGTCGTGCACGAGGCGATGACCCCGGACGAGCAGGGCAGGCTGCCGCTGGCCCGGCTGCTGCCGCCGGGTCTCAGGCACCGCGTGGTGGAGCACCGCGCCGCGCCGCAGCAGTTCCGGGCGGTCAACTGGGCGCTGAAGGCCCTGGGCGTCGAGGTGCCGCGCGGCGGTGCGGTGCTGCTCCCTCCGGACCCCGCTCCGGAGAGTTACGACGGCCGGGACCACAGCGTGCGCAGTGTCTTCCTGGACGGTACCGAGCCTGCCGAACTCGTCGCCGCCCTGCGGCATTTCGTCGCCCTGCCCCGGCCGCTGCCGCTCGGGATCGAGGAGGCGCTGACCGACCTGCGCGAGAACTGGACCCTGATGACCCTCCAGGAGGAGCTGGAGCGGGAACGGCGGCTGGTGGCCGTGTACGCCGAGGCGCTGGAGGCGATGACCAAGTCCCGGGACCTCTACAAGCAGGCCGCCGAGCAGGCCATGGAAGCCCTCGCCGCCTACCGCGACGTCCCCGCGCCCGCCCTGCCGCAGCAGCGGCCCGCGTCCCGGCCGCCGGGTACGCTGCAGCAGCTGACCCGGACGTTCGAACGGCTGAAGCTCACGGCCAAGGGCCGGCGACAGCCGGCGCCCGCCCCGCAGGACCCGGCCGAGACCTCGGCCGGCCACTCACCGGACCCGTCGGCGTCCCAGGAGTCCGCAGCGGAGAACGGTGGTGCACAGGCCGCCGACGGCGCGGACCGGCCGTCCTAGCGGTCCCGTCGGAGCACGGAAGGAGCCCGGATGGATTCCACCACTCTGCTGGCGATCGGCGCCGTCGTCGCGGCCGCGCTCCTCGCCGTCGCCCTCGGGCTCCTGGTACGGCTGGTGCGCGTGCGGCGCACGTTGCTGCGGGCCGGCCTGCCGGCCGGCCCGCGCTGGGTGTTCTGGGGCGCGGTCGCCTATCTGATCCTGCCCACCGACCTGCTGCCCGACCCCGTCTACCTGGACGACATCGCCGTGCTGCTGCTCGCGCTGCGCAGCCTGCGCGCCGCCCGGCCGCTGCCGCCGGGTCCCGCAGAGCGCTGAACGGCCGCCACGGGCCTCATCATGGAGCGATGCGGACCGGGTTCACCGGCACCTCCGGTACACCGGCCGCTCCGGACGTGGTCGTCGACGTCATGCGCGCGGCCGCCTGGGCGTTCCGGCGCGGTGCCGAACGGATCGTCTTCGCCGCGACACAGCAGGAGGCTCTGGACCTGAAGGCCCGTCACCCGGGCTGGCTCGCCTTCCAGGACGGCGCGCCGGTGCCCGGCTTCGACCTGGCCAACTCGCCCGCCCGGCTGCTTTCGCTGGACGTACGGGGCCGCACGGTCGTGCAGGAGACCACCGCCGGGACGGCCGGGGCGCCGTCCGTGGCGGACGCCGGGCTGCTGCTGTGCGCGAGCTTCGTCGTCGCCGGCGCGACGGCCGAGGTGCTGCGTCGGGCCCGGCCAAAGACGGTGACCTTCGTCGTCACCGGGGACGGCGGCGGGGCGGCGGAGGATCTCGCCTGCGCCGAGTACATCGCCGACCGCGTCCGCACGGCCGAGGCCGATCCGGGGCCGTGCCTCGAGCGGGCCCGGCGCTCCGACGCCGCCGCGCGGCTCGCCGACGGCGTGCGGCGCGGCTGGGCCGCTGTGCATCCCGGGGATGTGGCGATGTGCCTGGAGGCGGACAGCTTCCCGTTCGCCATGGCGGCCGCCCGGGAGGACGGCCATCTGGTGCTGCGTCCCGTGGACGCCGGGGGCGCGCGGCCGCACCGTGCGGAAGCGGTCCGCCCGGCCGGGTGACTCTGCGCGCGCCCTCCCGGCGGGCGCCGCCGGCGACAAGGGTGTCCGGCGGCACCGCCTGCACCACGCGGGCGGCCACCGGGTGCCGGGGCGGGCCCCGTATGGCGGCTCATCGGCGGGCGAGATCGGACTCGCGCGCGGCGGGATCGGCCACCTCAGAGGTGACCGCGTCCGTTCGCCCGCGCACGGCCGCCGTACCACCCGCCCACCCAGGAAGCGGTCGAGGGACCCGCCACGCCGGGACGGGCACCGGCGGGAGAAGGGCGGCGGTGCCGCGGAACAGCACCCTCCGACTCCCGCGCCGCGCCTCGCTCACAGTTTTCTCACCCCGCCCAGGTGCGTCGCACCGCCCTCCTGGCGCATTCTTGCTGTGTCATCCACCCTGAGGCGCACGGGACGAGGTAAGGGCGATGGCCAGGAGCGGTGGTGAGCAGGCGGTCCGTACGCGGGCCCGGCTGGCCACGCTGCTGGCCGACACCTCGACCGGCGCGCTCGGGGCGGCCGGCGGCCGGGTGGCCGGTGTGTATCTGCGGTCCGGCACCCCGGGCCTGCTGCGCCTGGCGGTGCTCGCGGGGCTGCCCGCTCCGCTGTTCCGGCCCTGGTGGCGGCTGCACGTCGCGCGGCCCTTCCCCGTCGCCGACGCCTACCGTCTCGGCGTACAGGTGGTGCTGGCGAACGCCGCCGAGACGGTGCGCCGGTATCCGCAGTTCGCGGCGGGCCTGCCCTTCCCGTTCGGGTCGGTGCACGTGCCGGTCCCGGGCGGGAGCGAGCCGCTGGGCGTGCTCACCGTGCTGCGCCCGGCGGTGTCGGACACCCTGGACGAGCTCCTGCTGGACCGGGAACTGCTCGCCCGGCTGGCCGAAGGGCTCGGCGCCGAGCTGGTCGGACTGGCCGACGGCGACGCCGGCGCGGTCGCCTGGGACGGCGAGCCGCTGGGCGTACGCCCGCCCGCGCGCCGGCCCACACAAGCGGCGATGGCGCGGTTCCGCTGGGATCCCGTGAGCTGCGCGGTGCGCTCGGACGACCGGTTGTGCGCCCTGCTCGGACTGAGCCCCGCCGACTTCGAGGAGACGGACACGGCGCTCGCGGACGCCCTGGCCCCCGACGACGCCGAGCGGATCCTGACCGCGCTGCGCGACACGGCCGCCGGGAAGCCGCCGGCGGCACCGCTCGGTCTGCGCGCGCGGGACGGCACTCCGCTGCTGCTGGACCTGTGGCCGGACGCCGGGCACGAGGGCGCGGAGCGGGTCGGCGGGGTGCTGTTCGGCGTGGGTCCCACCACCTCCGCGGACGGCGCGGCCGACCTGCTGCCCCAGGGCGTGTTCTGCCTGGACCGGCTGGGGCTGATCGTGTACGCCAACGAGGCCGCGGCCCGGCTGGTCGGCCGGGAGCGGGACTGGCTGGTCGGGCGGCCGCTGTGGGAGGCGATGCCGTGGCTGGCCGGTCCGCCGTACGACGACCATCTGCGCGGCGCGCTGCTGGCCCCGGATCCGGTGCACTTCCATGTGCGGCGGCCGGCCGACGGGCACGCCGAGTCCGACGGGGGAGACTGGCTCGCCATGTCGGTGCATCCCGGCGAGGACCTGCTGACCTGCACGCTCGTCCCGGCCAGCCGGATGGACACGCCGGTCGAGTCGCTCCTCGAGGAGCACGTTCCGGAGGACGCGGTGGCGGCCGGCCAGTCCATGGCTCCGCTGTACCGGCCGATCGCCCTCGCGATCGCCCTGACCGACGCGGTGACCGCCCGGCAGGTGTCGGCGGTGGTCATGCAGGAACTGCTGCCCGCGTTCGGCGGCCGGCGCCTCGCCATCTATCTGCTCCAGGAGCGGCATCTGTATCTCGCCTGGGAAACCGGGTTCCCGCAGGGGTTCCTCGCCCGGTTCGAGGGCATCGGACTGGACGCCCGGCTGCCGGGCGTGGAGTGCCTGACCACGGGCCGGCCGCTGTTCTTCGAGTCCATGCAGCAGCTGGCGGCCTCCTACCCCGGCATTCCGCTGGACGCCTACGAGGGTGCCCGCGCCTTCCTGCCGCTGATCGCCTCCGGCCGGCCGGTCGGCTCGTGCATCCTCGGATTCGAGGGCTCGCGCCGCTTCAGCACCGAGGAGTCCGCGGTCCTCACCGCGCTCGCGGGACTGATCGCGCACGCCATGGAGCGGGCGCAGCGCTACGACAGCGAGGCCGCCCTCGCCCGTGGGCTGCAGCAGGCGCTGCTGCCCCACCGGCTGTCCGCGCATCCGCTGGTGGAGACGGCCGGCCGGTATCTGCCGGGCACGCAGGGCATGGACGTCGGCGGTGACTGGTACGACGTGGTCGAGGCGGGGGACGGGCTCGCGCTCGTGATCGGTGATGTGCAGGGGCACGGGGTGCAGGCGGCGGCCACCATGGGGCAGCTGCGCAGTGCGGTGCGCGCGTTCGCGCTGGGCGACCGGCCGCCCGACGAGGTGCTGTGCGGCACCAACCATCTGCTGATCGACCTCGACCCCGGCCAGTTCGCCAGCTGCTGCTACCTGCGGCTGGACCCCGCGACCGGCCTGGCCCGGATCGCCCGGGCGGGGCATCCGCCGCCGCTCCTGCGCTCCCCCGGCGGGCAGACCCGGCTGCTCGACGTCCCCGGCGGCGTCGTCCTCGGGGTGGATCCGCACGCCCGGTACCCCGTGGCAGAGCTGCTGCTGGAGCCGGACGCGATCCTCGCCCTGTACACCGACGGGCTGGTGGAGCGGCCGGGCACCGACATCGACGACGGCATCACGGCGCTGCGGCTGGCGCTCGCCCGGGCCGGGGCCGCCGCCGTGGGCCGGGGCGGCCGGTCGCTGGGCGGGGTCGCCGACCGGCTCACGGCCGCCGCCCGGCATGCCGCCGACCGCCCCGACGACGTGGCGCTGCTGCTCGCCGCGCGTCGCTCGACCCCCGTGTCCCGCCGGTGACCGGGCCACGCCACTCCGATCGGCGGCCGCCACCGCCGCGGACGGTCTCGCCGGACGGGGCCGGGCAGTGTAGACATGGGCACATGGTGCGACTGCCCGGCCGGCCTGCCACACGGCCGACCCGTCCCTCCGGGCACCCGCGCCCAGCGCAGGGCCCGCGGCCGCACGCCTCGGGCGGGAACGGCGGCCGGCCCGGGATGCTGCGGTCGGCGTTGACCGGACGCAGCGTCGCCGGTCAGGTGTTCCTGCTCCAAGTGGTGATCGTGCTGCTGCTGGTCGTCTCCGCGGTGGTGGCGGAGGTGCTCCAGGTGCGGCACGACAGCGACCGCGAGGCACAGAACCGCTCCCTCGCCGTCGCCGAGACCTTCGCGCACGCGCCCGGCACGGCCGCGGCGCTGCGCGGCCCGGATCCCACCGCCGTGCTGCAGCCCCGTGCGGAGGCCGTCCGCAAGGCGACCGGCGTGGACTTCGTCGTGGTGATGAACACCGACGGCATCCGCTACACACACCCCAACCCCGCTCGCATCGGCAAGAAGTTCGTCGGCACGATCGGCCCGGCGGTGGCCGGAGGTACGGTCACCGAGCACGTCAAGGGCACGATCGGCCCGCTGGTGCAGGTCGTGGTGCCGGTGAAGGACTCCGCGGGCAAGGTGGTGGGTCTGGTGTCGGCCGGGATCACCACGGCTCACGTGGGCGGGGCCGCCGACCAGACGCTGCCGCTGCTCCTCGCGGCGGCAGCGGCGGCGCTCGCGCTGGCCCTCGGCGGCACGGCCCTGGTCGGCAGACGGCTGCTGCGCCAGACGCACGGCCTGGGACCGTACGAGATGACCCGGATGTACGAGCACCACGACGCGGTGCTGCACGCGGTGCGGGAGGGTGTGCTGATCGTCGGCGACGACGGCCGGCTGCTGCTCGCCAACGACGAGGCGCACCGGCTGCTGGACCTGCCCGATGACGCCGAGCGGCGCAGCGTGCTGGAGCTGGGCCTGGACGACGAGACGGCGACGCTGCTCGCCTCGGGCCGGGTGGCGACGGACGAGGTGCACCTGGTCAAGGACCGGCTGCTGGCTATCAACCAGCGCCCCACCGATGTGCGCGGCGGCCCGGCCGGCAGTGTCACCACGCTGCGCGACTCCACCGAGCTGCGCGCGCTGTCCGGCCGTGCGGAGGTGGCGCGCGAGCGGCTGAACATGCTGTACGACGCCGGGGTGGGCATCGGCACCAGCCTGGACGTGGGCCGTACCGCGGAGGAGCTGGCCCAGCTGGCGGTACCCCGGTTCGCGGACTTCACGACCGTGGACCTGTTCGACGCGGTGCTGCACGGCGAGGAGCCGAAGCCGGGGACCGCGCTGCGCCGCGCGGCTTCCGCCGGCATCCGCAAGGACGCCCCGCTGTACCCGGTCGGCGAGCGGATCCGGTGGGTGGCCACCTCGCCGCAGGCACGCAGCCTGACCACCGGGCAGTCGGTGCTCGTGCCCCGGCTGCGCGAGGCGCCCGGCTGGCGCGCGCAGAACCCGGAGCGCACCGGTCAGGTCCTGGCGTACGGCGTCCACTCGCTGATCACCGTGCCGCTGAGGGCGGGCAGCCTGGTGCTGGGTGTGGCGAACTTCTGGCGTTCGGAGAAGCCGCAGCCCTTCGACGACGAGGAGCTGGCCCTCGCCGACGAGCTGGTCGCCCGGGCGGCGGTGTCCATCGACAACGCCCGCCGGTACACGCGCGAGCACAGTATGGCGGTCACCCTGCAGCGCAGTCTGCTGCCGCGCTCGCTGCCCGAGCAGGGCGCCCTGGAGATCGCCTACCGCTATCTGCCGGCGCAGTCGGGGGTGGGCGGCGACTGGTTCGACGTCCTGCCGCTGTCCGGTGCCCGGGTGGCACTGGTGGTGGGCGACGTCGTGGGGCACGGGCTGCACGCGGCGGCCACCATGGGCCGGCTGCGCACGGCGGTGCACAACTTCTCCGCGCTCGACCTGCCGCCGGACGAACTCCTCGGCCTGCTGGACGAGCTGGTGAGCCGGCTCGACCAGGACGAGACCGCCGCGGACGGCTCCGCGGCGATCACCGGCGCGACCTGCCTGTACGCGGTGTACGACCCGGTCCAGCGGCGGTGCGCCATGGCCCGGGCCGGCCATCCGCCGCCCGCGCTGGTGCACCCCGACGGCCGGGTCGAGTTCCCGGAGGTGCCCGCGGGACCGCCGCTGGGGCTCGGCGGGCTGCCGTTCGAGACGGCCGAGCTGGAGCTGGCTGAGGGCAGCCGGCTGGTGCTCTACACCGACGGGCTGGTGGAGGACCGCGAGCGGGACATCGACGTCGGTCTCGACCTGCTGCGCGACGCCCTGCGCGGCACCCCGGACGCCTCGCCGGAAGAGACCTGCCGCGCGGTCCTGGACCGGCTGCCGGCCCGGCCCAACGACGACGTCGCGCTGATCGTCGCCCGCACGAGGGTGCTGGGCCCCGGCCGGGTCGCCGAGTGGCAGGTGCCGACCGACCCGGCGGCGGTGTCGGAGGTGCGTTCCGCCGTGACCCGGCGCCTCGCCGAGTGGGACCTCGACGAGCTGACGTTCACGACGGAGCTGATCCTGAGCGAGCTCGTCACCAACGCCATCCGGCACGGCCGCGGCCCGATCGGCGTACGGTTGCTGCGCGACCGCACGCTGATCTGCGAGGTCTCGGACAGCAGCACGACCTCGCCGCATCTGCGGTACGCGGCGACCACCGACGAGGGCGGCCGGGGCCTGTTCCTGGTGGCGCAGCTCGCCGAGCGCTGGGGCACCCGCTACACCCCCCAGGGCAAGGTCATCTGGGCGGAGCAGCCACTGCCGTCGGCAGGAGTCCCCCGAGCTCCTCAAGACCTGGAAGTCCCCGGGTTCCTGTGACGCACCTGGTCCGCCGCGGCGGCCGGTCGCCGCTCCCGGGCACGACGAGACACGGCGAAGGCCCGGCGGACCCCGGCGCGGCGTTCGCCAAGCTCGCCGGTGCCGTTCAGGGCACCTGGCTGCATGCCGACCGGCCGCGACCGCGGTCCGCCGGGCCTGTCCCGGTTCACCGGTTCGCCCGAGCGGAGGAGGCGGTCAGGCGCTCAGCCGCTCGCGCAGCAGCTGCTTCCCCATCTCCGCGCCCTTGCGGCTGTCGGCCTGGGCCTTGTGGAAGAGGTCCACGAGCGCGTTGTCGTGGTCGCGTTCGGCGTCCTGGATGTACGTCTCCAGGCGCAGGGCGTTGTCCAGGCACGCCTCGACGTACCAGATCAGGTCGTAGTTCTTGTCGCGCGTCCCGGTGACGCCACCGGTCTCGCTGGTGCTGGTCATACGGGGTCTCCTCCTTCTGTCGACCCTGCGTCGTTCTCCTTGCGGAGACTCCCGGGTACCCGTGCGGCCTGCGCACACACAGCCCTCTCGGTCAGCCGAGGGCGCGGTCGAGGTTGAAGGCGGCGCTGATCAGGGCGAGATGGGTGAACGCCTGCGGGAAGTTGCCCTGTTGCTCGCCGGTGCGGCCGATCTCCTCCGCGTACAGGCCGAGGTGGTTGGCGTAGGTGAGCATCTTCTCGAAGGCCAGCCGGGCCTCGTCGAGCCGGCCGGCCCGCACCAGAGCCTCGACGTACCAGAACGAGCAGATGGAGAAGGTGCCCTCGTCGCCGCGCAGCCCGTCGGGGCTGGACTGCGGGTCGTAGCGGTAGACGAGCGAGTCGGAGACCAGGTCCTCGGTGAGGGCGTCCAGGGTGGACAGCCACTTGGGGTCGGTGGGGGCGACGAACTTGCCGAGCGGCATCATCAGCAGCGAGGCGTCCAGGACGTCGCCACCCTCGTACTGCACGAAGGCGCCACGCCGTTCGGACCAGCCGCGGTCCATGATCCACCGGTAGATCGTGTCGCGGGCCTGGCTCCAGCGGAGCAGGTCGGCGGGCAGCCCGCGCCGGCGGGCGAGCCGGATGGCCCGCTCGATGGCGACCCAGCACATCAGCCGTGAGTAGGTGAAGTTCCGGCGGCCGCCGCGGGTCTCCCACACACCCTCGTCGGGCTGGTCCCAGTGGTCGCACACCCAGTCGACCAGCTGGCACACATCGTCCCACTGACCGCTGGAGATCGGCTGGGCCCACTTGTCGTACAGGTAGATCGAGTCGATCAGGGCGCCGTAGATGTCCAGCTGGAGCTGCCCCGCGGCGGCGTTGCCGACGCGGACCGGGGCGGAGCCCTGGTGGCCCTCCAGGTGCGGCAGCACTCGTTCGGGCAGCTCGGTGCGGCCGTCGATGCCGTACATGATCTGCAGCGGCGCGCCGCCTTCGGCGGGGTCGCAGGGGCTGACATGGGTGGTGAGGAAGCGCATGAAGGCATCGGCCTCGCCGGGGAAACCGAGCCGCAGCAGCGCGTAGACGGCGAAGGCGGCGTCGCGCACCCACACATAGCGGTAGTCCCAGTTGCGCTCGCCGCCGAGCTGCTCGGGCAGGCTGGTGGTGGGGGCGGCGACGATGGCGCCGGTGGGGGCGTAGGTGAGCAGTTTCAGGGTGAGCGCGGAGCGGTGCACCATCTCGCGCCAGCGGCCCCGGTAGCGCGACTGGTGCAGCCAGCGCCGCCAGTAGGTGACCGTGGCGTTGAACTCGTGCTCGGCCTCGGCACGAGCGCAGCCGCGGGGTGCCACCGCGCCGCAGAGCTGGTCGAGGGCGAACACGGCGGTCTCGCCCTCCCCGAGCTTGAAGTCGGCGCGCGCGTCCCGGGCGTCGCACTCCAGGTCGACCGTGGACGTCAGCGCCAGGCACTGCTCGGCGGAGTCGAAGACGACGACGCCGTCGACGGTGCGCAGGGTGTGCGGCACGGCGCCGTAGCCGAAGCGCGGGGCCACCAGCACCCGGAACGGGACGGTGCCGCGGACGCACACCACGCGGCGGATCAGCCGGTGCCGGCCGGCCTCGCCCACGCCGTCCGAGGTGACGGGCATGAAGTCCTGCACCTCGCCGACGCCGTCCTCGGTGAAGAACCGGGTGATCAGTACGTTGGTGTCGGGGAAGTAGAACTGCTTGGTACGCGCGCGTACGGCGGCGGCCAGCTCGAAGCAGCCGCCGCGCTCGGAGTCGAGGATGGCCGCGAAGACGCTGGGGGCGTCGAAGGACGGACAGCAGTACCAGTCGATGGTGCCGTTCGTGCCCACCAGGGCGACACTGCGCAGGTCTCCGATGAGTCCGTGCTCCGCGATCGGCAGATAGCGGGGGCTGGAGCTCGAGCGGATGTCCTCGGGAAACGGGGTCTCGGCCATCGGCGGCCTCCCGGTGAGCGGTGCGAGATATTTCCAGCTTAGGAGCGAGTGCCCTCCGGTGGCGTGGGAAGGCGCTGCGGGGAATGGTGAGAGTGTGCCCCGTTCGGCGGCACCGGCACGGATGCGGTCATCCGGACCGAGGAGGAGGCATCATGTCGAAAACCACACCCGACGAATCCCGGTCGTCCGACGACCACTGCACCCCGGACGCCCTGCTCCACTCGGCTCCCTCCAGGGATGTCACCCCGGAGGACCTGGTGATGGCGGCGGGCAGGGACGTCACCCCGCAGAACCTCGACTGGGCACGCCGCAAGATGGAGAAGGAGGGCCCGACAGCCATCGAGAGGCTGCTGCCGTAGGGCGGTCCGGGGAAGCAGGGGACTCCAGTCGCCAACGGGGGTGGGGCGGGCCGGCCTGAAGGGGCGCGGGCCCGGGTGTGAGGTGCAGCTCCGCCGCGGGGCGTGAACGACCGGCACCCAACGCACCGCGTCGTTGCCGTACCCGCCCCGGTTCCAGCACAGCTCCAGCGGCTGCACATGTCCGTCGGCGTCGCTCACCCGCTCGCCCACCGCGTGCTCGCCCAGCGCCGCGGGCCAACCCCATCGGTTCCCCTCCGGGGCGGCGTCGAGTGCCTCACCGGTCCCGGCCGCACCACCCCGGGAAACCCGGCGGCACCCTCGGGGCGCGCGGCGAGGGGCATGCCGTGCTTGCGGGTGGCCGAGGAGAGCGGGCGGGGGCCGCAATTCCCGTGCGGTTCGGGGGATTTCGCCTCGGCGATCCCTTCCGGAGCGGGCCGGAGGACTGACAGACTCCCGAGGGTGCCCGACTTCGACTTCGACATGCTCGTCATCGGATCCGGACCCGGCGGTCAGAAGGCCGCCATCGCCGCGGCCAAGCTGGGCCGCCGGGTCGCCGTCGTCGACCGCCCCGACATGCTCGGCGGGGTCTCCCTGCATACCGGAACCATCCCTTCCAAGACCCTGCGCGAGGCCGTGCTGTACCTGACGGGTCTCACCCAGCGCGACCTGTACGGGCAGAGCTACCGGCTGAAGGACGAGATCACCGTCGCCGACCTGACCGCGCGCACCCAGCACGTGGTCGGCCGCGAGGTGGACGTCGTCCGCAGCCAGCTCGCCCGCAACCACGTGACCGTGTACTCCGGTACGGCCCGCTTCGCCGATCCGCACACCGTGGCGCTGTCCGAGCTCTCCGGACGGGAACGGCGTCTGAGCGCGGGGCACATCGTCATCGCCACCGGCACCCGGCCGGCCCGCCCGGACACGGTCGAGTTCGACGGGCGGACGATCATGGACTCGGACAACGTGCTCTCGCTGGAGCGGGTGCCGCGGTCCATGGTGATCGTGGGGGCCGGCGTGATCGGCATGGAGTACGCCTCCATGTTCGCCGCGCTGGGCAGCAAGGTGACCGTGGTGGAGAGGCGCCCCGGGATGCTGGACCTGTGCGACGTGGAGATCGTGGAGTCGCTCAAGTACCACCTGCGGGACCTGGCCGTCACCTTCCGGTTCGGCGAGACCGTCGCCGCCGTCGAACGCCATCCCCGGGGCACGCTCACCGTGCTGGAGAGCGGCAAGAAGATCCCCGCGGACACGGTGATGTACTCGGCCGGCCGGCAGGGTCTCACCGACGAACTCGACCTGGGCAGAGCCGGCCTGGCGGCGGACGCGCGGGGCCGGATCAAGGTGGACGAGAACTACCGCACCGAGGTGCCGCACATCTACGCGGTCGGTGACGTCATCGGCTTCCCGGCACTCGCGGCGACCTCGATGGAGCAGGGACGCGCCGCCGCGTACCACGCGTGCGGGGAGCCGGTCGGGCGGATGCACCAGCTGCAGCCCATCGGTATCTACACCATCCCGGAGATCAGCTTCGTCGGCCGGACCGAGGACCAGCTGACCGAGGACCGGGTGCCGTTCGAGGTGGGCGTGGCCCGCTACCGGGAGCTGGCCCGCGGGCAGATCATCGGGGACTCGCACGGCATGTTGAAGCTGCTCGTCTCGAGCCGGGACCGGACGCTGCTCGGGGTGCACTGCTTCGGCTCGGGCGCGACGGAGTTGATCCACATCGGGCAGTCCGTGATGGGGTGCGGGGGGACGGTGGACTACCTGGTCAACGCGGTGTTCAACTACCCGACGCTGGCCGAGTCCTACAAGGTCGCTGCGCTGGACGCGACGAATCGCCTTCGCCAGATCGACCGGCTGGATTAGCGCCGTGTCGGGTGCTCGTCGACACCGGGTGCGGGTCGTCGGCGGTTGCTCGCGCAATTCCCCGCGCCCCACGCCCCCTCAGGTGGGACCAGGGCCCTCGGCTCGAGAGCTCAGGCGTCTTCCTCCACCACGTGGACCGCGGCCTCTTCCGCGGCCGCCGCTCCCCCGTCGATGCCGACGTCCCTTGCGACCTCCTCCTTGACCGTGTCGGGGTGGGCGCCCTCGTCGGGGGCGACCAGGCGGCCGGCCCGGGACCCGCCCGCCTCAGGGTCCACCGGCTCGCCCTCACCGCCCGGCAGGTCGCCGATCTCGTCGCCGGCCGTCGGCTGCGCGTCGGGGACTTCCTGGACGAGCCGTTCGTCCAGGGTCTCCCCCTCGCGCTGTTCGGCGGCGGTGACGCCGTGTTTGCCGACACCCAGGGGGCGTTCGGGCGGGGAGTAGCCCTCGTCGAGGATGTCGTCGTAGGTGCGCTCGTCGACCGCGTCCTGGAGGTCCAGGGGACCGGCGTCCTCCTGCTCCTCGTTGCTTCCGGTGGGCTGGTAGGCGTCGTCCGCCATCGGGGTCTGCTCGGACTGCGGGTCGCTCATGGTCGCCTCCCTCTGGGCTCGCGGGCGGTCCTGGTCCGCGTTTCCCGGAAGCGGGCGGCTAACCCCCGGTCAGGATCCCGACTGCTCCGCCGGGGCCAGGCCCTGCGTCCACTTCTCCTCGATGCGGCCCGCCTTCCACACCACCAGGGCGACGGCCCAGGTGGCGAAGAAGAGGCCGACGATGACGAAGCCGACGGTGTTGAGGTCGAGGCCGGAGACCCAGTCCCAGAAGCCGCCGTGCAGGTCGAGCTTGTCGGCGAGGAGGCCGAGGAGTTCCACCGTGCCGATGATCAGGGCGACGGCCACGGACAGGCCGGTGATGGTGAGGTTGTAGTAGACCTTGCGGACCGGCTTGGAGAACGCCCACTCGTAGGCGAAGTTCATGAACGAGCCGTCGATGGTGTCCAGCAGCGACATGCCGGCGGCGAAGAGCACCGGCAGGCACAGGATGGCGTACCAGGGCAGGCCGGAGGCGGCGCCGGAGCCGGCGAGGACCAGCAGGGCGATCTCCGTCGCGGTGTCGAAGCCGAGACCGAACAGCAGACCCAGCGGGTACATCTGCCACGGCTTGCTGATGGAGCCGGTGACCCGGCCGAGCAGGCGGTTCATGAAGCCGCGGTTGTTCAGCTGCGTCTCCAGGGCGGCCTCGTCGTAGGCGCCGGAGCGCATCTGCCGGAAGACCTTCCAGATACCCGCCAGGATGACGAGGTTGATGCCGGCGATGAGGTAGAGGAACGTGCCGGAGACCGTCGTACCGATGAGGCCGGTGACCTGGTGCAGGTGCGAGTTGTCGTCGCGGACCGGACCGGCCAGGGTCTTCATGCCGAGCGAGAGCAGCAGGGAGAGACCGAAGACGATGCTTGAGTGGCCGAGGGAGAACCAGAAGCCGACCGACAGCGGCCGCTGCCCCTCACCCATCAGCTTGCGGGTGGTGTTGTCGATCGCCGCGATGTGGTCCGCGTCGAAGGCGTGCCGCATGCCGAGTGTGTACGCCGTCACGCCGATGCCGATGCCGAACGACTCCTTGCCGACACTGAAGTGCTGCGGCGCGATGATGCCGACCAGCGTTCCCCAGCCGATGACGTGCAGCGCAAGCACGAAGGCGGCCATGCCACCGACCCTGGTCCACTCCTGTCGGGTCATGGAGCCTCGTATCCGGCGCCAGGCCGAGCGCTTGGCGTCGGCCCGGGCGGGGAGGGACGGTGCGGAACCAGGGGCGGCCGTCATCGGCAGGGTCGTCCTTCGGTCGTGCGGGGTACGGCTGCACAGCACAGCCTTGTGCCATCAAATCGTACCTGCAATACGTGTGCAGTAGTGGGTCGGTAAAGGCAGCGGCAGGCCTTTCCCATGAGAAGGGAAAGACCTGCCGCGGTGGCCCGGGTCGGCCGGGTGCCGTCAGGCGGAGAGCATGCCCCGGCCCAGCCAGTCCCTGGCGTCCCGGACGCCGGGCAGGGCGAAGAAGTAGCCGCCGCCCGTCGGGGAGATGTAGTCCACCAGGGGCTCGTCGATCAGCCGGGTCTGGACCGCCTCGAACTGGCGCTGGACGTCCTGGTTGTAGCAGCAGAACACCAGGCCCATGTCGAGGTTGCCGACGCTGTCCACGCCGCGGTCGTAGTTGTAGCCGCGGCGCAGGATGCGGGAGCTGTCGGTCGAGGCCGTGCGCGGGTTGGCCAGGCGGATGTGGGCGTCGAGCGGGATCGCGGTGCCGTGCGGGTCCTTGGCGTAGTGGGGGATGTCGGTCTCCTTGGCGCCGTCGAGGGGCGCGCCGGTGTCCTTGCGGCGGCCGAACATCTTCTCCTGCTCGGTGAGGGAGACGCGGTCCCAGAACTCCACCAGCATCCGGATGATCCGGATCACCTGGTAGCTGCCGCCCGCGGTCCAGGCCGGCTCGCCCTGGCCGTCGCCGACCCAGATCAGCTTGCCTGTCTCGCGCGCGGAGGTGACGTCCGGGTTGGCGATGCCGTCCTTGAAGCCGAGCAGGTTGCGCTGGGCGCCGCTGGGACGCGGGGCGTTCTGGAAGCCGTCGATGCGCCACTTGATCTGCATCGCGCCGCGGGTGTGCCGGGCTATGTCGCGCAGCGCGTGCAGCACGGTGTCCTGGCTCTGGGCGCAGATCTGCAGTGACAGGTCGCCGTGGCACTCGGCCGCGTTCAGGTTGTCGTTGGGGAAGGTCCGCATCGGGGTCAGCCTGGCCGGCCTGGCCTTGGCGAGGCCGTAGCGGTCGTCGAAGAGGGAGGCGCCCACGCCGACGGTGACGGTGAGGCCGTCCGAGGGGACCTCGGGGCCCAGGATGCCGTTGTCGGAGGGCGGCGCGCCGACGCCGAGGTCGACGGGGGTGCCGCCGGAGGTGAGGAAGCGGGCCCGCTCGGTGACGGTCTTCAGCAGGTCGGTCAGGCCCTTGCGGTCGTCGGCGATGACGTCCAGGGAGACGAAGGTGGCGGCGGCCGGTGCCGGGGTGACGATGCCGGCCTGGTGGGCGCCGTGGAAGGGGACCCTCGCGGCGCCGTCGGCGTTCGCCGGCTGGGCCTGCGCGGTGCCGCCGCTCTCGCCGAGGGCGAAGCCGCCGCCGGCCAGGACCGCTCCGGCGGCACCGGCACCCAGCGCGGTCCGCACGAAGGAGCGGCGGGCGGGGCCGACGGGGCAGGTCGGCGTGTCGGCGGTCAGCATCGGTGGGTTCCCTTCGGGGTGCGGGTGCGCGGTGGTCATCAGGCGGACTTCCGGATCTCGAGCAGGTCCGGGATCGGGGCGAGGTCCTCCAGCAGCTGCCCGGTGGCGCCGTCCAGGCGCTGCTTGTCGGCTGCGGCGAGCTTGTCGACGGGGGTCCAAGCGGTGCCGTGGTGGGCGGCGTCCAGGAGCTTCTGCAGGCGGGCGATGTCCGCGTCGACCGTCGGGAGCAGCTCGGGCGCGCGGGTGCCGAGCAGCGGCTTGAGGACGGTGAGCAGCTCGCGGGTGCCGGCGAGGTTGGCGTCGGCGGTCGCCAGGTTCGTGCCGCTGCCCTCGTCGGTGTCGCCGGTCAGCTCGAACTGGAGGGTGTTCTCCAGGATCTCGTGGGCGCGCAGCGGCAGGTCGCCGGGGTCGAAGTCCTGCGCCGGGAAGGCTCCCCGCAGGCCCGCGGCGTCGGTGGCGAGCTGCCGGGCGGGGGCGGTCAGGTCCTTGGCGGACTGGCCGTGCCACAGGCCGTACTCGACGCGGAGGAAGCCGGTGAAGTCCTTGTCCTGCTCGCCGTGCGGCAGTCCGTCGGCCCGGCCGTCGATCTTCTTGTCGTAGTCCTCGAAGGTGCCGTAGGCGGCGCCGAGCGAGGCGTAGGTGCGGTGGGCGGTGAGCCAGTCCGTGCGGGCCTTGTCGAGGTGGCCGTGCTCGATGTCGCCCTCGAGCGTGCGGGTCTGGCCGACGAGGGTGTCCAGCCCCTGCTCGACGTACGCCTTGTACTGCCTCAGGGGCGCGGCGAGGTCCTGTGCGGAGACGGGGACGACGGGCTTGGCCGCACCGCCGCCGCTGACCCGCACCGCCTTGGAGGTGACGGCCTTGCCGCCGGTGGGGACGCAGCGCCAGGCGTAGGTGCCGCCGGCGACGGTGGCGACGAGGTCACGGGTGGTGCCGGGGGCGAGGCCCTCGATCTCGCCGTAGACCGCGCTGGTCGACGGGTCGATGAGGTACACCTCGGAGGCCTTGTTGCCGGTGTTCTGCATCTGGAAGGTCTGCCGGCCGGGCTTGGGCGCGGTGAAGCCCTTGCCGCACTCGGTCTCGGAGACGGCGACGGTCTGGCCGTCGGCGGGCTTGGGCCGGGAGAGGGCCACGACGAGTCCGGCGATCACGGCGGGTACGGCGACCACGGCGGCGGGCACCACCCAGACCGGTCGGCGCCGCTCGGGCCGGCCGGCCTTCGGCTCGCGCGCGGGGCGCTCCGCGGCGGGTTTCGGGCCCGTGGCCCGCACGCCGCGCACGAACAGGGTCATCACGACCGCCAGGTAGCCGGCGTAGGCCACCACCTGGAGCCAGGTCATGGTCGGGGTGAGGTTGAAGACCCCCTGGATCAGGGTGCTGTACCAGGAGCCCGCGTCGACGCTGCTCGCGAGGTCGATCGCGTAGGCGGTCCTGCCGGGCAGCACTCCGCCCTCCTGGAGGTCGCGCAGCCCGTAGCCGAGGACACCGGCCGCGATGACGATCAGGACGGCGCCGGTGGCGGTGAAGAACTTGGTCAGGTTGATCTTCAGGACCCGGCGGTACAGGCCCCAGCACAGGAGGGCCGCGAGGACCAGGCCGATCCCGGCGCCGGTCAGCGGTCCGGCCGACTCGCCCGCCGCCTGGGCGGTGGTCCACAGGAACAGGGCGGTCTCCAGGCCCTCACGGCCGACCGCGAGGAAGGAGGTCAGGACCAGCACACCGGAGCCCATGGCGAGGGCGCCGGTCACCTTCTGCTTCAGCTCGCCGGAGAGGTTGCGGGCCGAGCGGCGCATCCAGAACACCATGGCGGTGACGAACGCGACGGCGATCACACTGAGGGTGCCGCCGAAGGCCTCCTGGGCGGTCTGCGGCATGGACGCGGCGGTGAAGGTGAGCACCGCGCCGAAGCTCATCGCCACGGCGACGGCGGCGAGCACGCCGGTCCAGACCTGGGGCAGCCGCGAGCGCGCCTCGGCCCGGACCAGGGTGGCGACCAGGATGGAGACGATGAGTCCGGCTTCGAGTCCCTCCCTCAGTCCGATCAGGAAACTCGGAAACGCGTCGTCCCACATGACCTGCGGCCCTCCCACTTACTTAGCGAAGGCATACCTTACCTTCGCGGACCATCATGACCATGGCCATGTGGTCAGTCGGTCATAAAGCGGCAATGGGAGGGTAAAGGCCGGGAACGTTCGCCCCTCTCCGTTCGTCTACAGGTCGGTAGACCGTCTACAAATGTGTAGTCGGATCTTGTCGAGGAAGTCGATGGAAAGGGCGTACGGCGATGGCCGCCTCCCCCCACCTGGCGTCGCAGCTCGCGGTCAACGTGCTCGACGCCCACTCCCTGCTCGCCGCGTTCGGCGTGCTCGGCGTGGGCGTGGTGCTCTTCGCCGAGACGGGCCTGCTGATCGGGTTCTTCCTGCCCGGGGACTCCCTGCTGTTCACGGCGGGGCTGCTGTGCACGGGCGCGTCCGACCGCGGGATCCACCTGTCACTCGGGCCGCTCCTCGTCGCGGCGGCCGTCGGCGCCCTGGCCGGCTCGCAGTGCGGATTCCTGCTCGGCCGGAAGGCGGGCGGCGCGCTGCTGGCCCGTACCCGCTCGGCGAAGCTGCGCGAGGGCGCACAACGCGCCGAGGAACTGCTGGAGCGGTACGGCCACGCGAAGGCGATCGTGCTGGCCCGCTTCGTCCCGGTGGTGCGCACGGTGCTGAACCCGATGGCGGGCGCGCTCGGCGTCCCCGCCCGGACCTTCACCCTCTGGCAGGTGGTGGGCGGGCTCGTGTGGAGCCTCGGGCTCACCCTCGCCGGGTACGCGCTCGGCTCCTCGATCCCGAACGTCGACAAGTACCTGCTGCCGGTGATCGCGCTCATCGTCCTCGTCTCCCTGCTCCCGCTCGCCGCCGAGGTGCTGCGCTCCCGCAGGGCCGCCAAGGAGGCCCGCGGATGATGCTCGGCCTGTCGGGCTCGTCGGTCGACGGGCCGCTCTACACGGACGTGGTGGACCTTGCCCACCGCTCCCCCGGCTGGCTGGACGACGCCATCGCCGTGTGGTCGGCCTACGGACTGGCCGTGTTCGCGCTGCTCATGGTCGTGGGCTGGTGGCGGGCCCGCCGGAACGGAGCGGTCGCGGCGATGACGGCGCTGACCGTGCCGGTGGCGGTGGTCGTGGCGTTCGCCGTGAACAGCGCCGTGAAGCCGCTGGTGGCGGAGGACCGGCCGTGCCGGCACCTGGTCTTCCGCACGCTGGAGGCGTGTCCCGCGCGGGGCGACTGGTCCTTCCCGAGCAACCACACCGCGGTCGCCTGCGCCGCGGCCGTCGCCCTGTTCTTCGTCTCCCGGCGACTGGGCGTCGTCGCGTCCGTGTGCGCGCTCGCCATGGCGGCCTCCCGGGTATGGGTCGGGGTGCACTATCCGCACGACGTCGTCGCGGGTGCGGCGCTCGGCGGGTCGGCCGCCTTCATCGCGATGAAGATCCTGCGGCGGTGGCCGACGGGCCTGGCCGGGCGGCTCGCGGAGACGTGGCTGCGCCCGCTGCTGGCGGCGGGAGCCGGATGAAACCCGCGAACAGCGCGGAGCCGGCGGGCACCGTGGCGCTGGGCGCCTGGCTGGCGTTCGCGGTGCTGGCCGCGGTGGTGATCAGCGATCAGGGCGGCCCCCTGTACCTGGACCAGGGCCTGCTGTCCTGGTCGGTCGGGCACCGGACGCCGGTGGCGGTGGCGGCGGCGCGCGCGCTGACCGCGACAGGGACGGGCGTCGTCCCGTACGTGCTGGCGGTCCTGGCCGGGGTGATCGCGGGGCGCACCGCACGGCAGCGCATGGTGACCGTGCCGCTCGGCGTCCTCTGCCTGGGCGCGGGCCAGGCCGTGCGCTACGGCGTCATGGACCTGGTCCGCAGGACCCGGCCGCCGCAGCACGACTGGCAGACGCACGCCTCGGGCTGGTCGTTCCCCTCCGGCCACACCACCACGGCCGCGCTGACGGCGGGGCTGCTCGTGCTGGCCCTGTGCCTGCGTGGCCCACGGGGCCGGACCGCGCTGTGCGCAGTGGTGGTCCTGTGGGGGGCGGGGGTCGGGATGACGCGCGTCTTCCTGGGCGTGCACTGGTTCACCGATGTGATCGGCGGCTGGCTGTTCGCCGCCGGCTGGCTCGGTGCCTCCGTCAGCGCGGCGGCCCGGTGGCTGCCCGAGCGACACGTCCCCCGTGCCCCCGAGCCGGGCACGTCCCATCCCAGCGATTCGGCCGGCGGGCCGGTGGAGAGACATGCGTCCCAGGATCCTCATCGTCGAGGACGATCACGCCCTGCGTGACGTGCTGCGCCGCGGTCTGCACGACGAGGACTTCGACACGGTCTGCGCCGGGAACGGCGCCACCGCGCTGCGGCTGGCGAGGCCGGACGTGTCCGCCGTCGTACTGGACGTCGGCCTGCCCGACGCCGACGGCCGGGACGTCTGCCAGGCCATGCGCGCCAACGGCTTCCTCGCCCCGGTCGTCTTCCTGACCGCGCGGCAGGGCATCACGGACCGGCTGTCGGGCTTCTCGGCGGGCGGTGACGACTATCTGCCCAAGCCGTTCCACCTCGCCGAGCTGGCCGCCCGGCTGCGCGCCGCCCTGCGCCGGGCGGCGCCGCCGGCCGCGTCCGCCGCCGCGGGCGGGCTGGTGCTGGACGCCGTCCGGCACAGCGCCACCGTGCAGGGCAGGCGCGTCGACCTCACCCCGACGGAGTTCCGGCTGCTGGCGGCGCTCACCGCGGCCGGCGGGGAGCTGGTGCGCCGCCGCGATCTGCTGCGCGCTGGCTGGCCGGAGGGGGCGCAGGTCAGCGACAACACCCTGGACCAGTACCTGACCCGGCTGCGTCGCAAGCTGCGCACCGCGGGCAGCGAGCGGACCATCGCCACCGCCCGCGGGATCGGGCACCGCCTGACATGACCCTTCTCCGCCGCACGCGATCGGCTCCGCCCGCGGCCCGACGGCTTCTGGACCGCTTGCGCCCGTCTCGCACCCTCCCGCGACCGTCGGCCGGCGCCGAGGGGCCGTGGCTCGCCCGTACGCGATCGTTCCTGGCCCGGCTCGCACCCCGCACCCTGCGCGGCCGGCTGTCCCTCGTCGCGCTGACCACCGCCGCGCTGCTGATGGTGATCCTCACCGTCGCGTTCAACACCGTGGTCCGCCACCGTCTCCAGCGGGAGGCGGACGACGAGCTGCGCACCCGCGCGGCCGCCGTCGCGACGACGGTCGACACACGTCACGGCCGTCTGCGGGTGCTGGAGACCTCCGGCGACCGGCTCCTGGACACCAACGCGTGGATCTACACCCGCGGCAGGCTGCTGGAACGGCCGCCGTCCGGTGCCGGCACGCTCACCCGGGCCGCCGAGGCCCTGGCCGCTCGCGGCCGGCGCGGCTGTGCCACGGTGCACGGGCCCGACGCGATACGGCTGTGCGCGCGGCCGGTGCCCGGTGCGGCGGCGCGGGCCACCGTGGTCACGGCGCTGGACCTCGAGCCGTACCGGAGTTCGGCCGAAACGCTGCTGCTGGGCTCGTTCGCGCTGGACGCCGTGATGCTCGCCTGCACCTATGCGCTGACCCGGCTGGCGGTGGGCCGGGCGCTGCGGCCGGTGCGCACGATGACGGACCAGGCGACCCAGTGGAGTGCCGTGGGCTCCGAGGAGCGCTTCGCGGGCCGCGGCCGGCCGGCCGAACTGGCGGCGCTGGGCGACTCGTTGGACTCCCTGCTGGACCGGATCCGGGCGGTGCTGCGGCATGAGCGGCAGCTGACCGGCGAGCTGTCGCACGAACTACGCACCCCGCTGAGCCGGATCATGGCCGAACTGGACTGGTGGGGCTCCCGTCCCCGCTCCGACGCCGAGACCCTGGCCTCCCACGAGGTCATGGCCGAGGCCGCGCAGTCGATGCGCGCCATCTGCGACACCCTGCTGGACGAGGCCCGCGCCGGTGTGCCGACGGCGCCCGGCACCGCCGACGTGCCGGTGGTACTCGGGCGCCTGTCCGCTTCCATGGACACCCCGGACGCGGTGCGGATCGTCGTCGGGGGCGGTCCCGGGCCACTCACGGCCGGAGTCCAGCCGGCGCTCCTCGAACGGATCGTCAGCCCGTTGCTGGCCAACGCGGTGCGCTACGCCAGGACGACGGTCACACTCGCCGCGTGCCGGACGGCCGGCGGCGTGCGGGTCGAGGTCACGGACGACGGACCGGGCGTGCCCGGAGCCTTCCAGGACCAGCTCTTCGAGCCCGGCAGGCGGGCCGAGCCAAGCGACGGGCACGGCGGGGCGGGCCTCGGGCTGCCGCTCGCACGGCGCCTGGCCCGCACCGCCGGCGGCGATGTGTCCCACGACCCCGGGCACGGACCCGGCGCGCGGTTCATGGTCACCCTGCCGGCCGGATGACCGCCCTCGGAAGGCCGGTTCGGCCGGCCGCTCCTCGGTGACGTCCGGGCGGGCCGCGATCGGGAAGACCACCGGGCCGAGGATGACTCCGAGGTCAGGCCCGGGCCGGCCTTCTCGCTCAGCGGAGCGGCCGCGGCCTCGCGACCGTCCTGCACTGGACCTTGACCACCCAGAAGTGGACGGTGACGCGTCCCGAGCACCCGGCGCGGGGTCAGGGCGCGGCGTGCGGGCCGTCCGGACGGGCGGTGCGCCGCTCGACCATCTCGCGGCTGAGTTCCTCGGTCTCCGTCTCAGGCAGCCGCTCGAAGCCGTCCTCGGTGATGACGCAGAGGACGGGAAAGATACGGCGGTTCAGGTCGGGGCCGCCGGTGGCCGAGTCGTCGTCCGCCGCGTCGTACAGCGCCTGGAGCGCGGCGAGGGCGGCCTCGCGCCGGGTGAGGCCGGGCCGGTACAGCTTCTTCAGGGCGCCCCGGGCGTAGGGGGAACCGGAGCCCTCGGCGTAGAAGTCGTGCTTCTCGTACAGACCCCCGGCCGCGTCGAAGCCGAAGATGCGGCCGCGTCCGCCCCCGGGCGCGGTGGTGTCGTACCCGGCGAGCAGCGGGACGACGGCGAGGCCCTGCATGGCCTGGGCGAGGTTCTGCCGGATCATGGTCGCGAGCCGGGTCGCCTTGCCGGCCAGGGTCATCGGTGTGCCCTCGACCTTCTCGAAGTGCGTCAGCTCGACCTGGAAGAGCCGCACCATGTCGACGGCGAGGCCGACGGTGCCGGCGAAGGCGACGGCCGTGAAGTCGTCGGCGGGGTGCACCTTTTCCAGGTCGCGCTGGGCGATCAGGTTGCCCATGGTGGCCCGGCGGTCGCCGGCGATCAGGACGCCGTCGCGGTGGACGAGGGCGAGCACGGTGGTGCCGTGCGGGAAGCGGTCCGGCGCGGTTCGTACGCCGCCGGGCAGCACGGGCGTGGTGGGCAGCAGCCCGGGGCGGTGCGCCGCAAGGAACTCGGCGAAGGACGACGTCCCCGGCGTGAAGAACGCCTCGCTCGGCAGTCCCGCTGTGTCGTTCCCCGACATGGCTCTCCCCCTCCGGTGCGGCATGCGCCACCCGACTCCTACCAGCGGCGGGCGCCCGGGAAACTCCCGGCCCCTCACAGGGCTTTGCGCCGCACCAGCACCCCGAGCACCAGCAGGCCCGGCAGCAGGGGCAGCCACACGGTCAGCAGCCGGTAGCCGAGCACGGCGGAGGCGGCGGCCGCGCCGGGGGCGCCGGCGACGGTGAGGGCGAGGGCGAGTGCCGCGTCCAGCGACCCGAGGCCGCCCGGGGTGGGCAGCAGGGCGGCCGCGCTGCTGGCGGCGAGGTACAGCAGGGCCACCTGGAGCGGGGGCAGCGGCAGTTCGATCGCCTGGGTGACGGCGATGAGGACGAGGGAGTGCAGCGCGGCGAAGGCGAGGGAGCCGCCCCACAGGGCCACCGCCCGGGCGGGGCAGAGGTGCAGGGCGCGCAGGTCGGCGAGGACGGCCGACAGGGCCCGGCGGCAGCGCGCCCACCAGGGCGTCGCCGGCAGGGCCGCGAGCAGGACGAGGCCGCCCAGGGCGACGGCGACGGCCGTCGGGGTGAGGCGCGGCAGCCGCAGCAGACCCGGGCAGGCCGGGGCGAGCAGCGCGATCAGCGCCATGCGGACCGTGGCCCCGGCGGTGGCCTTGACGGCGAGGGCACTGGCCGAGCGGCCGGCGGGCAGCCCGCAGCGCATCAGGAACCTGAGGTTCACCGCGCCCGCGCCGAGCCCGGCGGGCAGCAGGTGGTTGGCGGCGGAGGCGGCGAACTGGGCGGCCACCAGCCGGGATCCGGGCAGCCGTCGTACGACCGCGCCCTGCTGGGCGAGCGCCGAGGCCGCCCAGGTGCCGAGCGCCGCCGTGGCGCCGACCAGCAGCCAGCCCTGATCGGCACCGGCCAGCCGCCCGGCACCCCTCTCGAGCGCGAGCCAGTGCCGGTGGGCCAGGAAGAGCCCGCCGAGCAGGACGGCGAGCAGGACTCCGGCGTGCCAGTAGACGTGGCGCCGGCCGAGGGAGGGGGCGAGTTCCGCCGGTGAGGTCATCGACCGCTCCCCGGAACGGTGTAGTGGAGCCGCCCGCCGTCGATGGGCTCGGCCGGCCAGTCGCGGGCGTATCCGGGTGGCCGGGAACCGGCGGACACCAGCACGGCGACCGGGATCCGCCGGGCGGTGCGGGTGATGTCGGACTCGGTGGTGCCGGCGTTGTGCCCGGTGGTCGCGGCCGAGGCGCAGCCGGCGTAGAACGCGATCGGGATGGCGTCGCCTCCGGTGAGCAGACAGGGCGGGCGGACCCCGACGCGGTGCAAAACGGCGGCCGTGCGGGACCATCCGCGGCGCTGCGCGGTGGCGCCGTCCACCGTGTGCACCAGGACGGCGAGTTGCACGGCGAGGTGGCCGGCGAGCCCGAGGCAGACGAGTGGCACGACGACGGGGCGCCAGGACCGGCGCGGCGCGGTCACCAGGTACACCAGCGCCTCGGCGACCGGGAGGGCGAGCAGCGCGTAGGCCGGCAGCAGGAACCGCGGGGCCGCGTAGCCGATCAGGAACAGGTAGGGGAACGCGGCGGTCGCCGCGCAGGCGAGCGGCAGCAGTGTGACCGTCGTACGCCGGGCGCGGACGGCGACGGCGAGCCCGAGCACGGCGAGCACGGGCAGCACGAACCACCAGACGGTGACCACCGGGTCGGGGGGCGCGCCGGTGCAGGGCCGGCACAGGGCGCGGCCGCCGAGACTGCGGAGTTGGTCGAGCACGGCGATGTGCCAGCCGAGGCCGCCCTGGATCGCGGAGCCTTCGGCCAGGCGGCGCACCGGGCCGCCGAACCCGGCGTACGCCTCGATCACCCACTCGGCGGCGCCGGCCGCGAGCCCCGCGAGCAGCACCCCGACGGCCGGCCGGCGGCGGCGGGCGAGGCCGAGGGCGAGGAGCGGCAGTACGGTCCAGACGGCGTCCGTGGGCCGCATCAGCGCCATGAGCGCGGCGCTCCCCGCCAGGCCCCACCACACGGAGCGCCCTTGCCCGGCGCGGGCGCGCAGGAAGCAGGCGACGGTGGACAGGGCGCCCACGGCGACCCAGTAGTTGGGCATGGCCTGCGGGCCGTAGAACAGGGTCACCCACAGGGAGGCGAAGAGGGCGCCGGCGACGGCGAGGACACGGACCGGGAACAGGCCGCGCCAGGTGCGCAGGGCCAGGAACAGGGCGAGGCCGGACAGGATCGCGAGGTGGATGCGCAGCAGTGCCGTGGAGGACGACCAGGAGGCGACGGGCGCGACGAGCAGGGAGACACCGCGGGCGCGGGGTGCGCTGAAGAACGCGGCGGGAGCGTGCGCGCTGACCTGGCTGACGTACACCGTCTCGTCCCAGCCGAGGCCCATGCCGGGGCCGACGAGGAGGAGTTGGGCGAGGGTGAAGGCGGCCGCGACGGCCACGAGCGGGAAGAGGGCAGGGAGCGGGCGGGTGCCGCCGGGCGTGCGCCGGGAGCGCGAGCGCCGGATTCCGGCGAGTGTGGCGTACGCGCTGCCGGCCATCATCACCCCTCTGCCCCCGGAATGTGCCGGGACCCTTGCCACCCTACAGTCTGTAGGGTCGACGACGGGAGTCGGGGGAAACACCGCCAAACTACCCCGAATTCACGCTCCGGAACGGGCGGACGGGGCCATCCGGCCGAAGGCACTACGCGCTGTAAGGTTGGGGCATGGCTGGCACAAGGTCCCGCGGCAGGGTGGAGCGGCGCAGCGCCGGTGAGCTGGAGAGCGAGGTGCTGGCCACGCTCTGGGCCACCGAACGGCCGCTGACCCCGGCGGAGATCCAGGCCGAGATCGACGGCGCACTGGCCTACAACACGGTGCACACGATCCTCAAACGCCTGTACGACAAGGGGCTGGTGCTGCGGGACGCCGACGGGCGGCGCGGCGCCTACCGTCCGGCGAAGAACGCGGCCGAGCTGACCGCCGAGGCGATGCACGAGGCCCTGGACCGGGGCCCGGACCCGATCGCCGCGCTCCAGCAGTTCGTGACCGGCCTCAGCCCCGAGGAGGAGCGGGCACTGCGCGAGCTCCTGGCCGGAGACGGCGCATGAGGTTCGACGTGTACAGCCCGCTGATCCTGTCGCTGCTGCTGTCGGCGGTGGGCCCGGTGATCGCCCGCCGGGTCGCGCCGGCGCTCGCCGCGCGCGTGCTCACCTCGGCGGCCGTGCTGACCGCCACGGCCACGGCCTGGTCACTGGTCCTGCTGGCCACGGCACTGCTCGGGGACGCGCCGCCGGTGGTCCGCGAGGCCCGGGAGGACGGGCATCCGGTGGCGGATCCGGTGCCGGAGGTGATCGGGCTCGCCGCCTGCCTGGCGCTGGCGGCGATCGCCCTGCGGGTCTACCGGGCGGTGCGCGCCGAGCGGTCCACCCGGCGGGCCCTGCGCCGGCTGTGCGCGGGGCAACCGGCGGACACCGAGCTGATCGTCGCCGCCTCCGACGTGCCGCAGGCGTTCGCCATCCCGGGGCGACCGGGCCGGATCCTGGTCACCTCGGCGATGCTGGGCGCCCTGGGGCCCGCCGAGCGGCGGGTGCTCCTCGCGCACGAGCGCGCCCATCTCGCCCACCGGCACGGGCCGCTGGTCACGGCGGCGACGCTCGCCGCGGCGGCCGACCCGCTGCTCGGCCCGGTGCGTACGGCCGTCGGCTTCCTGGTGGAGCGGTGGGCCGACGAGCAGGCGGCGGCCTCGGTCGGCGACCGGCGGACCACCGCCCGGGCGCTGGCGCGGGCCGCGCTCACCACCGGCCGGGCCCGCGCCGCCTGCGCCCTGCACTTCACCGACCGGTCCGTCACCCGGCGGATCGCGGCCCTGCAGACGAGCCCGCCCCCGCGACTGTGGCCCGCCGCTGCGGCCGTCCTCCTGCTGGGCACCCTCTCCGCACTGCTCGCCGCCGACGCGACGGGCGACCTGCTGCGGCAACTGTCGGGCGTCCTGAACTGACAGCGTCCCCAGGGGGCGCGGGGCCCTCTCGACATGCGGCTCCGCCGCGTGGGCGCGACCGGCCACGACGGCGCCGCGGACGCCCGGCGGCACACCCGGCACTCGCGGATGCGCCCGTCAGCCGCCGTTCGGTGCCCGGTGCGGCGGCTGCTCCGGCGTCGGCCGGGGGCCGGCCGGTGGCACCGCCCGCACCGCCGGCTCGTCCGTGCTCACGGTGAGCTGCTCGCCGTGGTGGCGCAGGGTCAGCGGCGGGCCGTCCAGGAGCACGTACGTGGCCTTGTCCGCACCGATGTCCACGCGCAGCCGCCGGCCGCGGAACTCGACGTTGAAGGCGAGGCGGCTCAGCCGCTCGGGCAGGCGCGGCGCGAACCGCAGGCGCTCGTCGTCCCGGCGCATCCCGCCGAAGCCCGCCACCAGCGACATCCAGGTACCGGCCAGCGAGGCGATGTGCAGCCCGTCGCGGGTGTTGTGCTCCAGGTCCTGGAGGTCCATCAGCGCCGCCTCGGTGGTGTAGGCGTAGGCGAGGTCCAGGTGGCCCGCCTGGGCGGCGATGACGGCCTGGCAGCAGGCCGACAGGGAGGAGTCCCGGACGGTCAGCGGCTCGTAGTAGGCGAAGTTCCGGGCGATCTGCTCGTCGTCGTACCGCGTGTCGAAGAAGTCGCCGCAGGTGTACATGGCCAGCACCAGGTCGGCCTGTTTGACGACCTGTTTGCGGTAGAGGTCGAAGTAGGGGAAGTGCAGCAAAAGGGGGTACTGGTCGGCGCGGGTGCCGGCGAAGTCCCAGCGCTGGTAGCGGGTGAACCCGGCGTGTTGTTCGTGGACGCGCAGTTCGTCGTTGTAGGGGATGTACATGGCCTCGGCGGCGTCCCGCCAGACCGCCGCCTCCTCCTCGTCCACGCCGAGCCGGGCCGCCTCGCGCGGATGGCGTTCGGTGGCGTCCGCGGCGGCGAACAGGTTCTGCCGGGCCATGAGGTTGGTGTACAGGTTGTCGTCGGCCACCGCGCTGTACTCGTCGGGGCCGGTGACACCGTCGATGTGGAAGACGCCGTGCGCGTCGTGGTGGCCCAGCGAGCGCCACAGCCGGGCGGTCTCCACCAGCAGCTCCACGCCGACCTCGCGCTCGAAGGCGGTGTCGCCGGTGGCCTCGACGTACCGGAGCACGGCGTCGGCTATGCCGGCGTTGACATGGAACGCGGCGGTGCCGGCCGGCCAGTACGCGGAGCCCTCCGGCCCGGCGATGGTCCGCCAGGGGAACGCGGCCCCGCCGAGCCCGAGCTGGGCCGCGCGCTCGCGGGCCTCGTCCAGGGTGTTGTGCCGCCAGCGCAGGGCCTCGGCGACGGCCGCGGGCGCGGTGTGGGTGAGCACGGGCAGCACGAACATCTCGGTGTCCCAGAAGGCGTGCCCGTCGTAGCCGGAGCCGGTCAGGCCCTTGGCCGGGATGGCGCGCTGCTCGGCGCGGGCGCCGGCCTGCAGGACGTGGAACAGGGCGAAGCGGACCGCCTGCTGGACCTCCCCGTCGCCCTCCACCTCGACGTCGGCGCGGGCCCAGAAGTCGTCCAGGCAGGCCCGCTGGTCCGCCAGCAGGCCCTCCCAGCCGTCGTGGGCGGCGGCGGCGAGCGCGGCGTCGACCTGGTCGGCCATCGCGGGCAGCGAGCGGGTGCCGGACCAGCCGTGGGCGACCAGCTTCTCCACGCGCAGGGTCTGCCCCGGCTCCAGCACCGAGGTGACCGTCAGCCGGGCCACGTCGCTGCCGCTCTCGCTGCGCGTGCTGGTGCGCTCCGGGCCGCTGACCACGTGGTCGGCGGCCACCGCCACCCTCAGGCCGCTGCGCCGGGTGCGGTGCACCAGCCGCAGCCGGCTGCCGGAGGCGAAGTGGTCCTCCTGCTCCAGCGGGGACTGCAGCGCCATGGCCGCGCGGGGGTCGCCGTTCGACTCGGGCAGGGACTCGTTGGCGACCAGCTCGGACTGGATCACCACCCGGCTGCGGTTGCCGACGGCCTCCACCTCGTACGCGACGGCGGCCACCGCGCGCTGGGTCAGCGACACCAGCCGGGTCGAGCGGACCCGGACCGTGGTGCCCGCCGGGGAGATCCACTCGCAGGTCCGCTCCAGCACCCCGCGGCGCAGGTCCAGGACCCGCTCGTGGGTGACGAGCCGGCCGTAGCGCAGGTCGAACGGCTCGTCGTCCACCAGCAGCCGCAGGATCTTGCCGTTGGTGACGTTGATGACCGTCTGGCCCGATTCCGGGTAGCCGTAGCCCGCCTCCGCGTACGGCAGCGGATGCACCTCGTGCACGCCGTTGAGGTAGCTGCCGGGCAGCCCGTGCGGTTCGCCCTCGTCGAGGTTGCCGCGCCAGCCGACGTGCCCGTTGGACAGCGCGAACACCGACTCGCTCTGCGCGAGCACGTCGAGGTCCAGGGCGGTCTCCCGCACCGTCCACGGCTCCACGCTGTACGACCGGTCGGTGATCACTGCGTGCCTCCCAGCTCGGCGAGATCCTTCACCACAATGGTCGCGCCATGCGCGTACAGCGCGTCGGTCTGGCCCACCCGGTCCACACCGACGACATAGCCGAAGCCGCCCGAGCGGCCCGCGTCCATGCCGGCCAGCGCGTCCTCGTACACGGCGGCGTGCGCCGGCTCGACGCCCAGGTCGTGGGCGGCGGCGAGGAAGGTGTCCGGGTGCGGTTTGCCCGGCAGGTGCCGTTCGGCGGCGACGACCCCGTCGATCCGTACGTCGAAGAGGTGCTCGGCGCCGACGGAGCGCAGCACGTCCCTGCAGTTGGCGCTGGACGACACGATCGCCGTGCGGAGCCCCGCGGCCCTGACCGCCTCCAGATAGCGCAGGGTGCCCTCGTAGGCCTCCACGCCGCCGCTGCGGATCTTCTCCAGCAGCAGGACGTTCTTGCGGTTGCCGAGGCCGTGCACGGTGGGGGCCTGCGGGGGGTCCTCGGGAGTGCCCTCGGGCAGGTGGATGCCGCGCGAGTCGAGGAAGGCGCGGACCCCGTCGGCGCGGGGGCGGCCGTCGACGTACTCGTCGTAGTCGGCGACCGCGTCGAACGGCCGGCCCTGTTCCCCCGCGTAGTCCCGCAGGAACGCGTCGAACGTCTCCTTCCAGGCGGCCGCGTGCACGACGGCCGTCTTGGTGACGACCCCGTCGAGGTCGAAGAGACAGGCCTGGATTCCGTCCGGAAGACCGAGCTGAGTCATACCCAGCACTGTTCCCCATGGGGCGCCGTCCAGTGAGTGGTACGCGCCACACATTCCACGAACTCCTGGTGACACACTCTGTGTGTGCCGCTGACCTTCGACGACCTCCTCGCTCGGGCCCGTGACCTCGTCCGGGACGGCCGGCGTGCCGTGCTCGGGATCACGGGCGTTCCCGGGGCGGGCAAGACCACGCTCGCCGAGCACCTGGTGCGCGCCCTGAACGCCGACGGGCCGCCCTGGGCCGCGCACGTGCCCATGGACGGCTTCCACCTCGCCGACGTCGAGCTGGACCGCCTCGGCCGCCGGAACCGCAAGGGTGCGCCGGACACCTTCGACGCGGCGGGGTACGCGGCACTGCTGCGGCGGTTGCGCGAGGAGACCGACGAGGTGGTGTACGCGCCCGGGTTCGAGCGGGTGCTGGAGCAGCCGATCGCGGGCGCGATCCCGGTGCCGCCGCCCACCCGGCTGGTGCTGACCGAGGGCAACTACCTGCTGCTGACGGAGGGGTCGTGGGCGCGGGTGCGGTCGTGCCTGGACGAAGTGTGGTTCTGCGAGATCGACGAGGACGAGCGGATCCGTCGGCTGGTCGCCCGGCACGAGGAGTTCGGCAAGGACCACGCGGCGGCCGTGGCCTGGGTGCTGGGCACGGACCAGCGCAACGCCGACCTGGTGGCGGCCACACGGGAGCGGGCGGACCTGGTGGTGCCGGCCGGCGCGCTGCCGGCGCCGGTGCTCCCGGAACGCTGACGACGTTCAGCGGTGGAGGAGGAGGGACGGTTCCCCGTGGCTGTCGCCCGCCACCGCGCCGATGACCGCCGTGAACGCCTCCGTGCCCACGGTGAGCCCGTCCGCGCCCTCCTCGAACACCGGCGTGAACGCCCCTGTCGGCCCGTACCGCACGGCGAACACGTGCAGCCCCTCGGGTGCGCCGGGCGCCGGATCGGCCTCCAGGGCGGTGGAGGAGACCAGGTGGCGCCAGCCCGCGTCGGGGTCGCCGTAGCCGCGCGGGTCGGCGGCGAGCGCGAACGCGGCCTGCTCCTGGGTGAGTTCGCCGCGCGCGTCGAAGTGGTCGGGCCCGGCGTCCGTGGGGTGCGTGAGGCGCAGGCCGCCCGCCGAGGCGACGTCGCCCTCGGCGGTGCGGCGCACCCGGTCGCCGTCGTCGGCGGCGTACGGCAGCCCGGACAGCAGGTACGGCGCCCCGTCGAGCCGCTCCACGGCGACCGTCACCCACAGGCTCGTGCCGTCGGTGACATACAGCGAGCGCACATGACGCAGGACGTGGTCGGGGCCGACGACCGGCTTGGTCACCAGCTTCGCCGCGAGCCCGTTCGCGCGCGCGTCCGCCACCCGGACCTCGCCCATGGGGCGGCACAGCAGGAAGCCGTCCGTGACCGGGCCGAAGCCGTGCTGACGGCGCACGGCAGCGGGCAGGTAGTAGGTGCCGGCCGCCTCGACGAGGGAGGGGGTCATCCGGCTGTCGAAGGCCACCGAGACCGAGCCGAGGCGCAGGTGGTGGCGGACGGGGACGGCCGACGGGGTGCGGTGCCAACGGGTGGTGTCCTGGATCTGCCAGACCAGCATGAAGGCGAAGTGCCCGTCGATCCGGCCGTCCCGCCGGGCCGCGTACCGGGCCCAGCGGGTGTCGCCCCGGTAGCGGCCGAGGTCGGAACCGATGCGGGCGCTGAAGTACCGCAGCCCGAGGACGGACTCGAAGCCGGAGTGCTGTTCGCTGTAGCGGGGGCCGCCCTGGTCGTAGCCGCCGGACGTCAGGCGCGCGTCGATGTATCGGGCGAGGGTGTCGCCGTCCTCGGCGAAGGTCTCCTCGCCGCTGACCCGGTGGGCCTGGGCCAGGAACGACAGGGAGATCGGGCCGTAGTTGTTGTCGTAGGCACCGCCGTGCTCGGGCGCCAGCAGGGCGCCCCGGTCACGCACGCGGTGGGCACGGATCTCCTCGGCGTACAGGCTCAGCGCTCGGGCCCGGACCGCTCCACCCCGTTCAGCGGGGAGACGGCGGGCCAGCATGAGACCGCCGACCACACAGCCGATGGCCTGGTTCCCGGCCTGCTGCGGGTTGAAGAAGGTGGCCTCGGTGAGCCACCGCCAGTAGCCGTGTGCCAGCTCCCCGAGTTCCGCGCGCTGTTCGTCGTCCAGGAGGCCGTCGGCCGCGTCCAGGACGTTGAGCGCCTGGAGCAGCGCCCAGACCGTGCTGGGCCAGTCGCCGATGGGGTGGGCGCCCGCCCGGAGCACGTAACGGGCGTGCGGCAGACCGGAGTCGACGGCCCTGAGGTTCGGGTAGCCGGGGTTGTCCTCGGTGTGGACGCGCTCGCGCAGGTGGAAGGCGAGGCTGCGGCGGACCGCCTCCGGGAGCCGGGGGTCCTTGCCGCGCTGCCAGGCGAGGGCGAGCAGGGAGGTCATGCCGAGGGAGGTGTCGCCGATGTCGTCGTGCGCGTCGGGGTGTTCGAGGTTGCCCTCGGGGGTGATGCGGGCGAGGGCCTGCTCCGTGACGTCGGCGAGGACGGTGTCGTACGCCTCGGGGGTGTCCGGCAGATGGTGCAACGGGCCGCGCTGGTAGGGCAGATGCATGCTGGCCAGCCCTTCGTTCCGGTGGTCGCCAGGCCTTCGGCCAGTCTCTCCCCCGAAACGAGGAGACAGATGAGCGCCGGGACGAGGGCGCGTGTCGGCACGGCGAACATCGCGCCGGAGCGGGACCCGCCCGTCCTGCCCGGGAAGGGGGTGCGGCCGAGGGAGACGGTACGCGTCCCTCGCCCGCCGAGACTCCGCGAGGTGCGCACCGCAGCCCGGACCGGGGCGCTCCGGCCGCCTCCGTCCCGGCCGCCGCGCGCGCTGCCGGTCGACGGGGCGGTGGCGCCGGGCGCGTTCGTTCCTGTGAGACCCGGGGCCATTCCGTGCGCCGCATGCCCGCGTTCGCCTTCGGACCACGTGGAGCTCGTCACGCCGGACGCGGCGCCCCCTGTCCGGCCGCGACCGGTTCCCGGGCGGGACGGTCCTGGCCGAGGGCAGGCTGCTCGCCGGCTCCGAGGACGCCCCCGGAGACGGCGACGTGCGGGTTGTGGGCGGCACGCTGCGGACGCCGGGAGGCCGCGGGGTGCGCGGCGCGTTCGCGCTGGACGCGGGCATGCTCGGGGCCACCCCGCGCGCCGGCCGCACGGCGCCGCTCCCGGCCGCTCGCCCGGCGGTGCCGGGCGGCTCGGCGGTGCTGTGGCTGCGGCTCCACACCGAGCGGCCGCCGGCCGGGGGCAGCACCCTGCCGGTCGTCGGCGCGGCCTGGCTGCGCGGCCGGTTCAGCCGGATCGAGGTGAACCCCGACCGGCTGGGGGCCGTATCCGTGTACACGGCGGAAGGTCTGTCGGTACGACTCGTGAAGCGGTGACCCGCGAGGCGGCGGGAGCGGTGCGACAGTAGGGCCATGATCCGGCCCACGACCGTTCCCGCCGCCCCTCGGCCGGTGCCACCGCGGGGCGGATGATGACGCGCGAACAGCACCTGGTCCTCACGCGTGAGGCCGCCGCCGGGGCGACGCAACGGCCGGTCCCGGGCCGCCCGTACGCCTGGCTGCGCCGCCGCCACCGGCGGTGGCTGGTGCCGCTGCTGGCCGTGCTACTGCTCGCCCAGATGGCCACGGCGATGGTCACCACGGCCGTCCAGCAGACCCCGACCATCGACGAGCCGGTGTACGTCGCGACGGCCACCGACTATCTGCACGAGCACCGGATCCGCTACAACCCCGAACACCCGCCGCTCGGCAAGCTGCTGATCGCGGCCGGTGTGGCGGTGGCCGGCCCGCACTACGACCCGTCGTACACCGGCACCCAAGGCGACGTGGGCCGGCATCTGCTGTACGAGTCGGGCAACGACCCCTGGCGTGTGATGCTGTGGGCGCGACTGCCGGTGGTCGCGCTGACCTTGCTGTTCGGCGTGGTCGCCTTCGCGTTCGCCCGTGAACTGACGGGCACGGCGGGCGGTCTGGTCGCGCTCGCGCTGTACGCCTTCTCGCCCGATCTGATCGCCCACGGTTCGCTGGCCACGCTGGACGTGCCGGCAGCCGGGTTCGTGCTGACGTCGGCCTGGCTGGTGTGGCGGGCGCGGCGGCGGCCCAGGGTGTATCTGCCGCTCGCCGGGGCGGCTCTCGGGACGGCGGTGGCGACCAAGATGAGCGCGCTGCCTGCGGTTCCGGTGCTGATGGCGCTGGCCGCGGTGTCCGTCCTCACCGTGGGCCGGCGACACCGGGTACCGCCGGCGGACGGACCGGACCAGAACACGAGCGGGCCCGGCCATGCGCCCCCGAGCGGCGTGCCGCACACCGGCGTGCGTCCGGACCGGGACCTGGCCCGGCCCCCTGGGCGGCCGAGCAGCACGGGCCCGGACCGCACGACACCCCGGGGCGCCGGGCCGGACACCGGCATGGCCGCGGCCGGGGAACCGCCTCCGTCCGACGGGCCCGGCAGCCTCGTGGACCGGGGCCGTCGGATGCCGCCCTCCGCCCCGCCGGACACCGGCACGGGCTCGTTCCCGGACGTGCCGGCGGCCGACGGGCCGCACCTGAGCACGGTCCGGTGGCGGCGGGTGCTCTCGGCGGTCGCCGGTGCGGTCGTCGTGGCGCTGGTGGCGATCGCCGTCGTCTGGGCCACGTATCTCGCGGTCGATCCCCGGCTGCGGTTCTCCCCGGCCGAACCGGTTCCGGCGCTGCACGGGCTGCGCGGCCGGCTGGTGGACCTGCTGCCGGTGCCCGAGGCCTACCGGGCTGGCATGCGGGTGCAGTTCGGGCTGGAGGACCAGCCGTGGCAGGGGTATCTGTTCGGGCACCTGTACACCGGCTCCCTCTGGTACTACCTGCCGGCCGCCCTGCTGGTGAAGACGCCGCTCGGGCTGCTGGCGCTGGGCGCGGCCGGTGCCGTGGCGGTGGCCGCGGTGCGGCGGACGCGGCCCGCGGCGCCGTATGTGCTGCTGCCGCCCGCGGTGCTGCTCGCGGCGGCCATGACGGGCTCGCGGGACTTCGGCACCAGGTACGCGCTGTTCGTGCCGATGTTCCTCGCGGTGGCGGCGGCCTGCGTGCCCCGGCCCGGCAGGCCGTGGACGGCCGCCGCGACGGCCGCCCTGGTGCTGTGCACGGCCGTGAGCTCGCTGCGGACGTTCCCCTACTACCTGCCGTACTCCAACGAGGCCTTCGGCGGGCCCGCGCAGACCCACCGGCTGCTGCACGACTCCAACGTGGACTGGGGACAGGACCTGGGCCGGCTCGCCGACCGGCTCCGGCAGCGGTATCCGGGCGAGCGCGTGTGGCTGGTGTACAAGGGCAGCGGTGTGCCGTCGTCCTACGGCATCCGCGCCACCGATCCGCGCACGGTGCCGGCGGAGCGGGTGCACGGGCTGCTGGTGGTGTCGGACTCCGCGGTCGCGAAGGCGCGCGGACGGCTCGCCGAGCTGATCGGCAGCAGCCGGCCGGCCGGTGACGTGGGCCATTCCATCAGCCTCTACCGGCGCTGAAACCTCCTGCTCAACCCCGTGTTCCTGACGGGGGGTGAGCTATGTTGAGTGCTTGTGGCAGACAAAGGAGGCGGACCGGTGCCCTCGCCGCAGCAGGCACGCGCACAGGCATCGGCGATCACGTCCGGCAAGACCGTGCCCGCGGCGGAGGCCGCCCCGACCTCCCGGCTGAGGGAACTCTTCGACGGCCCCCGTCTGTCACCGGGACAGCGGCGCATCGCCCAGTACCTCATCGAGCACATCACCGAGGCCGCGTTCCTGTCCATCACCGAGCTCGCCGACCGGGTCGGGGTCAGCCAGCCCTCGGTCACCCGCTTCGCCGCCGCCGTCGGCTTCAGCGGCTATCCCGCGCTGCGCGAGAGACTCCAGTCGATCGCCCTGAGCACCCTGGCCGGGGGTCCGGGCGAGGAGAACCGGGCCAACGAACTCCAGGCGGCCGTCGACGCCGAGATCGAGAACCTGGAGAACCTGCGGCGCGACTTCGCCAACCCCGACGAGATCATCCGGATCGGCCGCGAGCTGTCCCGTTCCACTCCGCTGACCGTGCTGGGTCTGCGCATCTCGGAGTCGCTGGCCGAGTACTTCGGCTACGCCGCCCGCCGGATCCACCCGGACGTGCGACTGGTCACCCGGGGCGGCAGCGTGGCCTACGACGCGCTGCTGCAGTGCCGGGAGGCCGGCGGCACCTGGGTGCTCGCCTTCGCCATGCCCCGGCACTCCCAGGAGACGCTCCAGGCCGTCCGGGTGGCGCGGGGCGCCGGTCTGAAGGTCGCCCTGGTGACCGACCTGGCGCTCGGGCCGGTGGCCGACGAGGCCGACGTCACGTTCGCCACCGGCACCGGATCCCGGCTGGTGTTCGACTCCTACGCCGCGCCGGGCGTGATGGCCGCCGCGCTGCTGCAGGCCATGACCGACGCCGATCCGGAGCGCACCCAGGCCCGGCTGGAGAAGTACGAGCAGCTCTCCGACCAGCACCAGTTCTTCATGAAGGACTGAATCCGGCCCTGGGGTGCGCCCCGCGGCCGCTGCACGGTGAAGATCCTGCGGTCTCCCCTGCCATGGACGGGGACCATCCACGACAAATCACGCATGAATGTTTTCATACGTCTTGCAAAGCGGACGGCATATATAAATACTGCTCACGGATCGCGCCCGCCCCACTCCGGGCACGTTCCGCACCCGCGGACTCACCGTTCGCACACCGCCCCAGAAAGCCGACGGACCGCCCATGCGTACGCAAGTCTCCGCGCAACGCCGGTCTCCGACGCCCGGGGCCCCGCACGGACACCCCCAGCCGCCGTCCCCTACCCACGTCGGCGCCCGGGGTGTACCGGGGCGCGTCGTCTGCGCGACGCGCCCGTGGCGGCCCCGGCCATCCCCTAGGCCGGGGCCGCCCCGCACCCCGTCGACCACCCTCACGACGCCGCCCACCGGAGCGATGATCATGCCCCTGACCAGCACCCGCATCAGCCCGGACTGGCCCTGCCAGGTCAAGACGCCGGGCAGTCACGACTGGGAGCGCTCGGCGGCCAAGTGGCTGCGCGAGCTGATCCCGGCGCGCTACGCCAGCTATCCGGCCCTCATCCGCCATCCCGTCCTCCTCGCCCGGCACGCCCAGCTGCAGGTCCAGCAGGAGATACGGGTGGCCCGGACGGCGCTGCAGACCGCGCGCGCCGAGCTGCCGATGCTCGGCCTGCCCGAGTCGGTCATCGAGCACACGATCAAGCTGTACGCCGCCGAGCTCCTGCAGCTGCAGCACATCGCCCGCAGTGTCCGCGCGGTCAGCGAGGCTCTGGCCGGACGCGGCGCGGGCCGCTGATCACCCGGCCGCCCCCGCTGCGCCGTCAACGGCACGGTTGCGTGCGCCCTCCTTTCGTGTGGGGGGCTCGTGGGTGACGCCGGGCGGTCGTACGAAGCCTCTGCGCAGTTCGTATGAAGGCTTATCCGGCAGACGAGTGATCGTACGGGCCCCTTTGTGACATGCTCGACCCGTGACGAGTGAGCCTGCGCAGCCGGTGTACCCCGCCGGCGCCGATCCGACGGCGCTGGCCAGGGTCGTGGCTCGGCAGCGCGCGGAGCTGGAACGACTGCGGGACCTGGCCGCGACCTCGGCGGTCATGGAGCGGGCCAAAGGCGTGCTGATGGCCGTCACGGGCTGTACGCCCGAAGCCGCGCACGGGGAGCTGCTGCAGCGCGCCGAGGACGGCAACCGCACGCTCCTCGAACAGTGCTGGCTCACCCTGGGCGCCCTGCCGCCGCCGCCGCAGGATCAGCCGCCCGGCACCTCGCCCGCCCCGCCCGCACCGCCGGCCGCCGTGGCCCCGCCGGTCGTGCCCCCCAGCACGGCGGACCTCGCGAAGGCGCTCGGGGCCATCGGCCGGGACCTGGTCCGGGTCGGCACACCGCACGAGCTGGCCCGGTGTCTGCTGGACCACATCGCACCCGAGACGGACGCCGACGCCGTGATGCTGTTCCAGCGGCTGCCCGAGGGCGGACTCGAACTGATCGGGCACGCCGGTGTCGACCAGACCCTCGCCGCGCAGTGGCGTCATGTGCCCCCCGTGACCGGAGTGGTCGCGCTCGAGGTCCTGCGGTCCGGCGAGCCGCGGTGGCTGGAGGACCCCGCCGCGGACCGCGAACGGTATCTGCTGATCGGCAATCCACCCGAGCGCTGGCCCAGCCGGGCCTGGCTGCCCGTGCCGCCCGGAGGTGCCGCGGGTGTCACCCTCGGCGTGCTGCGCAGGCGGAGCGGGGCGTTCGAGCCGCGCGAGCGGGAGCTGCTGCGGGCCGTGTCCCGGCTGTGCGCGGGACGGCTGCGGGCCCTCGACTCCTCCCAGGAACGCGCCGGCGAGGGTGTCACCCGGACCGTGCAGTCGGTGTTCGACGCGCTGCCGGGTGCGGCGATCCTGCTGACTCCGCTGCGCGCCGCCTCCGGCGAGGTGGCGGACTACCGCATCGACGCCGCCACCTCGGAGGCGGTCGACGTGTTCGGCCGCACCGGCCGGGAGATGGTCGGCCGCCGGGTCCTGGAGAGCTATCCGGCAGTCGCGGGCGAGCCGCTGTGGCTGGGGTATCTCCAGGCCATGGAGACGGGGATGCCGTTCCAGAGCGAGCCGTTCGTCTACCAGGAGCCGGCCGGCGAGGTGCCCGTGAGCGCGACCTACTCGGTGCGGGCCGCCCCGCTGGGCGAGGGCCTGCTGGTCACCTGGCTGCGGCACGATCCCGCGGAACGCCAGGAGCAGCGGCTGGCCGACGTGCAGCGGCTCGGCAACCTCGGCTGGGCCAACTGGAACCTGCACACCCAGGAGATCTCCTGGTCCGAGCAGACGTACGCCGTGCTCGGCCGGGAGAGCGCGGAGCGGCCGCTCGATCTGGACCGGCTGCCGGACCTGGCGGTGCCGGAGGACGCGGGGTCGCTCAGCCGCGCGATCCGCAACCTGGTCCGCCACGCCCGGCCGTGCGACATGCCGTTCCGCATTCCGGCGGCGGGCGGTGTCCGGCATCTGCGGCTGGTCGCGGAGGCCGTCACGGCGCAGGACGGCACCACGATGGAGGTGCACGGCTTCGTCCAGGACCTCACCCCGCAGCGCAGTGCGGAACTGGCGCTGGTGGAGAGCGAGCGGGCGATGCTGCTCCAGCGCGGGATCCTGCAGGCAGAACGGGCCCTGGCCGCCCGGCTCCAGCACGCCCTGCTGCCGCTGCCGAGCAAGCCGGTGCGGCTGGCCGGGCTGCGCGTCGAGGTCGCCTACCTGCCCGCCCAGTCCGGCATCCATGTGGGTGGCGACTGGTTCAGCGCCATCGAACTGCCCGACGACGACGCGCTGTTCGTGGTCGGTGACGTGGCGGGCCACGGCGTCGACGCGGTGGCCACGATGGCCCAGCTCAGGTTCACCGCGAAGGGCATGGTCAGCACCGGCTCCTCGCTGACCGGGGCACTGGCCCGGCTCAACTACCTGCTGCTGCACTCCCGTGACAGCCAGACCACCGCCACCATGGTGCTCGCCCGCTACCAACCCGACCAGCACGTCCTGACCTGGGCCCAGGCCGGGCATCTGCCCCCGCTGCTCGTCCGCGACGACGAGGTGCACTGGCTCGACCGGCCCGACGGCATGCTGCTGGGGGCGAGCGCGGCCCCCGTCTACGAGTCGGCGGAGCTCCACCTGGAACCCGGCGACCGGCTTCTGCTGTACACCGACGGCCTGGTCGAGCGCCCCGGCGAGAGCCTCGACGCGGGCCTGAACCGGCTCGCCGAAGCCGTACACACGCACGGGCGCGGCGAGGCCGGCTCGCTGGAGGCACTGCTCGCCACGATGCTCGCGGACGAGCGGCGGGACGACGTGTGCGTGCTGGACATCAGGATGCCGCTGGAGGGGGCGGCGGACCTGGACGCGTAACGCCTCCCCGCGATCAGTCGTCGTTCCGGTGGCGCCAGTACCAGCACACGCCGGCGATCAGGGCCAGCAGGAGGACGGCGGGCACGAGCAGGCCGGGGATGCGGGAGCCGGTCATCGGGCTGGCTTTCGGTCGTGGTACGGGGGAGCTCGCGGTGGTCGGCCGCGGGCTGACCATGATGGGGCCGGGTCACCGCTCGCGCAATGACCTTGGCGAGGACGGGACCCGGCGTCGGAATCCGTTCACTCCAGGGGGTGGCCGGCCTCGATGCCGGCCGCGTCGGACAGCCGTAGCAGTGGTCCGCCCTGCCCCTCGGCCCAGCGCACCGGTTCGAGGACGAAGCCGACGTGGTCGCCGCCGTCGGTGCGATGGAGGATGGTGCCGACGAACCAGGCCGCCGCGTCCCGCAGGACCACCGTGCCGCCGTACTCCTCCGTCCAGTCCAGGCGCGCGAACTTGTCGATCTCGTCGCCGGTCCGTCCGCCGAAGAGTTCCGCGACGTCCCGCTGGTCGCGGGTGAGCAGGTGGACGGCGAGGTGCTGGGCGGCGCGGGCGACGCGGTAGGTGCGGTTGACCTTGGACAGCCACACGGCGTACCGGGGCGGCCGCACGGAGCACTGCGAGGAGAAGCCGACCAGACACCCCGCCCGCTCGCCGTCGGCCACGGCCGTCACCACGCACATGTCGGGGTTCAGCCGGTCGAAGAAGCCGTCCATGCCACCCTCCGGGCCGGCGCCCGCCTCGTTCACCGCACCGTCCCCTTCCGTCATGGCACCACGCTCCCGTCCGCCGCTGCGGATCTGCCTCGGCTCAGAGGTCCGGGCCCGGTCAGGGCCCGTTTCCCGCTGTTCCCCGCGTGGCGTTCATGAATCGTCGCCCAGGTCGGTCCGCGACTCCAGCGCGCGGCGCGTGTCGTCGCCGTAGACACCGGTCTCGTCGCCGGTGACGCCGTACCAGAGCTGGAACCGGGCCACCGCGGCGGTCAGGGTGGCGTCGTAGGTGCCGCTGGTCGAGCCGTCGCGGTAGACGTCCGGGACGCGCAGCAGGCGTTCCTGCAGTTCGGTGACCTCGGGGCCGGTGTCGCCCTGACGGAGGGTGCCCGGGCCGTCGGGGTCGGTGGTGGCGGTGGGCGCGGAGGACGCGGTGGGGGTGGGTGCCGTGGTGGTGGCGGGCGGTGCGGTGCTCGCCTGCCGGTGCGCAGGCGGGGACGCCGCGGCCTGCTGACGGCCGGGGAGCAGCAGGGCGCAGCCGAAGCCGAGGAGAGCGGCGGCGGCCACGGCCCCGGCGACGGCCGCCCGGCGCGAGGCGGAGGCGGGGGCGCCGGCGCTGGACGGGGTGCGCGGCGACGGCACGGGCGGCAGTTCCTGGGTCTCCGCCTCGTCCCTGGGCGGTGTGGGGGCCGGGACGGTCTCCATCTCGCGCATCAGCTCCGCGAGCGCGTCGAAACGGCGGAGCCGCAGCACCCGGACGGGTTCCAAAACCGGTCCGGGGTGCGGCCGTTCGGGATCGGGCGGTGTCGGCACCTGGCTCTCCTTCCGTCCCCTACGGACGGGTCTCGCGAGCTCCCCGTGCTGAGATACGGCCGGGGCGGCGACCGCGTTCAGCCTCTCGGCCCAGTCGTCGCGTTCGCCGGTTCACCCCACCGAACGATCGAAGCGCTCAACTCCGCACGACCCGTTGAGCGTTTGAGAAAGCGCGTGCTAGAAAGCGCCGTCATGACGACTCCTTGGTCCCGCCGTGGTTTTCTGGCCGCCTGTTCGGGAACCGCTGCCACCCTGGGTCTGGGCCCGCGGGCGCTCGCCGCGTCGGACGAGTTCGCGACGCTCCGGGCGAGGTGGCGCACCCTGACCCTCGGCGAGGGCTTCGACCCCGCCGCCGAACCGTTCAAGAGCCGGCTCGCCGACCTGGGCACGACGGCGAGCCGGTACCGGGCCACGATGGCCCCGGCCGCCGGCTCTCTGTGGCCCGACCTGGTCTACGCCGACCCGGATCCGGGCACCGACCAGGAGTCGTACGGCTACTCGGGCAACATGAACACCAGTTACACCCGGCTGAGCACACTGGCGCAGGCCTACTCCCAGCCGGACACCGGTCTGACCGGTGACGTGGGCCTGCGGGACGCCGTCCTCACGGGCCTGGACCACCTCCACGACGACGTCTACAACGCGAACCAGGCCCGGTACGGCAACTGGTACAGCTGGCAGATCGGCGCCCCGCAGGCGCTGCTGGACGTGTGCGTGCTGATGTACGACGCGCTGTCGGCCGCACGGACCGCCGGCTACCTCGCCGCCGTCGACCACTTCGTGCCGGACTCGGCGGTGGCGGGCTACAGCGGGACGAGCACGGGCGCGAACCGGGTCGATCTGTGCCGGGTGCTGGCGCTGCGCGGTGTCGTCGGGGCGAGCGCGGCCAAGGTCGCACTCGCCCGCGACGCGCTCTCCCCCGTGTTCCCGTACGTCACCTCGGGCGACGGCCTGTACGCCGACGGTTCGTTCATCCAGCACACCACGGTGCCGTACACCGGCTCGTACGGCTCGGTCCTGCTCGGCGGGCTGGGCCTGCTCTTCGCGCTGCTTGCGGGGTCCAGCTGGGAGGTCACGGACCCGAACCGGCAGATCGTGTTCGACGCGGTGGAGCACGCCTGGGCGCCGTTCCTCCACAACGGCCTGGTGATGGACGGCGTCGCGGGCCGGGCGATCAGCCGTGGGCTCTCGGCGGCCGACCCCCAGCAGATCCAGCAGGACGACCACCTGCGCGGCCACCCGATCCTGGCCTCGATCGTGCTGCTCGGGCAGGGCGCGAGCACGGCGGAGAGCGCCCGCTGGCGTGCTCTGGTGAAGGGCTGGATGCAGCGCGACCACTACAGCCCGCCGCTCGCCGACCCGGTGCTGAGCCTGCCGCATCTGGCCCGGCTCAAGGGAGTTCAGGACGACGGCTCGGTGACGGCGGTCACCGAGCCGGCCGGGCACCGCCTGTTTCCGTCCATGGCACGGGCCACACACCGCGGACCCGGCTGGGCGGCCGCGCTGAGCATGGCCGACGACCGGATCACCTACTACGAGACCGGCAACGGTGAGAACCTGCGCGGCTGGCACACCGGGTCCGGGATGCTCTACTGGTGGGGCGACACGTTCGCCAACGGCCAGTACAGCGACGCCTTCTGGCCCACCGTCGACCCCTACCGGCTGCCGGGTACGACCGTCTCGCGCAAGGTGCTGGCGGACGCGGCCGGCGGGGACTGGGGCGCCTCGAAGCCGGACGTGAACTGGGTGGGCGGCGCGACGGACGGACGGCGGGCGGCCGTCGGGCAGTACCTCAGGGGCCTGCAGTCGACGCTCGTGGCGAAGAAGTCGTGGTTCTTCCTGGACGACACCGTCGTCTGCCTCGGCGCGGGCATCACCTGCACCGACGGCACGGCCGTGGAGACGACGGTGGAGAACCGCAACCTCGGCCCCACCGGCGGCGCCCCCTTCACCGTCGACGGCACGGCCGAGCCCGCCACCTCTCCCTGGTCGGCGACGCTCACCGCGGCGAAGTGGGCGCACATCGGCGGGCACGGCGGCTATGTCTTCCCCGGCGGGGCGACGGTGCGCGCCCTGCGCGAGGCCCGCGACGGCAGATGGAGCGCGATCAACAGGGGCGGTTCGACGGCCACGGTGACCCGCAGGTACCTCACGATGTACGTCGATCACGGCACCGACCCGGCGAACGCGTCGTACGCCTACCTGCTGCTGCCGGGTGCCACCGCCGCCCTGACGCGGGCCCGGGCGGCGGACGCGAACTGGCTGACGGTGCTCGCCAACACCGACAGCCGGCAGGGTGTTGCCGTGCGCTCGATCGGCTTCACCGGAGTGAACTTCTGGTGCGGCGGGACGGTCGGAACGCTCACCGCCAGCGATCCGTGCTGCGTGATGATCGGCGAGGAGGAGGACGGCACCGCTGTGATCGCGGTGAGCGATCCGACGGGCATGCGCACGAGCCTCACCGTGACCTGGCGGCGGGCGGTCACCGCGGTCACGTCCGCGCCGGCCACGCTCGGCTCGGCCGCCACCGGTTCCGCGCTGACGCTGGCCTTCGGCGACCTCACCGGCACGGCCGGGGCCACCCAGCGGGTCACGGTCGGGCTGGGCTGAGCGCGCCCTGCACGAAGCGGCTCAGGGAGGCCGTGAACGCGGTGACGAAGGCGTCCCTGGCCTCCTCCGGCAGGGCCTCCAGGGACAGGTAGGGGTTCAGGTCCTCCAGCTCGACCAGCAGCAGGCCGCCGTCGCGGGTACGGCAGGCGTCCACACGCTGGATGCCGTGACCGAGGTCGTTCCAGTCGATGAACCGCCGGGCGAACTCCAGGTCGGCGGCGGTGGCCGTGTAGGGCCTCAGCTCCCAGCGGCGCTCCGGGTCGGGGGCGTGGAGGGCGTACTGGAAGTCGTCGTCGACGAAGTAGAAGGACACCTCGTGGACGAAGTCGACGCAGGGCTGTATCAGGACGTCGCCGGTGGCGAGCGCGGCGACCTGGCCGGCCGGCACGATCCTGAGGCCGAGCGAGTCGGCGCCGAGCATGGGCTTGACCACGTACCGCTCGGCGGCGGGCAGCAGGTGCAGCTCCCCGGCGCGGCCGACCGTCGGGATCACGGGGAAGCCCGCGGCGCTCAGGTCGAGCAGGTACTGCTTGCCCGCCATGTCCGCCTTGCCGGTGAGCGGGTTGTAGACGCGGACGCCGCCGGCGAGCGCCGCGGCCCGGAAGGCGTCGTACTCACGCCGGTAGCCGAGCACGGGCCCGCTGTTGCGGACGACCACGGCGTCGAAGCCGTCCATCAGCGCCGCGGCGTCCAGCGGATGGCACAGGGCCAGGTCGAAGCGGGCGCGGAGCCGGGAGGTGAGGAAGACGTCCTCGTCGCCATAGCGGCGCCCGCGGGCCTCGTACGCCAGGTCGGTGACGTAGAGCAGACGGGGGCGGGCGACGGGCATGGGGGGTCTCCTCGGGCGGGTGCGGCCGCTTCGGCTTCCGGACCGGGGGCGGATTCCGCCGGCCTCGGGTGCCGTGTCGGCAGTGGGTGCAGAAAGGTTACGTCGGGGCAGAGGCTCTCCCCTCCCCGGCCCGGCTCTCCGTGCCATTCGAGCCCGAACGACTTCCACGGCCGGGTCCGGCCGCGGGTGTCCCGCTCAGCGACCCGAGGAGTGCCCGTGCCCGGCCAGCGAGCCATCACCGAAGCCGAACGGCTAGCCTCCGCCAAGCTCGGCGGCGTCCCGGTCCGCCGGGAGCAGATGGCCGCCGTGGCCGACATCTACCGGGCCGCCTCGGCGGTGCGGCAGCACCTGGAGAACTCGGTGCTGCGCGGCCCGGACCCTGGACGGCGTTCGTCGTGCTGTGGGTGGTGTGGGTGTGGGGCGAGTCGGAGACCCGCCATGTCGCCGAGGAGGCCGGCATCTCCAAGGGCACGCTCACCGGCGTAGCGCGCACCCCGGAGTCGCGCGGGCTGCTGCGCCGGGCCGGGCACCCGGACGAATGCCGCCTGGTGCTCGTGAGCCTCACCGACAAGGGCGAGGACCCGATGCGGCGGGTGTTCCCGGAGTTCAACGAGGAGGAGGCGTTCGTCACCGCGGGCCTCAGCGACGCCGAGTGCCGCAGCCTCGCTGAGGGGCTGCGGCGGGTCGTCCTCCAGGTGGAGAAGCACGGCGAGGAGCGCCGCCGGGAACTGCTCGGCGGCGCCGAGCCGGCGCCGCGGCGCAGTGGACGGCGCACCAGGAGCTGACCGCTCGTCAGAGCCGGGAGTTCGCGGCGCACACAAGGGCGTCGAACAGGCCCTGCTGGGCCGGGCCTTCGTGCGCGGTGTCCTCGGGGTGCCACTGCACGGCGGTGAACAAGCCCTTGGCGCTGGGCAGTTCGCGGCCTTCCACGGTGCCGTCGGCGGTGGCCATGACGGTCAGCCCGTGCCCCCCGGCGCTCCACGCGCTCGTGGTGGTAGCAGGAGACGTCCGCCTTCTCGGCGCCGGCGGCCTGTGCGAGCCGGCTGCCGGGCCGGATCCGCACCGGGTGCACGCGATGGCGGTGTTCGAGCTCGGGGCCGCCCATGTCCTGCTCCAGGGTGCCGCCGAGGACCACGTCGACGACCTGCATGCCGCGGCACACGGCCAGCAGGGGCAGACCGCCCTCCCGTGGGAGCCGGGTGTCGCCTCCTGTCTCGCGGAGGTCGTGGATCCGGCCACCGGGTCACCGGCGCCCGAGTCGCCCCGCGACCTGCTGCGCACGGTCCTGGAGCGCTGCCGGGAGCAGCTGCGGCCGGTCGTCGGGCCGGAGCCGGAGTACTACCTGTGCGATCCGGCCCCGGACGCACGGGGGCTCCCCCTGGAACGGTGATCGCCGGTCGCTTGCTCCGCGCCCGCAACCGCATCGGTCGCTTCCATTTCATTCGATCGCTCCGGCGTTCGACCAGTCACCGCACAGCACTCAGTTCCCCCACGGGTGCACTCGTACTGCACTGAGTGTCAGGCTGTTCGTCCGGGTGCTACTTTCCCCTCCATGAGCTCCAGCAGCGCGGCGCCGGCCGCGAAGCCGCCGATGCGGGAGGCCCTCGTCGCGGCGGCCTTCCAGCTCTTCCTGGAACGCGGGTACGAGCAGACCACCGTGGACGACATCGTGGCCCTGGCCGGGGTCGGCCGGCGTTCGTTCTTCCGCTATTTCCCGTCCAAGGAGGATGTGGTCTTCCCCGACCACGAGCGCTGTCTGGCCGACATGACCGCCTTCCTGGCCGCGAGCGACGAGGGCCAGGAACCGGTGCGCCGGGTGTGCGAGGGGGCGCGGCTGGTGCTGGGGATGTATGCGGAGAACCCGACGTTCTCGGTGCAGCGCTACCGCCTCACCAAGCAGGTGCCGGGCCTGCGGGCGTACGAGCTGTCGGTGGTGTGGCGCTACGAGCGCGCGCTCGCCGAGTATCTGCGCGGGCGGTTCGCGGGCCGGCCCGACGGGACTCTGCGGGCCGACGTCGTCGCGGCGGCGGTCGTCGCGGCGCACAACAACGCCCTGCGCTCCTGGCTGCGTTCGGACGGCCGGGGCGACGCGGGCGCGGCCGTGGACCACGCGCTCGGGTATGTGCAGAAGACGTTCGGGCGCGCCGCCGAGCCGGTCGCGTCGCCGGTCCGGATCGGTCCGGTGCCGGCCGGCGAGCCGGCGGACCGTCCGGACGACGTGGTGGTGCTGGTCTCCCGCCGGGACGCGCCGTTGTGGCGGGTGGTGCAGGAGCTGGAGACGGTGCTCGGTCGCGCCTGACGTACCCCGGCCCCGCATGTTGGGGGTACGCAGTGCCTTTACGAGTGACACTGAGTGCCATACTCTGTCGGCGTGCACGGTGGCACGGCCGCCGCGCACTCGTGTGTCCGGTGCGCGCCGGACACGCGGGATTCCGGCCGAGCGCAGGGAGTTGACCAGCGTGCACCACCACTCAGCAATCGCCTCGCATCCGGCGGCCGGTTCCGCGGCGGGTGTTCTCGACCCCGTTGCCGCGGCTTCCAGGGACGCCATCCACTTCCAGCGCTGCACCTGGTGCGGCACCGCGATGTACCACCGGCTGCTGTGTCCGGTGTGCCAGGGCAGCGAGCTGCGCGCCGAGCGCAGCGAGGGCGTCGGGACGGTCCGTCACTCCACCGTGGTGCACCGCAACACGCCCGCGGCGCGCAATGTCTCGCTGATCGAGATGGCCGAGGGGTTCGTCGTACGGGGCCGGGTCATGGGCCCGCCGGTGGGCATCCACAGCGGCGACCGCGTCCGGCTGTCCACCGCCCAGGACCCGGTGCGGGGGGAGCCGGTCTTCCAGCTGCTGGACGAGTCGTACCGCAGCGCCTGGACCTGACGGACCGTGGCGGGGCGGCGGGACCAGCCGGCGCGGTGCCTGACGCCGGGCAGCCACAGGACGTACACGGCCGGCACCTCGCCGACCACGCTCTGGGCCAGCGGTCGCCGTACCCTCGCGTGTCGCAGCGGCTCGCCCGGCACCGGGCCACGGGTGTGGGCTGCTCGGCCGGCTTCCTTCCGGCGTTCCCCATCCTCCTGGCCGCCGGCACGGGGGTCACCGCGCTGACCGCACCGCTGGGCACCCCCGGTCCCGGTGCCGGCTCACCGGCCCGGCCGGTCCGGCCGGCCGCACCGCCCGACCTGTCCGCGGCATCGTCGCCGGGCCGGACTTAGAGGTGCGCGAGGTGGTCCCCGCGGCACGGCCCCAGCAAGCGGCACTCGCCCACCAGTGAGCCTCCTTCGCCGGAGCGGACGCGTGCCGGGCCGTGGGCTCGCGTGCCGCCGGGCGGCCGATGCCCACCGGCGGTCCGCTGCTCACTCCGCTGCCGGCCGACGGCCCGGGGTACGTGGCGGTCGCGCACTCCGGCGCGACACCGGCCCCGGCGATCGGACGGCCGGCCGCGACCGGGACCGCCACCGGGACGCCCGACGCACAACTCCGCGGACGCGGGCCGCCGTCGGTCTGATCCGGCCCTGTGAACGATCACCTCTTCTTCACAGGCAACCCACAGACTCCGCCTTCCGTCCTCCGGGGGCGAGGGGCGCCCGGGACGGCCAGGACGCCCGAGGTCTGGGGCTGGAGGAGGAACGGTGGTTCGTGCCCGGCGCATAGGGGTGACCGCCGCCGCGTTGCTCGCGGTGGCGGGGGCATCCCCAGGAGCGGCAGCAGTCACACAGGGTGAATCACCGCCCGGGGTGGCCGAGTGGGCTGCCTCGGAGGGCGGGACGCTGCCGCCGGGCTGGCGGATCGCCGGGGGACCGTCGGCGCCGCAGCTGGTCTGGCGGTCGGACCGGACCGTGCCGATGGGGGACGCGCGGGTCGAATTCCGGTCCGGTGGGCGCCTGCTGGGAGTGCCGCGGCCGGGCACGGACGGACGTACCTTCAGCCTGCCGCTGCACGGGCACCGGGCCGGGGAGCTGCGGGGACTGCACGTGTGGTCCGCTGGGCGGCGGTTGGACGAGCGGACCACCACCGGCGCCACCTCGGCGGCCCGGCCGCCGGCCCCGCTGCCCGCGAACGCGGTCGATCCGGGCAAGCCCGGTCCGTACCGCACCACGACGGGCGAGTACAGCCTGAATTCGGTCCGGCTGCCCGGCCTTGCGGCGCCGGTGGAGATGCGCGGGGTGGTCGTAGCCCCGGTCGGCGCGTCCGGCCGGCGTCCCCTCGCGCTGTTCCTGCACGGCCGCCACTACACCTGCTACCAGGGGCGGGACATCAGCGGCGACTGGCCCTGCAAGGCCGGCGCGAAACCCGTGCCGAGCCACCGCGGCTATCTGCGCGACCAGCGGCTGCTGGCCTCGCAGGGCTATGTGACCGTATCGGTCTCCGCCAACGGCATCAACGGCCAGGACTCCGCGGCCGAGGACGGCGGCGCCCAGGCCCGCTCCTCGCTGGTACGGCTGCACCTGGCCCACTGGGCCGACTGGGCGGCGCGTCCCGAGACCGCGCCGTCCGTCGTACGCCGGTCCCCCCGCGCCGACCTGTCCCGCGTGCTGCTCGTCGGACACTCGCGGGGTGGTGAGGGCGTCAACCGGGCGGCCCTGGACAGCCTCTATCCGGCGCCCGCCGACCAGGACGGCTACCACGGCCCGGTCCGCTGGACCATCCGGGGCATGGTCCTCATCGGCCCGACCGTCTTCGGCCAGAACCCGGTGCCCGACGTGCCCTCGGTGACGATCCTGCCCGGCTGCGACGGTGACGTCTCCGACCTGCAGGGCGAGGTGTACGTCGACGGCACCCGCGAGGTCGGCGGGGGCAGTGCGCTGCACAGTGCCGTGTACGTCATCGGCGCCGACCACAACTTCTTCAACTCCGAGTGGACCCCGGGCCAGTCCGCGGCACCCGCCGAGGACGACTTCTCCGACGATCCGGGGCACCCGGACCCGGTGTGCGGCCGGCACGCGGCGACCCGGATCACCGCCGACCAGCAGCACCGGGCCGGTTCGACGTACATCGCTGCCGCCGCACGGCTGTTCCTGGCCGGGGACGACCGGGTGCGGCCGCTGCTGGACGGTTCCGGGAAGCGGGCGCCGTCGGCGGACCCGGCGCGGGTCCTCAGCCACGCGGTGGGCGCCCGCCGGGGTGCCGGGTTCCTGCCGGACGGCGGGGTGTCCGTGACCGGCGCCCGGCTGTGCGACGCGGTGGACCCCACTCCCGCGCGGACCTGTCTGGGCCAGGGCGCGAAAGGGGCCTCGCCGCACTTCGCGCAGTGGGAGACCGACCGGGAGACCGGCCGGCACGCGATCGCGCTGCGCTGGGCGCGCGCCGGTGGTCCGGCACGTGTGAGCGTCCGGCGGCCCGTGTCGCTGACCGGCGCCAGGGCACTGGCACTGCGACTGTTCGTGCCGCCGAACTCCCGCGGCACCCAGCTGGACGTGTCCCTCACCGACACCTCCGGCCGGACGGCGAAGCTGGGCCGCATCCGTGCCGACGGGCTGCCGGGCAGCGAGAGGACCGCGTCGTACTGGGCGCGCGAATTCCGGGTGCCGCTGACGGCGGCCGCTCGGGCCGGGCTCGCGCTCGGCTCGGTCAAGTCCATGGAGCTGACGCCTCGTTCGGCGTCCGGGCAGGCCTGGCTGATGGACGCATGGGGCTGGCGGCCCGGCACGCCCGCGGCGCGAGCGGCCGCGCTGCCCCGTGTGGACGTCGGCCGCACCACCGTGGACGAGGGCGACTCCGGTGTGCGCACCTACCACGTTCCGGTCCGGGTGAGCGGCCGTGGCGGCGGACAGGCACGGATCTACGTCCTCGACCCGGCCACCGGGAAGGCGACGGACCGGCTGGTGACCGTGGCCCCCGGCGGTCACGGCATCGACGTACCGGTCGAGGTGAAGGGCAACACCCGGTACGGCGCGGACGTGTCGTACGACGTCCTCGTCAAGGCCGTCCACGGTGTGGTCGTCGGCTCCTACCGGGGCGGGATCACCGTCCACGACGACGATCCGGCGCCGACGGTGACGGTCACGCCCGTGGCCGGCCGGGTCACCGAGGGGCAGTCGCTCACCTGGCGGGTGTCCCTGTCGGAGGCGGCCGACGTCGGCATGACCGAGATGTTCACCGTGGTGCCGGCCCCCGCGCCCGAGCTGTCCACGAAGGACGTCCCGGCTGGCTGGCTGCGGGACACCGCCGGGGCCGAGCCCGATCCGGAGCGGCCCTTGTCCAAGGTCGGCGGCCTCTCCCTGTGGACCGACGTCCCGCCCGGGCGGACGAGTGCGGACATCACGCTGCCCACGGTGAAGGACGGGGTGGCGGAGCCGGTTGAGTCGGTGCGGTTCCGGCAGATCGACATGCACACCGGCGAGCCGCTCCCGGACGGACAGGTGCTGTCCGGTTCCGTCCTGGACGCGTCGTAGCACGGCCGTCAGGGGTGGCCCTCACTCGGCGAGGGTCACCCGGATCCCGACCGTGCCGTCCAGTCCCCGTCGCAGCCGGCTGCCCAGCAGGGTCAGGCGGCCGACGACGCCGTACTTGCGGGCGATGAGCTCCCGGTAGCGGGCGGTGGTGGCCGCGTCGGCGATCTCCGCGGTGGCCGTCACCTGCTCACCGGTGGGGTTGCCGCGCAGGTCGCAGGGGCCGACGAGAACGTCGGCGCGGCGCCGGATCCGCTTGACCTTGAAGCTGTCGGCGGCCGTCCAGACACCGAGGGTGTCACCGTCGCGGACCACCCACACCGGGGTGGCGACCGGGGCGCCGTTCTTGCGGTAGCTGGTGACCAGCAGGTACTTGCCGGAGCCGTACCGGTCCAGCTGCGTGTCGTCCATGCCCGGCAGTGTAGGAGCCCGGCCGCCCGAAGGCCCTGCCCGGTCACCCCAGGGCCGCCGCCATGCGCCGTACGCCCTCGGTGAGGATCTCCGGCGAGGTCGCCAGGTTCAGCCGTACGTGCCCCGCGCCGCCGGTGCCGAACGGCAGGCCCGAGCTGAGGGCGACCCGGCCGCGGTCGAGGAAGACCTGCGCGGGGTCGTCGCCGAGGCCGAGGGCGCGGCAGTCGAGCCAGGCCAGATACGTGGCCTCGGCGGGGTGCAGCCGGATGGCGGGCAGGTGGTCGGCCAGCAGGGCGGCGAGCAGGCTCCGGTTCTCCTCCAGCCCGGCCAGCAGGGCGTCCAGCCAGCCGGTCGTCTCGCGCAGGGCGGCGGTGTGGGCGATCACGCCGACGTGGCTGGGGCCGTGACCGACCTCCTCGGGCAGCCGGTCGAGGTCGTCGGCGGCCCTGGGTCCGGCGAGGGCGAGGGCGGCCTTGATTCCGGCCAGGTTCCAGCCCTTGGAGGCCGACATCAGCGACAGGCCGCTCTCGGCACCGGGCACGCTCAGATACGGCGTGAAGGTGACGCCGGGGGCGACGAGCGGGGCGTGGATCTCGTCGGCGACGACCCGGACGCCGTGGCGCTCGGCCAGCGCGGCGACGGCGGCCAGTTCGCCGGCGGTGTGGACCGTTCCGGTGGGGTTGTGCGGGCTGCACAGCAGATAGGCGGCGCGGCCGTGGCCGGCGGTCGCCTCGCGGAACGCCTCCTCCAGGGTGGTCAGGTCGATGCGGTGGCCGGCACCGAGCGGGGCTTCCACGACCCGGCGGTCCATGTGCGTGACGAACTGGAAGAACGGCGGGTACACGGGCGGGTTGACGATCACCGGATCGCCGTGCCCTGTGACCAGTTTGAGCATCTCGACCACCCCGAGCATCACGTCCGGAACGATCGCGGTGCGCTCGACGGCGATCCCGTCCCAGCTCCAGCGGGCGGCGGCGAACGCGGCCAGCGCCTCGGCGTAGGCGGTGCCGGCCGGGTACCCGGTGTCGCCGAGGGCGAGCGCGTCGGTCACGGCGCGGACCACGGGTGCGGCGAGGGCCACGTCCATCTCGGCCACCCACAGCGGCAGAACGTCCTCGGGGTAGGTGCGCCATTTCATGCTCGTACGACGGCGCAGCTGCTCCAGGCCGAGGGCGCGCAGCGGGTCGGGGGCGCCGGAAGCGGTGTGCGGGGTGCTGGTCATGCGGCTCACGATAGGAGGCCGCCGGGGGGAACGGCGGCGGCCGGAACGCCCTGGGTAGGGGGCGGAGATCAACTCGGGCGTCTAGATTGCGTCTTGAACGGTGTATCACCCTCATCAGGCATTCACCCGTATCCAGGAGCTGACCCACGTGACCGACAACCCGGCAGCCACCGACGACGTGGCCGTGTCGCTGCGTGCCCGCATCAACACCAGCCAGCCGCACACCGCCCGGATCTGGAACTACTGGCTCGGCGGCAAGGACAACTACGAGGTCGACCGCGCGGCCGGCGATCAGATACGCCAACTGCACCCGGGCATCGGGGAGTACGCGCGCGCCGACCGGCTGTTCCTCGGGCGTGCGGTGCGCCACCTGGTCGGCGAGGTGGGCATCCGGCAGTTCCTGGACATCGGCACCGGGCTGCCCACCGCCGACAACACGCACGAGGTCGCCCAGCGCGTCGCGCCCGAGTCGCGGATCGTGTACGTGGACAACGACCCGCTGGTCCTGGCGCACGCGCGTGCCCTGCTGACGAGCACGCCCGAGGGCCGTACCGACTATCTGGACGAGGATCTGCGCAATGTCGACGCGATCCTCGAACACGCCGCGAAGACGCTGGACTTCAGCGAGCCGGTGGCGCTGATGCTGCTCGGCGTGGTCATCTTCGTCGACGACGGCGAGGACCCGTACGCCCTCGTCCGGCGCCTGACCGACCGGCTGCCCGCGGGAAGCCACCTGGTGCTGTCGCACACCGTCACGCACCCGGCTATGCCGGACGTGGACGAGGCGGTGAAGTTCTGGAACGAGCACGGCACGCCGAAGCTGACCCAGCGCACCCCCGCGGACGTGGCCCGCTTCTTCGACGGCCTCGAGTTGCTGGAGCCCGGGGTCGTGTCCTGCTCGCGCTGGCGCCCGGAGCACGATCACGGGGCCGAGCCGGAGGAGGTCGCGATGTTCGGCGGGGTGGCCCGCAAGGTCTGAGCCGCGCCGGCAGGGATCCCGCAAGGGGTGGGTCGGCCCCCGCCCGGCGGGGATCGGCGCTGTCGCTGAACGCGGCGGCCGTGGGCTGCGTATGGAGATGCGGGCCCTCGACGACCCGAGGGCCTCGCGCCGCCGCCGGTCCGGGCGGCGCGTGTTCGGTTCGGCTTCGGGAGCCCTGCATGCGGCACGCACGACGACGGATCGTCAGGCGGGTGACACGCCTGGCGGCGGTCGGCGGACTCCTCCTGGGCGGCGCGATGGTCGCCCAGGCGGCCATGGCGAGCGAGACGCCGCCGGCCGCCACCAGGACGCTCGCCTCCGCGACCGGCGCCGGGGGCACCGGTTCCCGGCTGGTGGCGCGGCTCGGCACGGCACGGACGGCGGGCGACTGGATCGGCGCCGACGGGCGGCCGGTGGTGGCGGTCACCGACCAGGCTGCGGCGCGGGAGGTACGGCGCGCGGGAGCCCAGGCGAAACTCGTGCCGCACAGCATGGACGAGCTCAAGTCGGCCACGGCCGCGCTGCGTTCGGCGCCGCGCGTGGCGGGCACCGCGTGGGCGGTGGACTACCGGACCAACCGGGTCGTGGTGAGCGCGGACAGCACGGTGTCCGCCGGTGACTGGTCCAGGATGAGCCGGGTGGCCGCGCGGATCGGCGGCTTCGTACGGATGGAGCGCGCCAAGGGCACGTTCACCACGCGGCTGAACGGTGCCCAGCCCATCCTGTCGACGGGCGGCCGCTGCTCGGCCGGGTTCAATGTGACCAACGGGCAGAGCGACTTCATTCTCACGGCCGGTCACTGCGGTCCCGCGGGATCCACCTGGTTCGCCGACAACCAGGGCGACCAGCAGCTCGGCCGGACGGTGAGCAGCACCTTCCCCGGCAACGACTTCTCGCTGGTACAGTACGCCTCCGGCAAGGCCGGCGACGGCGCCGATGTCGTGGCGATCGGTGGCGGCAACGGGGTGCGGATCACCGGGGTCGCCGATGCTGCGGTGGGTCAGCGGGTGTTCCGCAGCGGCAGCACCAGCGGCCTGCACGACGGCACCGTCACGGCGCTGAACGCGACCGTGAACTACCCCGAGGGGACGGTCACCGGGCTGATCCAGACCGATGTGTGCGCCGAGCCGGGCGACAGCGGCGGTCCGCTGTTCTCCGACGGGATCGCGCTCGGTGTGACCTCGGGCGGCAGCGGCGACTGCACGGCGGGCGGGACGACGTTCTTCCAGCCGGTGACCCGGGCGCTGGCGGCGCTGAACGTCAAGCTCATCGTGTCGGCGCAGAACGCCGGATCGGCCGCCGGGAGCGCCTCGCCCTCCCCCGCGCCGTCCACCTCGACCGCACAGGGCGCGGTGACACCCAGCGCGGCCTCGCCGGGTTCCTCGGCACCGGTGACCGGGGCCCAGGGACAGACGCTGCTGGCCCGGCTGACGGACACCCGGAACATCGGTCCCGGACTGCTGGTCATCGCGGGCAGCCTGATCGCGCTCGTCGCGACCCGCTACATACGGGCGGAACAGGACCGCAAGGCCTATCAGCGGTACTACTCGGCGACCTGGGGCTGACGAGGAGAGCGGCGCCCCGGCCCCTACGGCAAGAAGGGCACCCGCGGCTCACGGGTGCCCTGGACGGTACGGAGGCGATACGGCGCGGTCCGCGCGAGGTCGGTCAGGCCGCCCGCTGCGACGGCGGCGTCGCGGCGGCCCACTCCATCACGAGGCGCTGGTACTCCGCGCGCTGCTCGGTGGTCAGTGTCCCGCCCGACCGGCGCCACAGGGCCCTGATCTCCTCGTTGACCTCCGCGGCCGATCGCTCGGAGGCGGCTTCAACAGTGGTGGACATGCTGTGAAGCATATGCCGATCGGCGTGAAGGCGCTGTGAGCAAGTGCACGTGATACGGGCATTCCGGACGTGGTACTCATCACGTCGATGTGTCAAGCGCAAGGCGGGAGTTCACACCGGGCCCTCACCGAGTACGAGCACCTGGATCGCCAGCACGGCGGCGCCACGCGCCCAGTCGTGGAAGTCGGAGATCTTCGTCTCCAGGGCGACCGGGTCGGCATGCGGATGCCGGTGGGCACGGACGGTCTCATGGACCGTGTTCCCGGCCACATCCATCAGGCCGACGCCCTCTCCGGCGAGGAGGATCTTCTGCGGCATCGCGAAGTTGGCGATCTGTGCGACCAGGACGCCAAGGGCGCGGGCGGCCTCGCCGACGACCCGGGCGGCCATGGGCTCGCCCGCGGCGGCACCGGAGAGGATCTCCTCGTAACCGGTGTCGCGGCCGGTGGCGGCGCGGATCTGGTATTCGATGCTCGGGATGGTGAGCAACGCCACGGCACTGCCGCGTTCTCCGGTGGGGGTGAGCGGGCCGTGCGGGTCGATGATCCAGTGCCGGCCGAGGCCGCGGCCGTCCTCGGCGAACGGCACACGGCGGCCGCCGAGCACCAGCCCGTAGCCGATGCCGGCGCCGATGGTCAGCACGGCGAACCGGTCGAGCCCCCGGCCCGCCCCGAACCAGGTCTCCGCCTCGACCAGGGCGGCCACGTCGTTCTCCACGACGACCGGCAGCCCGGCGCGCTCCTGGACCAGCGCGGCGAGCGGCACGTCCCGCCAGCCGAGGAAGGGGGATTCGGCGACCACCGCCCGCTCGCACACCAGGCCGCCCACGCCGATGCCGATGCCCGCCGGGGCCGGATGGCCGTCGGCCAGCTCGGCGGCCATCTCGGCGACAGTCGCGGCGACGGTGTCCGGATCACTGGTGGCGAGCGGCCGGTCGAGCCGGCCGGTGACCTCGCTGCGCAGTGTGGTGACGACGCCGTAGACCATGTCGCCGGTGATCTTGAACCCGAGGAAGGAGCGCGTGTCGGCCACGACGCCGAGCGGCTGTGACGGCCGGCCCTGGCGCGCCTGTGCCGCGCCGGCCGTCTCGGGGACCTCGGCCAGCAGACCGGACTCGACGAGCGGCTTGGTCAGCCGGGTGAGGCTGCCCTGGGAGAGTCCGAGGCGCCGGGCCAGCTCGGTGCGGGACAGCGGCCCGTTCACGAGCACCTCGATCGCCACGGAGCGCTCGGCGGGGCTCAGCGGCAGCCAGCTGGTCATAGGGACGATTCCTCGCTTTCTTCCGCATCAGAAGTAACCAGCTCAACCTACCGCGCGAAAGGCGGGCCGGGAGAAGGCACCCCCCACCTCTTGACGGCCCGATTCTTCCGCATCAAAAGTAACCGGCATGACTTTCTCTCTCGGCATCGTCGGCGCCGGCCAGTTCTCCGGTCAGTTCGCCACGCTGTTCCAGGCCCATCCCGGCGTCCGTGACGTCTTCGTCACCGATCTGCTGCCCGAGCGAGCCGAGCGGCTCGCCGCCGCACAGGGCCTCGCCGGAACCTTCCCGTCCTACGAGGCCATGCTGGAGTCGGCGGCGGTCGACGCGGTCGCGATCTTCACCCAGCGCTGGACGCACGGGCCGCTGGTCCTGCAGGGCCTGGCCGCGGGCAGGCACGTTTACTCCGCCGTGCCCATGGCGATCACCACCGACGAGATATCCGCGATCATCGACGCGGTCCGGACCACCGGACTGACGTACATGATGGGCGAGACCAGCCAGTACAACCCGGCGACCGTGCACGCCCGCAACCAGGTCGCGCGGGGCGCCTTCGGCCGGCTCTTCTACGCCGAGGGCGACTACGTCCACGACATGGACCTCGGCTTCTACGAGGCCTACCGGTACAGCGGCGGCGAGAACTGGAAGGCGACCGCCAGCTATCCGCCGCTGCTGTACCCGACGCACTCGGTGGGCGGCGTGCTCGGGGCCTGGCGGACCCACGCGGTGAGCGTGTCGGCGATCGGTGTGCGGGACGATCGCGGCGACGGCGTCTTCGATCGTTCGGTCAGCCGGTTCGACAACGACGTGTCCAACGCGACCGCCCTGTTCGAAGTGGCGGGCGGCGGATCGTTCCGTACAAACGAGTTCCGGCGGGTCGGCTATCCCTCGCACATCCGCGAGTCCCGGTTCCGGTTCTTCGGTACCGAGGCCAGCATGGAGCAGCTGGCGACGGTGGCCCTGTGGCAGGACAAGAACGGGGTGAAGGACATCAGCGAGCTGCTGGAGCCCAAGCCGACGCCGGCCCCCGACGACCCCTCCCTGGCACACGTCGCGCCGGAGCTGCGGGCCGCCTTCACCTCGGGGTCGGCGCCGGTGCACGACCGGTCCGGGCTGCCGAGGGAGTTCGACCGGCTGCACAACGGCCATGAGGGCAGCCACCACTTCCTCGTGGACGACTTCGTCACCGCCGTCAACACCCGTTCGCTGCCCTCGGTGAACGCATGGGTGGCCGCCCGCTACACCCTGCCGGGCATCATCGCGCACGAGTCGGCTCGGCAGGGCGGCGTCCGGCTCGCTGTCCCCGACTTCGGGGACGCACCGGAGGCGTGACGGCCCGGGGGCGACGGCTCAGGTGCCCGGCTTGCGGCCGTAGACGAAGACGTCGTCGCCCGTCTTCAGCAGCGACCAGTACGCCTTGGCGTCCTTGGTGGTCATGTTGACGCAGCCGTGCGAGCCCGGCGGGTTCCACATGCTCAGGTTGACCGAGTGGAAGGCCTGGCCGCCGTCGAAGAACTGGCTGTAGGGCATCGGCACGTTGTAGACGGTCGAGACGTGGTCCATGTCCCGCCAGTAGATCTTCTTCAGGCCGGTGCGTGTGGCGTAGCCCTTGCGGCCGGTGCGCACGGGGACCGGCCCGTGCACGAGCTTCTTGCCGTCCTGGATCCAGCTCAGCTGGAGCGTGAGGTTCACGCAGGCGATGCGGCCCTTGTTCACCGGGCACTTGCCGTCCTTGTTCGGGTTGTTCCCGACGGCCTTCTGCTTGTTCATCAGGTCCATCACGCCCCAGGTGACGGATCCGGCGTAGCCGATGTCCGGGGTGATCCCGTGCTTGTCCTGGAAGGCCTTGATGGCCTTGCAGTCGGCGGCGGACTGCTTGCCGTCCACCGGCCGGCCGAGGAACTTCTCCACCTGCTTCTGATACGGCCCGGCCTGCGTGGTGCAGCTCGCGGCCTGAGCCGGTGCCGCGGTGAGGGCGAGCGTGAGCGGCGCGACCAGTCCCGTGACGCCCAGCGCGACGACGCCGCGTCTGCGTATGTCCCCCATGTGCAACCTCTTCTCCCCTTGTCGCCCAGGGCCTGCCCCGGGCGCTCCCCTGCGCGATTCCCGCGATCTCGGACTACTAGACCTGTGCCGGGGTGCGGGGGTTGTGGTTCCGGTCAGGCTGTGACGAAACGGTGAACTTCGGCGCCGCGCAGCCGGCCTGCGGGAAGCCTGCGGCCGTAGGCGACCAGCGGCAGGTCCTGGCCCCGGCCGTACAGGGGCGCGCCCGAGCCGAAGGACCAGTCGAGATCGTCCGCGCACAGCCGTACGCCGGTGAGGTCGGTGCCGAAGACGCGGAAGGCGCGCGGATCGACGGCGTCGAGCGGGATCCGCAGCCGGTCACCGGGCACCCGGCGGTCCAGACCCAGGGCGACGGTGACGTCGAGGCCGTGTACGACGTCATGACCGAGGGCGGCGGCGAGGCCGCCGACCGGGGGCTTCCGGCTGCGGGTCCACGGCGGGTTGCCCGAGCGGTTCCCCGCGCCGCCGGGGAGCCGTAGTCCGGTCGGTCCGACCGGCTCCGGTCCGCCAGGTCCAGTACCTCCGAATTGGACCGGGCGTACGGCTCTGCCGCCTGCCTACGCTGGCGCACATGCACCCCACCCTCGCCGCCGACCTCTCCCGGCTCCCCGAACTCCTCCAGACCGCCCGTGACTTCGCCGCCGACAACGCGGCCGGGCTGGCCGAGCGGCCGGTCGCCGCGTCCGGACGGGCGCCCGTGCTCGCCCCGCTCCCGGAGGACGGGCTGGGCGGTGAAGCCGCTCTCATGCGGTTCGCCGAGCGGTGGGCGCCGGGGTTCTCCGGTTCCGCCGGGCCCCGCTATCTGGGCTTCGTCACCGGTGGCGCGACCCCCGCGTCGGTCGCCGGGGACTGGCTGACGTCCGCGTTCGACCAGAACCTGTCCGGGGCGGGCGGTTCCTGGGGGCAGGAGCTGGAGCGGGAGACACTCGCGTGGCTGCGTGAGTTGTTCGGGCTGGGCAAGGCGCACAGCGGGGCGTTCGTGACGGGCGCGACCGTCTCCAACACCGTCGGCCTGGCGATCGGCCGCGAGTGGCTCGGCGAACAGCTGGGGGTGGACGTCTCCGGCGCGGGTGCCGCCGCGCTGGGCCCGGTCGACGTGCTGTCCGGCAGCCCGCACTCCAGTGTGCCGAAGGCGATGTCGGTGCTGGGCATCGGCCGGGACCGGCTGCGGCGGGTGCCGCTGCTGTCCGGCAACCGCGAGGCCGTGGACGTGACGGCGCTGGAGGCGGAGCTGGTCCGGCTGGCGGGCCGGCCGGCGATCGTCGTGGCGAACGCGGGCACCGTCGACACCGTCGACTTCGACGATCTGCGGGCCATCGCCGCGCTGAAGGCGAGGTACGACTTCTGGCTGCACGTCGATGCCGCGTTCGGCGGTTTCGCCGCGCTCTGTCCCGAGTACGCCACGCTGGTCGACGGTCTCGACGCGGCCGACTCGGTCTGCGTGGACCTGCACAAGTGGCTCAACGTGCCCTATGACGCGGCCGTGCAGTTCACCCGGCGCCGCGACCTCCAGGTGAGGGTGTTCCACAACGCCTCCCCCTATCTGGGCCTGCCGGCCGGCGAGCCCGACTTCCTGCATCTGACCCCGGAGAACTCCCGGCGGCTGCGCGCGCTGCCGGCGTGGTTCTCGCTGGTGGCCTACGGGCGTGCCGGGCACCGGGAGATCGTCGAACGGAACGTGGCCCTGGCCCGCCGGCTCGGCGCGGGCATCGACGCGCTGCCGGGCCTGCGCCTGCTCGCGCCGGTGCGGCTCAACGTCGTCTGCTTCACGCTCGCCGAGGACCCCACACAAAAGCGGGTCGAGGCGCTGGCCCGGGCCGTCGCCGAATCCGGGGAGGCCTATGTGACGCCGACGGTGTACGGCGGGCTGCCCGGGCTGCGGGCCGCGTTCAGCAACTGGCGCACCACCGGAGACGACACCCGGCGGGTGCTGGACGCGCTGGCGGCTGCCTCCGGCTGACGGCTCAGGGCTGCCGTACCGCCGCGTGGAAGCCGGTGTTCACCGCGGTCAGTCCGCCGTCGACCACCAGGGTGGTGCCGGTGACCCAGGCCGCGTCGCGGGAGGCGAGGAAGGCGACCGCCGCGGCGATGTCCTCGGGCTCGCCGACCCGGCCGAGCGGGTACAGCGGGCGGATCGCGTCGAGTTCGTCCTCGCGCCCCGTCCAGGCCGAGGTGCGCACCGTGCCCGGCACCACGAGGTTCACCCGCACACCCCGGGCCGCCGCGTGCCCGGCGAGGGTGCGGGTCAGCGAACCGAGGCCGGCCTTGGCGGCGCTGTAGGCGTGGTTGCCGAAGTCCTGCAGGCCGTTGACGGAGCCGATGCTGACGATCGCCCCGCGTCCGCAGGCGGCGAGGTGGGGCAGGGCGGCACGGCAGCAGCGGTAGGCGCCGGTGAGGGTGACGTCGAGGTCGAGCGCCCACACGTCGTCGGGGTCGTCCTCGAAGAGCGGCACGTCCGGGGTGCAGTGGGCGGCGCAGTTGACCAGCACGTCGAGGGAGCCGAAGGTGTCGACGGCGTGGGCCACGGCCGCCTCCACGCAGGCGCGGTCCGCGATGTCACACGCCAACGCCCGGGCGCTGAGCCCCTGTTGGCGCAGGGCGGTGGCGGTCCGCTCGGCTTCGGGCAGGTCCTGGTCGGTGACCAGGACCTGCCCGCCCTCCTCGGCGAGCCTCCGGGCGACGGCGGCGCCGATGCCGCGGGCCGCGCCCGTGACGAGAACTCCGTGTCCTGCGAAGCGGGTGTGATCGGTCATGCGGTGACCGTACGGCGCCGCGGGCGTTCTTTCACCGGTATCCGGTGACGTCGGCCGGCTTGCCCGCGTCCTGCACCTCGACCAGGTAACGCCAGGCGTCGGGCCGGCTGCCGTCCAGGTCGGTGAAGCCGTACTCCCGGGCGAGTCGACCGCTGGAGAGCGACTGCGCGTTGAAGCGGGCCACGTCGGGGTCGGCTGCCAGGGCGGCGACGGCGCGACCGGCGAACCGAGGGGTCTCGGAGATGGCGCAGTGCGGTTCGCGGACGAGGGCGTCGCGCCAGTTGTCCTCGCGGACACCGTACGCGTCGAGCATCAGTTCCGAGCGCAGCCGGCCCGGGGTCAGGGCGACGGCCGTGGCCCCGCGCGGGCCCAGTTCGTGGCCGAGGGCGAAGGCCATGCGCAGCACGGAGGCCTTGGCGAGGTCGTAGAAGAGGTTCACGCGGTAGGTGTCACGGTTGTACTCGGTGGTGCCGTCGGTCATCTCGACGACCAGGCCGCCGGGCCGGCGCAGCAGGAGCGGAAGCGCGAAGTGGCTGGTGATCGCGTGTGTCTCGACGGCGAGCCGGAGGAGTCTGAGCCCGGCGGCCAGGTCGTGCTCCCAGACCGGCGTGTCCCACTGAAAGAGTTTCTCGCCGCCCCAGATGTCGTTGACGAGGACGTCCAGGCGCCCCTGTTCGCCGTCGACGCGTTCCACGAGGGCTCGTACGGCGGTCCGGTCCAGATGGTCGACCGGTACGGCGATGCCGCGCCCGCCGGCGGCGGTGACGAGGTCGGCGGTGTCCTCGACGGTCTCCGGGCGGTCGTACTCGGAGCGGTGCCCGCGTGTGCTGCGCCCGGTGACGTAGACGGTGGCGCCCGCCGCGCCGAGTTCCACGGCGATGCCGCGTCCGGCGCCCCGGGTCGCGCCCGCGACCAGCGCCACCTTCTCCTGCAGCGGTCCTGACATGTCCGGCCTCCCGTGTGCGGTGACAGCTGTCGCCGTCCACTGTCACGGGAAAGCCGGACATCCTCTGTCGGTGTTGCGGCGCGGTCTCAGTGTCCGCGCCTGATCCACTCCTCCAGGTGGGGTGCCTCGGCGCCGATGGTGGTGGAGTCGCCGTGGCCGGTGAGGACCTTGGTCTCCGGCGGGAGGGTGAGGAGCTTGTCGCGGATGGAGTCGATGATCGTCGGGAAGTGGGAGTAGGTGCGTCCGGTGGCGCCCGGGCCCCCCTGGAAGAGGGTGTCCCCGGTGAAGACGACACCCAGCGCGGGGTCGTGCAGGCAGACCGCGCCGGGGGCGTGGCCGGGGGTGTGCAGCACGGTCAGGTCGGCGCCGGCCGCCTCGATGACCTGGCCGTCCAGCAGATGCCGGTCGGGGTCGCGGCCTGGGTGGGTCATCTTCCACAGCGGCAGGTCGTCGGGGTGCAGCCAGACGGTGGCGCCGGTGAGGTCGGCGAGTGCCGGCGCGGCGTTCACGTGGTCGTTGTGGGCGTGGGTGCACACGATGGCGATCAGGCGCCGGTCGTCGACGGCACGGGCGATGGCCTCGGCGTCGTGGGCGGCGTCGATGACGATCACCTCCCGTTCGTCGCCGACGATCCACACGTTGTTCTCGACGTCCCAGGTGCCGCCGTCGAGGGTGAACTGCCCGGAGGTGACGAGGCGTTCGATGCGTACGGTCATCAGAACACCACCACCGAGCGCAGCACGTCACCCTGGTGCATCCGCTCGAACGCCTTCTCCACCTCGTCCAGCTGGATGGTCTCGGTGACGAACGCGTCGAGCGGCAGCCGGCCCTGCAGATGCAGGTCGATGAGCATGGGGAAGTCACGGGAGGGCAGGCAGTCGCCGTACCAGCTGGACTTCAGGGCGCCGCCACGGCCGAAGACGTCCAGCAGGGGCAGTTCGAGCTTCATCTCGGGGGTGGGGACGCCGACGAGGACGACGGTGCCGGCGAGGTCGCGGGCGTAGAAGGCCTGCCGGTAGGTCTCTGGGCGGCCGACGGCGTCGATGACGACGTCGGCGCCGAAGCCGCCGGTCAGCTCGCGGACCGCCGCGACCGGGTCGGTCTCCTTGGAGTTGACGGTGTGGGTGGCGCCCAGGGTGCGGGCCTTGTCCAGCTTGCGGTCGTCGATGTCCACGGCGATGATCTTCGCCGCGCCGGCGAGGTACGAGCCGGCGACGGCCGCGTCACCGACGCCGCCGCACCCGATGACCGCGACGGAGTCGCCCCGGCCGACGCCACCGGTGTTGATGGCGGCTCCGATCCCGGCCATCACCCCGCAGCCCAGCAGGCCGGCGACCGCCGGGGAGACGGCCGGGTCGACCTTGGTGCACTGGCCGGCGGCGACGAGCGTCTTCTCGGCGAACGCCCCGATGCCCAGGGCCGGGGACAGCTCCTGCCCCGTGTCGGCGAGCGTCATCCGCTGCCGGGCGTTGTGCGTGTCGAAGCAGTACCAGGGCCGGCCGCGCAGACAGGCCCGGCAGGCGCCGCACACCGCGCGCCAGTTGAGGACGACGAAGTCGCCCGGTGCCACGTCGGTCACGCCCTCGCCGACCGCCTCCACCACACCGGCGGCCTCGTGACCGAGCAGGAAGGGGAAGTCGTCCGAGATGCCGCCCTGCTTGTAGTGCAGGTCGGTGTGGCAGACGCCGCAGGCCTGGACGCGCACCACGGCTTCGCCGGGCCCGGGATCCGGCACCACGATCGTCTCGACCCGTACGGGCTCGTCCTTCCCCGGTGCGATCACGCCGCGCACTTCCTGCGCCATGGTCTGGCCCCTTCCTCGATAGCCTTCCCCGCCGACACTACGCGCGACCGAGGGGTAGCGGGGCGGACCACGGCGGTCGGCGTGGATCTTTCCGGCCGCGGCGGAAAATACGCCACGCCGACGCACCCCGACGAGAACGACCGCGCCCCTTCGTAAGAAATACTCCGCCGTCCGGTAAGAATGTGAACGAATAACGTCATTCCATGATGGCAATCTTTTTGCAGGGTGCGGGAGTTTGCCTGGTGTGTGCGCAGGACCGGGCGTGCCTCAATGGGGGGCATGTCTCTCGACGGCCGCAATGGACGCACCGCATTTCTTTTCTCGGCCGGCGCCGTGCCGCGCGCGGGCACAGGACGCGAACTCCTGGAAGCATTCCCGGCGTTCGCCGACGCGCTGGACGACATCTGCGCGCGCCTGGATCCCTATCTGGAACTCCCTTTGAAATGCGTGATGTTCGCGGACGACGGCTCGCGTACGGCCGCACTGCTGGACCGGGAGCCGTTCGCAGGGCCGGCGGTCTTCGCGCTCCAGGTGGCCCAGTACCGGTTGCTGAGCAGCTGGGGCGTCCGGCCGGACGTGGTGTTCGGGCAGGCGGCCGGGCGGATGGCCGCAGCGTACGTCGCGGGCGTCTTCTCCCTGGCGGACGCCTGCCATGCGGTCGGTACCCTGTCCCGGCTGCTGAGCGGCCCGGCGGAGACGGCACCGCACTGCCCGCACCCGGGCGGCGTCCTCGACGCCTACGGCCGCACCCTGGCCACGCTCCACCCGCGGGAACCGCGCCTCCCCCTCGTCTCGGACGTCACCGCCCGCCCGGTGGGCGCCGAGACCGCAGAGCCGGAGTTCTGGGTACGGCGTGCGCCGCTGCGCTTCGCGGAGACCGTCGGCGTGCTCCACCGCGACGGCGTCCGCACCTGGCTGGAACTGGGCCCGGGCGACCGGCTCACCCGCATGCTCCCGGACTGTCTGCCGGCCTGCCTGCCGGGCGGTACGGCCGCGGCCTTCGCACTGTCCCGAGACTGGCCGCTGCTGCGGTCGGGGCCGGGCTCCGGCTCCGGGGCGGCACAGCAGTGAGGGCCGCCCCGCAGGACGGCCCTGGTGTGTACGTCGCCGACCGCCCCGGCGTCCGGGCCTCTCGGGCCGGAACGGCGCGCCGCCGGTGGCTCAGGACTGGACGGCCGGCAGCAGCCCCGTCACGGGGGCCACGGGGTCGGTGACCTGGTGCAGCTCGTTCAGCCGTTTCAGCTCGCCCACCTTGTTCAGCGCGCGCATCTGCTTCGAGACCCGCGGCACCTCCGCCCGGTGCTTGGCGGGGATGTCGCTGACGGTGAGCGAGTCGAGCACGGCCATGGGGTTGACCTGCCCGGTGTGCGGTGCGCTCGTGGCTGCCGCGTTCGCCACCGGTGCGACAAGGCCGGTGACCCCGGCGGCGAGGCCGAGAGCCGCGACGATACGTCGTGTTGAGATCATGCCCTCAGCAACGGTGCCGGGCCCCGTCGGGACACGGGCGGCGGCCCTTCCTCACCCGTGAGGCGGAGCCGGCCGCGTGCGCTTGCCGTGACCGCCGGGCCGGAGGAGTCTCGAAGGGTAGGAGTCCGTGCGATCCGCGCCCCGCCGGGCCACGGGCGCCCGAAGGAGGTCACCCATGGGCACCGCGACAGGTTCCGCCTTCGACGTCGACACACTGCGTCGGGGCATAGAAGGGACGACCGGGAACACCCTTCTGTCGCTCTACGCCGACGACGCGGAGATCCGTATCGTCGACCGCGACAACCAGCCCAGCCACCCCACCGTCCTGCGCGGCAGGGGGCAGATCGCCGAGTTGCTGGACGACGTCTACAGCCGCGACATGACACACAAGCTGGACCGGTGCGTCGTGCAGGGCGATCACGCCGCGTTCAGCGAGTTCTGCCAGTACGGGGACGGCACCCGGGTGCTCGCCGAGTCGATGGTCACGTTGCGTGACGGCAAAATAGCCGACCAGTTGATCATCCAGGCCTGGGACGACTAGGCCGACAGGGCCTAGGCGCGGGCCGGTGCGGCAGGCGCCGGAAGGAGCGCCGCGGGCGCCCGTGACCTGCGTGCGCATGAAGCGGAACCGCTGCCGCAGGGACGGCATCGAGTCCCCGCACGTGCCCCTGCCGACCACCGCGACCACGGACGAACTCGTGGGCGTGCCGCGGTCATTGTCGGCCGATCCGGCCGTGCACGGCATCCCGCGGCCGCTGGACGCGTACGACGCCGACCCCGCCGGGCAGCGAGCCGTGGTCGTGGGCCGCAGCGCGATCCTCGGAAAGCCGGTGGGCGCGCTGCTCCCGGCCCGGGACGCCACCGTGACGTACTGCCACTCGCTCACCCGGGACCTGTCGTCAGCCGTGCAGGAGGCGGACACCGTGGTCGCCGCCGTGGGCCGGCCTCGGCTGATCGGCGGGCAGGACGTCAAGCCCGGCGCGGCCGTGTTCGACGCGGCCTACGCCCCGGGGAACCTCGGCGACGTCGACTTCGACTCCGCCGTGGAGCGCGCCTCGCTGGTCACGCCGGTGCCGGGCGGCGTCGGACCCATGACGATCGCCCCCTGCCGGAGCAGACCGTGGAGGCCGCCGGCCGGCCACTGCCGCGCCGGGTGTGAACCGGTCGCCACGGCCGGGTCGTCGGGCCCGTGCGAGGCGCGGTTCGGCCATACTGGCCGTCGTGCGCATCGCGGTCATGACGGCGGGATCCCGGGGCGATGTGGCCCCCTACACCGGGCTGGGGTATCGGCTCGCCCGGGCCGGACACCAGGTCACCCTGGTCACCCACGCCCGCTTCGAGTCGCTGGTGGCGGGCTCCGGCGTACGGTTCCACGCGCTGCCGGTGGATCCCCGGGCGGAACTGGAGTCCCCGCGCGGCCGGGGCCTGCACCGCAGTGCGAGCGGCGCCGGGAAACTGCTGCGGGTGGTGGATCTGGCGCGGCGGCTGGTCGGGCGGATGACCGAGGATCTGCTCACGGCCGCCCGCGACGCCGAGGTCCTGCTGCTGTCCGCCTCGCTGGCCCCGCTCGGGCACACGATCGCCGAGGGGCTACGGGCGCCGAGCATGGGCGTCTATCTGCAACCCCTCGCCCCCACACGGGAGTTCGCGCCCGCCGTGCTCGGCGGCGGCCTCTGGGGCGGGACGGCCAACCGGCTCGCCGGGCACGGGGTGAGCCTCGCCGTGGAGCACGTCTTCGCGGCCACCGTACCCGGGGTGCGTGCCCGGCTCGGACTGCCCCCGGTGCGGGCCGGTGCCGCACGGCGGGCCCGCGAGCGGCGGCACTGGCCGGTGCACCACGGCTTCAGCCCCCTGGTGGTGCCCCGCCCCCGGGACTGGCGGGCCGGGCTGACGGTGAGCGGCTACTGGTGGCCGTACTACACCGAGAGCCAACTCCCGGACCCGGTACGGCGGTTCCTGGAGGCCGGTCCTGCGCCGGTCTTCGTCGGGCTGGGCAGCGCCACCGTGCCGGACGCCGGGCGGCTCAGCGCACAGGTGGTCGCGGCGCTGCGGCGGGCCGGGCTGCGCGGGGTGATCCAGCGTGGCTGGGGCGGGCTCGCGGCCGCCGGCGACGACATGCTGACCATCGGCGACCTGCCGCACGCGCTGCTCTTCCCGCGGATGGCCGCGGTGGTCCACCACGCGGGCGCGGGGACGACGGCGGCCGGGCTGCGCGCCGGGGTGCCGGCCGTGCCGGTACCGGTGCAGTTCGACGCGGGGTTCTGGTCCGCCCGGCTGGTGGCGCTGGGCGTCGCCCCGGCCGTCGTGCCGCTGCGCGGCCTGACCGTGGACGCGCTGGCCTCGGCCCTGGTACGGGCCACCCGTGAGCCGGAGTACCGAAGGCGGGCGCACGCCCTGGGCGCCCGTGTCCGCGAGGAGGACGGCGCCGCCCCGGTCCTGGCGGCGCTCGACCGGCTGGGCGGCTGAGCGCCCGGCCGGTCCACCGGTGCCCGCGGTCAGCCGTTGGTGAGCACCATCCGGAAGCGGGCCTTGCCGGAGAGCATCTTCTGGTAGGCCTCGGCCGCGCCGTCCAGCGGCACGGTCTCGGTCATGGGGCGGATGCCGTGCAGGGCGCTGAAGGCCATGGTGTCCTCCACGTCCTGCGACGTGCCGGAGGGATGGCCGCGCACGATCCGGCCGGTCATCAGCAGCTGGGCCGGGACGATGCCCATCGGCTCGCTGTCCGCTCCGATGACCACCAGCTCGCCGCGGGGCGCCAGGCCGTCCACGGTGGCCGCGATGGCCTCGGAGTTCCCGGCGGTGGCCAGCACGACGTTCACACCGCCGAGGGACTGCAGGGCCTCGGCGACCGGGGTGCCGGAGGTGCTGTCGACGTAGTGGTGGGCGCCCAGCCGCTTGGCGAAGTCCGCCTTCTCCGCGCCCCGGGCGATCCCCACGGTCTCGAAACCCAGCGCGGCCGCGTACTGCACGGCGAGGTGCCCCAGGCCGCCGAGGCCGAGCACCGCCACCCGGTCGCCGGCCTTGGCGGAGCTGCGCCGCAGCCCGTTGAAGACGGTCACTCCCGCACAGGCCATGGGGCCCGCGTCGCTCGCCGCCAGCGCTTCGGGAATCCGGGCCAGGGCGTCTACGGGCGCGATCACCTTCTCGCCGAAGCCTCCGTCGTACGCCCATCCGGGCACCTGCAGATTCCGGCAGACGATGAAGTCGCCCTGCCGGCACGGCCCGCAGTGCCCGCAGCTGCCGCCGAACCAGCCGACCGCGACCCGGTCGCCGACCTGCCAGCCACGGTCCTGAGTGCCTTCGCCCAGTTCCTCGATGCGCCCGGCGATCTCGTGCCCGGGGACCACGGGGAGAGCCACGCCCGGCAGCTCGGCGTTCACGAAGAGCGCGTCGCTGTGGCAGATCCCGCACGCCTCCACGGCGATCCGCACCTGCCCGCGGCCCGGCTCGGGCACCTGCCGTTCGGCCAGCTCGAACGGGCCGCCCGCGGTCGTCACCTGCGCGACTCGATAGGTACTCATCACACTCTCTCCTGCTGTCCGGCGGTGTGTCCTTCATCCGGAGCACGGGTACGACGCCCCCGCACCAGCAGACCAGCTCCGGGCCGATCCCGCGCGCCGAGCCGCATCGGAGCCCGCCGACCTGGCGAGACACGCCGGACAGCCGCCCGAGTCACCTGGTCCGGGGCCGCCAGTCCTCCGGCCGGAGCATGCCCAGCAGCAGCCGGACCAGCTCGTCCACCAGCTCGTCCAGCGTGGCGTCCACCCAGCCGGCGCTCCAGTCGTGCAGGAGGCCGTTGACGCTGCCGATGAAGGCCGCCGCCGCGAGGCGGTAGTCACGGGGCGCCGCCTCCCCGCGCGCCGCCGCCGCGTCCGCCTCGGCGCGGATGAGGTCGATCCAGCGGGCCCGGCGGGCCAGCCGCTGCTCCTCCAGGCGCGGGCTGACGCCGACGATCTCCACGAAGGTGATGCGGATGCGGCGCGGGTCGCAGGTGACGTCGCGGGCGTAGGCCCGGAAGAGCACGGCGGCCCGCTCGGCCAGCGGCAGCCCGTCCGCCGTGGCGAGGGCGTCCAGCACCGCCTGTTCGGCCCAGCCGTTGACCTCGAGGTGCAGCGCGGCGAGGACGTCCTCCAGGGTGCGGAACTCCTCGTAGAACTGACGGGTGGACAGGCCGGCGGCCTGGCTCAGCGCGGCCACCGTCGTCCCCCGGTAGCCGGGCGCGCCGCCGAACAGCTCCAGGGCCGCGTCCAGGAAGCGCCGGCGCCGCTCGGCCTGCCGTTCCTCGGCGGAACGGCCGCGGTAGCGGCCCGTCGGCGCCTTGATCCTGCCCGTCACATGTCCCCCTCCGTCCGCCTCCCGCTCACCCAATCTTGTCGTGCACACATCTTGTCGCGAAGGCCGTTCGCTCCTTACTTTTCAGTAAGTTCACTGTGAATGCGCCCGTGTTCAGATTCCCCGCACGCTCCCCGAGGAAAGAGAGCAGTCATGCCTGCCTCCAGAACCAGGCACCTTTGCTCCGTGGCCGCCGCCCTCGCCCTGACCGTCGCCGGACCGGCGACCGCCGCCTCCGCCGCGAACGGCACCGCCGACGGCCTGCGGGAGGTGATGTTCGTCGGCAACAACTGGGACGGCACCGCCGACGTCATCAGGTCCTCCGGCGACTTCGCGAAGATCGGCCGGATCAACGTGATCCCCGACAAGGCGCAGCGGCTGGCGGAGATCAACGCCGACCCGATCAAGTGGATCTACTACACATCCATCCGCAACGAGGTCGGCGAGGGACACGACCAGTACGTGGACGACATGTACTCCACGCCCGACGGGAAGTCCGTGGTCGTCTCGCGACCGAGCTTCGCCGACGTCGTCTCCATCGACCTGGCCACGGACAAAGTCAACTGGCGCTTCCCGGTGGCGGGTTACCGTGCCGACCACATGGCGGTCTCGCCCGACGGCACCCGGGTCGCGGTCTCGGCGTCCACCGCGAACAAGGTCCAGGTACTGGACATCGACACCGGCAGGGAACTCGGCGAGTTCGACACCGGCGACAAGCCGCACGAGAACTTCTTCACCAACGGCGGCACGTACATCTGGAACATGTCCATCGGCGAGGTCACGACGTCCCTGGACGACCCGGCCTGGGACTGGACCAAGGGCGACCGTCACATCACGATCGTCGACGCGACCACGTTCAAGCAGGTCAGGACCATCGACATGCGGCAGCGGCTGGACGCGATCGGCCTGAAGGACTTCTCCGACGCGGTCCGGCCCGCCGCCTTCACGCCGGACTGGTCCAAGCTGTACTTCCAGGTGTCGTTCTTCAACGGCTTCCTGGAGTACGACGTGGCCACCGACAGGATCACCCGGGTGAAGACGCTGCCGGAGAACCCGGCGACCAATCCCGACCGCACCACGTGGCTGCTCGACTCGCGCCACCACGGCATCTCGATGAACCCCGAGGGCACCAAGCTGTGCGTCGCCGGGACGATGGACAACTACGCGACCGTGGTAGACCGGGCCTCCTTCGACGTGGGTCCGCTGATCACCGCGTCGACCCCGTACTGGGCGACCGTGAGCGGCGACGGCAAGGACTGCGTCATCTCCGAGGCCGGCGCCGACCAGGTCACGGCCATCGACTTCGCCACCGGCCAGAAGGTGCTGTCGGTGCCGGTCGGCGACCATCCGCAGCGTGTCCGGCTGGGGCACGTGCAGGCCGACTGGACCGGTCCGACGGGGAGTTGAGCGCCGTACGGCCTCCGGGGTGACCCCACTCCTCCCGGAAGCCGTACGGCTCCTGCCAGACCTGCCCCGATGGTTCAGAAGTGCGCCGCCGCCCACGCGGCCAGCTCGGACCTGGCCGCGGTCAGCAGGTCGGCCGAGGGTGCCGTGGCCCCCCCGTCGGTCACCAGGGCGAAGTGCAGGGCCCCGGAGTCGGTGTCGCTGAGCAGCAGCCGGCGGCTTCCGGTGCCGCCCGGCTCGGGGGCGACGGCGACCGGGGTGGCGGCGCCGGTGTAGGCGGGCGGGGCGCAGGCCGTGCCCAGGTCGGAGACGACGGTGGTGGACGCGGTGGGGAAGGTCGCCGGCAGGTGCAGTTCGGTGGGTGCGGTGCCGTCGCCGGAGCGCCACACCAGCAGCCCGTACCGGCCGGAGCCGACGACCTTGGCCACGTTCGGCAGGGTGCTCGGCACCGGGTTCCAGGTGAGGGTCGTCGAGCCGTCGCGGGAGCGGTCCTCATAGGTGAAGGCGAGGGGCGTGCCGGCCGTGGCGCTCGGGTAGAGGCGGTCCAGCAGGCGCGCGTCCTGGCGCAGGGTGACGTTCTCGGAGTCGTCCAGCCGTACGGCGGAGAGGTCCTCGCCGTTCCAGGCGTCGCCGGAGGTGAGCACCTTGTCGGGATTGCCGTTCATGAGTTCGTGGTGCCGGCCGCTGTAGAGGTCCCACTGCCACTGGGTGCCGGAGAGCACCGGCCCGGAGGCAGCCGGGTTCGTCCACCAACCGGCCCCCGGCACACGGGAGTCGAGCGCCTGGTACATGGCCTTCAGGACGGTCGGCGCCTTGTCCGACACCGTGCCGGACAGCGGGTGGCCGAACTCGCTGACCACGGCCGCGGTGCCGGCCGCAGCGGCGCGGTCCCGTACGGCGCCGAAGTCGGAGGCGTACTGGCCGTCGGCGGCCTTGCCCCACATCAGGATGCCGGAGATGGCCTTCTGGTCGTAGAAGTGGGTGGTGAAGACGTATCCGGGGCCGAGTGTGCCCGCGTCCAGCAGGCCGCCCTCCTGCTTCTGGGTGGAGATGTTGGCGTTCCAGAAGAGGTTGGGCTCCACGAAGGCGGGCTTGTCCTGCCAGCCGGCGGCATCCATCCGGGCGCGGAACCTCTCGTAGAACGGCCAGAGCAGGCCGCTCTCCCAGGTGCGGGAGGTCTGCCCGGAGTCGTAACTGCCCGCGTAGGGCTCGTTGTACGGGTCGAAGCCCGCGATGCCCGCGAACTCGGCCCCGCTCAAGTGCTGTTGGAGATAGGCCATGGTGGACTGGGCGGTGGTGAGGAAGGCGTCCTGGAGGCCGTGGGCGTTGTGCCAGAAGTCGTACTGCGCCTGCCGCACGGCCGTGTTCTGGGTGATGTTCTGGCCCCAGAAGAGACAGATGCCACACGACTCGGCGGGATAACCGCCCGCGTCGACGGCCCACTCGGGGGCGCCGTCGCCCGTGTACCAGCTGCCGCTGTCGAACAGGTAGCGGGAGTACAGGTCCTGGTGGAAGTCCGGGAAGACGCGGATGCCCTCGTCCAGGAAGGCGCGCATCTGCTCGGTGACGGCGGCCAGATACCCGGTGTCCACCCGGCCGCGCACGGGTTCGGCGTGCGCCCAGGAGAGCAGGAAGCGGACCGTGTTCCCGCCACCGAGGGCTCGCAGCGCGCTCGCCGACTTCTCGGCGTCGGCGACCGAGGCGAAGGGCGGGCCGCCATGCTCCTCCAGCTTCGCCTCGCCCGAGACGTTGTAGCCGCGCAGGACGATCTCGCGCCCCTGGCCGTCGGTGAACCGGCCGTCCCGCACGGTGAGCGGGGTGCCGTCGAACCAGAGGGAATCGGCGGGGAGCGCGGGGGTCGCGGCGGTCGCGGGCGGGAGGCCCGCGACCGCCAGGAATCCACTGAGGAGGACCAGAACAACCAGCAGACGCACCCGGACATTCGGCATGCCCACCACAGTCCGGGCCGGCCCGGACGGCGTCAATACCTTCTGACTCCCCAGTAAGTTGACTATCAGTCAGTTCGTCGTTTCAATCCCCCACCCGGCGCATCACGTTGAGCAGGTACTCCTTCCGGTTGAGCGGGTTGTGGTCGGTGCGCGGCCGCTCCGGGACCGTGCCGCGGGTGACCGGCGCGTAGTGGTCGAAGGCGGTCTCCAGCTCCCCCTCGCCCCGGGTGAGTCCGGGCAGCCGCTGCTCCAGCTCGTGCACCCGCGCGGCCGGCACCGTGCCCTCCAGCGCACAGGCCGCGCCGAGCGCGCCGGTGGTCTCCGGTACGGCGCCCAGCCGGGCCAGCGCCGGAAGCAGTCCGCCGAGCGTGTCCGCCGGAGCCTCGAGCCGGAAGCGGTGCATCGGCTCGTGCACCCGGGTGCCCGCCCTGCGCAGCGCCTCGGTCAGCACCAGCGGGGTCAGGCCCCGGAAGTCGTACCCGGTGCTGGACATGCTCTTGTCGAAACCCTGGTGGGCGTGGCTCTGCCGGGGCGAGTAGCCGGAGTGGGTCATGGTGACCGTGCAGTCGGGGATCCGCCAGCCGTGCAGTCCCTGGCCGAGCGTCTCGCGGACGGTGTCCTCGACGGCCTTGAAGAAGGCGTACGGCATGGAGCCGAGCTCCACCTCCAGCCGGAACGCCACACCCGCGCCGGGCGGTGCGGGCTCGACGCGCAGGCCGACGGTGGCCAGGAACGGATTGGGGTCCTTCTTGTTGAACTCCACGGCGAGCCCGGTGCCTACCGGCCGTTCGATGCACAGGGTCGTCGTCTCACGAAAGGTGACGTCGAGGCCGTACTCGCCGGCGAGGGTCGCCTGGATCACCTCCTTCTGCACCTCGCCGTAGAGGGACACGGAGGTCTCGCCGCGCAGTTCGTCGTGCCGGACTCCGATGAGCGGGTCCTGTTCGGCGAGCTGGGTGAGCGCGAGGTGCAGCGAGCGCCGGTCGGCGGCGGGACCGGGCACGACGACCGTCTCCAGGGTGGGCGGCGCGAAGTGGTGCCCGTGGGCCGCGCCCGGCCGACCGAGCGCGTCGCCGATGCGGACGCCACCGAGTCCCCACACCTTGACGATCCGCCCGGCACCGGCACTGTCGCGCCGTACGTCCGTGCCGTTCTCGAACACGCTGAGCCCGGTGACGCGCCCCTCGGCCCGCCGCCGGTCATCCCGGGCCGCCGACGGGCGGTCGACGCCGATTCCCCACGAACGGGCGCCGCCCACCCGACCGGCCCCACGCACCCCCACACGACCGCCGGGGCCGTCGCCCTCCACCGGGCCGCCGGCACCCCGCTCCTCGGTACGACCGCCGATGACATCCCCCTCCACCGGGCCGCCAACGCCCCGCTCCTCCGTACGACCGGCACCGGACGCCGGCGAACCGGCCACGCCAAGACCCTCCCAACAGCCGCCGACGGCCCGACCGCCCCCACGACCACCCCCGCCCCGCACCCCCACGCGACCGCCCAGGCCACCGCCCTCCACCCGGCCGCCAACGCCCCGCTCCTCCGTACGACCGGCACCGGACGCCGGCGAACCGGCCACGCCAAGACCCTCCCAACAGCCGCCGACGGCCCGACCGC
>NZ_JBFAWF010000003.1:0-188793 GCF_040680195.1 Streptomyces sp. NPDC052109 | reverse complement strand
TCCCCCACGACCACCCCCGCCCCGCACCCCCACGCGACCGCCCAGGCCACCGCCCCCCACCGGGCCGCCGGCACCCCGCTCCGCCGTACGACCGCCGAGGCCATCGCCCTCCACCCGCCCGTCCGTGTCCAGGCCCTCCGCGGGACCGTCCGCACGGCCCTGGTCGGTCCGGCCCTCGATGCCGATGCCGCCGGATGCCCGCCCCTGCGCGCGATGTCCCGGGGCCTGCCCGCGCACCCGGTCGTCGGTGGCCGGACCTCGCGCACGACCCGTCGCAGCCGCCGTCCGCGCACGATCGTCGGTGGCCCGGACTGCGGCGCGACCGGCGCCGGCCCGGCGCTGCGCCCGGCCGCCGGTGGTCCCGCCCTCCACTCCCTCCGCGTGGCCCCCCACCCGGCCGTCGGCCGGGGCGTCCTCCTCTCCCCCGTCCCCGAACGGGATCCGGTCGCGGATGCGCAGGGTGCCGGAGAAGAGCCGGGCGTAGGCCACCTTCTCCCCCGCCGGGCCGCGTTCCACCTTGAAGACCGTGGCCGACAGGGGGCCGGCCGGGTCGCCCGCGGCGGTGGGCAGCAGGCGCTCGATGCCGGCGATCAGCTCGGGCACGCCCGCACCGGTGATGGCGGAGCCGAAGTACACCGGATGGACCAGCGCGCGCCGGGTCTGGGCGGCGAGGGCGGTGCGCAGGCGGGCGTCGGTCACCCCGCCGTCGAGGTAGGCGGCGAGCAACTCGTCGTCGTGGTCAGCGAGCGCGTCCAGCGCGGCCGCGCCGAGGCGGGCGACGAAACGGGCGGTGGGCGTGCCCGGTTCGGCGGGCTCCCCCACCGGGACGAGCGGTACGGACAGCCTGTGGGCCATCTGGGCGAGCACGGCGGCGCCGTCCGCACCGCGCCGGTCGATCTTGTTGACGAAGATCAGCGTGGGAATCCGCAGCCGCCGCAGGGTGCGCATCAGCACACGTGTCTGCGCCTGGACCCCCTCGACGGCCGAGACGACCAGGACCGCGCCGTCGAGCACGCCGAGGACGCGCTCGACCTCGGCGATGAAGTCCGGGTGTCCGGGGGTGTCGATGAGGTTGACGGTGACGCCGTCGAGCGGGAACGACACGACGGCGGACTTGATGGTGATCCCGCGCTGCCGCTCCAGCGCGAGGGTGTCGGTGGTGGTGCTGCCGGCGTCGACGCTGCCGATCTCGTCGATCACTCCGGCGGTGTGCAGCAGCCGTTCGGTCAGGCTGGTCTTACCGGCGTCGACATGGGCGAGGATTCCGAGATTGAGCAGATGCACTGAGCGTGATGTCCTTCGGCACGGTGTGGATTCCTTCCTGGGTGGACATGCACGCAGCGCGCATCGCCGGTCCTCTCTGTGTGACAACGGGTAACGCTCAGTGCAGCAGACCCCGGCAGCGAGCGGCAATGGATTAACGCTCAACAAACCCCTCCGCACCACTCGCCGTGACCAGAGCCCGGTCGTAGGGTGACCTACATCACGTCAGGTGGCTGATTTCCCTCTCCCGCACGGTCTGGAGGGCACATGACCCACATCTCGGTGCAGGTGGACGGCACGAGGTACGAGGACGACGTGGAACCCCGCCTCCTCCTGGTCCACTACCTGCGCGACCGCCTCGGCCTCACCGGCACCCCGATCGGCTGCGACACCTCCAACTGCGGCGCCTGCACCGTCGACCTGGACGGCGCGACCGTGAAGAGCTGCTCGGTGCTCGCCGTCCAGGCGGACGGCTGCGCGGTGACGACCGTCCAGGGACTCGCCGAGGGCGGCGCGTGGACGGCGCTGCAGCGCGCGTTCCACGAGCAGCACGCTCTGCAGTGCGGTTACTGCACCCCGGGCATGATCATGGCAGCGCGCGATCTGCTGCGCGAGAACCCGCGTCCCGGCCCGGACGAGGTGCGGCAGGGGCTGGAGGGCAACCTCTGCCGGTGCACCGGTTACCAGAACATCGTCCGCGCGGTGCTCGCCGCGTCCGGGCAACCGGCTCATGAGGCAGCCGAGGAGGTCACGGCATGACCGGCCAGGCCGTCGAAGGCGAGGTCGGCCGGCGCCGGCTGCGCAAGGAGGACGCCCGGCTGATCACCGGCCAGACCAACTGGACCGACAACATCCAGGTGGCCGGCCTCCTGCACCTGGCGATCCTGCGCAGCCCGATGGCCCACGCCCGCCTCACCCGCGTCGACGTCTCCCCCGCCCTCGAACGCCCCGGTGTCGTCGCGGCGTTCAGCGGTGCCGACCTCGCCGAAGGACTGGGCTCGCTGCCCTGTGCCTGGCCGGTGACCGAGGACATCGTGCTGCCCGACCATCCGGCCCTCGCCGTCGACGAGGTCCGCTACGCCGGCGACCCGGTCGCGGTCGTGGTGGCACGCGACCGGTACGCGGCCGCCGACGCGCTGGAGGCGATCGAGGTCGACTACGATCCGTTGCCCCCGGTCCTCGACCTGGAGGCCGCGTCGGCGGAGGGCGCCCCGCTGGTCCACGCCGACAAGGGCACCAACCGCTGCTACACCTGGCCACTGGCCGCCGGCGAGAGCTTCGAGGCCGTACGGGACCGCGCCGAGGTGACGCTGAAACGCCGCTACCACCAGCAGCGGTTGATCCCCAACGCCATGGAGCCGCGCGCCGTCGTCGTCACCCCGCTCGCCGCGTCCGGCGAGTACACGGTCTACTCGGCGACCCAGATCCCGCACATCCTGCGGATCATGCTGTCCACGGTCACCGGGATCCCCGAGCACAAGCTCCGGGTGATCGCCCCGGACGTGGGAGGCGGCTTCGGCTCCAAGCTCCAGGTGTACGGCGAGGAGGTCCTCGCGCTCGCGGTCGCCCGCCGGCTCGGCCGCCCGGTGAAGTGGACCGAGTCCCGTTCCGAGGGCGCGCTCGCCACCCACCACGGGCGCGGCATGATCCAGGACGTCGAGATCGCCGCCACCCGCGAGGGAAGGCTGCTCGGCCTCAAGGTGGACCTGCTCGCCGACATGGGCGCCTACCTGATGCTCGTCACTCCCGGCATCCCGATCCTCGGCGCCTTCATGTACCCGGCGATCTACAAGATGGACGCCTACGAGTTCAGCTGCACCGGCGTCTTCAGCACGCGCACACCCACCGACGCCTACCGCGGTGCCGGACGCCCCGAGGCGACCTTCGCCATCGAGCGGATCATGGACGAGCTGGCGGCCGAACTCGGGCTGGACCCCGTCGAGTTGAGGCGCAGGAACTGGATCCGGCACGAGGAGTTCCCGTACACCACGATCGCCGGACTGACCTACGACAGCGGCAACTACGAGGCGGCCACCGACAAGGCGCTCGCCCTGTTCGGCTACGACGACCTGCGCGCCGAGCAGCACGAGCGCGCCGAGCGCGGCGACCCCGTGCGGCTCGGGATCGGCGTGTCGACGTACACCGAGATGTGCGGGCTCGCGCCGAGCCGGGTGCTGCGCGACCTGCGGTACGGGGCCGGCGGCTGGGAGGCGGCGAGCATCCGCATGCTGCCCACCGGCAAGGTCGAGGTCGTCACCGGCACCAGCCCCCACGGGCAGGGCCACGAGACGTGCTGGAGCCAGATCGCGGCCGACGTCCTCGGCGTGCCCTTCGAGGACGTCGAGGTGCTGCACGGCGACACCAAGGCGGCCCCGCAGGGCATGGACACCTACGGCTCGCGGTCGCTGGCCGTGGGCGGCGAGGCCGTGCACCGGGCGGCGAGGACGGTCGTGGCGAAGGCGCGCAAGATCGCCGCCCATCTGCTCGAGGCGAGCGAACAGGACCTGGAGTTCAGCGGCGGGGTGTTCTCCGTCAAGGGCTCGCCGGAGGCCCGCAGGACCATCCAGGAGATCGCCTTCGAGACGTTCACCAACCACGACCTGCCCGACGGCGTCGAACCCACGATCAACGCCGAGCACGTCGTGGACCCGGAGAACTTCTCCTACCCGCACGGCACCCATCTGTGCGCGGTCGAGGTGGACACGGAGACCGGGCGGACGCGGATCAGGTCGTACGTGTGCGTCGACGACGTCGGCCGCGTCATCAACCCGATGATCGTCGAGGGCCAGGTGCACGGCGGCCTCGCGCAGGGCATCGCGCAGGCGCTGTACGAGGAGGCCGTGTACGACGACGACGGCAACCTCCTGACCGGCACCATGGCCGACTACCTCGTGCCCTCGGCGGCCGACCTGCCGGACTTCGTCACCGACCGGACGGAGACGCCGGCGGCGTCGAACGCCCTCGGGGTCAAGGGGGTGGGCGAAGCGGGCACGATCGCGTCGACGCCCGCCGTGGTCAACGCCGTCGTGGACGCGCTCAGACCGCTCGGGGTGCGGGACGTGCGGATGCCGTGCTCGCCGCACCGGGTGTGGCAGGCGATCCAGGAGGCGCGGTACGGAGCGGCCGAGGGCACCGGCGGGGCGGGGCCGGCCCGCTCCGGGCAGTCTGGGCAGACGGCCCGGTCCGGCGAGCTGGGTCAGTACGGTCGGCCGGGTGAGGAGGGTGCGGAATGATTCCCCCCGCGTTCGAGTACACCCGTCCGGACAGCGTGGACGAGGCGGTGCGCGCGCTCGCCGACGCGGGCGACGAGGCGAAGGTGCTGGCCGGCGGGCAGAGCCTGGTGCCCCTGCTGCGGCTGCGGCTCGCCTTCCCGGAACTGCTCGTGGACGTCGGCCGGATCCCCGACCTGCACGGGGTCCGGGAGGACGGCGGCACGCTCGTCATCGGCGCGATGACCACCCACCACGAGGTGGTGCGCGACCCGCTGGTGCGCCGGCACGCCGGGCTGCTGGCGGAGGCGACGGCCACGGTGGCCGACCCGGCCGTCCGGCATCGGGGCACCCTCGGCGGCTCGCTCGCCCACGCCGACCCGGCCGGTGACCTGCCCGCCGTGGCGTTGGCCCTGGACGCCGAACTGGTCGTGGCCGGTCCCGCCGGGCGCCGCACCATCGCCGCGCGCGAGTTCTTCGTGGACTACCTGCAGTCGGCGCTCGCCGCCGACGAACTGCTGCTGGAGGTACGGATCCCGAAGACGGACGGCTGGGACTTCCACTACGAGAAGTTTCACCCGGTCGCCCAGTCCTGGGCCGTCGTCGGCGTCGCCGCGCTGGTGCGGCGCGACAACGGGCGGATCGTCGAGGCACGCGTGGGGCTGACCAACATGGGAGCGACCCCGCTCAGGGCGACCGCTGCCGAGGAGGCGCTGGCGGGTGCCGACGGTCCGCAGGCCGTGGCACGGGCCGCCGAGGTGGCGGCGGAAGGGACCCGGCCGGCACAGGATCTTTCCGCTTCGCCGGAGTACCGGCAGCACCTGGCGCGGGTACTGACCAGGCGGGCGGTGCTGGCCGCGACCGGAATGAGGTGAGCGCCGATCATCGCGATGGACGGCCCGGAGGAGGTGCGGGCCCGCCTGGAGGAGACGGGGTATCTCGTCGACGAAGGGCTGGCGGTCACCTGCTTCCTGGCCCTGAGGCTGCACCGGCCGCTGTTCTGCGAGGGCGACGCGGGCGTGGGCAAGACCGCGCTCGCCTCCGCCCTCGCCGAGGCGCTCGGCGCGCCGCTGATCCGGCTCCAGTGCCATGAGGGAATCGACGCCTCGCAGGCCCTGTACGACTGGGACTTCCCGCGCCAGCTGCTGCATCTGAGGGCCGCCGAGGCCGCCGGGGTCACGGACGCGGACCGGCTGGAGAGCGAGCTGTACGACCGGCGGTTCCTGATCGCCCGGCCGCTGCTGCGCGCCCTGCAGACGCAGCCGTCGGTGCTGCTGGTCGACGAGATCGACCGGGCCGACGACGAGTTCGAGGCGTTCCTGCTGGAGCTGCTGTCCGAGTATTCCGTCACGATTCCGGAGCTGGGCACACAGCGTGCCGAGGATCCGCCGGCCGTCGTCCTGACCTCGAACCGGACCCGGGAGGTCCACGACGCGCTGAAGCGGCGGTGCCTGTACCACTGGTTCGACCATCCCTCCTTCGCCCGCGAACTGGCCATCGTGCGCCGCCGGTTGCCGCAGGTCTCGGCGCGGCTGGCCGAGCAGGTCACCGCGCTGGTGCAGGCGCTGCGGGGCGCGGACCTGCTCAAACCGCCGGGTGTGGCCGAGACCCTCGACTGGGCCCAGGCCCTGGACGCGCTCGGCGCGAGCGAAGTGGACGCGGAACTGGCGGTGGCGACGCTGGGCTCGGTGCTGAAGTACCGGGAGGACACCGACCGGGCCCGGGCGCTCGATCTCACCGCGGTCCTCACGGCCCGGGGCGGGTGACGGCGATGGCCGGCGAGCACGGGTCAGGCCCGCCGCCGGGGGCGGACACCGGACACCTCGGAGAGGGCAGCGCGGGCCTCGGGGGCGGCGCGGGAAAGCGCGGGAAGGGTGGCGCAGACCCCGGGGACGACGTGGGGGCGGACGTCAGGCGCCCCGGGAGCGGCAGCGAGCGATGCGGGGCGGACGCCGCAGGGCACGAAAGGGACACCGACTCCCTCGCGGCGGATGCCGGACGGCCTGCGGCGGACGCCGTGCTGCTCGGCTTCGCGCGCGCCCTGCGGGCGGCGGGGGTCGACGCGAGCACCGAGCGCCTGTACGCGTTCCTGCGCGCCGTGGCCGCCCTGCGCCCGGAGGTGCGTGCGGACGTGTACTGGGCCGGGCGGGCGACGCTGTGCGGCGGGCACGACGATCTGGAACGGTACGAGCGGGTGTTCGCCGCCTACTTCGGGTCCCCCGGCGAACCGCGCACGCGCCCGGCGCGCGGCGCGCCCCCGCAGCGACTCCGGCTCGTCGCCCGGGACGCGCCCGCGGGCCCGGGCACCCCGGGCGGGGGCGAGCCACCCGGACCGCCGTTCGCCTCGCTCGCCAGCTCGGCCGAAGTGCTGCGGCACCGCGACTTCTCCGCGCTCGACGCCGCCGAACGGGCCCGACTACGGTGGCTTCTCGCCGCGTTCGCGCTGCGCGGGCAGGCGCGGCGCTCGGCCCGGCGCAGGCCCGCGCGGCGTGGCGAGGTCGATCCGCGGCGCACGGTGCGGGAGTTGCTGCGCCGGGGCGGGGAACCGGCCCAACTGCGCCGGCACGCGCGGGTGGCAAAGCCCCGCCGGGTGGTGCTGCTCGTCGACGTCAGCGGGTCGATGGCACCGTACGCCGACGCGCTGCTGCGGTTCGCACACGCGGCGGTGCGCGCGGGCCGCACGGAGGTGTTCACCATCGGCACCCGGCTGACCCGGGTGACCCGGGAACTCGCCCACCGGGACCCCGACGTGGCGATGTCGGCGGTGGCGGCGGCCGTCCCCGACTGGCGCGGCGGCACCCGGCTCGGCGAGCTGGTGCGCGAGTTCCTGAACCGCTGGGGGCAGCGCGGAATGGCGCGGGGAGCGATCGTGGTGCTGCTCTCGGACGGCTGGGAGCGTGGTGATCCGGAGCTGCTCGGGCAGCAGATGCGCCGCCTGCACACCCTCGCCCACCAGGTGGTCTGGGCGAACCCCCGCAAGGCCCGGCCCGGTTACCAGCCGCTGGCGGCCGGCATGGCGGAGGCGCTGCCCAGCGTGGACGCCTTCGTCGAGGGGCACAGCCTGGCGGCGTTGGAGCGGCTCGCGGCCGTGGTGCGCGGTGCGGAGGCCGGGGGGCCGCCGGTGAGAGGAGCGGAAGGTGCGTGAGGTTCTGCCGGCGCTGGCACGGTGGCACGCGGCCGGGATCCCGTTCGGTCTGGCCACGGTCGTCGCGGTCAGCCGCAGCGCGCCGCGCGGCCCCGGCGCCGCGATGGCGGTGGGCCCGGACGACGAGGTCGTCGGAAGCGTGTCCGGGGGCTGTGTGGAGGGGGCGGTGTTCGAGCTCGCGCGGGAGGTCGTGGCGAGCGGTGAGGCTCGCCTGGAGACCTTCGGCTACAGCGACGAGGACGCCTTCGCCGTCGGTCTCACCTGCGGCGGTGAGATCACCCTGCTGGTACGGCCGGTGACGCCCGCGTCGGACCCGGCGTTCGGCGGGGTCGCCACGTCGGTCGCCGCAGGCGAGCCGGTGACCGTGGCCACGGTGGTGGACGGACCGGCGCCGCGCGGCGCCACGCTCGCCGTCTGGCCGGACCGGGCGGGCGGCACGCTCGGCGCGAGCGGCCTCGATGTCGCCGTCACCGCCGACGCGCGCGGCGAACTCGCGCTCGGCGCCTCGCTGCTGCGGCACTACGGGCCGCGCGGCGAGCGCCGGGAGGACGACGTCACCGTGTTCCTCCAGTCGTTCGCGCCACCGCCGCGCATGCTGGTCTTCGGCGCGATCGACTACGCGGCCGCGGTGGCCCGCATCGGCGACTTCCTCGGCTACCGGGTCACCGTGTGCGACGCCCGCCCGGTCTTCGCCACCCCGAAGCGCTTCCCGGCGGGCGTCGAGGTCGTGGTCGACTGGCCGCACCGCTATCTGGCCGGCACCGAGACCGACGACCGCACGGTGATCTGCGTCCTCACCCACGACCCGAAGTTCGACGTACCGCTGCTGCGGGAGGCCCTGCGCCGCCCGGCCGCCTACATCGGGGCGATGGGCAGCCGGCGCACCCACGAGGAGCGGCGCGAACGGCTCGCCGAGACCGGTCTGACCGAGGTCGAACTGTCCCGGCTGCGCTCGCCGCTCGGGCTCGACCTCGGGGCCCGTACGCCCGAGGAGGTCGCCGTCTCCGTGGCCGCCGAGATCGTGGCCCTGCGCTGGGGCGGCAGCGGCGCGCCCCTGACCACCACCGCCGGAGCCATCCACCCGTCCGCCGCCTGACGAGTCCGAAGGGAAGCACGTCATGGAGCTGCACCACGAGTTCACCGTCCCCGTCCCGGTCGACGACGCCTGGCACACGCTCCTCGACATCGAACGGGTCGCGCCCTGTCTGCCGGGCGCGGTGGTGGAGGACTACGACGGCAAGACCGTGACCGGTTCCGTGAAGGTCAAGGTCGGCCCGGTCACCGTCGCCTACCGCGGCACGGCCGTGTTCGAGGAGCAGGACGAGGCGGCACACCGGATGGTGCTCGTGGCAAGCGGCCGGGAGACCCGGGGGCAGGGCACGGCCCGGGCGACGGTCACCGGCATCCTGACCGAACGAGACGGCGGTACGGCGGTGTCGGTACGGACCGAGCTGACGGTGACCGGCCGTCCCGCACAGTTCGGGCGGGGCGTGCTGGCCGAGGTGGGCGACCGTCTGGTGGGCCGGTTCGCGGAGTGCCTGGCGGACCGGCTGGCCGAGCGGGCGCCGGCACCGGCCGCCGCCGGGGACCGACCGCGGCAGCGGGACGGGACGGCGCCGGAATCGCTCGACCTCCTGCGCACGGCGGGGCTGCCGGTGGCCAAGCGGGCGGCGGTCGTGGCGGCCGGGGTCGCGGTATTGGCGTGGGCGGCAGCAAGGCTGCGGCAAAGGCGGCGCACCGCTGGGCACCGGTGACGGCACCGGACAGGGGGTTCCCCGTGGTCCGCGCTACGGCCGCGGCAGCCGGTGCAGGGTCACGTCCCCGAGCGCGCCGTCGGTGAGGGTCGCGGTGAGGTAGGTGCAGTGGGGCTGGCGGCGCCGGTCGGTCGGTGAGCCGGGGTTGAGCAGGCGCAGGCCGGTGGGGGCGGTGGTGTCCCAGGGGATGTGACTGTGGCCGAAGACCAGGACGTCGAGGTCGGGGAACCGGGCGGCGCAGCGGGTCTCGCGGCCCCGGGCGGGGCCGGTCTCGTGGACGACGCCGAAGCGCAGGCCGCCGATCTCGGCGTAGGCCACCTCGGGGAGCCGCGCCCGCAGATCCGGGCCGTCGTTGTTGCCGTGGACCCCGATGAGCCGGCGGCTGCGGCTCTCCAGCAGGTCGAGGGTGGCGGTGTCGACCCAGTCCCCGGCGTGGAACACGACGTCCGCGAGCGGGAGTTCGGCCAGCAGCGCGTCCGGGAGACGCTTGGCCCGCTTCGGCAGGTGGGTGTCGGACATGAGGAGGAGGCGCACCGGATCAGCGTATCCGGGCCTCCGAGATAGAGTGACGCACCTCACAGAGTGAACGAAGTGACGTACATCAGCGGTGAGCACTTCGCCGTGCGCGGCTTCTCCGCGCTGGACGACGCCGCACGGGCCCTCGTGCCGCACCTGCGCGGGGCCGTCGAGGTGCCGGAGTGCGGCCACTGGTCCCAGCAGGAGCGGCCCCACGTCGTCACGGACGCGCTGCTGGAGTTCCTGCGCGGCCTGTGACCTCTCCTCGCGCCTCCGCCGCCGGCTCAGGCGGTCAGCCGGCGGATGGCGCTCACGGCGCCCAGCACGGCCGCGCCCGTGCCGGCGGCGACGGCGGCGGGGTGCCGTGCCAGGGTCTGCTGCCAACTACGGGCGTGCGCGCTGTCGTCGAAGGAGCCGTGGGCGCCCCGGTCCTCGGTGAGGTGCTGGTCCACGGGGGCGAAGAGGTTGTCCAGGCCGGCCGGTGGGATGCGGTCGGTCTGCTGGGCGTCGAAGCCGGTGCGGGCGAGGTAGCGGTCGAGCAGGGCCGGGGCGAGCCGGTTGGCCCAGATGGTGGCCAAGGTGCTGGCGCCGACGTAGTACTGCTTGCGGCGCGGATGGTCGGCCGCGTGCAGCACGCCCCGGGCGGCGACCTCCGGCTGGTAGATCGGCGGCACCGGCATCGGATGCTTGGACAGCCGGGAGCGGACCCATTCGAACTGGGGCGTGTTGACCGCGGGCATCTGGACGACGGTGACACGTACGTGGCTGCCGCGGTGCAGCAGTTCCGTGCGCAGCGAGGAGCTGAAGCCGTTGATGGCGTGCTTGGCGCCGCAGTACGCCGACTGCAGCGGGATCGACCGCTCCCCGAGCGCCGAGCCGACCTGCACGATGGTGCCCCGGTCCCGGGGCAGCATGCGCTTGAGGGCCGAGCGGGTGCCGTTGACGAAGCCGAGGTAGGTGACCTCCGTGATCCGCCGGAACTCCTCGGCCGTGATCTCGTCGAAGGGCGCGAACACGCTCGCGAAGGCGCAGTTGATCCACACGTCGACCGGCCCGAACTCCCTTTCCGCCGCGTCGGCGACGGCCTCCACCTGGGCCTGGTCCGCCATGTCCGCCGTCTGGACGAGGGGGCGCCCGCCGAGGGCCGCGACCTCGTCCGCCGCCGCCCGAAGGCCGCCCTCGCCCCGCGCGACCAGGACGACGTTCGCGCCGCGCAGACCGTACAGACGGGCGGTGGCGCGTCCGATACCGGCGCTGGCGCCGGTGATGACGACGGTCGAGGGCATGGTCATCTTCCTTTCCCACACGGTGACTTCACTCCACCCGGTACGGCTCGGCGCGTTCCGCCGCGAGGCTCAGCCCCAGCCCGGGCGTCCCGTCGGCGCCCGGCGTGACGCTCCCCCCGCCGGGGTCGAGGACGCCGTCGAAGAGGAGCCGCTCGATGCGGACGTGGTCGTGGAACCACTCCAGGTGGCGCAGCCGGGGTACGGCCGCGGCGACATGCGCGTGGGCGTGCGGGGCGCAGTGCCCGGAGATCTCGATCCCGCGCGCCTGGGCGAGCGCGGCGACCCGCAGCCAGACGGTGATGCCGCCGCACCGGGTGACATCGGCCTGGAGGCAGTCGACCGCCCCGGCGGCCAGCATGTGCTCGAAGTACGGCAGGGTGTAGCCGTACTCGCCGGCGGTGACGTCCATCGGCAGGCGGCCGCGGAGGTCGGTGAGCAGCGTGAGGTGGTCGGAGGAGACGGGCTCCTCGAACCAGGTCACGCCCTGGTCCGCGAGCGCGTCGCCGACACGTACGGCCTGCCCGCCGCTGTAGCCGCCGTTGGCGTCCACGTACAGCTCGACCCCGTCGCCGACGCTCGCCCGCGCGCGGACGACCCGTTCGAGGTCCCGGCTCTCGCGGCTGCCCCAGGACTCGGCGATCTTGATCTTGACGCGGGGGATGCCCTCGTCCTCGGCCCAGCCCCGCAGTTGGCGGTCCTGGCGGTCGGCGTCGTACGTGGTGAAGCCGCCGCTGCCGTAGACGGGCACGTCCTCGCGGGCAGCGCCGAGCAGGCCGACGAGGGGGAGGTCGAGCAGGCGGGCCTTGAGGTCCCACAGGGCGATGTCGACGGCGGCGACCGCCTGGGCGGCCACGCCGGGCAGTCCGGCATTGCGTACGGCCCGGCACATCCGTTCGTTGGCGAGCGGCACGTCGAGCGCGGGCAGGCCGGTGACGGTGCCGGCGAGGAGTTCGCGGACCACGTGGGCGGCGGCGGCCGGGGCGTAGGTGTAGCCGAGGCCGGTGGTGGTGCCCGAGCGCACGGTGGCCAGGACGAGGGTGGTCCTGTCCCAGGCGAGGGTGCCGTCCGCCTCGGGGACGTCGGTGGGGACGGTGTAGACGGCGGTGTCGACGGCGTCGACGGTGGGCCGGTCGCTCACGCTCGCCTCCTCAGACCCGGCGCCGCGCCGCGAGTACCACGCCGCCGGCGGCGAGGGCGGCGACGGTCGCCGTCGTCGCCCAGCGGGCGGTGCGCGAGGGCTCGGGCGGGCGGGCGGCCAGGCGTTCCGGCTGGTCGCTGGGCAGGGTGCCGTCGAGTCCGAGGGCCAGCACCTCGGCGAGGTGCAGTGCGCGGCGGCCGGTGCCGCCCTCCTCGATCTGGGTGCGGCAGCTGAAGCCGTCGGCGAGGACCAGGCTGTCGGGCGCGACTGCGCGTACGGCGGGCAGGACGCCCTGTTCGGCGACGGCCATGGAGACCTCGTGGTGGCCGCGTTCGAAGCCGAAGTTGCCGGCGAGTCCGCAGCACCCCTCGTCCAGGACCTCGGCGTCCAGGTGGGCGCGGCGCATCAGTTCGCGGTCGGCGTCGAACTTCATGATCGCGTGCTGGTGGCAGTGGGTCTGCACGGTCGCCTGCCGGGCGAGCTGCGGTGGCCGCCATTCGTCCGGGGCGTGGTGGACGAGCTGCTCGGCGAAGGTGCGGACCTGGCCGGCCAGCCGCTGCACGTCCTGGTCGGCGGGCATCAGCTCGGGCGCGTCGGCGCGGAAGACGGCCGTGCAGGACGGTTCGAGGCCGATGATCGGGGTGCCCGCCTCCAGGTAGGGGCGCAGCACTCCGAGGGTACGACTCAACACCCTTTTGGCCACCGCGAGTTGGCCGGTGGAGATCCAGGTCAGGCCGCAGCACACCGGCTCGGTGGGCACGGCGACCCGGAACCCGGCGTCCTCCAGGACCCGTACGGCCGACTTCGCGATCGCGGGGTGGAAATAGCTGCTGAAGGTGTCGGGCCACAGCACCACGGTGCGCGGGTCGGCCGGGTCCGGCTGCTCCCGGTCGCGGGTCTGCCACCACTGGAGGAAGGACTCCTGGGCGAACACGGGTGCCGAGCGTGCCCCGTCGATGCCGGCCAGCCGCTTGCCCACGCCGGCGAGGCCGGGCGCGTGCAGCGCGGAGTTGACCAGCGAGGGGGCGATCCGGGACAGCCGGGCCCACACCGGGAGGTAACCCATGGAGTAGTGGGCGGCGGGGCGCGTGCGGCCCTCGTAGTGGTGGGCGAGGAACTCGGCCTTGAGGGTGGCCATGTCGACGCCGGTGGGGCAGTCGGACTTGCAGCCCTTGCAGGCCAGGCACAGGTCGAGCGCGTCGCGTACGGCGGTGGAGCGCCAGCCGTCCTGGATCGCGGAGTCGGCGTGGCCGTTGAGCATCTCGAAGAGCAGCCGGGCCCGGCCGCGCGTGGAGTGCTCCTCCTCCCTCGTGGCCCGGTAGGAGGGACACATCACCCCGCCGGAGTGGCTGCGGCAGTTGCCGATGCCGACGCAGCGCATCACCGCCCGGTTGAAGGAGTGCTCGTCCTCCGGGAAGTCGAAGTAGGTGGAGGGGGTTTCCGGCCGCCAGCCGGGGCCGAGGCGCAGCTGACCGTCGACCGGGTTGGGGCGGACGATCTTTCCGGGGTTCATCCGGTCGCGGGGGTCGAAGAGGGCCTTCAGCTCACCGAAGGCGGTCACCAGCCGCTCGCCGAACATACGGGTGAGCAGTTCGCCGCGGGACTGGCCGTCACCGTGCTCGCCGGACAGCGAGCCGCCGTAGGAGGCGACGAGGTCGGCGGCGCGCTCCACGAAACGGCGGAAGTCCGCCACGCCGTCGGCCGTCCTCAGACCGAACGGGATGCGGGTGTGCACACACCCCTGGCCGAAGTGGCCGTACACGGACGGGTGGTCGTAGTCGAACTCGTCGAACAGCTCCTTCAGGTCCCGCAGATAGTCACCGAGCCGTTCCGGCGGTACGGCGGAGTCCTCCCAGCCCTCCCAGGTCTCCCGGTCGTCCGGCGGGCGCGCGGTGACGCCGAGTCCGGCCTCGCGGGCCCTGAGCATCTTCTGCTCGCGCTCGGGGTCGTCGGAGAAGGCGACCCGGCCTTCCTTCTCGTCGCGGCCGATGGCGCGCAGCAGGGCGTGGGCCTGCTCGTCGACGCCCTCCTGGCTGTCGCCGCTGTACTGCACCATCAGCCAGCTGTCGCCCTCGGGCAGCACGGCCAGCGAGTCCAGGTAGGCGCCCTCCTCGCGCATCAGCTCGGCCATGCGCCCGTCCAGCGCCTCCAGTTGGCTGGGCGAGCAGTGCTCCAGCAGGTGGGGGACGTCGTCGGCGGCGGCGCAGATGTCGTCGTAGCCGAGGACCAGCAGCGACTGGTACGGCGGCACCGGGACGAGGTCGATTTCGGCGCGCAGGACGGTGACGAGGGTGCCCTCGCTGCCGACGAGCGCCTTGGCCACGTCGAAGCCGTTCTCGGGCAGCAGGGAGTCGAGGTTGTAGCCGGAGACGCGGCGCGGGATCTTCGGGTAGCCGCGGCGGATGTCGGCGAGGTAATCGGTGGCGATGCGGTCCAGGCCGCCGTAGAGCTCGGCGAGCCGGCCGCCGCCGGCGGCGATCCGGGCGCGCTCGTCGGGCGGGGTGGGGCCGACCCAGGCGCGCTGTCCGTCGTAGGTGAGGATCTCCAGCTGCCGGACGTTGTCGACGGTCTTGCCGTAGGCCTGTGCGGAGGCGCCGCAGGAGTTGTTGCCGATCATGCCGCCGAGCGCGCAGTGGCTGTGGGTGGAGGGTTTGGGCCCGAACTGGAGCTTGTGCGAGGCGAGTTCACGATTGAGTTCGTCGAGGACGATCCCTGGCTCCACCACACAGGTCCGCCGCTCGGCATCGACGGAGATCAGCCGGGTGCAGTACTTGCTCCAGTCGATCACCACGGCGGTGTTGGTCGACTGTCCGGCCAGGCTGGTGCCGCCGCCCCGGGAGAGGACGGGGGCGTCGAAGCGTGCGCACACCGAAACCGCCCGGGCGCCCGCCTCGACCGTGCGCGGGACGACGACACCCAGGGGGACCTGCCGGTAGTTCGAACCGTCCGTGGCGTAGGCGCCGCGGCTGCCGGCGTCGAAGCGGACCTCGCCGTCCACCTCGGCACCGAGAGCGGCCTCCAGGCCGGACGTGTCCGCAGGGGTCATCTGCGCTCCTTGGATTCACCGATGTGCTGCTGTCCTGTCCGAGGACGAGCGAGTACCCGACGATTCACCAGGCAAAACTGAACAGCTTGGACTGGACAGTTTCGACTGCCGGTCCTAGGGTGGCGGCATGGCTGACATCTCCGACTCCGCCGCCCGCGCCGCGCGCGATCTGCGCGTGGTGTTCAGCCGGCTGCGGCGCCGCATCCGCGAGGTCGCGCAGGACACCGACCTCAGCCCCTCCCAGGAGTCGGCGCTCACCTTGGTCGGCAAGCACGGCGCCGCCACGGCCAGCGCGCTCGCCGCCGCCGAGGGCGTGCGGCCGCAGTCGATGGCGACCACACTGGCCGCGCTGGACCAGCACGGGCTGATCCGGCGCGCCCCCGATCCCGACGACGGCCGCCGGCAGCTGGTCACCCTGACCGACACCGGGCGGGCCCGCATCGAGGGCAACCGGCAGGTCCGCGAGGAGTGGCTGGCCCGCGCCTTCCAGGACCGCTACACCGAGGAGGAGCGGCAGACCGTCCTCGCGGCACTGGAGCTGATGGAACGGCTGTCGCAGTCGTGACACCGAGGCTCAGCGCACGCGCCGAGAAGGCCGCTCGCCCCTCCCCCACCGGATTCGACCGCCGGCTGATCCCTCCGATGCTCGTCGGCTCGGTGCTCAACCCGATCAACTCCTCGATGATCGCCGTGGCCCTGGTGCCGATCGGCGTCGCCTTCGGGGCCCCACCCGCCGAGACCGCCTGGCTGGTGTCGGCGCTCTACCTGGCCACGGCCGTCGGACAGCCCGTCATCGGCCGCCTGGTGGACATGTACGGCCCGCGCCGGCTCTACCTCGCCGGTACGGCCCTGGTCGGCGTCGCCGGTCTCCTCGGCGCGCTCGCGCCCTCGCTGGGCGCGCTGATCGCGGCCCGGGTCCTGCTGGGCTTCGGGACGTCGGCGGCGTACCCGGCGGCCATGCGGCTGACCCGCAGCGAGGCCGAACGCACCGGGCAGGACAGCCCGGCCGGGGTGCTGGCCGCGCTGGCCGTCGCCAACCAGACGGTGGCCGTCGTCGGGCCCGCGCTCGGCGGCCTGCTGATCGGGTTCGGCGGCTGGCGTGCCGTGTTCGTCGTCAACGTGCCGCTCTCGGCGGCCTGCCTGGTGCTCGGCGCGCTGCGGCTGCCCCGGTCCGGGACGATCCGGCGGCGCGGCGTGGACCTGCCCGGCATGGCCCTGTTCGCCCTGCTGCTGGTCGCGCTGATGCTGTTCCTGATGGACCCGCGCGCCGAGCGCTGGTACCTGCCGGTGCTGTCGGCGGCCGCTGCCGCGATTTTCGCGCTGCGCGAGCTACGGGTGCCGGACCCGTTCATCGACCTGCGTGTCCTCGGCGGCAACGGCCCGCAGCTCGCCACCTATCTGCGCCAACTGCTCGCCTACACCACCTCGTACGCCTTCATGTACGGCTACACGCAGTGGCTCGAGCAGGGGCGCGGGCTCAGTGCGTCCACCGCCGGGCTCGTGCTGCTGCCGCAGTCGGCGGCCGCGCTGGTCGTGTCCGCGCTCAGCGGACGCCGGGAGGCGGTGCGCGGCAAGCTCCTCATCGGCTCGGTGCTCCAGGTCGCGGGCTGTGCCCTGATGCTCCTCGTGCGCGCCGGCAGTCCGCTGTGGCTGCTGCTCACGGCCGGTGCGGTGCTCGGCATCCCGCAGGGGCTCCTGGGCCTCGCCACGCAGAACGCCCTGTACCGGCAGGCCGACCCGGAGCGGATCGCCTCCGCGGCCGGGCTCCTGCGGACCTTCGGCTATCTCGGCGCGCTGGCCGCGTCCGCCGCCACTGCGGCTTGCTACCCACACCGCGCCGACACCCCCGGGCTGCATGCCCTGGCCCTGTTCATGCTCGCCTGCTCCGCCCTGTTGCTGGCGACGACCCTGCCCGACCGTTCCCTCGGCCGGCTCACCTCCGCAGCCACCACAACCCCTGGAAAGGCCTGACCGACTCATGTCGCTCACCACGCTCGACCCCCGCACCGCCCTTGTCGCGATCGACCTGCAGAACGGCATCGTGGGCATGCCCGTGCAGCCGCACGCGGCCTCGGACGTCGTCGCCCGCACGGCCGCACTGGCCGAGGCGTTCCGCTCCCGGAACCTGCCCGTGGTCCTGGTCCGCGTCTCCTTCGCCGCCGACGGCGCCGACGCCGTCCCGGGGCGCACCGAGCGCCAGCCGCGCGGCCTCGCCTTCCCCGAGGGCTGGGACCTCGTCGTCGACGAGTTGTCGGGGCACCCCGGCGACATCCACGTCACCAAGCACAACTGGAGCGCCCTGCACGGCACCGACCTGGACGTCCAGCTGCGCCGCCGCGGCATCACCCAGATCGTGCTGACCGGCATCGCGACCAGCATCGGCGTGGAGTCCACCGCGCGGGACGCCTACGCCCACGGCTACCACGTCACCCTCGCCACCGACGCGATGTCCGATGCCGACGCCGGGGCGCACGCGAACAGCGTCGAGCGGATCTTCCCGCGGCTCGGCGAGAGCGGCACGACGGCCGAGGTCCTGGAACTGCTCGCCAAGACCCACGCCTGACCGGCCGGCCCGGCACCTTGCGCGGGGCCCCGTGCCCCTGCGCGAGGTGCCGGGTTAGCATTCGGCCACGCCCACCGTGCCACCGAGGCAACGGCGAGCGGACAAAGGGGGCTTGGAGCCGGATGCCGGTCAAGGTCAGCGTCATCGTCCCCGTGTACAACCCGGGGCCGTACATCGAGGACTGCATCGCCTCGCTGCTGCGCCAGTCGCTGCCTCCCGACGCCTACGAAGTGATCTTCGTGGACGACGGCTCCACCGACGCCACCCCGGCCCGCCTGGACGCGCTCGCCGCGGAGCACCCGCACGTCCGCGTCATCCACCAGGCGAACTCCGGCTGGTCCGGCAAGCCCCGCAACGTGGGCATCGAGGCCTCCGGGGGCGAGTTCGTGATGTTCGTCGACAACGACGACCGGCTCGGCGACGAGGCCCTGGAGCGGATGTACGACTACGGGGTCGCGAACAAGGCCGACGTGATCGTCGGCAAGATGGCCGGAAAGGGCCGGCCGGTGCCGGTGGAACTGTTCCGCCGCAACCGCCCCCACGCCACCGTCGGGAACGCGCCCCTGATCGACAGCCTCACCCCGCACAAGATGTTCCGGCGTTCCTTCCTGGACCGCACCGGCCTGCGCTTCCCCGAGGGACGGCGGCGCCTGGAGGACCATGTCTTCGTCACCGAGGCCTATCTGCGCGCGGACAACGTCTCGGTGATCGGCGACTACGTCTGCTACTACCACCTCAAACGCGACGACGCCTCCAACGCCGGCTTCCAGCGCTTCGACCCCGTCGGCTACTTCAAGAACCTCCGCGAGGCCCTCGACGCGGTGGAGCGGTACACCGAGCCGGGCCCGCTGCGCGACAGGCTGCTGCGCCGCTGGCTGCGGGTGGAGATGGTCGAGCGGATGAGCGGGCGCCGGTTGCTGGCGATGCCCGACGACCACCGGCGCGAACTGCTGCGGGAGATGCGCGCGGTCGTCGTCGAGCGCTTCGGTCCCGGGGTCGCCGCCGGACTGCGCCCGGCCCAGCGGATCGTGGCCGCGCTGATCCGCGAGGACCGCTACGACGACCTGGTCGCGTACGCCACGTGGGAGGACGGGGTGCGGCCGCGCGCCGTCCCGGCCGGTGTCGCCTGGCGGGACGGCACCCTGCGCATCGACCTCAGCGCCGAGTACACCGGCGCCGGGGGCCCGCTGACCGTCCCTGTGGACGCCTCGGGGCCCCCGGCGGACGGGGCGCCCCGTGATGTCGCCGAGGCCGCGTCCTGGCTGGCGGCGGCCGCCGACGCCGGTTTCGGGACCGCCACCGTGGACCTGGTCGTGCGCGACCGGGAGAGCGCGGCCTCCTTCTTCCAGCCGGTGGAGGTCACCCGCGAACGGGTCCCGGCCGAGGACGGCGGCAGCCGTCTGGTACTGCGCGCCACCGCCACCGTCGACCCCGCCCGCGCGGCCGGCGGCGCACCGCTGCACGGCGGGCTGTGGGACCTGTACGCGCGGGTCGGCCTGGGCGGCTGGACCAAGGAGTGCCGGCTGGGCCCCGCCCCCGGGGCGGGGCTCGCGCTCCCACCGGCCGGGATCGTCGCGGACCGGGTCCTGCTGCCGTACTGGACCAAGCAGCACCGCAATCTGTCCCTGGACGTGGACCGCGCCGTGAAGGGCCTCGGTCTGCACCGGCTCACCCCGGCGGACGCGGCGGTCTCCGACGCCGAGACACTGACCGTCGCACTGCCGCTGTGCGTGCCCGACACCACGGCGGCCACGGTCCGCCTGGTCGGCGCCTCGGGCCGGACGGTCGACCGGCCGGCCGTCCTCACGCCCGCCGACGGCGTCCATGCGCTGCTGGAGACGGGTCTGCCGCTGGGCGAGCTGCGGAACGGCCTGTGGCGCACGGAGCTGCGCCTGTCCGGGGGACGGACGCTGAAGCTGCCGCTGCTGCTGCGGGTGGGCCGCACGCGCGGTGCCGTGGAGGTGGTCCGGCCGTCGCCGCCCGGTATGCTGCGCCGGCTGGTGCGCGGGGCACGGCGCCTGCTGGGCGGGGTACTGACGACAGGGAAGGCGTGACGGCGTGCGACAACTGGGGATAGGTGACGCCTGGGTGCTGGAGCCCCAGGTGTTTCCGGACGACCGGGGCAGCTTCCACGAGTGGTACCGGGACCAGGAGTTCCGCGAGGCCACTGGCTACGACCTGCAGCTCGTCCAGGCCAACTGCTCCGTCTCCCGGCGGGGCGTGCTGCGCGGCATCCACTTCGCCGACGTGCCGCCCGGTCAGGCCAAGTACGTCACCTGTGTGCGCGGCGCCGTCCTCGACGTCGTCGTGGACATCCGCGTCGGCTCCCCCACCTACGCGCAGTGGGAGGCCGTACGCCTCGACGACGAGTCCCGGCGCGCGGTGTTCCTCGCCGAGGGGCTCGGGCACGCCTTCATGGCCCTCACCGACGACGCCACGGTGGTGTACCTGTGCTCGGCCGGGTACGCGCCGAAGCGCGAGCACGGGGTGCACCCGCTCGACCCGGTGCTGGGCATCGCCTGGCCGGAGGGCATCGAGCCGGTGCTGTCGGACAAGGACGCCGAGGCGCCCTCGCTGGCTCAGGCGGAGCGGTCCGGGCTGCTGCCCGCGTACCGGGACTGCTCCGCCCACTACCAGCGGCTGCGCTCCGGGGAGTTCGGCGGCTGAGGGCGTTCGGGCGAGGTCAGCGGCCGACGGCGTAGGGGGCCAGTGCGCGGCGCAGCGACTCCCAGCCCCGGGGGCGTTTCGTGCCCCGGTTGCGGGCCGCGACCAGCGGCTTCCAGAAACCGGCGGCGAGGAACTCCTCGGGCCTGACGGCCGTGGTGCGCCCCAGGACGGACTCGGGGACCTTCTGCGGGTCGGGGACGTCGAACTCCGCGACGATGTCGTCGTACTTGTCCTTGAGGACGGTGTTCATCGGGTCGGCGCCGAACACCACCAGCTGGCCCGTGGGAGCGGTGTCGACCAGGACCGTGACCAGGTCGGGGCGGTGGCGGCCCAGGATCTCGATCAGCTTGTAGACGTCGCCTGTCCAGGCGTCGGTGTGCCGGTCGCGGGCGGCCTCGTCGATGTTGCGCGGAAGCATGTCGTCGAAGACGATGATGCCGGCCCAGTCCGCGTGCTTCTCGATGTTGATGAAGTCGCGCAGCGCGTACTCGAAGAGGTGCATGCCGTCGATGAACGACAGGTCGAGCGTGGTGCGCTTCCAGTAGCCGAACGGGCTGCGGTTGCGGGCGAGGTTGCGCAGCGGGTGGCGGCCGCCGCGCAGATGCGCGAGGGGGTTCTCGCGGGCGAAGAAGTCGTCGCTGGTCGCCTTCGCCAGATGGACGTCGCAGCGTACCTCCGTGACCACCTTGAACGCGGGGTCGATCGCGATGCTGGGCACCCGGGACAGCGTCAGGCTGCGGCCGTCGTTGACGCCGATCTCCAGGTAGTTGCGGTTCGCGCTGACCTTGTGGAGTTCCCGCAGGAACTCGTGCCGTTTCACTTAGGACGTCTCCTTGCGGATGTGGGGCAGTGCTTCCTGCAGGGCGGACCGCCAGTCCCTGAGCGGTGCGAGACCGGCCGTCCGCCACCGTGCGTGGCCGAGGACGCTGTAGGCGGGCCGGGCCGCGGGCCGGACGAAGGCCCCGCTGCCGGTGCGGCGCACGCGGTCGGGGTCGGCGCCGGCCAGCTTGAACACCTCGCGCGCCAGCTCGTACCAGCTGGCATCGCCGGAGCTGGTGGCATGGAAGACGCCGTGCGCGTCCGTGGCGCCCAGGTCGGCGATCCGGGCGGCCACGTCCGCGCTCCACGTGGGCTGCCCGCGCTGGTCGTCCACGACGTCGACGGTGTCGCGGCCGGCCTCCAGCTCCAGCATCGTGCGGACGAAGCTGCGGCCGTGCACGCCGTACAGCCAGGCCGTGCGCAACACGGCCGATCCGCCGGGGAGTTCGGCCCGTACGGCCCGTTCCCCGGCGAGCTTGGTGCGGCCGTACGCGGTGTGCGGGGCCGGTGGATGGTCCTCGGCGTAGGGGGAGGTGCGGGCCTCGCCGGAGAAGACGTAGTCGGTGGAGACGTGGACCAGGCGGGCGCCCCGTGCGGAGCAGGCGCGGGCCAGCAGCCGGGGGCCCCCGCCGTTGACGAGCAGCGCGCGGTCCTCGTCGGTCTCGGCGGCGTCCACGGCCGTGTAGGCGGCGCAGTTGACGACCACGTCCGGCCGGTGGTCGGCCAACGCCCGCTGTACGGCGCGGGGTTCGGTGATGTCGAGGGCGGCGCGGTCCAGCCCCGTGACGTCCTCGCCGCGCATCCGCAGTTCGTGCACGGTGTCGTGGCCGAGCATGCCGCTCGCGCCGGTGACCAGCCACCTCATCGGGCGCTCCGCCTCTTCAGCGGCTCCCACCAGTCGCGGTGGTCGCGGTACCAGGCGACGGTCTCGGCGAGCCCGGACGCGAAGTCCCGGCGCGGGCGGTAGCCGAGTTCGTCGCGGGCCTTGCTCCAGTCGACCGAGTAGCGCAGGTCATGACCTCTGCGGTCGGTGACGTACGCGACCCTTCCCCAGCCGGCGCCGCACGCGTCGAGGAGCAGGCCGGTCAGCTCCCTGTTGCTCAGCTCGGTGCCGCCGCCGATGTTGTAGACCTCGCCGGGGCGGCCCTGGGTGCGCACGAGGTCGATGCCGTGGCAGTGGTCGTCGACGTGCAGCCAGTCGCGGACGTTGCGTCCGTCGCCGTAGAGCGGGACCTTCAGGCCGTCGAGGAGGTTGGTGACGAAGAGCGGGACCACCTTCTCGGGGAACTGGTGCGGGCCGTAGTTGTTGGAGCAGCGGGTGACCCGGACGTCCAGGCCGTGGGTGCGGTGGTGGGCGAGGGCGATCAGGTCGGAGGCGGCCTTGGAGGCGGAGTAGGGCGAGTTGGGCGCGAGCGGGTGCTCCTCCGGCCAGGATCCGGTGTCGATGGAGCCGTAGACCTCGTCGGTGGAGATGTGCACGAACGGGCCGGTGCCGTGCCTGAGGGCCGCGTCCAGCAGGGTCTGGGTGCCGAGGACATTGGTGCGGACGAACTCCCCCGCGCCCGCGATCGACCGGTCGACGTGGGACTCGGCGGCGAAGTGCACGACCTGGTCGGCGTCGGCCATCAGCTTGTCGACCAGGGCGGCGTCGCAGATGTCGCCGTGCACGAAGTCGAGCCGGGGATGGCCCTGCGGAAGGTTGGTGAGCGTGCCGGCATAGGTGAGTCCGTCCAGCACGGTGACGCGGGGCGCCTCGGGCGAGTCGTCGGCGAGGAGCATGTGGACGTAACGGGAGCCGATGAACCCGGCGGCGCCGGTGACGAGGAGGTTCATGAACGGATCCGCACCTTGCCGTGGTCTCCGAGGACGAGTCGGTGGGCACGGGGCACTCCGGCCGCCGGGGCGTGCCGGCCGATCAGCGAGGAATCGATCCGGGCCGCCCCGGCGACGGAGGAGTCCCGCGGCACGATGGGCAACTCCGGTTCGCTGGGGGTGATCCGGCGGTCCGCGACGGAGCTGTAGGGGCCGACGGAGCAGTCGCCGACGACGGTCCCGGCGCCGACCCCCTCGTCGATGACCACCCGGCCGACGGTCTTCGCGGCGTCGTCCGCCTCACCGGCGATACGCCGCTCCAGGCGTTCCAGCACGGTCCGGTGGACCTCCAGCATGTCGCCGACGTTCCCGGTGCCCTTCCGGTGGCCGCCGATGGCGGTGGACCGCACGGCGGCGCGCGTGCCGACGAGGTACTGGAGGGCGTGGGTGATCTCCGACTCGCCCCGCCAGGACGGTTTCACGGCGCGTACGGCCTCGTCGCTCCCGGGCTGCTCGGGTTTCTCCTGCAGGCCGACCGCCTGACCGGCCGTGTCGAGTTCGGCGGCGCCGAAGGCACGCGGATCGGCGGCGGGCGTGCGGCACATCGCGAAGTCCTCGTCGCCGGGGAAGTCACGTGCGACGAGGACGGCGTGCGCGAGACCGAGGGGGCGTTCCTGGCGGATGCGGGTGACGTCCAGGCCGAACTCGGGGCCGTCGCCGACGGCTTCCCCGATCTCCCCCGCGCTGTCCCCGACGACGGTCCCGACCTCGGTGATCCCGTCCTCCGCGAGAGATTCGAGGCCGTGGGACACCACGGGCTCACCGGCCACCGGTACGAGCGGTTTCGCCGGGGTGTGCGTGATCGGTCGCAGTCGGGTGCCGGAACCGCCGGAGAGCACCAGAGGCTTCATTCGCCCACCCTAACGGCGATCGTCCGGATCGGACCTTCGTTTGTATGACCGGGTTTTTACGCCGGCGTTGCTCTGGTGCCGACAGGAGTTTGCCAGGTGGTGTTCTCCGGGACCCGCTCAGTCCTCGCCGCGCACGATGTTGTCCTCGGCGCCCTGCTGCTGCGTGACACCGCGGTCCAGGACGGCGGGGAGACAGGTCCGCACTCCCCGGTCGCGCCGCCGGAGGGCCTTCGCCCAGCCGGTCTCGGCGTAGGGCAGCGGGGCGGGTTTCTCAGTGGGATGCGCGGTCACGTAGTCCATCTTCTCTCTGCGTCACCGCACCGGCGGGACCGGTCCGTCGGTCCCGCCGGTGGGTGTCGATCGGTGCCTCCCCGAGTCCCCTCGGCGGCGCGCCCGCAAACGCGCTCGCGGCTCAGGTCCGGCCGCCGCCTCCGCCGCCGAAGGATCCGCTGGAACCGGGCGACCAACGCGGCCGGCGCTGGTCTTCGGCGCGCCGGGAACGGACGTTGCCGACCTGGTAGGGGGTGAGACGCTCGCTGTTGTCCGCGGCCCGGGGCACCTCGTCGGGTTCGCGCATCTCGTGGGTCTCGTGGACGGGCCCGGACGGTGGCACCCGGGGCTGCTCGTGGGGGCGGGGCGGGTCCGGTTCACGCTGGCGCACCTTGAAGCCGAGCCGGAACGCCCAGATCAGTCCGGCGGCGCAGGCGACGCCGACGAGCAGGATGAGGACGTACCCGAACACCTGGGCTCCCGTGGCGGCTGTGTACATGGCGGAGTTCATGACCGCCGGGTACCCCTCCGAGCGGCGGATACGACCCCTGATCCGAGGCGTGGCGCACGGGAGGCCGCAGGTGACGGGGAGTAGCGTCACACGTGATGACGGAACTACCGGAAATGTCGGACACCCACGAGATCGTCGCGCGCTACACCGCCCCCGCCCCGCGCCCTGGCCGGAGCCTGCTGCGCTGGCTCTCCACCGCCGACCACAAGGTGATCGGCCGCCTCTACATGGTCACGGCGTTCAGCTTCTTCCTGCTCGCCGGGCTGCTCGCGCTCGGGATGCGCGCGGAACTCGCGCGGCCGGGTCTGCAGTTCCTGAGCAAGCAGGGATACGACCAGTTCTTCACGATCCACGGCACGATCATGATGCTGCTGTTCGCCACCCCGATGTTCGCCGGGTTCGCCAACGCGGTGATGCCGCTGCAGATCGGCGCGCCCGACCTGGCCTTCCCCCGGCTGAACGCACTGTCGTACTGGATGTACCTGTTCGGCGGCTTGATGGTGGTCTCCGGTTTCCTGGTGCCCGGCGGGGCGGCGGCGTTCGGGTGGTTCGCCTACGCGCCGCTGAACAGCGCCTACTTCTCCCCCGGTGCGGGCGGTGACCTGTGGGCGATGGGGCTGGTGGTCTCCGGTGTGTCGACGACGCTCACGGCGGTGAACTTCGTCGCCACGATCCTGTCCCTGCGCGCGCCGGGCATGACGATGTTCCGCATGCCGATCTTCACCTGGAACGTGCTGTTCACCTCGATCCTCATCCTGCCCGCGTTCCCGGTGCTCACGGCGGCGCTGCTGGCGCTGGAGGCCGACCGGAAGTTCCAGGCGCACGTCTTCGACGCGGCGAACGGGGGCGCCCTGCTGTGGCAGCACCTGTTCTGGTTCTTCGGGCATCCCGAGGTCTACATCGTGGCGCTGCCGTTCTTCGGGATCGTCTCGGAGATCCTGCCGGTGTTCTCCCGCAAGCCGCTGTTCGGCTATCTGCCGATGATCGGGGCCACGATCGCCATCACCATGCTGTCGGCGGTGGTGTGGGCACACCATATGTTCGCCACCGGCGCGGTGTTGCTGCCGTTCTTCTCCATCATGTCGTTCCTGATCGCGGTCCCCACGGGCATCAAGTTCTTCGCGTGGATCGGCACGATGATCCACGGCTCGGTGTCGTTCGAGACGCCGATGCTGTGGTCGCTGGGCTTCCTGATGTCTTTCCTGCTGGGCGGGTTGAGCGGGGTGCTGATCGCCTCGCCGCCGCTGGACTTCCATCTGACCGACACCTACTTCATCGTGGCGCACCTGCACTACGTGCTGTTCGGCACGGTGGTGTTCGCGATGTTCGCCGGGTTCTACTTCTGGTGGCCGAAGTTCACCGGGAAGATGCTGGACGAGCGGCTCGGAAAGGTGCACTTCTGGCTGCTGTTCCCGGCGTTCCAGCTGACCTTCCTGGTACAGCACTGGCTCGGCGAGGAGGGCATGCCCCGCCGGTACGCGGACTATCTGCCCCAGGACGGCTTCACCCTGCTCAACACCCTGTCGTCCGCGGGCGCGGTCCTGCTGGGCATCTCCACCCTGCCGTTCCTCTACAACGTCTGGCACACCGCCACCAGGGGCGAGAAGGTCGGCGTGGACGACCCGTGGGGGTGGGGCCGTGGCCTGGAGTGGGCGACGTCCTGCCCGCCGCCGCGGCACAACTTCGTCGCGCTGCCCCGGATCCGCTCGGAGTCCCCGGCGTTCGACCTGCATCATCCGGAGGTCCGGAGCCCGGCCGGAGAGGAGCTGGCGCGATGAAGGCCGAGGCGATGCTGTTCGGCGGGGTGGCGGTGTTCTTCGGCGGGTCCGCGGCCCTGTACGGGGTGTGGTCGGGGGAGGAGGCGGGCACCGTCGCACTGGTCGTCGCCTGCGGGATGGCCGGGCTGGTCGCGTTCTTCTGTCTGGTCCAGTACCGGCGCAGGGGGACCCGGGCCCAGGACCGCACCGAGGCCGAGGTGGCGGACGCGGCCGGGCCGGTGGCGTTCTTCCCCGACGAGAGTCCGTGGCCGATCGTCACCGCGCTCGGTTTCGCGGTGACGGCGACCGGCGTGGTCTTCGGGCTGTGGCTGTTCATCATCGGTCTGGGCGTTCTGGCGCGGGGGGTGTACGGGATGGTGTTCCAGTACGCGCACCGGTGAGCGGCCGGCGCGGGGCCCCGGGCCGGAACGTGTCCACGGGCTCGTGATCGGTCTCGTACCCGCCGGTGACGCTCTGCCGGATCTCGCCCGTGGGCACGCCCTCGGCGAGCCGCTCGTTCTCGGCCGCCGTCAGGGCCCGGCACAGCCACCGGGTCACCAGGAAGGCCAGGACCGGGGCCACGATCAGGGCGACCCGCAGCGTCCAGGTGATGGCGTTGACGGAGACGTGGAAGGTCTGGGCGATGACGTCGTTGCCGCCGGCCAGCAGCAGCACGCCGTAGCACACCGTGCCCGCCACGCCGAGCCCGGTGCGGACGGGCCGCTCGCGGGGCCGGTCGCACAGATGCCGCTCGGTCCACGACTCGCCGGTCAGCCGCTGCTCCACGAACGGATAGGCGTACAGCACGAGGAACAGCAGGGCCGGCAGGACGACCGCCGGGAGCAGGACGTTCCACATCAGGGTGTGACCGGCGAGGTTCGTCTCCCACGGTGGGACCAGCCGCAGCGAACCCTCCAGGAAGCCGACGTACCAGTCGGGCTGGGAGGCGGTGGAGACCTGGTCCGGGCGGTAGGGGCCGTACTTCCACACCGGGTTGATCTGAGCGATGCCGGCGAGGAGCACCAGGACGCCGCCGACGATGACGGCCAGTCCACCGGAGGAGCCGGTGAACTGCGGGAGGAACGGCTTGCCGACGGCGTTGTCCCGGGTGTGGCCCGGGCCGCGCCACTGGGTGTGCTTGAGGTACACCACCAGCATCAGGTGCACGGCGACCAGGGCGAGCAGAACACCCGGGAGCAGCAGGACGTGCAGCGGATACAGGCGGGTGATGATGTCGTGGCCCGGGTACTGGCCGCCGAAGGCGAAGAAGGCCACGTAGGTGCCGACGACCGGGATCGACAGCATGATGCCCTGGGCGATGCGCAGTCCGGTGCCGGAGAGCAGGTCGTCCGGGAGCGAGTACCCGGCGAAGCCCTCGGCGAGCGAGAGCGCGAACAGCGTCACCCCGATCACCCAGTTCATCTCGCGCGGCCGGCGGAAGGCACCGGTGAAGAAGATCCGCAGCAGGTGCGCGCCGATCGCGGCGACGAAGACCAGCGCGGCCCAGTGATGGGCCTGCCGCATCAGCAGTCCGCCGCGCACGTCGAAGCTGATGTGCAGGGTGGAGTCGAAGGCGGCCGACATGCGCACTCCGCGCAGGGGCGCATAGGGGCCCGCGTAGACGACCTCGCGCATCTCCGGCTGGAAGAACAGGGTCAGCCAGACCCCCGTCAGAACCAGCACCAGCAGGCTGTACAGGGCGAGTTCGCCGAGCAGGAACGACCAGTGGTCGGGGAACGCCTTGCGCAGCATCGGGCCGCCCTCGTACACGGGCAGTCGGGCGTCCAGGGCGTCCACGAGCCGCTCCGGGCGGCGGTCGGTACGGCTCATGCGTCCTCGGGTTCCGCCGCCGCCCGGGCGACCTCTGCCTCCACCTCGGGCCGCGGCCGGCCCGTGTCCCTCGCGTACTCGCTCAGCGCGGTCTGCACATCCCGGGCCAGGTCCCGCCAGGCACGCAGCGCGGTCTCGTAGGTGCCCGACTGGGCGTCGGTCATCCGCCGCTCGGCCGGCGGGCCGTAGGCGTCCCGCAGGTCCTCGACCGTGGCGTGGGCCGCGTCGGCCGCGCGCTGCTTCTGCACGAGTTCTTCGAAGGTGTGTGCCACACCAGTCGACCCTAGGCACCGCTTGCGTGATGTGCCTCCCCAAGCGTCGCCGACCTACGCGAAACGTACCCGTGTGGCGGTCAGCCGCCGGGGACGGGCCGACCACGCCCAGCGGCCACCGCACCCGAGGGCCGCCCGGCGGCGGTTCAGCCGCCCGAGACGAGATCGGCCCACACCTGTTTGCCGCCGCTGACCGGCAGCGTGCCCCAGGCCGCCGACACCGCCTCCACCAGGAGGATGCCCCGGCCGCCGGTGGCCTCCCAGCCGATGCTGGTGGGCTTGACGGGGCTGCGCGGGGAGGCGTCGGCGACGGCCAGGCGAAGGCGGTGGCTGACCAGGCTGAGGTCGAGGCGGACCTGGCCTCCGGTGTGCACGAGGGCGTTGGTGACGAGTTCGGAGACCACCAGCTGGGCCGCTTCCTGGGTGTCCTGCGGGACGCCCCACGCGCGCAGGGTGCGCCGGGTGAAGCGGCGGGCGTGCCGGACCGCCTCCGGCACCCGCCACACCGTCCAGCTCTCGCGCAGCGGCTTGACGGCCATGCCGTCGTACCGCATCAGCAGCAGGGCGACGTCGTCGCCGCGGTGCGCGCCGGTGAGCAGCGCGTCCGCGACCAGCCCGAGGTGTGCGGGGTCGGCGGCGGCCAGGTCGGCGGCGAGCCGGTCCATGCCCACGTCGATGTCGGCGTCCGGCGACTCCACCAGGCCGTCGGTGGTCAGCGCGATCACCGTGCCGGGTTGCAGCCGCAGCGGGGTCATCGGGAACTCGGCCTGGCCGAGCACGCCGAGCGGTGGGCCGCCCTCGGCCCGCAGGATCTCGGCGGTGCCGTCCGGGTGACGCAGCACGGGCTGGAGATGGCCGGCCCGTACACACCAGGCGGTGCCCTGCTCCATGTCGACGTCGACATAGGCGCAGGTGGCGAACAGGTCGGTCTCCATGTCCAGCAGGAGCCGGTTGGCGTGGGCGACGACCACGTCCGGGGCGTGGCCCTCGGCGGCGTAGGCGCGCAGCGCGGTGCGCATCTGGCCCATCAGGGTGGCGGCGCCCGCGTTGTGGCCCTGCACGTCGCCGATGACGAGGGCCACGTGGTGGTCGGCGAGCGGGATCACGTCGTACCAGTCGCCGCCGACCTCCAGTCCGGCGGTGGTGGGGAGGTACCGGGCGACGGCGACCGCGCCGGGCAGCCGGGGCAGGCGGCGCGGCAGCAGGGTGCGCTGGAGCATGCCGACGAGTTCGTGCTCGGCGTCGAAGGCATGGGCGCGCAGCAGGGCCTGCCCGGTCAGGGCGGCGCAGGCGGTGAGCAGGGCCCGCTCGTCGGGGCCGAAGTCGCGGGGGCGGTCCCAGCCGATCAGGCAGGCGCCGGCCATGCGGCCGCCCGCGGGCAGCGGCAGCACCGCGAGGCCGCCGGGGCCGACCTCGGCGAGAGCGGGCTCCAGTGCGGAGCCGGCAGGCCAGATCCGGGCGCGGCCCTCGCGCAGCGCGGCGGCCAGCGTCGGCATGGCGCGCACCGGCGCGTCGGGCCACTCGGTGCGCCACTCGGTGCGCCACAGCTCGGGCCAGGCATCGGGTTCGGGCGGGTCGAGGACGGTGACGACGAGGCGGTCGTTCTCCAGTTCGGCGAGCGCGATCCGGTCGGCCTGCAGTGGCCCGCGCAGGGCGGCGACGACGGCCTTGCCGACGTCCTTGACGGTGCCGGCGGTGGCGAGGGCGGCGGCCAGACGCTGCACCCGGGCCACGTCGGTGACCTCGGAGCGCAGGGTGGAGGCGTCGGCGACCGTGCCGACGAGCCGGGCGCCGCGGCCCTCGCCGCCCGGCACCAGCCGGCCGCGCAGCCGCAGCCACCTGGGGGCGCCGGAGGGCTGCAGGATGCGGAACTCCAGCTCACGGTCGCCGATGGACATGTGGTCGGCCTCGACCACGGACATCAGCGCGGGCAGGTCCTCGGGCACGGTGAGAGCGAGCAGGGTCTCGACCCGGCCGTCGAAGGCGTCCCGGGCGAGCCCGAACAGCCGCAGGATGTCGCCGCCGACCTCGACCCGGCCGCTGTCCATGGCCAGGCTGAAGGTGTCCGGCGGCAACTCGCCGGTGTCCCCTTCGGGCGCGGCCGGCGCGGGTACGGCGATGGCGCGGCCGATCAGCTCCAGGCAGGCGCGGTCGTCGGGGCCGAAGCCGCCGGGGTGCTCGCTGACGGCCAGCAGACAGCCACTGCCCGCCGACCCGAGCGGCAGGGCGGCCACGGAGAAGTCCGGGGACGGGGTGCGCCGTGCCCCGGGGCAGTCGGCGAGCTGCTCGGGGCCGAGCCAGAGCGGGTGTCCGGTGCGGTGCGCCTCGGCGACCGGGGATCCGCCGGCGGCCGGATAGGCGTCGCGCAGCCCGTAGTGGGTGCGCGGCAGGCCCGCCGACTCGGCGAGGATGAGCAGGGCCGGGTCGTCGCCGGGCGTGTAGACCCCGGCGAAGGCCGCGCCGGCGAACACCAGGGCCTGTTCGAGGACCCGGCGCAGCCGGTCGGGCGTGACGGGCGCAGCGGTGAGCGTGTCCAGGGCGGCTTCGGCACGCTCCGTTCTCGTTCTGCTGATCGCAGCGCCCTCACTCCTCACCACTTCGCCATTACAGCGCGCGCGAGGCTCCCGCGCAGCCCCTGTGAACGCTCCGGGTGCTGCGGAGCCCGTCGGTTCGAAAGCCGCCGAACACATCTTGACCCATGAGTTCCGCATGGTGACCTCGTGACAGGTGTGACTGTCCGCCACCGTCCGGCTCCTGAGAGTGTCTCTTCCGGCCACACGACGAGGGCAGGAGGCGCATGGACAAGCGGTACGAGGTGTACGCGCTCGCCGACGGGCACTTCTACGACACGCCCGACCGGCTGCCGGGAGCCGACGGTGAGGCCGCGCCCCTGTTCCCGACGGCGCGCCGCACCGTCCCGGAGGGATGGCGCGCGGCGCGCTCCGGGGACTGGCTGACGCTGACCCCGCTCGGCGCGGACGGCGCGCCGCTGCCTTCGCCGGCCCAGGGCTGGAAGATCCACTCCTCGGCGACCGCCGGCAACGCCGAGCGGATCGCGGGAATCGTGTGGGAGTACTGCGTGCCGCGCGGCATCCCCTTCAAGTTCGTGCCGGGCCCGCACCTGCTGCACCTGCGCAACGCCAAGTACGCGGGACGCGACACCAGCGGCAAGTTCGTCACGGTGTACCCGGCGGACGAGGAGCAGCTGCGGCGGACGCTGCGGGAGCTGGGTGCGCTGCTGGAGGGGTGCGAGGGGCCGTACATCCTCACCGACCTGCGCTGGCACGACGGCCCGCTCTACGTCCGCTACGGCGCCTTCGCCCGCCGGTACGTCGTCGACGAGCGGGGCTCGCTGGTCCCGGCGGTGGCGGACGGCACGGGCAGGCTGGTGCCGGACCGGCGGGAGCCGTCCTTCCAGGTGCCGGAGTGGGTGACGCTGCCGGAGTTCCTGCGGCCGCACCTCGAGGCGCGCAACACCACGACGGTCGGCGAGCTGCCGTACCGCATCGAGAAGGCACTGCACTTCTCCAACGGCGGCGGCGTGTACGCCGGCACCGACACGCGCGACGGGCGCCGGGTGGTGCTGAAGGAGGCACGGCCGCACGCGGGGCTGGCCGCCGACGGCGCGGACGCGGTGGCCCGGCTGGAGCGGGAGAAGGCGGCGCTGGAGCGGGTCGCCGGGACCGGTGTGGTGCCCGAGGTACGGGACTGGTTCACGCTGGGCGAGCACCGGTTCCTGGTGATGGACCACCTGGCGGGCCGCCCGCTCAACTCGTTCTTCGCCGAGCGGCACCCCCTGCTCACGCCCGACCCCGACCCGGCGGAGGTCGCCGCGTACACGGCGTGGGCGCTGCGGATCAACGCGGCGGTGGAGCGGGCGGTGGCGGCGGTGCACGCGCGCGGTCTGGTCTTCAACGACCTGCACGTCTTCAACATCATGGTGGCCGAGGACGAGGAGTCGGTGCATCTGATCGACTTCGAGGCCGCCGCGCCCGCCGAGGAGAACGCCCGGCAGACCGTCGCCCATCCCGGTTTCTTCGCCCCGCCGGACCGCCGCGGCACCGACGTCGACCGCTATGCGCTCGCTTGTCTGCGGCTCGCCCTGTTCCTGCCGGTGACCACGCTGTTCGTGGTGGACCGCGGCAAGGCGGCGCATCTGGCCGAGGTGATCGCCGAGCAGTTCCCGGACGTGCCGCGCGCCTTCCTGGACGAGGCGGTCACGGAGATCACCCGGGACCCGGCGGGCGGCCGGCGGCGCCGGCCCGCGCCGCCGGTGGTGCCCGGCGACTGGCCCTTCAGCCGGGACTCGATGGTGAAGGCGATCCTCGCCTCCGCCACCCCGGAACGCGACGACCGCCTCTTCCCCGGAGACATCGCCCAGTTCGCGGACGGCGGCGGGCTCGGTCTCGCGCACGGCGCGGCCGGAGTCCTGTACGCCCTTCAGGCCACCGGGGCCGGCCGGTACGACGAGGGCGAGCGCTGGCTGCTGGACCGCACCGCCCCGCCCCCGCCCGGCACTCCGCTCGGCCTCTACGACGGCCTCGCGGGGGTCGCCCTGGTGCTCGATCAACTGGGCCACCGACAGCGGGCGTTGGACCTGGTGGACGGCATTCTGCGGGAGAACTGGCGCAGCCTCGCCTCCGATCTGCACGGCGGACTCGCGGGGCTCGGCCTGGTCCTCGGCCGGCTCGCGCAGACGACGGGCGAGTCCGCCCTGCGGCAACACGCCGCCGAGGCCGCCGAGATCCTCGCACGACGGCTCGCCGAACCCGTCCCGGACACCCCGCGCCGGCGCGCCGGGCTGCTGCGCGGGGCGAGCGGGCCCGCGCTGTTCCTGCTGCGGCGGTTCGAGGAGACGGGCGAGGACCGTCACCTGGCCGCGGCGGCCGAGGCGCTGCGCCGGGACCTGGACTGCTGTGTGACCCAGGAGGCGGGCGGTGGTCTCGAGGTGGACGAGGGCTGGCGGACGCTTCCCTACCTCGGCGACGGCAGCGCCGGTATCGGACTGGTCCTGGACGACTACGTGGCGCAATCGGGCAGCGCCGAGTTCGAGCGCGCCCGGGCGGGCATCCTGACCGCCGCCACCTCCCGCTTCTACGCCCAGCCGGGCCTCTTCCAGGGCCGGGCCGGAATGATCCTGCACCTCGCCCGCACCTCCGCGCCCGGCGCGGGCCGGGAACGGCTGGAGCAGCAGATCGCGGGGCTCGGCTGGTTCGCGATGGCCTATCAGGGCCAACTGGCTTTCCCCGGGCACCAGATGATGCGCCTCTCGATGGACCTCGCCACCGGAACGGCAGGCTGCCTGCTCGCGCTCGCCGCGGCCCGCGACGGCGCGCGCACCGCGCACCTGCCCTTCCTTCCGCCGCCACCGGCGGCCCACACACGCGGCTGCGCACCGACGGAGCCGTGACGCACAACCCCGTCCCCAACCAGGAAAGGACAACGCCATGGCACTGCTCGACCTGCAGACCCTCGAGTCCGAGGAGCACACCCACACCGGCGCGAGCACCGCGAGCCTGCTCTCCTGTGTCTCCGCGGCGAGCGTTCTGCTCTGTCTCTGACCGGGCCGGTGAGTCCACGGCTCCGGACGGCGTCCTCCCGTGTGGAGGGGCCGTCCGGGGCCTTCCCGTTCCCTCCCACCCGAGCGAGGCCGCAGCCCATGAACTCCCGCCCGGACAGCGCCACTCGGACGGCGGCCCAGGCCGTGTCACGTGCGGTGCTGCGCCAGGGCGCCGCCCGCTGCGCCGCGCTGGGTGCGGTGAGCACGGCCGCGACGGCGGCCGGACTGCTGCTGCCCGCCCTGCTCGGCCACACCCTGGACCTGCTGCTGGCCCACGCTCCCGCGGCCGGCCGCTGGGTGGGCCGGTGTGCCGGCGTCGTCCTGCTGATCGCCCTGCTGGACGGCTGTGCCGGTGTGCTGACCGGAACGGTCGACGCGCAGGCCACCGCATGGCTGCGCCGGCATCTCACCGGGCATGTCCTGGCGCTGGGCCCGCGCGCGACGGCCAGGTTCGGCGCCGGGGACCTGGTGGCACGGCTCGTGGGGAACGCCGCGCAGGCCGGGACGGCGCCGGGTGCGCTGGCGGCGCTGCTCGCCGCGCTCGCCGGCCCCGTCGGGGGTGTGGTCGCCCTCGGCCTCATCGACCCGTGGCTGGCGGCGGTGTTCCTCGCCGGGGCGCCGGTCCTGGCCCTGCTGCTGCGCGCCTTCGCCCGGGACACCTCGGCATGCGTGGCCGACTACCAGCGGGTGCAGGGCCGGATCGCCGGCGCGCTGGCGGAGGCGGTCGGCGGTTTCCGTACGATCCGGGCCGCGGGCGCCGAGGAGCGCGAGACGGCCCGGATCCTGGCGCCGCTGCCCGAACTGGCGCGCGCCGGGCACCGCATGTGGCGGGTGCAGGGGCGGGCCGCCGCCCAGGCCGTCACGGTGGCTCCGCTGCTGAACCTGGGCGTGCTGGCGGTGGCCGGGCTGCTGCTGGCCCGGCACCGGCTGTCGGTGGGCGAGGTGCTGGCCGCCTCCCGGTACGCGGTGCTCGCCACGGGCGTCGGGGCGCTGGTCGGACAGCTGGCCGCGCTCGGCCGGGCCCGCGCGGCGACCGGCCGGCTCGCGGAGGTGCGGGCCGAGCCCGTGCCCGCACACGGCGCCGACGGCCTGCCGCCCGGCAACGGGCGGCTGGAGCTGCGGGCGGTGACCGTGCGCCGGGGCGGGCGAACCGTCCTGGACGGGGTCGACCTGACCGTGCCGGGCGGCACCACCCTGGCGGTCGTAGGCCGCTCCGGCGCCGGCAAGTCCCTGCTCGCCGAGGTGGCCGGCCGGCTCGCCGATCCGGACGCGGGCGAGGTCGTCCTCGACGGCGTCCCGCTGCGCGCCCTCGCCCGTGCCGAGTTGCGCCGCGCCGTCGCCTACGCCTTCGAGCGCCCCGTCCTGCTGGGCCCGACCATCGAGGACACGATCGCCTTCGGGCTCCCGGCCGCCACGCCGGGCGCGGTCCGCAGCGCCGCCGGCCACGCCCACGCCGACGACTTCGTCCGGCGCCTTCCCGACGGCTACGCCACCCGCACCGCCGACGCGCCCCGCTCCGGCGGCGAGTCCCAACGTCTCGGCCTCGCCCGCGCCTTCGCCCACGGTGGCCGCCTGCTCATCCTCGACGACGCCCTGTCCAGCCTCGACACGGTCACGGAACACCACATCACCCGGACCCTGCTGGCCCCGGACCCGCACCGGACACGCCTGCTGATCGCCCATCGCGCGACGACGGCGGCGCGCGCGGACACGGTCGCCTGGCTGGACGCAGGCCGCATCCGGGCCATCGGGACACACCGGGAGCTGTGGCGGGACGCGGGGTACCGGGCGGTGTTCGGGGGCGAGGACGGGGCGGCGGAGGACGGCGGTGCGGACACGCGGCCGGACGTCGGAGCGGGGAACGGACTCCACAGCCGCGTCCCCGTCGTGGGCCAGCCCCGGAAGGAGCCGACGGCGGGCATCGCCGGCGGAGCCGAGGGCGCCGACAGCGAGGGGCGGGACTGAGGGGCGTGCCGGCGCGTGACCGGACACGCCGTACCCGGCGGCGGAGCACGGGCCCGGTCGGCCCACGGCCATGAGGGGAGCCGGCCCCAGGGCGGACGGCGGCCGGAACGGAGCCGCGGCCGATGGACCGACACGGCAGGGCACGACCGCCCCGCACGGCCGCCGGAGTGGAGGCACGGCCGGTGGACGCCCGCGGCACGGCACAGCAGGCCCGAGAGGAGCCGGAGTTGACGGACACACACGGGGGCGGACGCGGTTCCGGGGTGAGGGCCGCGGGGCCGGCCGCCGCGGGTGCGCGCACACGCGCGTACCGCTTCCTGCGGGCGCGATGGCGCGTGCTGCTCCGGCTCGGCGCCTGGTCCCTGCTGGAGGCGGGACAGACCTTTGTCGTCGGATACGCGCTCGCGCGGGCGCTCGACGCCGGCTTTCTGGCCGGGCACGTGCGTGCGGGCCTGCTGTGGCTGGGTGCCGCGGGAGTCGCCGTGGGTGCCGGGGCGTACGGGACCGGGCGGGTGTACGGCGTGGTCGCCGCGCTGGTCGAGCCGGCCCGGGACCGGCTGGTGAGGCAGGTGGTCGCGCGCGGCGTGCGGGAGGCGGACGCGGGAGCGCTGTCCGGGCTGACCCAGCAGGTGGAGATCGCCCGGGACGCCCTCGCCGGTGTGGTGATGGTGTCCCGTTCGTTCCTGTTCACCGCCGCCGGTGCGCTGATCGGCCTGTTCTCGCTGGATCCGCTGCTGCTGGCGGTCGTCCTGCCCCCGCTGCTCGCCGGGGTGGCCCTGTTCGCCGCGACGCTCAAGCCGCTGGCCCGCCGTCAGGAGGCGTTCCTCGCCGCCGACGAGGAGCTGGCCGGGCAGCTGGGCGCGGTCTGCCCCGGGCTGCGGGACGTCACGGCGGCCGGTGCCGAGGAGAGTGTCGCCGGCGCCATCGGCGAGCGCATCGACGCGGAACTGCGGACCGCCCGCGCCCTGGCCCACTGGGGCGCGGTGCGTGTGGCCGCGTCGGCGGTGGGCGGCGAACTTCCGGCGGTCCTGCTGCTGGTGACCGCCCCCTGGCTGGTCGGCCACGGCGTCACGCCGGGCGCTCTGGTCGGCGCCCTCGCCTACGTCACCCAGTCCCTGCTCCCGGCCCTGCAGAACCTGGTCCACGGGCTGGGCACGAGCGGTTCTCGCCTGACCGTCGTCCTACGTCGGTTGACCCGGCTCGCCTCCGAATCCCGGCAGGCGCGGCCGGCCGAGGGGCGCGGGTCCGCATTCACCGGCGGCTCGGCCGCGGGTCGCGCCCAGCCACGCACCGCCCGCACCCGCGCGACGACCGCGCTCCGCCCTTCCTCGGGCACACAGAACACCGCTCTCTCCCTGGCCTCCCTCACCTTCGCCTACGGCCCCGCGAGCGAACCCGTACTGAACGACCTCGACCTCACCCTCCCCACCGGCGCCCACCTGGCCGTAGTGGGCCCCAGCGGAATCGGCAAGTCGACGCTCACCTCCCTGATCGCCGGCCTCCTGACCCCGCAGCACGGCACCATTCGGGCCTCCGCCACCGTCCTCATCCCGCAGGAGGCCTATGTCCACACCGGCACGCTCGCGGAGAACCTGGCCCTCCACCGCTCCGACGCGGTGCCCGAGTCCGAACTCCTGGCCGCGGCCCACGCGGTCGGTCTGACCCCCCTGCTGAGAACACTGGGCGGACCCCACGCCCCCGTCGAACCAGCGGAGCTCTCGGCAGGCGAGCGGCAGCTCATCGCGCTGACCCGCGCCTTTCTCTCCCCCGCCCCGCTGGCCCTGCTGGACGAGGCGACCTGCCATCTCGATCCGGCGGCCGAGGCGCGGGCCGAGCGGGCCTTCGCGGCGCGGCCGGGCGGCACGCTGATCGTCGTCGCCCACCGGATCAGCTCCGCGCGCCGCGCCGACCGGATCCTCGTCATGGACGGCGCGCGCACCGCCTGCGGCACCCACGCCGAGCTGCTGCGCACCTCGGCCCTGTACCGGGATCTCACCGCCGGCTGGACGACCCGTCCCGCGCCACCGGCCTAGGTGTGCGGTCCCGGCACGTCGGTGACACGCGTGCTCGGTGCTTGCACAGGTGAGTGCGCCGGGACCGCACACCTAGGCACGCCGGCCCTCACACCCACCCCTCCCCGCGCGATATACGGATGGCGTCGATCCGGTTCCGCGCGCCGGTCTTGCGGGTGATCGCCGCCATGTAGTTGCGGACCGTCCCGTGGGACAGGTGCAGACTGCCGGCGATCTCCGCGATGGACGCGCCGGCGGCCGCCAGGGACAGCACGCTCAGCTCGCGTCTGGTCAGCGGCATCTGGGAGGCCTTGAGGAACCCGAAGCCCAGGGAGGCATCGACGAAACGTTCCCTCTCCGCGACGGACCGGATGGCGCGCACCAGCCGGTCCGGTGAGCCCGCCTTGTCGACGAAGCCCAGGGCCCCCGCGTCGGCGGCCCGTTTCAGCAGGCCCGGCCGGTTGGCCTGGGCCAGTACCACGAGCGCTGGTGGCCTGCCGCCGGTACCGGGCGGACACAGGTCGCCGAGCGGCGGCACCTCGTGGCCGTCGGCACAGTCGAGGTCCGCCGCGCACACGTCGGGGCATAAGGACCGTACCCGCGCGCCGGCGCCCCGCCACGGCGTGTCGTCCACGTCCAGCCCGGGTTCCCGCCGCAGCCACTCCGCCAGGACCGATCGCACCAGACACGCGTCGTGCACCAGAAGCACCCGGATCACCAGTCCGCCCCCTCGGATCGTCGTCCCACGCCCGCTTTTCGCCGCCGCCCGTGCCATCGCGTCCCACGCCCTCGTGCCCTCGCGGTCCGCCACGCTCCGCCGCGGCCCGGACACGGAGAGCGCGTGCCCATTCTTGGGTGCAGGTACCGTTCGCGGGCGCGGAGATCCGGCCATCAGGGTGCGCGGGGGCGCACGCGAGGCGCCCGTACGCCGCCCGCGCTTCAGCTGCCTGGGCATGGGTACGGGCGGAAGGGGTATCCGACGGGGTTCCGCGAGGACGTCCCGGCCCACGCCCGGGGTGCTCGCCGTGCGCCACGCGCCCCCGCGAGGGAATCTTGTCCCCAGGATGCGCGACGCGCCCGGGCCAAGGAGGTGGGAGTCGTGTCCGACGGGCCGGGACCGGCACCGGGGGCCGACGCGACGACGGCCGCCCAGCCGGCGCTGTCGCTCGCGCTGGTCTCGATGATGCAGGAGGTGCACGCGCACTCCGGAGCGGTGTATCTGCTCCGGCCCGAGGAGCCGGTCCTGGAGATGACGGTGCACGCGGGCATGCCCCGGGCGTTCGCGGCGCCGTGGGAACGGGTCGGGCTGAGCGCGCCGATCCCGGTGGCCGACGCGGTGCGCGAGCGGCGACTGGTGTGGGTGGGCGGCGAGGAGGAGATGGCCCGCAGCTATCCGCGCATCGCCGTGGTGCTGCCGTATCCGTTCGCGCTGGCCGCGCTACCCGTGGCGACGGCGGAGCGGGTGTACGGCGCGGTGTTCGTGACCTGGCCCGGTGCGCATCCGGCGGAGCTGTCCGCCATGGAGCGCGACCATCTGTGGGCGGCCTGCGACCGGCTGGCGCTGCGGCTGGAGCGGGCCGAGCGGGAGAACCTGCCGATCATCCAGGAGACCGAGGTGGTGGCCACGGCGGTGACGGCGACGGCGGACACACCGGGCTCGGTGGAAGCGGCGCGGATGGTGTCCCGGCTGCCGTACGGGCTGGTGTCGCTTGATCTGCACGGCCGGATCGGGTTCGTCAACGCGGCCGCCGCCGAGTTGCTCGGCCGACCGGCCGACCAACTGCTCGGCACGCTGCCCTGGATGTCGGTGTCCTGGCTGAACGACCCGACGTACGAGGACCGTTACCGGGGTGCCCTGCTCAGCCAGGAGGTGACGTCGTTCGTGGCGCTGCGGCCGCCGGGCGAGTGGCTGTCGTTCCGGATGTATCCGAGCACGACCGGTCTGACCCTGCGGATCGGCCGGGCGCGGGCGGTGGCGGCGATCGCGGGCCCGGCGCCGCAGGCGGACCCGTCCCCGGCGCGGCTGGTGACCATCTCCCAGGTGCTGAGCTTCGCCGGCGCGCTGACCGAGGCGGTCGGGGTGCAGGACGTGGTGCAGCTGGTCTGGGACGAGGTGGCCCCCGCGGTCGGCAGCCGGGCGATGGTGATCCTCGGCTCCCAGGGCGGACGGCTGCACGTGCTGGGGCATCGGGGCTATTCGGAGGCCTACATCGTGGAGCGGTTCCACGGGCTGCCGCTGATGGAGCGGACTCCCGGCACCCATGTGCTCAACAGCGGGGTCCCGGCGTTCTTCGACTCCCGGGAGCAGCTGGAACGGCTGTATCCGAGCCGGTACAAGAGCCCGGACGGCTTCGCGGCCTGGGCCTATCTGCCGCTGATCGCGTCCGGGCGGCCGGTGGGCACCTGTGTACTGGCCTACGCCGAGCCGCACGTCTTCCCGGCCGACGAGCGGGCCGTACTGACGTCCCTCGGCGGGCTGATCGCGCAGGCGCTGGAACGGGCCCTGCTCTACGACGCCAAGCACCGGCTCGCGCACGGGCTCCAGCAGGCCCTGCTCCCGAACTCGCTGGCCCCGCCGCCGGGCATCGAGGCGGCCGCCCGCTATCTGCCGGCCACCCACGGGATGGACATCGGCGGCGACTTCTACGACCTGGTGCCGACGCTGCCGCTGACGGCGGCGGTGATCGGGGATGTGCAGGGACACAATGTGACCGCGGCCGGCCTGATGGGCCAGATCCGCACGGCGGTACGGGCGTACAGCACCGTCGGGCAGGCGCCGCACGAGGTCATGAGCAGCACCAACCGGCTGCTGATCGATCTCGGCACCGACCTGTTCGCCAGCTGTCTGTATCTGCGGCTGGACCCGGCGCGCGGGCGGGCGGTCATGGCGCGGGCGGGGCATCCGCCGCCGCTGCTGAGACGGCCGGACGGGCGGGTGCGGGTGCTGGACCTGGCCGGCGGCCCGCTGCTCGGGATCGACGCGGCCGCGGTGTACCCGACGACCGAGGTGTCCCTCGTTCCCGGCTCGGTGCTCGTCCTGTACACCGACGGTCTGGTGGAGGCGCCCGGCAGCGACATCGAGGACGCGCTGGTCGGCGTGGGGGCGCTGCTGTCGGAGATCGGCGACCAGCCGCTGGAGAAGCTCGCGGACGAGCTCGTCCTGCAGAGCGCGGCGGCACGGCAGCGGGTGGACGACGTGGCGGTCATGCTGCTGCGCGCGACGACGCCTGACCGGTGACCGGCCGCCCGGGCGAGAGGTCCGGCCCTCCCGCCGGAGGGCCGGACCGTTCCCCGCCGGCCGGAACCGCGGGTGAGGCCGGGGGGAGACGGGGGTGGAGGCAGCACCCTCAAGGGCAGCGGGCGGGCACGGGGCGTGGGTGCTCCGCGGCTCCGCCGCGTGGGCACGACCGGCCGCGACGGCGCCGCGGACGAAGACCGGCGCCGGTCACGGCCCTCCCGGCGGAGCGCTACCGCGTGCTGGTCAGGGACGATCCGTCGTTCGCGGAGGCGGCGCCGGACTGGTCGCTCCCGCTGCCGGACGGGTCCGCGGAGCCGGAACCGTCCCCGGACTGGTCGCCGGCCGAGGCGGACGGGGCGGCGGAGCCGCCGATCTGGTCGCCGCCCGCGCCGGACTGGTCACCGGCGCCGGACTGGTCGCCCGCGGAGGCCGACGGGGCGGCGGAGCCCGACTGGTCGCCCGCGCCGTTGCCGGCGTTGCCGCCGCCGTTGCCGAGGGTCGCGCCGGTGGCCTGCAGGGCGGCGGTGACCGGCTGGAAGAAGGTCTCGCCGCCGCTGGTGCAGTCGCCGCTGCCGCCGGAGGTGAGGCCGACGGCACCGCCGTCCTGGGTGAACAGGGAGCCGCCGCTGTCGCCGGGTTCGGCGCAGACGTTGGTCTGGATGAGACCGTTGACGGTGTCGGTGCCGCCCGGGACGGTCTCGCTCGCGAAGTTCACGGTGGCGTCGAGCCCCGTGACCTGGCCGTCGTGCAGTCCGGTGGTGGAGCCCATCCGGAACACGGTCTCGCCGACGGTGGCGTCGGCGGCCTGGGTGATGTTCACGGTCTGGCCGTTGCCGGTGTTGACCTCGCTGGGCGCCTGTGTGGTGGCGTCGTTGTACTTGACGAGCGAGAAGTCGTTGCCGGGGAACTTGGCCTGGTCCACGGTGGCGATGGGCTGCCCGTTCTGCGAGTCGGACCAGTCCTTGGCGGCGACCCCGCAGTGACCGGCCGTCAGGAAGGCGGGGCTGCCGTCGGCCGCGGTGACGTTGAAACCGAGGGAGCAGCGGACGCCCCCGCCCTGTACCTGGGAGAAGATGGCGTCGCCGCCGGAGACGAAGGTCTTGAAGGCGCCGGCGGACTTCTTCAGGGTCGCCATGCCGGAGCCGAGGCTCTGCACCGTCGACTGCAGTCTGTTCCACTTGGCGCCGGTCACCGTGGAGTCGGCGGTGACCTGGATCTTGTTGGTGCGCGGGTCCACGGCCCAGGAGGTGCCGGGGATCGTCGCCTTGGTCTTCAACGTGCCGGCGGCGGCCTTGAGATCACCGGTGCTGTTCTTCACCTGGCGGACGATCGCGCCCGCCTTCTTGGCCTGGACGATCACGTTGTTGTCGCCGCTGACCACGTTGACGACCAGCTTCTGCTTGCCGCTGTCGTAGTAGGACCCGGCGAAGGCGTCACCGAGGATCTTCTGCAGCTGGGCGGCGAGGTCCGAGGCCTGTGTGGCCTTCAGGGTCTTCGCGGAGCCGGTGGCACCCGACGCCGTGTCGTCGCCGCCCTTGTCCTGCGAGGCGTTGGCGTTGGGCAGCAGGAGGGCCGCCGCTCCGAGCGCCGCGACACCGCCCACCGCTATCGCGGCCTTGCGCTTGGGCATTCGCTTGTGACTCAAACTTCTCGACCTCCTGGGGACGGGGGTCTGCCGCTTGTGGGCAGTTCGTTTCGGGGCGCCTGGATGGCCGTACGTACGCACCGGCCGTGCGGTGTGTTCAATTCCGTTTCCCAACGGCCGTGCCGGCCGGGCGAATCGGCCACGTCCCGCGTGTCGCGGCGGGCGGCCGGGAACAACCCCCCTATGACGATGACCCCCGCCGAAGCCGACAAGATCCTCTCCGCCCGCTTCGCCCCCTGGGTGCTCGATCTCGGGCTGACCGTCGAGGCGGTGGGCGAGGAGCGGGCCGTGCTGCGACTGCCCTGGTCCGAGCGACTTGCGCGGGAGGGCGGCGGGTTGTCGGGGCAGGCGCTGATGGCGGCCGCCGACACGGCGACGGTGATCGCGGTCTCTGCCGCGCGCGGCGGCTTCGTACCGATGACGACGGTTCAGCAGTCGACGTCGTTCCAGCGGGCGGTGACCGGTGCGGATGTCCGGATCGAAGCGGTCCTGACGAAGCTGGGCCGTCGTATGGCGTTCGCGGACATCACCCTGAGCGACGCCGGGTCGGGGGCGCTGGCGGCCCGGGCGAGCACCGTGTACGCGATTCTGGGCTGACACGGTCCGCTACCGATCAGTAACGGTCCGTTCCAAGCGTGATGCGGAATCCCTGCTTCAGGGAATCTGCACATTGAATACTCAACCAAGTCACCGTCAGCCAGGGATCTGCACATCCGCGCGCCCCCCGGCGCTCCTTTGGTACGGAGTGCCGGATTCGCCGCACTGCGGGCAAGGGGCCGCACATGTCGATGCGGTGGCACTTGTGAAGGAGTCGCCGACAGGGCGTGCGCACACCTGCACGGATGAACCCCTTCGTCACCCAAGTGCCCTGGTGAGAGCCCTGGTTGATTGGAAGCCCGCCCCGCCTGCGTGCTTTGATCCATCGCACCGCGGGGTCGCGGCGGGCTCCCGGAGACGGGGGCCCGCCGCCCGCGGTCGCGGCCGTCCGTCTGTCCCCAGAGGGGGCCGCTCCCCCCTTGTGAAATATCCATTAGGAAGGGAAGTTCCATCATGAACTCCACCCCCCAGGTTGAGACCGTCGAGATCTCGGACGCCGAGCTGGACAACGTCTCCGGCGGTCTGTCCGTGAACGCCCTCAACACCGTGACCGGTGCCGTCAACGGCGTCGCCCCGGTTTCCGGCCTGGCCAACACCGCGATCGGCACCGTCGAGGGTGTCACCGGCCTGAACGTCCAGCCGGTCACCGACCTGGTCGCCGGTCTCTGATCGCACCTCGTCGCAACGAAGGTCCCGGAGCCGTCGCTCGGCTCCGGGACTCTCGGATGCCCTGAAACACCAGCGTCTCTCCCACAGGTGAGGGAAGTTCCGTGCAGTTCCGCCAACAGGCCCTCGCCAAGCTCCAGTCGCCGGAAGAGCTTGACCTTCCCGTACGGCTCGCCCGCCCCCAGGGCTGGCTCGCCCTGGGCGTCACCGTCGTCGTCATGGCGGCGGCCTCCGTCTGGGCGGTGACCGGTTCCGTCGACTCCACGGTGAGCGCACCGGCCATCCTCACCCATGGGCAGGGCAGTTATCTGCTGCAGAGCCCGGTGTCCGGCCAGGTGACGGCCGTCCTGGCCCAGCAGGGCGAGCGACTGCCCGCCGGCGCGCCGGTCCTCAAGGTCCGTACGTCCCAGGGCGATTCGGTGGTCCGCACCGTCGCCGCGGGCCGCGTCACCACGCTCGCCGCCACCATCGGGCAGATCATCCAGACCGGCACCGACGTCGCCGCCGTGGAGAAGATCGCCCACGCCTCCGACCCGCTGTACGCGACCGTGTACGTCCCCGCCGAGAACGCCGCCGCCATCCCGGCACACGCCTCGGTCGACCTCACCGTGTCCTCGGTGCCGACCCAGACGTACGGCGTGCTGCGCGGGCGGGTGAAGTCGGTGGACCGCACCGCCCAGTCCGACCAGTCCATCTCCGCGTTCCTCGGCGACAGCCAGCTCGGCCGGCAGTTCACGAGCAAGGGCCGCCCGGTGGCCGTCCTGGTCACCCTCGACAGGTCGACGACCTCCAAGAGCGGCTACCGGTGGTCCACCACCGACGGGCCGCCGTTCCGGCTCGACTCCATGACGCTCGCCTCCGGTTCCATCAAGCTGGCCGACCAGCGCCCCGTCGATTGGCTGCTCCCGTGACCACCACGCAGGAACGCGGCCGCAGACGCGCCGCCCCGGCCAAGCGGCCGGTTCCCAAAGCCCGTGGCGGCACGGTCCGTACGCCCACCGTGCTCCAGATGGAGGCCGTCGAGTGCGGCGCCGCCTCCCTCGCCATGATCCTCGGCCACTACGGCCGGCACGTCCCGCTGGAGGAGCTGCGCATCGCCTGCGGTGTCTCCCGCGACGGCTCGCGCGCCTCCAACCTGCTCAAGGCCGCCCGCAGTTACGGCCTGACCGCCAAGGGCATGCAGATGGACCTGGCCGCCCTCGCCGAGGTGCGGTCACCGGCCGTCCTGTTCTGGGAGTTCAACCACTACGTCGTCTTCGACGGCATGGGCCGCCGCTTCGGCCGGCGGGGCGTCTTCATCAACGACCCCGCCAAGGGCCGCAGGTTCGTGCCCATGGAGGAGTTCGACGGCAGCTTCACCGGTGTGGTGCTGGTGATGGAACCGGGAGACGGCTTCACCAGGGGCGGACGCCGGCCCGGTGTGCTCGGCGCCATGCCGGCCCGGCTGCGCGGCACCGCCGGCACCCTGCCCGCCGCCGTCCTGGCGAGCCTGCTGCTGGTCGCGGTCGGCGCCGCCGTGCCCGCGCTCAGCCGCACGTACATCGACACGTTCCTCATCGGCGGCCGGACCTCCCTGCTGGGCGTGCTGTTCGCCTCGATGGCCACCTGCGTCCTGCTCACGCTCGTGCTCACCTGGCTCCAGCAGTCCAACCTGCTGCACGGCCGGATCATCTCCTCCACCCTCTCCAGCGCCCGCTTCCTGCGCCATCTGCTGCGGCTGCCGGTGACGTTCTTCGCCCAGCGCTCCCCCGCCGACCTGGTGCAGCGGCTGCAGTCCAACGACCAGGTCGCCGAGACCCTGGCCCGGGATCTCGCGGCGGCCGGCGTGGACGCGATCGTCGTGGTGCTGTACGCCGTCCTCCTCTACACCTACGACCCGCAGCTGACGTATGTCGGCATCGGCGTGGCCCTGCTCAACGTGGTCGCCATGCGGCTGGTCGTACGGCTGCGCGCGACGCGCACGGCGAAGCTGCGCGCGGACACCGCACGGCTCACCAACACCTCGTACACGGGCCTTCAGCTGATCGAGACGATGAAGGCGACCGGCGGCGAGGACGGCTACTTCCGCAAGTGGGCCGGGCAGCACGCCACCACCCTGGAGGAGCAGCAGCGGCTCGGGGTGCCGAGCGCCTGGCTCGGGGTGGTCGCGCCGACGCTCGCCACGTTCAACAGCGCGCTGATCCTGTGGATCGGCGGCCTGCGCGCGGTCGAGGGCCACATCTCGGTGGGTCTGCTGGTCGCCTTCCAGGCGCTGGTCACCCGTTTCACCGCGCCGCTGACCCGGCTCAACGGCGTGGCGGGCCGCATCCAGGACTTCGCGGCCGACGTGGCCCGGCTGAAGGACGTGGAGAACTTCCAGGCCGACCCGCTCTACGCCCGTCCCGGTGGCGCCGACTCCACGCGCCGGCTGCACGGGCACGTCGAGCTGGAGAACGTCACCTTCGGCTACAGCCCGCTGGACAAGCCGCTGCTCAGCGGCTTCGACCTGACCGTGGGGCCCGGTCAGCAGGTGGCCCTGGTCGGCGGCTCGGGCAGCGGCAAGTCGACGGTGTCCCGGCTGATCTCGGGCCTGTACGCGCCCTGGGACGGGGTGATCCGTGTCGACGGCCGCCGTCTCGAGGACATTCCACGCGGCGCGCTCGCCGCCTCCGTCTCCTTCGTCGACCAGGACGTGTTCCTCTTCGAGGGATCGGTCCGCGACAACGTGGCGCTGTGGGATCCGTCGATCCCGGACGAGGCCGTGGTGGAGGCGCTGAAGGACGCGGCCCTGTACGACGTCGTGATGCGCCGGCCGGGCGGCATCCACAGCAAGGTGGAGCAGGACGGCCACAACTTCTCCGGCGGTCAGCGTCAGCGCCTGGAGATCGCGCGGGCGTTGGTGCGCCGGCCGAGCATCCTGGTGCTGGACGAGGTGACCAGCGCGCTGGACGCGGAGACCGAGCTGGTCGTGATGGACAACCTGCGCCGGCGTGGCTGCGCCTGCGTGGTGATCGCCCACCGGCTGAGCACCGTCCGGGACAGCGACGAGATCGTCGTGCTGCAGCACGGCACGGTCGTCGAGCGCGGCCGGCACGAGGAGCTGGTGGCGCGCGGCGGCGCGTACGCCGCGCTGGTCAGGGAGCGATGAGATGACGACCGTTCAGGAGGGACACGAAGGCGACCTCGTGCTCGGTGCGCTGGGGGCCATGGGCACACGCCTCGACTGCGCCGGCCACAACCGCCTCGACCTCGAGGGACCGCAGGTGCTGTGGCTGGTCGCGGCCGGCGCCCTGGACCTGTTCGCGGTGGACGCCGTGCAGCAGGGGCACTGGCACCACCTGGGCCGGCTGGAGGCGGGCGCGCTGCTGCTCGGCCCGGTCGCCGGGCCCCAGCACACCCTGGTGGCCCGCCCGGTCCGGGACTGCGTGGTGCACCGCATCAACCTGCGCGAGCTGTACCAGCCCGCCAACACCCAGACGTGGTCGTACGACGAGTACGGCAACCCCCAGTACGTGCCGCCCGCCACCAGCCCGCTGGAGTACGCGGTCGCGCTCGGCGTCGGCCGCGGTCTGTCCGTCCTGTTCCAGGCCCCGATGGCCGAGGAGCGGTCCCAGGCGCCGACCGACGACGACGTGTTCTGGATGCAGGTGCCGCCGGGCAGCGTCCAGTACGGCTCGCTGTACGGCGCGGAGGCCGCGGCCGACCTGCTGATGGACCCTGCGCTGTGGCAGTCCATGGTCGACCAGCAGTACCGGCTGCTGACCGCGCTGGACCGCTGGATCGAGCAGCTGGAGCGCACCCACGAGACCCGTGCGGCCGCCGGGATCAAGGCCGGTGAGGAGGTCCGCGCCCAGGCCGACCAGACGCTGCTGGCGTCCATCGGCAAGCGCTCGGCCCGTCGCACGACGGCCGCCGACGCCGACGCCGGATACGCCGCCTGCAAGCTGGTCGCCGAGGCGGCCGGAATCACGCTCGCCGAGCCCGCGCAGAGCGGCACCGAGAGCGAACGCCTCGACCCCGTCGAACGGGTGGCGCTCGCCTCCCGGGTACGCGCCCGGGCCGTACGGCTGCGGGGACGCTGGTGGCGGGAGAACGTGGGCCCGCTGGTCGGGCACCGGGCGCTGTCCGGGGCGCCGGTCGCGCTGCTGTGGCGGCGCGGCGGCTATGTCGCCGTACACCCCGGCACCGGACGCGAGACACCGATCGAGAAGGCGAACGCGGAGGAGTTCGAGCCGCGCGCGGTGATGTTCTACCGACCGCTGCCCGACAAGGCGCTCTCGCCGTTCGGTCTGCTGCGGTTCAGCCTGCAGGGCACCCGGGGCGATCTGCTGAGCCTGCTGCTGGCGGGCCTGGTCACGGTGGCGATCGGCGCGCTGGTGCCGGTCGCGACGGGCAAGGTGCTCGGCGAGTTCGTGCCGCGGGCGCAGGAGGGCCTGATCGTCCAGGTGTGCCTGGCCGTCATGGTGAGCGGGGTGGTCGCGGCGGCGTTCACGCTGCTGGAGAACCTGTCCATCCTGCGTCTGGAGGGCCGGATCGAGGCCGCGCTCCAGCCTGCCGTCTGGGACAGGCTGCTGCGCCTGCCCACCCGGTTCTTCACCCAGCGCTCCACCGGTGAACTCGCCAGTGCCGCCATGGGCATCAGCGCGATGCGCCGGCTGCTGGCGGGCGTCGGCCCGGTGGTCGCGCAGTCGGTGACGGTCGGCGCGATGAACCTGGGCCTGCTGTTCTGGTACAGCGCGTCGATGGCCATGGCGGCGATCGGCATGCTCGTCGTGATCGCGGCCGTGTTCCTGGGGCTCGGGCTGTGGCAGGTGCGCTGGCAGCGGAAGTTGACGGTGCTCGGCAACAAGCTGAACAACCAGGCCTTCCAGACCCTGCGCGGCCTGCCCAAGCTGCGGGTGGCCGCGGCCGAGAACTACGCCTACGCGGCCTGGGCACGGGAGTTCGCGCGCAGCCGGGAGCTGCAGCAGAAGGTCGGCCGGATCAAGAACCTCACCACGGTGCTCGGCGGGATCTATCTGCCGGTGTGCACGCTGCTGATGTTCATGCTGCTGGCGGGCCCGGCGAAGGGCGCGATGTCGGCGGCGGCCTTCCTGACCTTCAACACCTCGGTGACGATGGTGCTGACCTCGGTCACCCAGCTGACCGGCTCGTTCGTGTCGGCGGTGGCAGCGCTGCCGCTGTTCGAGGAGATCAGGCCGGTCTTCGAGGCGACGCCCGAGGTGCGGACGTCGAGCACCCGGCCGGGCCCGCTGTCGGGCGCGATCGAGGCCCGCAGGCTGTCCTTCCGCTACGCCGACGACGGCCCCCTCGTCCTTGATGACGTGTCGTTCGCCGTCCGGCCGGGTGAGTTCGTGGCGGTCGTCGGCCCGAGCGGCTGCGGCAAGTCCACGCTGCTGCGGCTCCTCATCGGCTTCGACAAGCCGGTCTCCGGCAGCGTCCTGTACGACGGCCAGGACCTCGCGGCGCTCGACCAGTCGGCGGTGCGCCGCCAGTGCGGGGTGGTGCTCCAGCACGCGCAGCCCTTCACCGGCTCCATCCTGGACGTCATCTGCGGCACCGAGCCGTACACGCCGGAGGAGGCGATGGCGGCGGCCGAGATGGCGGGGCTCGCGGAGGACATCAAGCGGATGCCGATGGGCCTGCACACGATCGTGGCCGGGAACGGCGCGATCTCCGGCGGTCAGCGCCAGCGCCTGATGATCGCCCAGGCCCTGATCCGGCGTCCGCGGATCCTCTTCTTCGACGAGGCCACCAGCGCCCTGGACAACGACACCCAGCGCATCGTCATCGACAGCACCCGCAAGCTGAACGCCACCCGGGTCGTCATCGCGCACCGGCTGTCGACGGTCCTGGACGCCGACCGGGTGATCGTGATGGAGGACGGCAAGGTCGTCCAGCACGGCGCGCCGGCGGAACTGCTCGCCGACACCACGGGCCGGCTGCACGAACTGGTGCGCCGGCAGCTGACGTAGCGTCCGCCGCGGCCGGGGGCCGGGAGTGCTCAGTACTTCCCCCGGCGCGGCGGCTGTGCCTCGTCCCCTCGGTCGTGGTGGGTGGGGGTCCAGTGGTGTTCGGTGAACCAGCGGCCGAACAGGGCACCGCCGTAGATGACGAACCCGACGCCGATGAGCCACGACTCGACCACGAGTACGGTTCCGACGGCGCCGTAGCTGAGCGCGTTGGTGACGATGAGCGGGGTGAACACGAGGTAGGAGAAGGCGCGCAGGCCGGCCAGGCCGAGGACGGTGGCGAGGGCGCCCGGCAGCAGGGTGCGCCAGTGCACCTGGCCGCCCAGCAGGAAGCGCTGCCCCCACCAGAAGAAGAGGATGCCGCTCACCGTGGACAGGGCGATCCGGCCGCCCCCGTGCAGCGCGTCCTTGGTCGCCACCTCCTGGTAGAGGTAGGCGGTGAGGACCACCAGCCAGGTCGCCTGCCGCCAGACCCGGTGCCAGGGTCCCGAGGCCAGGCCCCAGATCCGTTCGTAGGCGTTCTGCACGCTGCCGCCGAAGGACACCCCGAAGACGGCCAGCAGGACACCACCCCACACGCTGGTCGTGCCGATGACGTTGCGCGGCGGGCTGATGACGTCGGTGAGCACACGGGCGGAACGGCCGGACAGGCCCATGCCGTCGGTGAGCCACGAGGCGAAACCGCCCCGCACCAGCGGGTCGGCGGCGGCGACCACGATCAGCAACGGCGCCAGCGTCACCAGGGCCAGGGTGGCGAACCCCATGGCCCGGTGCATCAGCTCCAGCTCGCGGCCACGCTCGAGCAGGGCCCCGGCCCTGAGCCACTCCCAAGCGCGGTGCAGGCCGCGCCGCAACCGCCTCACGGCTCCTCCCGTGCTCGCCGCCCACACTCTCTCTCCTGAGCCGATTCATCCACCCCGGCGCCCTGCGGGCAACTCGCCTGGCCGTCGTGTCGCCGGACCGTCGGTCCGGCGACACGACGGCCGAATGAGCGGTTTGCGGGCGGCGCCCGCCGGAGAATCGGACGCCGTGCGTACTCCTGCCGAGGTGCCCTCCCTGGACCCCGACCGGCCGAACGGCCGGCGGCGCCCGCTGATCCTGAGCGCGAGCATGGGTGCCGGTCATGACACCGTCGCGGCCGAACTGGCGCGCCGAGCCGCGGCGCAGGGACACGAGCCGCATGTGGCCGACCTCCTGCGGCTGCTGCCGTACGGCCTGGGCGGTGGGCTGCGTCGCTCCTACCAGGCGTCGGTACGGCACGTCCCGTGGGCGTACGCCGGCGTCTACGGCGCTTTCCTGCGAGGCGGCAGGGGACCGCGTCCCAGCGGGGTGCCGCTGGCCCGGCTCGCCGGTGACCGGCTGACGGAACTCGTGGAGCGGCTGGACACCGATGTGGTGGTGTCGGTCTTCCATCTGGGCGCGCAGCTGACCGGTCATCTCCGGGCCCGCGGCGTGCTGCGGGTGCCGAGCGCCGTCTTCCTCGTGGACTTCGCCGTGCACCGGCAGTGGCTGCACCCCGGCAACGACCAGTACCTGTGCCTCACGGACGAGGTGGCGGCCGAGGTGCGCCGGGCGCTCGACACGCCCGCCGTGACGACCGGCCCGGCCGTCGCGCCCGGATTCCGCGCGCCGGCGCCCGGGACGGGCCGGTGGCGGGAGCGCTTCGCCGGGCAGGCTCCCGGCCGGCCGGCGGTCCTGCTGTCCGCGGGCGCCTGGGGCGCTGCCTCCCGGCCGGACGCCACCGCCCGGCTGCTGTCGGGGGCCGGCTATCTGCCGGTGGTGCTGTGCGGGCGCAACCCACGGCTGCGGGCCCGGGTGTCCCGGGTGCCCGGGGTGCTCGCGCTGGACTGGGTGGACGACATGCCGGGACTGCTCGCCGCCGCCTACGCCCTGGTGGACAACGCCGCAGGCCAGACCGCCGTACAGGCCCTGGCCGCCGGGCTGCCCGTGATCGGACACCGGCCGCTGCCCGGGCACGGGGTGGACGGGGTCCGCCGGATGTCCGCCCTCGGCGTGTCGGAACTGGCCCAGGACGGGTCCGCGTTGCTCTCTGCCCTCGGCAGGCTCACGGAGGACGGCCCCGAGCGGGCGGAACGGGTGGCCCGGGGGCGGGCGTTGTTCCGGGGCGATCCCATGGCGTACGTGGCGGGTCTGTGACGCGGCGGCACCGTGCCGAGGCAGGTCCGGCGCGCTCCGGTGGCGTGCGGCGCCGGAGGGTGCGCCGGCGCGGTCCGCCGGGCTGCCGCACCGGACGCGTGCCCGGCGCCCGCCGGACGCGCGCTCCGAGGCCGTCATCGGCGGACCGCCGCGGCGGAGGCGAGGGCGGGCGTGGCCGGGCCGTGGTCGCGGAGCGGGCCTACCGTCATGCCGGCCTCCGCGCAGCCCCGCACGAGCGCCGGCAGCGCGCCGAGGGCCGAGCGCCAGCAGCCCGGGGCCGCGACGCGATCGGAGTCGTGGAGCAGGACGGTGCCCCCGCCGCGCAGATCCGCGGCGACCAGGGCCCGTACGGACGACGGGGTGGCGTCGGCCGTCCAGTCCTTGCCCCACGCGGACCACAGCACCGGCCGCAGCCCCGCCCGCCGCGCCGCCAGCCAGCGTCCGGAGGTGAGGATGCCGTACGGCGGGCGGTACCACTGCGGGCGGTGGCCGGAGATGTCGTGCACGGCGCGGACGGTCCGGGCGACCTCCTCGGCGTCACGGGCCGGAGCGGGACGCCAGGGGCGGTCGTGCGTCCAGCCGTGCACGGCGAGCTCGTGTCCCCGCCGCGCGGTCTCCCGGACCAGCTCGGGATGACGCACCACGTGCTCCCCGAGCACGAAGAAGGTCGCCCGCACCCCGAGCCCGTCCAGCGCGTCGAGGAAGCGTGGCGTCGACTCCGGGTCCGGGCCGTCGTCGAAGGTCAGCGCGATGTGCCGGCAGCGGCCGGCGCCGGACAGCCGCGGGAACAACAGCAGCCGCACGCCGGGGAGCCAGGTGGCCGCCGGTCCGATGTGTGCGGCCGCGACACCGACCGGCAGCAGAAACGCGGCCCTGCGCCATGCACGGCCGGGCGTCGGAACCATCGCTGAACCGCCTTCCTGGTGGTGGTCGTCACGCCTGTCAGGGGACGTCCTGACGGCGTACTCGGTGCGGGTGACGTCTGCGGCGGCCCGGCCCGGCCCGCGCGGGCGTGTCCCACTCCCGTCCCTCGGCCGAGGCGTGGGCGAGTCCGAGGCTGCCCGTTCCGATCAGCCCGATGCCGATCACTTCCGGGATCACCCGCAGCCCGAGCTGGATCACCTCGTCGAACAGCACCCAGCCGAGGATCACGCTGGTGATCGCGTCGCCGAGGGTGAGGGCGGGCTGGGACGCCGTCAGGGAACCGGCGGCCAGCGCGCTCTGCAGCAGCAGGAAGGCGACGACCCCGACAGCGCCGGTTGCGTACAGCGACCAGTGGCCGAACATCGCGCCCGGCCCGTGGTCCAGCCGCCCCACGGCCTCCTTGAGCAGGGCGGCGGTGGTCGCGAAGGACACGGCCGAGGCGAGGCCGAGCAGCGCGGCCCGGGCGGCGCCCCTGGTCGGACGGGCGGCCGCCACCAGCAGCGCCACGACGCCGAGCGCCGAGCCGCCACCGGCCAGCCAGGACCCGGGCGACGCCGTGGGCCGGCCGGCAGACGGCGACGCCGCCACGAGGAAGAGGGCCAGACCGACGGCGAGGGCGGCGAACGCCAGCCAGGTCCGCCGGTCCGGCGCGCGCCGGAAGACCACACTGCCCACGACCAGGGTGAACAGCAGCTCGGCGGCGAGCAGAGGCTGGACGAGGGACAGGCTGCCGGTGGCCAGTGCCGCGCCCTGCAGCACGCTGGACAGCGCCAGCAGCCCGCTGCCGGCCAGCCAGTTCGGGTGCCGCAGCAGATGGGTGAGCCTGCGCAGGGCGGCCCGGGCCCCGGTGCCCTCGTCGGGTTCCTGCACGGCGGCCCTGCGCTGCAGCACCGAGGCGGAGGCGTTGGAGAGCGCCGCGAGCAGGGCGAGCAGCACCGTGACGGCGATCACGGCGGTTCACCCGAAGCGGGCGGCGAGCCACCGGTAGAGCCCCGGGGCGGCCCCGCGTACCAGGGCGGGATACCGCAGCCAGCCGGGGACGTACACCTCGTCCTTGCCGTGCTGGACGGCGCTCCATACGGCGTCCGCCACCCGCTCGGCCGGCACCGGCCGCGGCCATGTCCGGGCGTAGGGGGCGCCCCGCCGCTCGAAGAAGGGCGTGTCGACCGCGCCGGGGATCACGTGCGTGACGCCCACGCCGGTGCGGCGCAGCTCGTAGCGCAGCGCGTCGGCGAAGGCGGCCAGGGCCGCCTTCGCGGCGGAGTAGACGGCCTCGCCGCGGACACCGACGCTGCCGGCGACGGACCCGACCAGCACGATGTGTCCCGAGCCTTCCGCGACCATGTGGGGCAGCAGGGCGCGCACGAGGTGCAGGTTGGCCAGCAGGTCGACGCCGACGATCTCGTCGATGCGGGCGTGCGGCATGGCGGCGAAGTCACCGGCCCAGCCCACGCCGGCGCTCGCCACCAGCAGGTCGAGGCGGCCGGTGCGGGCCAGGACGAGATCGGTGAGCAGGCGGTCTGCACCCGGCCGGGTCAGGTCCGCCGGAACGGCCAGGGCATCGAAGCGGGCGGCAAGCTGCTCCAGGCGGGTGGCGTCGCGCCCGTTCAGCACCAGCCGCCAGCCTCCCTCGTCGGCCAGCCGGCGGACGACGGCGGCGCCGATGCCCGAGGAGGCACCCGTCACCAGGGCGGTGCCGCCCCGGCCGGCCCGGTCACCGGCGGACCGTGGGACGGCGCCCGCCGCCGGGGCGGAGGTCGTGACCGGCCCGGCGCGGTTCGACGGTCCTGCTGGGGGCGGGGCATGGGACATGGTGACGACCTCACTGCGACGTGTGCACGGGCTCGCGAACTCCGGGGCCGAACCTTCGCGGTGTATCCAGGGCGCCACACACTGAAACACCGCGCACGGCGGAACCCCTGCCGGACGGTGAACGGGTGAGATCCGGGTCGCCGGGTGGTGTCTCCGGGACGACCATGGACTGCGAGGGCCGGGAGAGGCCGGGGTCGTGAGCGCCTCCGTACGTCGGGACACCCGTCGGGAGAAGGGCATCACGCACGGCGAGGTACCGGGTCCGGCCGGTCCGACGGCGGCCCGGCGAGGAGATGGCGGGCCGCGCGCTCCGGCACGCGGCGTGCGTGACGCCCGACTGCTGGTCGCCGGTTCGGACGGCCCGGTCGCGGAACCCGGTCCGCGGTCAGTCCAGGCCCGGCACGGGCGCGCCGGAGGGCACACCGGCGCCGAGGTAGGCGTCGTAGAACTCCTTCCACGGTGCGCCGGCCCCTGCGTGCGGGCCCCCGAAGCGCTCGCCGCGCGCCGTCGCGTCGAGGGCGGCGAGGCACACCTCCCAGCCGGCGCCGTTGCGGGCGGCGGTGTTCGCCTCGGCGAGGACGTTGGTCAGCGTGAACCGGGTACGCCGGTCGCCGACGGCCTCCAGGTCGAAGCGGAGTTCGTCGCCGCCCCACTCGAAGGACAGGTGCCGGGGCGGGTCGACGGCGAGCACCCGGCCGGTGGACTCGGGCATGTTCGGGTCGCCGCTGAAGCGGATGGTGCCGCCGGGGCGCAGCTCCATCTCGGCGCGGGAGGGGAACCACTGCTGGAGTTCGTCGGGATCGGTGACGTACCGCCAGACGCGGTCCACCGCGTGGTCGTAGGTGCGGGTGAACCGGACGGCGGCGCGGCCGTCGTCCAGGGTCAGATAGGTGCCGGTGAGGTCTACGGGCATGGTGCTCCGGTCCTTCGCAGTGGGGGTGTCAGGTGTCGTCCGAGGTCGCGTCGAGACGCCGGCCGAGGGCGTCCAGGCTGCGGTTCCACAGCCGGCGATAGGGCTCCAGCCAGGCGTCCAGGGCGGCGATCGGTGCCGGGTCGAGGGCGTAGACGCGGCGCTGGGCGTCCTGTCTGACCCGGACCAGGCCCGACTCCCGGAGCACCTTCAGATGCTTGGAGGTGCTCGGCTGGCTCAGGCCGCAGGCCTCGACGATCTCCCCGACGGAGCGGGGGCGGTCCAGCAGGAGCGCGACGATGGCCCGTCGGTGGGGGTCGGCGAGAGCGGACCAGAGCGCGGCGTCGGACATGCATCCAATATGCCGCGATGATTATATGCCAGTCAAGGAATGCACGAATAAGAAACGTTGCCGTTTCGCTAGCGGTGTCGTACGCTCGATGTGTACGAAACAGTTTCGTTTACGAGCTGTTTGCCTCCCTGCGTCCGAACGACTTGCCCTGGAGTGGTTCCCCATGTCTCAGAAGACCCTGGCCGAAGGCTCCCGAGCGGGAGCCGCCGCGATCGAGCACGGCGGCGCGGCCTCGCCGAAGCGGTGGTGGATCCTCGCGGTCGTCGCCATCGCCCAGCTGATGGTCGTCCTCGACGCCACGATCGTGAACATCGCCCTGCCGTCCGCGCAGACCGACCTCGGCTTCTCCGACGGCAACCGGCAGTGGATCGTGACGGCGTACGCCCTGGCCTTCGCCTCCCTGTTGCTGCTCGGCGGGCGGATCGCCGACCTGTTCGGGCGCAAGCCCGCCTTCCTCGTCGGCGTGGTCGGCTTCGCCGCGGCCTCCGCCCTCGGCGGCGCCGCGAACGGCTTCACCATGCTGGTCGTCGCCCGCGCCCTGCAGGGTGCCTTCGGCGCGCTCCTCGCGCCCGCCGCGCTGTCGCTGCTCAACACCACGTTCACGGACGTCAGGGAACGGGCCCGCGCCTTCAGCGTGTACGGCGCGATCGCCGGTGCCGGCGGTGCCGTGGGCCTGCTGCTCGGCGGTGTGCTGACCGACGCGCTGGACTGGCGCTGGACCCTGTACGTGAACGTGGCCATCGCGGTCGTCGCCTTCGCGGGCGGCTGGATCCTGCTCGGCAACCACCGGGACGCGGCGAACGCCAAGCTGGACGTGCCCGGCACGGTCCTGGTCGCCGCCGGTCTGTTCTCCCTGGTCTACGGCTTCTCCAATGCCGAGACCCACGCCTGGGGTTCGCCGCTGACCTGGGGCTTCCTGATCGCGGGCGGCGTACTGCTGGGGGCCTTCGCATGGTGGCAGATCCGGGCCGCGCACCCGCTGCTGCCGCTGCGCATCCTGCTCGACCGCAACCGCGCCGCCTCCTTCCTCGCGGTGCTGATCACCGGCGCGGGCATGTTCGGCGTCTTCCTGTTCCTGACCTACTACCTCCAGCTCAACCTCGGCTTCAGCCCCACGAAGACCGGTGTGGCGTTCTTGCCGATGGTCGGCGCACTGATGGTGACCGCGCAGGTGGGCACCACGATCCTGGTGCCCCGCCTCGGCCCGAAGGCCGTCATCCCGCTCGGGTTCGCCGTCGCCACGGCCGGCATGGCCTGGCTGACCGGCATCGGCGTCGGCTCGCACTACGTCAGCGCGGTCCTGCCCCAGCTGATCGTGATCGGCGTGGGCCTCGGCATGGTGATGCCGCCGGCCATGCAGCTGGCCACCGGCGGGGTCGCGGCCGAGGACGCGGGCGTGGCCTCCGCGACCGTCAACGCCATGCAGCAGGTGGGCGGTTCGATCGGCACGGCCCTGCTGAACACCCTCGCCGCGAGCGCCGCCACCGACTACCTCTCCGGCCGGGACGCCACCAGCAAGCTGGTGCGGGCGCAGGCGACGATCGAGAGCTACACGAGCGCGTTCTGGTGGTCCGCGGGCTTCTTCGCCGCCGGCGCGGTGCTCGCCCTCCTGTTCTACCGGCGCGGCGCGCAGCAGCAGGACGCCGGAGACACACCGGTCATCCACATGTGACGCCCACGCGCCACCAGAGCCCGAGGGGCCGCCGTCAGCAGGGAGACGGCGGCCCCTCACCCTGTCATGGTGGGGGTATGCGCAAGGCACCTGCGGCGCTCGGCAGCGCCCTGCTCCTCGGCCTCGTCCCGGTCGGCGCGGCCGTACCGGTGCCGTGCCGACCGCCCGGCGGCCGGCGGGCCGGTCCCCGGTGCCTGCCGGCGCGGCTGTGCGGACGTGTCCCGCCGGGGGACGCCACCCCCGTCGTCCGGGAGGCGCTCACCCGGTTCGCCCTCCACGGGCTCGGCAGCCCCGCACCCGTCGCGCCGCCGGCCCGGCCGGTCGCGAGCGGCCCGTACGGTTACGTGCGCGGTGCGGTCCACGTCGCCGTCGTCGCCGTACTCACCGGGCAGGACCTTCCGCTCCCCCGGCCGGGCGGTACCGGCGAGGTGGCCCCGGCGCACCCCGTGGCAGGGCGCTTGAGACGGCGGCGGCGGGTAACTCAGCTGATCAGAGGCACGGAGGTGGAAGGAGAGGCCATGTCCGGCGAGGAAGACGAGAAGGACCGCAAGGAACAGTTCGACACCGCCCTGGAGGAAGTCCTCCGGGAGGTCGAGGAGGCCGAGAAGCGCGACGAGGACAAGGAGGGCGGCGAGGCCGGCGACGCGATCACGCCCAACACCGGAGCGCAGGAGCAGACGGAAGGGGACTGAGCGGCCGGGACGAGGGACCGCTCGTGCCTTCCCGGGGCCGGGGTACCCGAGGCGCCATGAACAGCCATGAGCGCGGCCCCCAGCTGCCCCCGCCCCGAGGTCCCCTGTCCGCCGCGGTCGCCGCGTACCTGCGCGGCACGGGCCCCCTCCCCCGCCCCGCCGAGGCCGGGGAGGCGGATCCCTACGGCGACGACACGCACCTTGCCCTGTACCTGTGCTACGAGCTGCACTACCGGGGTTTCGCGGGCGTCGGCCCGGGGCTCGAGTGGGACCCCGACCTGCTGCGTGTGCGCGCCGCGCTGGAGCGCCGCTTCCTGTCCGCGCTGCGCACCGACACGCCGGCGCACGACAGTCTCGACGACGCGCTCGCCGCGCTGCTGGTGGAACCGGCCGAGGGCACCGGGGTCACCCATTTCCTGTGCGCCGAGGGCGAGTTGTGGCACCTGCGCGAGTACGCCGCCCAGCGCTCCCTGTACCACCTGAAGGAGGCCGACCCGCACGCCTGGGTACTGCCGCGCCTGTGGGGCCGGGCCAAGGCGGGGATGGCGGCCGTGGAGTTCGACGAGTTCGGCGGCGGACGGGCCGACCGGGTCCACGCGCGCCTGTTCGCCGCGCTGATGGCGGACCTCGGCCTCGACACCGAATACGGCCGGTATGTGGACGCGGCCCGCGCGGAGATGCTGGCCGTCGTCAACGTGATGTCCCTGTTCGGGCTGCACCGCGAGCTGCGCGGCGCGCTGGTGGGCCACTTCGCCGAGGTGGAGATCACCTCCTCGCCGGGCTCCCGCCGGCTCGCCGAGGCGATGCGCCGCACCGGCGCCGGGCCCGCCGCGGAGTTCTTCTACGACGAGCACGTCGAGGCGGACGCGGTCCACGAACAGGTCGTCCGCCATGAGGTGATCGGCGGACTGCTCGGCGAGGAGCCGGAACTCGCGGCGGACGTCGCCTTCGGGATCGACGCGACCGAGTACCTGGAGGACCGGCTGGCGCGGCGATTGCTCGGCGACTGGCGCGCCGGACGCTCGTCCCTGCGCACCCCGCTCGGGAGGGAAATATCCCATACATTCTGAATGCCGGGGTACTCGCGCGGTGTGATTGCTCTGGTACTTCCGGGCGTGTACGCCCCGCAGGACGACACGCAGTTGCTGGCGGAGTCCCTCCGCGAGGAGGCTCCGGCACCCGGCGACCGCGTCCTCGACGTCGGCACCGGCAGCGGAGCGCTGGCCCTGGAAGCGGCCCGGCACGGCGCCGAGGTGACCGCCGTGGACGTGTCCCGGCCGGCGGTCTGGACGGCCCGGATGAACGCCTGGCTGACCCGGCTGCCGGTGCGGATCCGGCGCGGCAACCTCTTCGCACCGGTCCGGGGCCGTACGTACGACCTCATCCTCGCGAACCCGCCGTACGTTCCCGCACCCGATGCCGGTCGCGGGCCGCGCGGCCGGTCCCGGGCCTGGGACGCGGGCCGGGACGGACGACTGCTGCTCGACCGCATCTGCCGGGACGCGCCCGCACTGCTGCGCCCCGGAGGTGTGCTGCTGATCGTGCACTCTGCGCTCAGCGATCCCGAGCGCACCCTGCAACTGCTGCGCGCCGCACGTCTGACGGCGACGGTGGTCCGGCGCCGCCGGATCCCCTTGGGTCCGGTGCTGCGCTCACGGGAGGACTGGCTGCGCCGGCGCGGTCTGCTCGCGCCGGACGCACAGAGGGAGGAGCTGGTGGTCGTCCGTGCCGAACGAACACACTGACCGGACTCGCCGGATCACCGTCCAGCGGCAGGGGCCGCTGCTGGTGGAGGGGCCGGTGGAGGTCGAGTTGGAGGACGGGACCGTCGTGTCCTCCGACCGTTTCCGTGTCGCCCTGTGCACCTGCCGGCGCAGTGGCCGCTATCCGTGGTGCGACACGAGTCACCGGCGCAAGGCCAAGAACTCCGGTTGAAACCGGTTGTTTTTCGCCGCTCCCCGGGTAAGGCCCCCCACGGACCCACCCGGGGAGCGGCTGTGTGCCCGGAAGCCGGCGGGCGGCCCCACTCCGCCCGTCGGCTCCGGTGCGAGATCGCAGGTACCCCGCTCCAGAAGCCGCACTCCCCAGTTGCGGACCTGTTCCGGCGTGTGCGGGGTGCGTTGCGATCCCGGTCCCTAGAAGGCGAAGACGCCGCCGCCGACGGAGTCCCGCATGCAGCCGTTGCCGAAGGTGCGCTCGTAGGAGACGCGCTTGCCCTGCCAGACGCCCTGCACGGTGACGACCACCGGGTCGTACAGCTTGGTGCACCACACGTCGCCGCTCGGCTTCAGGGCACTGAAGTCGCCGCCCGTGCCGAGCAGTTCGGCACAGGCCTGGGCCGCGGCCGGGTGGGTGCCGGAGGCCGTGGGGGCGCAGTTGAGGGTGACGGCGCGCTCCGGGGTGGCCGTGGCCGCGTCACTGCCGTGGCCGGTGGTCAGGACCAGCGCCGAGGGGGCGTAGAGCGACGACGGGGCGGCGCCCGGTGCAGCGACGGCGGCCCCGGTCAGGGGTCCGCAAACGGCGGCGGCCGTGAGGCCGAGGGCCGCTGCCCAGCGCGCGGTGTTCCGCATTGTGTGCATCCTTCCGCTCGGATAGACGGGTGCTCGCTCCGACCCGGTCGGTGCCGGAGCGGCGAGCGCCACTCTGCCGAGTCCGCCGCCGAAACACACATCGAACCCGCCGGTTTCAGTAACATTGCGTATTGAAACAGTGGCGTGAAGTCACGGAAATCGAACACGCCAACCGCCCAACTGAGCGGTTCTTGATCGCGGAGAGCGGTCACATGGCCGAAAATCACCGCCTCGTTAATCGGCCTGAAACATTCCGGCTCCGCTCACGGTGAACCCCTTCACGACCCCTTCACGACTCCTTGCGTTCATGGAGAGGGTCGCGTAATTCTGCTTACATGATTACACCGGAGCAGAAAGAGAAGCTGCGCGGCTGGTTCGCCGGCCGGCTGCCCGACGACCTCTTCGAGGAACTGGCCGAGGTGATCGCCGACCGCGAGGAGATCACCGTGATCGGCCGCATCCCCGAGCCCCGGCTCGCCGAGGGCGCCTCGGACGCCGAGCGGGCAGTCGCCGTGCGCTCCCGGATCCAGGAGTTCCGGGAGCGGACCCGGGAGAACCGGATGGAGGTGGCCCGCGAGGCCGAGCACCTGTTCCGCCGCAAGGTCTCCTGGGGTGTGGTGTGCGGCCCCGAGCGCGCCCTGTTCACCCATGTCGCCGCGCCGGTCATGACCCGGCTGCGCCAGCCGGAGCGTCAGGTCCTCGACACCCTCATCGCCGGGGGCGTGGCTCGCAGCCGCAGTGACGCCCTCGCCTGGTGCGTGCGCCTGGTCCAGCGCCACACCGAGGACTGGCTGACCGAGCTGCGCGAGTCACTGGAACACGTCCAGCGGGTACGGGCTCAGGGGCCGGACGCGGAGGAGGTGGCCGATTCCTCCACCGACAACGGCGAAGATGGATGATTCGTCCTCTGGCAGGGGTCCGCACCGGAGCCCTACCGTCGGCACACCGCTCCGGACGACCCCTGCCCGTGCCGCGACACCCCTGCCGCACGACGGTCGTCCGCCACCCCGCGCGCGACCAGCGCTCCATCGCCGCGACCTCGCTGGAGCCCTCCGTGACCCCTCAGTCCCCCGAATCGCCCACCGCCGAATCCCCCGCCGCGGCACCGCCGTCGCTCACCGAGGTCGAGCCCTACGGCGTCGAGCGCATCCCTGACGCTGACCGCACCGCGACCCCGCTGGACCTCTTCCGGGTCGCCTTCGGCGGCGCCAACACCTTCTCCACCTGCGTGCTCGGCGCGTTCCCGGTCCTCTTCGGCCTCTCCTTCTGGCAAGGCCTCGCGGCCACCGTCCTCGGCGTCGTCGCGGGCGCGCTGATCCTCTGCCCGATGGCCGTGTTCGGCCCGGTCAACGGCACCAACAACGCGGTCTCGTCCTCCGCCCACCTCGGCGTGCACGGCCGGGTGGTCGGCTCGTTCCTGTCCCTGCTGACGGCCATCGCGTTCTTCTCCATCTCGGTGTGGAGTTCGGGCGACGCCCTGGTCGGCGGCGCGCACCGGCTGTTCGGCCTGGAGCGCAGCACGCCCTCGTACGTCGTGGCGTACGCACTGTTCGCCGGCCTGGTCCTCGCCGTGTGCGTCTACGGCTTCCGGTTCATGCTGTTCGTCAACAAGATCGCGGTGACCTCGGCGACCGTGCTGTTCCTGCTCGGCGCGATCGCGTTCGCCGGCGACTTCGACCCGTCGTACGCCGGTGTGTTCACCGCCTCGGCGGACGCTGCGACGAAGTCCATGTTCTGGCCCTCGTTCATCGGCGCCGCCCTGATCGTGCTGTCCAACCCGGTGTCGTTCGGCGCGTTCCTCGGTGACTGGTCGCGCTACATCCCCGCCGGTACCCCCCGCCGCAAGGTGGTCGGCGCCGCGTTCCTCTCCCAGATCGCGACCCTGCTGCCGTTCGTCTTCGGCCTGGCGACCGCGAGCATCATCGCGGCGAAGGCGCCGAAGTACGTCGACCCGGCCGCGCCCGACTTCGTGGGCGGGCTGCTGGCGATCTCGCCGAGCTGGTTCTTCCTGCCGGTGTGCCTGCTCGCCCTGATCGGCGGCATGTCGACGGGCACCACCTCGCTGTACGGCACCGGCCTGGACTTCTCCTCGGTGTTCCCGAAGCTGTCCCGCGTTCAGGCGACGCTGCTGGTGGGCGTGTTGTCCATCGCGTTCATCTTCATCGGCCGGTTCGGGCTGGACCTCGTGCAGTCCATCTCGACGTTCGCCACGATGATCATCACCTGCACGACGCCGTGGATGGTCGTGATGATGCTCGGCTTCTACACCCGGCGCGGCTGGTACGACCCCGACGCGCTCCAGGTCTTCAACCGCCGCCAGCGCGGCGGCCGTTACTGGTTCGCGCACGGCTGGAACTGGCGCGGCATGACGGCCTGGTGGGTCGCTGCGGTGGTCGGTGTGCTGTTCACCGACATCCCGGGCCAGTTCGTCGGCCCGTTGGGGGACCTGGCGAACGGCGTCGACATCAGCCTGCCGCTGTCGCTCGCGGTGGCCGCGATCCTCTTCCTGACGCTGCTGCGGCTGTTCCCCGAGCCCCGGGCGGCGTACGGGCCCGAGGGCGCGCGCCTGGCGCGTACCGCCGAGGCGCCGGTGCCGCCGATCACCGGTCCCGGAGCCCCGGTGGACGACGCGCCGGCGGCGCTCGCGGCGGATGGCGGCCGGTGAGCGGCTGGCTGGATCTGTCGGTGCCCGTGGTCACCGGCATGCCCGTGTACCCCGGCGACCCGGAGGTCACCGTCACGCCGGCCCTGGGGGCGGCGGCCGACGGCGTCAACGTCCTGGCACTGCACCTGGGTTCGCAGTCCGGCACCCATGTCGACGCGCCCTACCACGTCGACGACGCCTGGCCCCGCCTCGACGAACTGCCCCTGGACCGCTTCGCCGGACCCGCGGTCGTGGCCGACGTCCGGGGACTGCCGCCCCGCTCGCCGATCAAGCCGACTCTGCTGGCCCCCGCGCTGGACGCTCTCGCGGCGGCGCCCGGTGCGTTGCTGCTGCTGGTCACCGGCTGGTCGGCGCACTGGGGCACGGACGCGTACCTCGACCACCCCTGGCTGACTCCCGATGCCGCGGCGGCCGTGGTGGAGGCCGGTGTCCGCACCGTGGCGGTGGACGCGCTCAGCGTGGACCCGACGCCCCGACCCGGCGATCCCCAGGCGGAGTTCACCCTGCCGGCCCATCGGGTGCTGTGCGGTGCGGGCGCGGTGATCGCCGAGAACCTCACCGGTCTCGACCGGCTGCTGGACGCGGAGGCGGTCGAGGTGTTCCTGTTCCCGCTACGGCTCCCCGGCGCGGACGGTGCTCCGGTACGGGCGGTCGCCCGGGCCGCCCGACGGCCGGGGCGACCGCCCGGTGGGCTCTAGGCGGCGTCCCGAGCCGGGCGAAGGCCGCGAGGGTCCCGGTCGCCGGTCTCTCGCCAGGGCCCGCGGCACGTGGCCGGCTTGCCCGCCGCGGCCGCTGCGCTCCCGGGCGGCGGGCGCGGTCGGCGACCGGCGACGGGTGCCGTGCGACAGCGGGGGCGGACCGGCGACGACGTGTTCCCGGCACCGGGTCGTGGATGACCACGACGACCGTCTGCCCGGGATCGCCCACCGCCCGGAGCGAGGGATTGGCGCCCGTCGGCCGGTCCGCGAGCCGGGGTCGCCGATCGGCTCGTCCGAAGTCCGGCTCCGGACGGGCCTCGCAGCGCGGGCGTGCCACCGGGGGAGGGCCGTACGCGCACGTGTCGGGCCGGACGGGCCGCCGGCATCGAGCAGGTCGTCCGGTGCGTGCTCATGGAGGCGGCCTGGCGCTCCGCCCCTCCGGTGGCACCGGCCGGGGCACACCGTCGCCGGGCACACCGGCCCGGCGGCGCCGGCGGGCCCGGTCACGGAACTCTCCCGACCGTCCCCCCGGCACCACGGTGCCCTGCCCGCGACGACAGGGCCTAGGAGCGGCGCCCGGGCAGCGCCGCCGGGCGGGCCGACGCCCCGCCCGTACCCGCGATCGAGAGGGATCCGGGGCTCGCCGAGGACGCGTCGGTCACCCAGCGCTGTGCGGCCGAGTGGTCGCGAACCTTGACGACGAGGTCGGCGCCGGCGTTGGTGTCGGAAGTGGCGAGGGCGAGGGCCCGGTCCCAGCGGGGCAGCAACTCGCCCTGCACGGTGAGGTCGTAGCGCACGTCGTCGCCCCGCGCGGAGCCGGCGTCGGCGCAGGTCCCGAGGATCACCACCCCCGCGTCGGCGTGCGAGTCCAGGCACAGCACCGAGTCGGTCGCGCTGCGCAGGCGACCGTCGGCGTCGTACGTCCACTGCTGGGTGGGCGCCGCGGAGCAGACGGCGAGGATCGCGCCCGCACCGGCCTTCGGTGCGCCCTTGATGTCCAGGCACAGGTCGGCGGCGGCGTTGCGCAGCCGGGTGGGGCGGCCGGTGGCGGGCAGTTCCGCGGTGCCGGGGCCGGTGGCCGACGGGGACTGGCGGGCCGCGGTACCGGGGACGGCGCCGGTGGAGGAGACCGGGCCGGTGCCGGCGCCGCCGTCCGGCCACAGGCTGATCGCGAGGACGGTCGCCAGCAGCCCGGCCGAGGCCACGCCGACGCCGGTGAGCAGGGTCCGCGAGCTCCAGGCGGTGCCGGGGGTCCGGGCGAGCGGTCCGGGCTCACCGCCGCGCCGCCGGCCGCGGGAGGCCGGGATCCGGGCCCGGGGTTCGCCGTCGCCGCGCCGCCGGGTGCCGGGCAGGACGGCCCGGGCGAGCAGACCGGGTCCGTCGCCGCCGCGCCGGCGTCCGCCGGAGCGCCGGGAGCCACCGCGGCCGCGGGCGGGACCGGGGCGGCGGCCGGGGCGCGAGTCCAGGTAGCGGCGGGCGCCCCAGCCGAGCACGGCCTCGGCGAGCAGTACGCCCAAGGCCGCGTCGGCGTGGCCCAGTTGCTCCGCGGCGTGCCGGCAGTAGGTACAGGCGGAAAGGTGCTCCTGGACGTCGGGCAGCAGAGCGCCGCCGCGGCGGATCGGTACGTCCAGCAGTCGGTTGTAGTAGCGGCATTCCTTGCCGGGCGCGAGTTCCCGGTGCGCGCGTACCAGGCCCTCCCGGAATTTCTCGCGCGCCTGCTCCAGCGCGACCGCCGCGCTCTCGACGTCCACTCCGAGCAGTCCCGCCGGAACGGTTATCGGCTCGGCCTCGACCTCCATGTGCCACAGCAGCGCCTGCTCCAGCCGGGGAAGGCCATGGAATGAGCGGTCGGAGAGGGCCCGGTTTTCCGGTATCAGGGCCTTCGCGGCGCGCATACCGCGGCCACCGGCGGGTTTCCCGAGTCCGGGCAGCACAGCGGTGATCCGGTCGGTGCCGGACCAGTTGACCACCGTGTCCCGGACCGCCACGAGCAGCCGGGGCCGCAGCGCCTCGCCGGGTTCGCCGAGCGCGAGCCGGCCGAGGACCTGGTGGAAGGCGGTGGCGGTGACCATGTGGGCGAGCGGCCCGGTCAGGGCCAGACAGACCACCGCGTAGTCCTGGGCGGGCTGCCAGTGCCGGGCCATCAGCAGGGCCGCGGACCGGGAGGCCTCCGCGTCGGATCCGGCCCGCAGCGGGCCGGCGAGGGACTCGTCGGACTCCCCGGGATCGCCGCCGGGCGGCGGATAGGGAGGACGAGGAGGGTGGGGGGTGGGCACTGAGCGGATTCCTTTGGTGCGGCTTGCGTCGATGCGTACCTCTGCGGCGCGCGGGGAGAGGAATTCGCCGGCGCTCGGCCGTTGACGGTTCCGCAACTGCCGGAAGAACCCCGGATTTTACCCCCCGCAGGGGCGTTTCAACCCTTGCACAACTTCCACACAACCAACAAGGCGCCCGCAGAACATCGAGCGTATTGAAGGAAAGTCAGAAAGAGGCCGCCGGCGGCCCGCTCCCGTGCCTCGGCTTTCCGAATTCCGTGCGCCCCGTGCGAACGGTGCGCACACGCCGGCGGGCGCGCACACGCTTCCGGGGTGTGCGGCCCGGAGGTGGACTGGGGCCGGGCCTCTCGGACAGGCCCCGCGCGGGATGAGGTTCCCCCCGCTCGAGCGCAGCCGGCAGCCGGGGAGGCTTCTCCCGCGCACAACCGGCCGCCGGCCTGTTCCTCCCGCCCTCGGCCGGCGGCCCCGCCCACCCTGCCCCGGCCGGCGGCCCCGGCGGCTTCCCCCGCCGGCCGGGACGGGACCGGCTCAGATCTGCCAGGAGCGCAGCCGGTCGGCCGCGCCGTACACGTCGGTCTTGCCCGAGATCAGATCGCGGGCGAGGTCGACGAGCGCGCCGTAGGGCGGGTCGATGCCGACACCGCTGACGAACATGTAGGCCACCGCGGTCGCGCAGGCGAAGCGGGCGTTGGCCCCGGGGAGCGGCTTGAGCACGGCGAGGGTGTGCAGCAGGGCGGCGGCCCGCCAGGCGGGGTCGGAGTCCACGCCGAGCCGGGGCGGGTCCACCCGGTGCCGGGCGACGGCGGCGACCAGCGCGGAGAAGTCGTCGACCGAGGGCTGGTCGGGCAGGACCTCCTCATGGCGCTGGAGCAGCCAGGGGACGTCGATGTGGATGACGTTGGGCATGCGTCAGGCGGCCTCGTCCTTCGCGGGGGGCTCGTCGTCGGGGAAGGCCGCGGCGAACTCCTCGGCGTGCGCGGCGAAGAACTGGCGGAAGGCCTGGGCGCCCTCCTGCAGCGCCCGGTGCCGGGCGATGTCGGCGGCTGCCGCCTCGCGCACGAGGGCCTTCATCGACGTACCGCGCTCCTTGGCGATCTGCCGCAGGTCCTCTAGTTCCCGGTCGCTGAACTCCACATTGAGAGCTGGCATGCCCCTCACGGTACCGCGCGGGTACTTACCCGTAAATATCACCAGGTCAAGTGGGATCCGTCACGGTACCCGCAGGGCCCGAGAGCCATGTCCGATTCCCGCCGGTCACCGGGCGCGCGGCGCAGCAGACTCGGCAGCACGGAAGGAACCGGCCGCCGGACGGCGGAACGCGGCCACCGCACCGAGGGAGCATTCCGATGAGCACACGCACCGTCCACACCGTCCACCCCAGCCCGCTGGGCGACCTGCTGCTGACCGGGTCGGTCGCGCCGGCCGGGTTCACGCTCGCCTCGCTCAGCATGCCCGGGCAGCGCGGTGCGCCCGCCGTCCGCGCGCAGGACCGCGACGACGGGCCGTTCGCCGAGGCGCACCGGCAGCTCGACGCCTACTTCGCCGGCCGCCTGTCCCGTTTCGACCTGCCGTCGGCCACCACCGGTACCCCGTCACAGCGGGCGGTGTGGCACGCCCTGGAGGACATCCCCTACGGCACGACGACCACGTACGGCGAGCTGGCCGCCCGGCTGGGCGTGCCCCGCGCCGAACTGCGGGCGGTCGGCCGGATCCTCGGCGCCAACCCCCTGCTGCTCGTCCGCCCGTGCCATCGGGTGATCGGCGCGGACGGCTCTATGCGCGGGTACGCGGGCGGGGTGGAGCGCAAGCTGTGGCTGCTCACGCACGAAGGCGCGCTGCAGCCGGCCCTGGTGTGAAGGAGCACGGCATGACGTTCACCCCGGCCGAGGCCCGCCGCCGCGCGGCCCGCACGGACTGGGCCGCGCTCGCGGCCGAGCTGGACGAGCACGGCAGCGCGCCCACGGGCCCGCTGCTCTCCCCTGCCGAGTGCGCCGGCCTGGCCGCACTGTACGACGAGCCGGGGCTGTTCCGGACGACGGTCGACCTGGCCCGGCACCGGTTCGGCTCCGGCGAGTACCGCTACTTCACCCATGACCTGCCGGCCCCGGTGGCCGCGCTGCGCGCCGCGCTCTATCCGCGCCTGCTGCCGGTCGCCCGGGACTGGGCGGCCCGCCTGGACCGCCCGGCGCCCTGGCCCGACTCCCTGGACGCGTGGGTGAAGCGGTGCCACGCGGCGGGCCAGGACCGCTCGGCGCAGATCCTGCTCAGCTACGGGCCGGGCGACTGGAACGCCCTGCACCGGGACGTGTTCGGCGAGCTGGTGTTCCCGCTGCAGGTGGTGATCGCGCTGGACGCGTACGGCACCGACTACACCGGCGGCGAGTTCCTCACGGTGGAGCAGCGCCCGCGCGCCCAGTCCCGGGGCACGGCGAGCGTTCTGCGCCAGGGACACGGCCTGGTGTTCACCACCCGCTGCCGCCCCGTGCGCACTCGCCGCGGCTGGTCGGCCGGGGCGGTGCGGCACGGGGTGAGCACCGTGCGGTCGGGGCGGCGTCGGACCCTGGGGCTGGTGTTCCACGACGCGGCGTGACGGCGCCGCGGCGTCCGGCGGACGGACCGTTCACTCCGGATGCGCCACGGCGTCCTTCTGCAACTGCACCGCCGCCAGCAGGCTGAGCCGCGGCTCCGCCTGGCGCAGCGCCTTCAGTGCCGCCATCGAGGCGACGTCCCCGGCGAAGCCGACGGCGGCCAGCCTGGCCCGGACCCAACGGGCCCGCAGTTCCGCCTCGGTGGCGGCCGCGGTGGACTCGACGAGGGCGGCGGCGCGCTCCAGCCCCGCCCGCTCCTCGGGCGACGCCTCGGTCAGCGCCCGCCGCAGCGCCGCCGCGACCATGTCCGTGTCCCGGACGACCAGCACGACGTCCTGTTTCCTGTTCAGTACCGCGAGAGCCATGGGATCACCGTGCTCGTCATGCTGCTTGCCGGGCAAGCCAATTGAGGATCCTCAGAGGATCACCGGGCGTGCGCCGCCGTCACCCGTCGAGCCGGCTGATGCGCACCGCTCCCCCGGCCTCAGCGGGGTGGGCGCTCGTCAGGGTCAGGCGGAGTCGGGAGCCCCGTGCCGCGTCGAAGGTGATCACGGTGGGGCTGTCCGAGGCCGTGGCTCCTGCTGCCGCGCCCGCCGGCTCGGCGGACGACGTGGCGCTGCTGCTCGCCCGCACCCAGGGCCCGCCCGCCGCGCAGGGGGCGACCAGGGACACACCCGCCGACCCGGCGCTGGTCGCGCCGATCCGCGAGCAGGCCGTGGAGCAGCCATCCGGTACGGCTCCCACCCCATCCGGCTGCCGCTGATCCACGACACGACTGATCCACGACACGACCACGCTGATCTGCGAGGCGTCCGACACCGGCCACACCGACCCGCACCTGCGCCGGGCCAAGGCCTTCGACGAGGGCGGCCGGGGCCTGCCTCTGGTCGCCCGGCTCGCCCAGCGCTGGGGCAGCCGGCACACCCCGCGCGGCAGGACGATCTGGGCCGGGCTGCCGCGGTACGAGGAGGACCGGTAGGGGTCAGGAGCCCGCCAGCCAGGGACGCACCTGTTTGCGGGCCTCGTGCAGGCGTGACTTGAGGGTGCCGAGCGGGATGCCGACGCGCTCGGCCACCTCGGCGTAGTCCAGCTGGCAGATGTCCCGGTAGACCAGCGGGGCGACCAGGTGCGGATGGGTCCGCTCCAGCCGCTCCAGGGCCTCCAGCAGGTCCACCCGGGAGCCGGCGATGACGCTGGTGGTGCGCGGGTCGACGGCGTGCGAGGGCTCGATGGCGGCCGGCTGCTCGGCGGCCCGCCGCTTCAGCTCGCGGTACTTCTGCCGGGCGCAGTTGGCGACCACGGTGTACAGCCAGGTACTGAAGCGGCTGCGGCCCTCGAAGGCGGAGATGTGCCGGGCCACCTGGAGCAGCACGTCCTGGGCGGCCTCCTCGGCGTCCTCCCGGCACGGCAGGAAGCGGCCGCAGCGGCGGAGGATCTCCGGCCGTATCTCGTACAGCAGCCGGTCCAGGGCCGCTCTGTCGCCTGCGGCGGCCCGCCGGGCGAGGTCTTCCATCGGCGCCTGGTCCTGCACGGACGGGCCCTCCTCCAAGTCGATCTCAGGCCAGGCATGATAGTCGTATGCACTCCCTGGATCGGATCGGCCGCTACCGCCTGGAACGGCCGCTGGGCACCGGCGCCTTCGCCACGGTGTGGCTCGCCCACGACGAAGAGCTTCAGGCTCCCGTCGCGGTCAAGGTCCTCGCCGAGAACTGGTCGCACCGGCTCGACATCAGGGACCGCTTCCTGTCGGAGGCCCGGCTGCTGCGCCGGGCCGGCTCCAGCCGGGTGGTGCAGGTCTACGACATCGGTGAACTGCAGGACGGCAGGCCGTACTTCGTGATGGAGTACGCCGACGGCGGCACCCTCGCCGATCTGCTGGCGGCCGGTCCGCTGCCGGTGGACCACGCGCTCGCGCTGACGGCCGAGGCCGCCCGAGCCGCCGCCGCGCTGCACGAGGCGGGCATCGTGCACCGGGACATCAAGCCGACGAATGTGCTGCTGCACACCGCCCCGGACGGCACCCGGCGGGTGCTGCTGGCAGACCTCGGGCTGGCCAAGAGCCTCGCGCAGGCCTCGGTGCTCACGCTGGCCGCGGGCTCGGCCGGCTACCAGCCGCCGGAGCAGGCCGAGCCCGGTGCGGGGATCGACGAGCGGGCCGACGTCTACAGTCTGGGCGCGGTCGGCTACGAGCTGGTCACCGGGAGTGTGCCGGGCCCGCCGGGCAGGGTCGTACCGCCCGGGCGGCTGCGGCCGGACCTCGACGAGGGCGTGGAGCGGGCGCTGCTGCGCGCGCTGGAGCCGGAGCGGGCGCGGCGCTGGCCCGGCGCACAGGCGTTCGCGAACGAGCTGGACCGGCTGGCGGCGGGGCCGTCGGCGCTCCGGGCCGGCCGCCGGCTCGACGGCGTCCGCGGCCGGCTGAACGCGATGACGCTGGCCCTGGCCGCGGTGCTCGCCGCCGCCGCGGCCGCGGCCGCGGTGACCGTGCTGATCCACGGCGGCGGCGCCTCGGACGAGGTGCGGGTCGCGGACTCGACCGGGCGAGTGGTCGTGAAGGTGCCGGCCGGCTTCGGCCGCGAACTGCGCGACTCGGGCTGGAACCCGAGCGCGCTGGGGCTCGCCAAGGGGCACGAACCGGGGCTGGTGGTCGCCGACGACCTGAACCGGTGGTCCGATCTGGGGGCGCCGGTGGACGGGGTGTTCGTAGGGCTGAGCGAGCACGGCGACGTAGCCGCGAAGGTGAAGGCCCTCGACCACGCCGGCTGCCACTACTCCGGCAGCCGCACCTTCACCGACGGCGACTGGCGCGGCGTGGTGCGGGCGTGGAGCGGCTGCCCGGACGGCGGCTCGGTCACGGAGTCCGCACTGGACCCGGCGGACGGCACGACACAGCCTCAGGTGTACGTGCAGGTGCGCGAGCGGGGCGTCAAGGACGCGACCGACGCGATACTCCGTTCGCTGAGCGTGACCTGACCGGCGTCTGGCCAGGGTCACGGCGGGGAAAAGAACCCAGCGTGTGCCGAACCTTTCCGGCGCTGTGCGCATCGGAGTGTGATGACGGCGCACTCGGCGCCGTAGGCACGCGTCCTGGTCGCGTGCCATGATCAACAGGAGTGTTGAGCGACATGGTGTACACACCCCGGTCCGCGCGGCACGGGGCCCTGCTCGTGGGCACGGTCGCCGTGCTGGGCCTCCTGACCGCCTGTGGCAACGGCAAGGACGTCCACAGCAATCCGCCGGTGACGGCCTCGGGTACGGCCGCGCCTGCGACCGGCACCACGGGGAGCCCGGCGTCCGGCTCCGCCACCCCGGGCGCTCCGGTCACCGGCGGCGGTGTTTCCCCCTCCGGTTCGAAGGCGGTGCCCTCCGCGAGCGGCGGCGGTGCGACCACGGCCGCGGCGAGCACCCGCTGCCACACCTCCGAGCTCGGGGCCTCGGTGGGCCGCAACGACCCGGGCGCCGGCCAGGAGAACTTCCCCGTCGTCCTCACCAACAAGTCCGGCCGGACCTGCACCCTGCGCGGCTATCCGGGCGCGGCGTTCGTGACCGGCTCCGGCAGCCAGCTCGGCCCCGACCCCAAGCGTGAGTCGGGCTCCCCGGCCACGATCACCCTGCACCCGGGGCAGAGCGCCTGGGCGGGGCTGACCTTCTCCAACCCCGGTATCAGCGGCGCCAAGACGGCCACCCCGGCCGCGCTGCTCGTCACTCCCCCGGACGAGCGGGACTCGCTGAAGGTCGCGTGGACGGCAGGAGCGGTGCCCGTCTCCGGGAGCTCGTCGTCCGTCTTCCTGTCGGTGTTCAGCCCCGGCACCGCCCCCTGAGCTGCCCGGACGCCCCGAGAACCCCGCCGCCCACTCCCCCGGGCAGCGGGGTTCCTCATGTTCGCGCCACAACTGTCACAGGACGGCAACAGGCGCCACGGGCCGCGATCTTTCCCCCGGCTTCCGTCATCGAACCCGTCGACCCACACCGGCGAGCAGGCCCCACGGGGGCCGTGACAAGGAAATCGGGGAGAAGATGAGCGGGATCTCACGCAGGCGGGTGCTGACGGCGGGCGCGGCGGCGGGTGCCCTGGGCACGCTGGCCGCGTGCTCCTCCGGCACCGGCCTCCGCGTCGACGGGCCGGACCGGGACGGCAAGGGCACCGCCCAGGCCCGGCCGGTGAAGCCGATCGGCGACGGCTCCACGGCCGACACCGGCGCCCAACCGCACCAGCCGGTGCCGGTCCGGCTGAAGCCGGGTCAGAAGCCCCCGCAGTTCGTGGTGTTCTCCTGGGACGGGGCGGGCGAGCTGAGCAACCAGCTGTTCTCCCGGTTCCGCAAGGTCGCCGCCGACCACGGCGCCAGGATGACCTTCTTCCTCAGCGGCATCTACGCGCTGCCGGAGTCCAAGAAGCACCTCTACCGCCCGCCGCAGCACCCGGTCGGCGCCTCCGCCATCGGCTACCTCGCCGACCGGCACATCCACGCCACCCTCCAGCAGGTGCGGGCCGCCTGGCTGGAGGGCCACGAGATCGGCACCCACTTCAACGGGCACTTCTGCGGCGCGACCGGCGTGCGCAACTGGTCCCCGGCCGAGTGGCGCAGCGAGATCGAGCAGGCGATGGCGTTCGTGACGCAGTGGAAGACGAACACCGGCTTCACCGACCTCGAACCGCTGCCCTTCGACTACCGCAAGGAGCTGATCGGCGGCCGCACCCCCTGCCTGGAGGGCCAGTCGAATCTGCTGCCCACCGCGGCCGCGCTCGGCTGGAAGTACGACGCCAGCTCCCCCGGCGGCCTGCAGATCTGGCCGAGCAAGGTGCAGGGCGGGAGGATCTGGGACTTCCCGCTGCAGTCCATACCCTTCCCCGGGCACTCCTTCCAGGTGCTGTCGATGGACTACAACATGATGTTCAACCAGTCCGGCGGCAACCCCAACGGCGACCGCACCCGGTACGACGTCTGGCGCTCACAGGCCCGCGACGCGTATGTCGCCGGTTTCCAGCGCGCCTACGAGTCCAACCGCGCTCCCTTCTTCATCGGCAACCACTTCGAGCGCTGGAACGGCGGCATCTACATGGACGCCGTCGAGGAGGCGATCGGGAAGATGGCGGCCTACGGCGACGACGTGCGCTTCGTGTCGTTCAAGCAGCTCGTGGCCTGGCTGGAGGCGCAGGACCCGGCGGTGCTGCGCAAGCTGCGCACGCTCGTGCCGGGGCAGGCCCCGGTGGGCGGCTGGGAGGAGTTCCTGGGCGCGGCGGGCAGCCGTTCGTCGTAAGCCGTTCAAGGTCGTCTGTTTTCATGGGCGGGCACCGTCTGATCGATCCCGGAAGGACCCGCCCTGAACACCCCGCTCGCCGAGGCCCTGTCCGCCGTACTGCTCGTCGCCGTACTCGCCTGGGCCGTCGTACGGCCGTTCGGCTGGCCGGAGGCGGTCATGGCCGTCCCCGCCGCCGGCGTCGCGATCGCCACCGGCGCGATCTCGGTGGATCACGCCCGGGCCGAGGCGGAGCGGCTCGGACCGGTGATCGGCTTTCTCGCGGCGGTGCTGGTGCTCGCCCACTACTGCGACGTGGAGGGGCTGTTCCGGGCGTGCGGGGCGTGGATGGCACGGTGGGCGGCCGGAAGTCCCGTACGGCTGCTGACGGCGGTCTTCGCGCTCGCCTCCGCCATCACCGCCGTGCTCAGCCTGGACGCGACGATCGTGCTGCTCACCCCGGTGGTGTTCGCCACGGCCGCGCGCACCGGCGTACGCCCGAAGCCGCACGTCTACGCCTGCACGCACCTGTCGAACACGGCATCGCTGCTGCTGCCGGTGTCCAACCTGACGAACCTGCTCGCGTTCGCGGCGAGCGGGCTGAGCTTCACCCGGTTCGCGGCGCTGATGGCGCTGCCGTGGCTGGTGGCGATCGGCGCCGAGTATCTGGTGTTCCGGCGGTTCTTCGCCCGGGATCTGGCGGCGGCGGCACCGGCGGGCCAGGACGCCGGTGAGGCGCCGGAGCCGCCGCTGTTCGCGCTGGTGACCGTCGCCTGCACGCTGGCCGGGTTCGTGGTGGCGTCGGCGTTCGGCGTGGAGCCTGCCTGGGTCGCCACGGCGGGCGCGCTGGTACTGGCCGGGCGGGCGCTGGTCCGCCGGAAGGCGACCCCCCTGACCGTCGTACGGGCCGCGGCCCCGGGGTTTCTCGCGTTCGTGCTGGCCCTGGGCGTCGTGGTGCGAGCGGTCGTCGACAACGGGCTCGCGGACGTGCTCGGGCACGTGGTACCGGGCGGCACCGGTCTGCCCGCGCTGCTGGGCATCGCCGCGCTGGCCGCGCTGCTGGCCAACCTGATCAACAATCTCCCCGCGGTGCTGGTCCTGCTGCCGCTGGCCGCGCCGGCCGGGCCGGGGGCCGTACTCGCGGTGCTGCTCGGCGTGAACATCGGCCCCAACCTGACCTACGCCGGGTCGCTGGCGACGCTGCTGTGGCGGCGGATCGTGCACCAGCACGACCACGGCGTGGATCTCGGGGAGTTCACCCGGCTGGGCCTGATCGCGGTGCCGTCCTCCCTGGCCGTGGCGGTGGTGGCACTGTGGGGGTCGCTACGGGTTCTGTGAGGTTTCGTGTGCCGAGGGAGGACGACCGGATGCGTGTGATCGCCTGGCTCACCGAGGGCACCTGGCCCGCCTGCGTGGACGCCGTGCGCGGCCACGCACCCGACACCGCCGAGGTGGTGCTGCTGCACGTCAGCGGGCCCGAGGTCCCCGGCCTCGCGCACGGCGCGTACGCGGGGCTGCTCGGGCGTGGACACCCGGAGCGCGACCCCGGTGCCCTGCTGGAGACGCTCGGCGGCAGTTCGGCGGCCGAGCTGCTGGACGCGGCGGCGGAGCGCCTCGGCCGGCCATGCGGGCGCGAGGAGCGGTCGGGCCGGGTCGAGCGGGAGGTGGTGGCCGCCGCCGAGGGCGCCGATCTGCTGGTCCTGGCCCGGGACGGCGACCGGTCCCGGCTCGGGCCGAAGAGCCTCGGCCCGGCGGTTCGGTTCGCCGTCGACCACGCGCCCTGCCCGGTGCTGCTGGTGTGGCCGGAGGCGGCCCCGGGGCTCGGCACGATCCCGCCGGCGCCGCCGCACCGCCCCTGAGTCAGCGGTGGTGGCGCCCGCCTCCTCCGTAGCCCCCGCCGCTGCCGTACCCCCCGCCGTCCCCTCCGCAGTAGTACGGGTACGCGGAACAGGGGTCGACCGTGGCGGACGGCGTGGCCGTCGGGCTCGATCCCTTGGCCGTCGGGGCCGGGGCCGGGGTCCGGGCCGGTGCGGACGTGGTCCCGGAGGCCTTGGGGGCGGGCGTCGCGCCGGGGGTCGTCCGGGGTGGGGCGGCGCTCGGTGACGGACTGCCGGCACTGTCCCAGTTGACGTTCTGCATCTGCAGGTCGGGCTTGGCGGTGTCGACGGCCCAGCGCTGGGCGGCGCCGGGGGCTCGGTTCTTGAGGACCAGGGCGCCGGAGCCGTCCGTGGCGGCCGGGGTGAGGGCCAGGTCCTGGTTCCAGCGGGGTATCAGGGCGCCCTGGAGGGTGAAGTCGTAGCGGATGTTCCGGCCGGCCTTGCCGGTGGCCGAACAGGGGGCGAGGCGGACCGAGTAGCCGAGGTGGGAGTCCAGGCAGAGGTCGGGCGCGGCGGAGTTGCGCAGCAGCCCGTCGGTCTCGTACGTCCACTGCTGGCCCGGTGCCGCGGAGCAGGCGGCGAGTTCGGTCTCGGCGCCCTCGACGGCCTTCTTCCCGACGACGCCGACGCACAGGCCGGAGGCGAGGTTGTGCAGCCGGCCGTGCAGGGCGCCCTGACCCGCCGTGTTGGCCCCGGCCCAGGAGGCGCCCGGACCGGCGGTGTCCTTGCCCGGCGCCGGGGAGGTGGTGCCGCCGGCCGGTTCCGGCCCGTGGCCGTCGCCCAGCACCGACCACAGCACCAGGGGCAGCACGACCAGACCGCTGACGGTGACGACGGCCAGGGCGAGATGGCGGCGCCGGGCGCGGCGGGCGCGGGCGGCACGATGGGTCGAGCGGCCGGAGGGGACGGTCTCCCCGGCGTCGGCCGGCGCTCCGACGGCGGCGGAGCGTCGGCGGTGCGGGCCCTCGGCTGCGCCACTCCCGAGTTCGGCGGAGTCGCTCCCGTCCTTCGGCTCGGCGAGAGCACCCTTCCGTCGGAACCCGGTGCCGCTCCGGCGCACGCGCTCGCCGGAACCCCTCCGATGCCCGGCCTCCGCGGAGCCGGCCCCGCCCGCCGGCTCGTCGGCGCCGTCCCCGTGGCCGGGCTCGTCGGAAGCGGCCCGGTGCGGGGGCGCGGCGGTCGGGAAGGCCTCGCCGGAGGGGGGTGCGACGGTCTCGGGGCGCGGGGCCGGGCCGGCCGGCTCCTCGGCGCGGCGCGCCCGGGACTCCAGGTATGCCCGGGCGCCCCAGCCGAGCACCGCTTCGGCGAGGGCGAGCCCGAGTCCCGTGTTGAACGCGACGAGTTGGTCGGCGGTCCCGCTGCAGTGAGCGCACCCGGCCAGGTGCTGGTGCAGGTCGGGGTCGATGTCGACACCGCCCCGCCGGAAGGTCACGTCGAGCATGCGCTGATAGCGGCGGCACTCGGTCTCGGGCGCGAGTTCGCGGTGGACCTGGAGGCACTCCTCACGCACTCGTTCCCGGGCCCGGTGGAGCTCGACCGCGACGTCCTCCTCGTCCAGGCCGAGCAGAGCCGCGGGTACGGCCAAGGGGTCACCCTCGACCTCGGTGTGCCAGAGCACGGCACGCGAGGTCTGGGGCACGCGCTGGAAGGCGCGGGACAACTGCCGACGGCCGGGCGGCGGCAGCAGCCGGGTGGCGGCGCGCTCACCGGCCTCGCCGGACCGCAGCGCCGGATGGAGGAGTTCCCGGCGGCCGTCGGTGTCCCATTCGGCCGCGATCCGGCGGACGGCGACCAGCACCTGGGGCCGCCAGGCGGCGGTCGGGCCGGCCTGCCGGAGCGATTCCCCGAACAGCCGGGTGAAGGCGGCGGTGGTGAGCATGCCGGCGGCGCGCGTCCCGTCCGTGCACAACCGGGCGTAGGCGAAGGCCGCTTCCCAGTGCCGGTCGAGGAGCTCACCCACCGGATGGAGTGCGGGTGTCCCTCCCGTCCACTTCTTCAGCTCGGCACTCAGTTGTTCGTCCGACAGGCCGGCCTCATTCACGACTGCATTCCTCCAGACGTGATACGGAATTAGTCCATACCAACCAGTATGGGAAGGTGGTGTGCTGCTCGAACGTCCACCTGAGGCGGCTCTTTTGAAGCGTGGGGGGTGTACGGGGAGCGGCCTGGCGCATACAGCGGGAATGCGATGTGCCTGCGCGCCGACAGCGCACACTTTTGCACAGTCGCGCACGCGCGAACAAGGGATCTCCCGATTATCGACAACTGCGTGCGGCACGGCCCCTTATTGACTCGAGTTCAGGTGAATCCTTTTCTTCCTCTTGTCGCCGTTCGCCCGCCCGGTACGCGCCGGGCGGCACTCCGTAGCGTTCCCGGAAGATGCGGCTGAAATGGAAGGGGCTGGTGAATCCGGAGGCCGCCGCCACCCGTTCCACCGTCAGGTCGCCGGCCTCCAGCAGCCGGGCCGCGTGCAGCAGCCGGGCCTCGCGCACGGCCCGCATCGGGGGCCGGCCGGTGCGCAGGGTGAACAGGTGGGCGAGGCGGGACGGGGACAGCGCGACGCTCTCGGCGAGCGAGCGGACGCTGTGCGGCGCGCCGGGGTCGGCGGCGATCAGCTCCTCGGCGCGGCGCACCCGGGCGTCGTCATCCGTCGCGGGCGGCGGTGTCCGCGCCCCGCCGGCGGCGAGGAGGACGACCTCTTCCAGTGCGCACAAAGCCAGTTCCCGCGCGAGGCTGCCGTGGGCCACGGCCACCGGGTCCGGCTCGCCCGGCGCACCCGCGCCCGGTTCGCGGGCGTCGGCGAGCATCCGGTCGAACGCCGCCTCGATCCGGGCGCGCAGGGCCCCCGGTACGGATGCGACGGCGTACAGGCCGTCGGACACGGCGTACGGGGCGAGCCATGGCGTCCAGGTCGGGCGGGCCTGGCAGTGCGTCCACCAGAAGCGCCAGCGCTCGGCGCCGGGCGCCACGGTGTAGTGGTGGGCGGTGCCCGGAGCGAGCACCACGAGATCCCCTGCGCCGGCACGGACCCGGGCGGCGCCCTGCCGCAGCAGACCGCCGCCGCCCAGGGTGAAGGTGAACAGCCAGCTGCCCGATCCCCGGTGCCGGTGCACGCCGTAGCCCGGCCGCTGGTCGTAGCGGCCGGTCACCACCAGTCCGGGCGGCGGGGACGGGGCGGCGGCAGCCGTCCCGGGCAGGTCGTCAGCACGCACAGGCATCCTCCTGTCGGGCCGGTCGGCCTAGCGTGGCGGAGAGGTGACCACCGGATTCGGGGAGCGGACACATGAGGGCCACGGACATCGGCGCCATCCTGCCCGAGGGGCTCCGCGGACGGTTCGAGGAGGACGGCTTCACCGTCGTACGCGGGCTGTTCGGCCGGGACGAGACCGAGCGGCTGTGCACCGCCTTCGACGCGCTGCACGCGGCCGGCCCGGTGCCGGGACGCTTCGAGCCCCGTCCCGGGGACCCGGATCCGCTGCGCCGGTATCCGCGGGTGATGCAGCCGCACGAATTCAGCCCGGTCGCCAGGGAGTTCCTGCTGGACGCCCGGCTGCGGGCGGTGCTGGAGGTGCTGTTCGGCGAGGAGGTGCTGGCGGCGCAGAGCATGTTCTACTTCAAGCCGCCGGGTGCGCGCGGGCAGGCGCTGCACCAGGACAACTTCTATCTGCGCGTCGAGCCGGGCACATGCGTGGCGGCCTGGGTGGCCTGCGAGCCGATCGACCGGGACAACGGCGGGCTCGAGGTGGTCCCGGGCACCCACCGGATGGACCTGTTCTGCCCCGAACTCGCCGACGAACAGGTCTCGTTCGCCCGCGAGTACGTTCCGCCGCCGACCGGGCTGACCCCGACTCCCGTGGACCTGGCGCCGGGTGACGCGCTGTTCTTCAACGGCAGCCTGGTGCACGGCTCCGGGCCGAACCGCACCGCCGACCGGTTCCGGCGCTCTTTCATCGGGCACTACGTGGGCCGTTCGGCCGAGCGAATCGGGGCGTACTACAGGACGTTGAGCATGTCCGGGGAGCGGGTGCCGTTGCCGGAGAGCGAGGGGGCGGGTCCGTGCGGCAGGGAGTTCGAGCCGCACGGGCCGCATTGAGTACGTGGTGGGTTCGGCCGGCGTCGGCCGCGGGCCGTTCGTTTCAGTGACCGCTGATCTCGCGCGCCGTATAGGGCTGCTCCAACTCCTCGATCTCCTTCCCGGTCAGCTCCAGGTCCACGGCCGCCGTCGCGTCCTCGATGTGCCGCGGCTTGGCGGCGCCGACGATCGGTGCGGCCACCGTGTCCTGGTGCAGCAGCCAGGCGAGCGCCACCTGGGCGCGGGGGACGCCCCGGTCGTTCGCGATCCGGGTGACGGCCTCGACGATCGAGCGGTCGCTCTCCAGGTACAGACGGCTGCCGAAGTTGTCGCTGGCGCTGCGCTCGGTGACCGTGCCCCAGTCACGAGTGAGGCGGCCCCGGGCGAGCGGGCTCCACGGCAGCACACCGACGCCCTGGTCCGCGCAGAGCGGCAGCATCTCCCGCTCCTCCTCGCGGTAGAGGAGGTTGTAGTGGTTCTGCATGGACACGAACCGGGTCCAGCCGCCCAGGTCCGCCGTGTACTGCAGCTTGGAGAACTCCCAGGCGTACATCGAACTCGCCCCGAGGTAGCGGACCTTGCCCGCCTTGACCAGGTCGTGCAGCGCCTCCATCGTCTCCTCGACGGGGGTCGCGTGGTCGTAGCGGTGGATCTGGTAGAGGTCGACGTAGTCGGTGCCGAGGCGGCGCAGGCTGTGGTCGATCTCGGTCATGATGGCCTTGCGGGACAGTCCGGCCCCGTTGGGGCCCGGCCGCATCCGGCCGTTCAGCTTGGTGGCCAGCACGATCTCGTCGCGGTCGGCGAAGTCGCGCAGGGCCTTGCCGACGATCTCCTCGCTGGTGCCGTCGGAGTACACGTTGGCGGTGTCGAAGAAGTTGATGCCCGCCTCCAGCGCCTGCCGGATGAGGGGGCGGGAGGCCTCCTCGTCGAGGGTCCACTCGTGGACGCCGCGGTCGGGCAGGCCGTAGGTCATGCAGCCCAGACAGATCCGTGACACGTCCAGGCCCGTCGAACCGAGCTTCACGTACTGCATCGTTGCTGCTCCTGCCTTCGGGACGATGGTCGACAACGAGCCTACGACGTGACCCGGCGCCGACTTGACGACCGAAGTGTGCGGGCGATTTGATCCTGCCACGCGCCGCGCCGCCCCGGCGTGGGCAGGACGGAGCGTACGTGCGCCCGAAGGGTGTTGCCCGCGCCGCGCGCTCCCGGCGGACCGCGGGCGCCCTGGCGGTGGCCCTGGTCGTCACCCTGCCGGCCCTGTCCGGCTGCGACTCCCGTGGCTCCGGCGGTTCCGGCGGCACGGGCAGGCGGAGCTCGCCGCAGCCCGCCGCGGTGCGGCTGCCCCCGCGCCATGCCGGGTTCGACTACCAGATCGGCGGCGCCTATCCCCCGGCCGAGGGTGTACGGATCGTCAGCCGCGACCGCTCCGGCTCCCCCGCGCCCGGCCTGTACAACATCTGCTACGTCAACGCCTTCCAGGCCCAGCCCGAGGAGCGCTCCTCCTGGCCGGCCGACCTGCTGCTGCGCGACGCGCACGGCAGGGCCGTCATCGACGAGGACTGGAACGAGGCGCTGCTCGACATCGGCACCCCGGCCAAGAGGGAGCGGGTGGCCGAGCGCGTGAACCGGTGGATCGACGGCTGCGCGAAGAAGGGCTTCGACGCGGTCGAGCCGGACAACTACGACAGCTACACCCGCTCCCGTCACCTGCTCACCGCGGCCGACGCGACCGCCTTCATCACTCTGCTGTCCCGGCACGCGCACGCCCGGCGGCTGGCTGTCGCGCAGAAGAACACCGCCGACCTGGCAGGTGTGCGCAGGCGGGCCGGACTGGACTTCGCGGTGACGGAGGAGTGCGGGCGGTACGACGAGTGCGGGGTGTACGCCACGGCCTTCGACGACCGGGTCGTGGACGTCGAGTACACCGGCGCCGGACTGCGCGCGGCGCTCGCCCACTGGGGCGACCGGCTGAGCATCGTCCGCCGGGACCGGGAGGTGTCCACGCCGGGAAGCAAGGGGTACGTCCGCGAGGTCCGCTGAGGACGCGCCCGGGGACGCGTCCGGGCGGACGCCTTGCTGCCCTCAGGTGACCGTGCGGCGTGGGAGGCGGTGGATTGTCGTACCGTCAGCTCATCCTCGGCGCAGACGACCGGCATCCGGCCGGTCTCGGCCGCCTCGGAGGAACACGCGGTGCCGACTCGCCCCACCACCACCTTGAAAATCCTGGCCGGAGCAGCGCTGCTGCCGCTGGCCCTCGTCACCCCCGCCTGCGCACAGTCCGTCGCCGCGCCGGCACCCGAGACCCCGGCGACCCTCTGCTCGGCTGCCGGCACGCTGCACGGCGCCCATGGCGAGCAAGCCGACGTCAGCCTGTGTGCGGACACCGGCGTCCCGAGATTCAACATCACGGCTCCCGCGACCTGCCGGGTGTCCGGCGTCCGGGTCCGGTACGCCTGTCGCACCGAGGGCACCTGGAAGGCCACCCGGTCCGGCAAGACCATGGGCACCGGAACGCTGCCCGGCTCGGGCCTGTACCCCGGCCCGGGCACCTACGAGCTCACCGCCACCGTCCGCGTGCGGTCGACGCCCTCGGGTGTCGACCTGAAGGGCACGGTGCGGGCCACCGTGGCGCTGACCGCGCCCAAGGCGAAGGCGACGCACTCCGTCACCGTCGACAAGACCGTGCTGCGCCGCAACGCCACGACCACCGTGACGTACACGATCCACCGGGACAGTGACGAGGGCGACGGCAACGCCCGTCTGGGGATGATCGGCCAGGAGGGCACCGGGCTGCGGATCAGCACGGCCGACAGCCGCTGCGTCAACCCGCTGGTGGGCCGGTACCCGTCGAAGGCCCGGCTGGCACACTCCCTGGACTGCACGGTGACCGAGCTGCAGCCCGGCCGCCCGGAGACGCTCAAGGTCCGCTTCATCGTCGGGGCGAAGTGCTCCACGGTGGTCTCGAAGCTCGGCTACTGGGTGCCGAAGGGCCAGGACATGTTCACCGGGAACATGCTGGCGGGGCCGACGCTGACCTGCCGCTAGAGCAGCTCCAGCGCCCGCTCCCAGGCGAGGTCGGGCCGGCTGCCGTCCGGCCGGACCTCACCCGTGTACGGGTCGCCGAAGCGGACGCCCATACCGCGCAGCCGCTCCACGCTGTCCCGGTAGGCGGGATGGGCGGCCAGCGCGTCGGCGACACAGGGCAGGACGGCGATCGGTATGGCCAGGCCCGCGGCCTCGCACAGGGTGCCGAGCGCGAGGGTGTCGGCGATCCCGGCCGCCCACTTGTTGACGGTGTTGAAGGTGGCGGGTGCCACCACGACGGCGTCCGGCGGCGGGAAAGGACGCGGGTCGGCCGGCGTGCGCCAGGCGGATCTGACGGGACGGCCCGTCTGCGCCGCGACGGCTGCGGCGTCGAAGAAGCCGCCCATGGCGACCGGCGTGGCGATGACGCCGACCTCCCAGCCCCGTGCCTGGGCGGCTGCGATGAGCTTGCTGACGCCCGCGGCGATCCCGGCCGCGCAGACGACGACGTAGAGGAAGGGTTGCTCGGCCTGTTCGGTCATCCGGGAACCCTACTGAAGCGGGAAGGACACCCCTCGCTCGGCCTCGGGGCGCGGGCCGTGGACGCGGCGCTCCTTCTCCTCGATGGGTACGTCGTTGATGCTGGCCTCGCGCCGGGTCATCAGGCCGTGCTCGTCGAACTCCCAGAGTTCGTTGCCGTAGGAGCGCCACCACTGGCCGTCGGCGTCGTGGGACTCGTACTGGAAGCGGACGGCGATGCGGTTGCCGTCGAAGGCCCACAGGTCCTTGCGCAGCGCGTAGTCGAGCTCGCGCTGCCACTTGGCGGTGAGGAACGCGACGATCTCGTCCCGGCCCGTGACGAAGGTGTCGCGGTTGCGCCAGACCGAGTCCTCGGAGTAGGCGAGCGCCACCTTGTGCGGGTCACGGGTGTTCCAGGCGTCCTCGGCGGCCTGGACCTTCTGCGCGGCCCTCTCGCGGGTGAACGGCGGCAGGGGTGGACGGTCGGCCATGGTCTCCTCCTGGGCTCGGACGACCCCGGAGAACGATCGTTCTCCAGTGGCTGCTACCATAGGAGAACGCTCGTTCTCGCGTCAAGGATCCCGTCAAGGGGGCAAGGAGCGCCGATGCCGCCGATGGACACCACCGTCGCCCGGGCGCGGGCGCTCGACGCCGCTGAGGACTTGTTCTACGCCCGCGGCATACAGGCCGTCGGCATGGACGAACTCCGCGGCGCCTCAGGGCTGTCGCTCAAGCGCCTGTACCAGCTGTTCCCGGCCAAGGAGCAGCTCGTCGCGGCCTACCTGGCCCGACGGGACGAGCGCTGGCGCCGGCGTCTGGCCGAGCACGTCGCACGGGAGCGGGACCCGCGGGGACGGATCCCGGCCGTGTTCGACTGGCTGCAGGAGTGGTTCGGCGAGGACGGCTTCCGCGGCTGCGCCTGGATCAACGCCTACGGCGAGCTGGGCACGACGTCCGCCCTGGTGGCCGAGCAGGTGCGCGCCCACAAGGAGGCGTTCCGGGGATACCTGGCCTCGCTCGTGGACGCGGCGGAGCTGCCCGCCGCGCTCACCGGCCCCCTCTTCCTGCTGGCCGAGGGAGCGATGGTCACGGCGGGCGTCACGGGCTGTGCGCGGCCGGCGGCCGAGGCCCGCGAGGCGGCGCGGGTCCTGGTGGCGGCCGCCGGCGCGGACGGGATCAGCCGGTGGTCTCCGACACCGTGATCGCGCCGACCGGGCAGGCGCGGGCCGCCTCCTTGACCATCGGGTCGTCCGTGCCGTCCTCGTGCCCGGGGAGCAGGGTGCTGAAGCCGTCGTCGTCCTGGGTGAAGACCTTGGGGGCGGCGAGTGCGCACTGCCCCGCGCCGATGCAGACGTTCGTGTCGATGCTGACCTTGAATCGCATGAGCTGAGCCTCTTACCAGGTCACGGGGAGTTCCAGCATCCCCTGGATCGTGTCGCCGCGCTTGAAGGGGATTTCCTCGGCCGGGACGGCGAGGCGCAGGTCCGGCAGCCGGGACAGCAGCGCGCCGAGGGCGATCTCCAGTTCGGCGCGGGCCAGGTTCTGGCCCAGGCACTGGTGGATGCCGAAGCCGAAGGCCACGTGATGGCGGGCGGCACGGTGGAAGTCCAGCGCGTCGGGGTCCTCGTACTGGGCCGGGTCGCGGTTGATCACCGAGGTCGAGAAGAGCACGCCCTCCCCGGCCCGGATCGTCTGCCCCTCGATCTCGATGTCCTCCAGCGCCACCCGTTGCAGTCCCTCCGCGATGGAGAGGATCCGCATCAGCTCCTCGACGGCGGCGGGCAGCAGGGCCGGGTCGGCACGCAACTCGGCCAGCCGTTCGGGGTGCTGGAGCAGCGTGAACGTGCCCAGCGAGATCATGTTGGCAGTGGTCTCGTGGCCCGCGACCAGCAGGATCAGGGCCAGGGACACGACCTCGGCCCGCTCCAGGTCGCCGTCGCGCAGCTGCCGGTGGACGAGGTCGTCGAGGATGCCGTCGCCGGGCTCGGCCTCCTCGGCCTTGTCCTCGATCAGCCCCCCGATGTACTTCTCCAGCCGGGTGCGGGCGGCGACGGCCTCGTCAGCCGTCCGGCCGCGCAGCAGTTTGCGGGACTGCTCCTCGAAGAACTCGTGGTCGGCGTACGGCACGCCGAGCAGATAGCAGATCACCGTCGACGGCACGGGCAGCGCGAAGGCCGAGACGAGTTCGGCGGGCGGCCCCTGGGCGATCATCCGGTCCAGCAGCTCGTCCACGACCCGCTGGATCCAGGGCCGCAGCTCGCCGGCGCGCCGGACGGTGAACTCGGGGATCATCATCCGCCGCTGCCGGTTGTGTTCCGGGTCGTCCAGACCGAGCAGCGCCACCCGGCGGTCCCGGATGCCCTGGAAGCGCTCCGCGGGCACGGGGAATTCGGGGTGGCGGCGGTCGGAGGACAGCCGGGGGTCGGAGAGCAGGGCGCGGGCGGCCGCGTGCCCGGTCACGGCCCAGACCTCACGGCCGTCGAAGAGGGTGACGCGCGAGAGGGGGCGCCCGTCGCGCAGCGGCTGGTATCCGGTGGGTGGGTGGTAGGGACAGGTGCGGTCCTGCGGGAAGGCGACGGGGGCGGCCCGGTGCTCGGGGCCGGTGATGTCCGTCAGTTCCGTCATGGAAGACCTCGCAGACGATGTAGTGCGTCGTGCCGATCTTCATTAGATGCCTCGGGCACCTAATGGGTCGACGAAAAGTTCGGCCACTTCGGTGATGCGTGTGATCTGGCCGAAGTCAGGTGGGTCGGAGGGGCGGATTCCGGCCGCGGTGGGGCTCGCGTCCACCGGTCATGCCGGTCGACGGCTCCCACCGGCCGGGGCGAAGGCCCGCTCGACGGCCGGACTGCCCTCGTACACATGGTGCCGTACGACCATATCGCCCCACACCGGCCTATGCAGGACGAAACGGTCAGCCATGGGCGCGGCCGGTCGTGCGGCCGTCTGCCGGGGGACGCCGGGCACGACCGCGTCCTCGCCGGCGACGAGGATCCTGCCGGCGCGGCCGTGCTCCTCCTCCGGCCGGTCGAGGCGCCGGACGCAGCCCTCGGCGTCCCACTCGGCGATCGGCTCCGGGCCCCTGCCCGATCCTGCGGACGGCTCCTCGCGCCGGACGACGGGACGTGGCTGGTGCTCACGGGGGAGCAACTCCCCCGGGACGGACGGCCGGGCCGCGCACCGCGGTGCCGGGTCCGGCGGCCGCACCGCCATCGCCGCGGAGTTCGTCACCCCGTCGGCCCAAGCGGTGCGCGGTACGGATGATTCACGGCGCCGCCGGTGTTGAATGCCAGACACCTGTTGGACCGACGAAGGGGACGGATCCCATGCCTCTTGAGGGCGAGTACGAGCCCAGCCCGACGCAGTGGGTGCGCGAGCAGGTCGAGCTGTACGAGAGCTCCGGCGGGACGAAGGGCACGACGCTCATGGACACCGGGATGCCGGTCGTCTTGCTGACCACCCGGGGCGCGAAGAGCGGAAAGATCCGCAAGACGCCGCTGATGCGGGTGGAGCACGAGGGCACGTACGCGGTGGTCGCCTCGCTGGGCGGCGCGCCCAAGCACCCGGTGTGGTACTTCAACATCACGTCCGATCCGCACGTCGAGCTGCAGGACGGGCCGGTCAGGCGGGACATGAGGGCCCGTGAGGTCACCGGCGAGGAGAAGGCCCGGTGGTGGGAGCGGGCCGTCGCCGCGTACCCGCCGTACGCCGACTACCAGAAGAAGACCTCGCGGGAGATCCCGGTCTTCGTCCTGGAGCCGCTCGGCGAGAACTGAATCGCGCCGGGAAGCAGCCGGATACAGAAAAATCCACGCCGGGGAGGTGTGAACCCGCCTCGGGGAGGGCACTCGAGCGTCAGGCCCCGCCGCGTTCCCCCGTCGCGGCGGGGCCCTCTTGCGCCTCGCCCGCCGGCCGGTCGGTCACGTCCAGGAAGATCTGGTCGGCCTCGGGAAACATCCGGGCCAGGGACCGCTTGATGCGTACGGAGACCTCCTCCACCCGCTCGCTGTCCAGGCCCGGCGCCAGGTCGATGCGGGCGGCCACCAGGGTGGAGTCGAGGCCCAGCTTCATCGTCAACAGCGCCTCCACGCTGTCGATCTCCGGCTGGGCCCGCAGCAGCGAGTGGATGCGGCCGCTCAGCTCCGGGTCGGCGGCCTCGCCGATGAGCTGGTCGCGGGCGTCGCGGCCCAGCCGGTAGGCGACGTACACCAGCAGCACGCCGATCGCCAGCGAGGCGGACGCCTCCCATGCGACCTGCCCGGTCGCCATGTGCAGGGCCATGCCGGCGAGGGCGAGCGTCACGCCGAGGACCGCCGTGCCGTCCTCGGCGACCACCGTGCGCAGCGCCGGGTCGCTGAGCGCACCGAGGCCGCCACCCTGCCGGCGCACCTGGTGCAGGGCCCGCAGCAGCGAGACACCCTCGGCCACGAGGGCCACGCCCAGCACGATCAGACCCGCCACATAGCCGCTGAACTTCTCCTGCGTGCCCTGACGCAGTGCTGAGGCACCCTGGAAGAAGGAGAAGCAGCCGCCCATGACGAAGATGCCGACTGCGGCGAGGAGGGACCAGAAGAAGCGTTCCTTGCCGTAGCCGAAGGGGTGCCGCCGGTCCGCAGGGCGGCGGCTGCGGCGCAGCGCGGCCAGCAGGAACACCTCGTTGAGGCTGTCGGCGACGGAGTGCGCGGCCTCCGACAGCAGGGCGGGCGAGCCCGCGACGACACCGCCGGCGGCCTTCGCGACGGCGATCACCAGGTTGGCGGCGAGTGCCACCAGCACGGTGATCTTCGTGTGCCGGTCGGCGCCGGAACCCCGGCCAGGTGTCCCACCCCTTCCCTCGCCGGCGTCCGCGCCCGTATGCGGGGCGGCGCCGGCCCGGTCTTCGGCCCTGCGTACGGCGGTGTCCGCGTCCTCGGCCGTAGGCGCGGCGCTCTGCGGTTCGGAGGATGTCCCGCTCACCTAACGCCGACTGCCCCCGGGCAGGCGGATCACACCGTGCGGGCGGCGGAAAACGGGGAACGCGGTGCCGGAGGAGCAGCGGGCGGCGAGGAGGAGACATGGAAGGCGACGGCAACCGTTCCTACGGGCACAAGGCGTTCTCCCGGTCCAGGAGCCACTTCGCGGACCGCATCACCGCGGACGGCCGGGACGGCTGGCCGGTGGAGGCGGGCCGTTACCGGCTGGTCGTCTCGCGCGCCTGTCCGTGGGCGAGCCGGGCCGTGATCGCGCGCCGGCTGCTGGGCCTGGAGGACGCACTGTCGATGGCGGTCGCGGACCCGATCCAGGACGACCGCAGCTGGCGGTTCACCCTGGACCCGGACGGCCGGGACCCGGTGCTCGGCATACGGTTCCTCAGCGAGGCCTACGACCGGCGGGAAACCGGTTACCCGGGCGGCGTCAGCGTACCCGCGGTCGTGGACGTGCCCAGCGGGGGCCTGGTCACCAACGACTACCAGCGGCTCACTCTCGACCTGGCCACCGAGTGGACGGCCCTGCACCGCGCGGGCGCGCCCGACCTGTACCCGGACGGCCGGCGCGAGGAGATCGACCAGGTGATGGCCGAGGTGTACGAGGACGTGAACAACGGCGTGTACCGCGCCGGGTTCGCCACGAACCAGAAGGAGTACGAGGAGGCCTGTACGGGCGTATTCCGGCGGCTGGAACTGATCGCCGAGCGGCTGGCCGTACAGCGGTATCTGGTCGGCGACACCCTCACGGAAGCGGACATCCGGCTGTTCACCACGCTGGTGCGGTTCGACGCCGTCTACCACGGCCACTTCAAGTGCAACCGCTGGAAGCTGACGGAGAACCCGGTGCTGTGGGCCTACGCGCGGGACCTGTTCCAGACACCCGGGTTCGGCGACACCGTCGACTTCGACCACATCAAGCGGCACTACTACCAGGTGCACACCGGCATCAACCCGACCGGGATCGTGCCGCTCGGCCCCGACCTCGCCGGCTGGCTGACTTCGCACCACCGCGAGCAGTTGGGCGGCCGGCCGTTCGGGGACGGTACGGCTCCGGGTCCGGTGCGCCCCGGCGAACGGGTGGCCCCCGAAGGACGGCCCGCATGAGGGCCCAGCGACGAGGAAGAAGTGACACATGGCCAAGACAAAGAAGAAGAAGCTTCCCTTCGTCTACCAGCCCATCGGTTTCGTGCTGAGCTGGGCGAGCGGGGCGGTGGCCGGTATGGCCTTTCAGAAGGCGTGGAAGACCATCCGGCACGAGGACGACGCGCCCGACGCCCTGGACCCGGACCGCGGCTGGGGTGAGATCCTGCTGGCCGCAGCGGTCCAGGGGGCGATCTTCGCGGTGGTGCGAAGTGCGGTGGACCGCACGGGGGCGAAGGCCATCGCTCGGTCGACGGGGCAGTGGCCGGTGGCCGACAAGGGCGGCCGGGACTGAGGCGGTGCGGCCCGGCGCAGCACCGCGTGGGGGGCGGGCTGCGCCCGGCCGCGGGTGCGTACCGGCTCCCGGCTGCGGGTGCGTTGCGGCCGCTCCGGGCCGTTCAGCCCTGTTTCGGCGCCGTCGCCGGCACCACGCGCAGGGTGAAGGAGTGGCCGGCGGGGTCGGCGTAGCCGCGTTCCTCGTACGGCCCCGCCGCACCCTTGGTGTCGATCGGCCGGCCGCCGAGCGACACCACCCGGCGCTCCGCCTCGTCCAGGTCCTCGACCAGGAAATCGAGATGGGCCTGGAGGGAGTTCTCCGGTCGCGGCCAGCTGGGCGGGGTGGCGTTCACATCACGGCGGAAGGCCAGCCGGACGCCGTCGGCGCCCCGGACCTCCACCAGGTTCGCCGAGGCGTCCGTCTGCTCACCCTCCAGCAACTCCCTGTAGAACTCGGCGAGTTTCTCGGGCTCGGCGCAGTCCAGCACCAACACGCCTGCCTTCACCAGTGCCATGCTTCCTCCCGGGGATGTCCTCATGCTCCGGATATCCCGGGCGGCGGCATTCAGTCGGCGACAAGCCAGCGTCCGTCCCGCATCAACTCCCTTCCCTGCAGCTCGTTCTCCTCGCGCCACGCCTGGACGCGCTGCGGGAGAATCTTGAAGTACAGGTAGCGGGTGGAGAGTTGACGAGGGTCGAAGCCGGTCTTGCCGGCGAAGACCTCGGCGTCCTCCTCGGGGAGGTCCTCCGGCGTGACCGCCTGGACGGTGCCCTCGATCAGGACGACGTCCCGCGTCGGGCCGAGGCCGAGCCGGGTCCGGCCGGTGGCCACGAGGTTGCGGCCGGTGGGGCTCTCGGCCGGGGTGGCGATCAGCAGCGTGGCGCCGTCCCACACGAAGGACAGCGGCACGAGATAGGGGGCGCCGCCGTCGGGGCCGGCGGTGGCGACCCAGACGTCGACGTCGTTCTCCAGCCGGTGGAGGGTGTCCTTCCTGCGCTCTGCGGCGGTGCGGGCGGGCGGTGGGGTCATGGCGTACGGCCTCCTCGGAATCCGGATCCCGTCCAGTGTGGCCGTCAGCCCCGGGTCCCCGCACGAATGTGATCAAGGCGTGTCCGGGCGGCCGACAGGAGCAGGTCGAGGGCGGCCGGATAGGAACTGGAGCGCATGGTGGCGACGAGGCGGGAGGCGGTGGCCGAGATGTGCGGGTGGGAGTCGGCGGGCAGCCGGCCGTAGGTACTGCGCCACACCTCCGACTCGGCCTCGCGCGCGGCCCGGGGCAACGCGGTGCCCGCGGAGTCCAGGGCACCGAAGGCGAGGGCCTGGTCCACGAAGGCGTGGTAGATCCGCACCGCCTCCGGGTCCGGGAAACCGGCGCGGCGCAGCACGCCGAGGATGCTCTCCACGGCCTGGATCTCGTGGGTGCGCCCGGTGACGCGGTGGGCGCTGAGCATCGCCGCACGCGGCTGGGCGAGGGCGCCCGCGTGCATGCGCAGGCCCAGATCGCGCAGGTCGGCGACCCAGTCGCCGGTCGGCCGCCAGGTCCGCAGGGTCCGGCCGATCAGCTCGTCGGCGATGGCCAGCATCAGGTCGTCGGTGTGCCGGAAGTACCGGTAGAGGGAGCTGGGGTCGGCGCCGAGGGCCCGGCCCAGACGGCGCACGGAGAGGGCGTCGGCGCCGTGCTCCTCGATCAGCCGGAGCGCGGTCCGGACGATCAATTCCTCGGACAGCACGACGCCCTGTTTGGTGGGGCGCCGGCGCTGCCGCGCGGCGGGCGGGACGACTCGGTCGGTCATGGGGCCTCCCTGGGACGTGCCCGGCACCTTACGACAACATCGTTGACCTGTTAAGTGCCCCGGCAGTTTCATGTCCGGTCACCGGGGCCGTCCAGGCCCCGCTGTGCGAGCGGAGAACCGGCCATGAGCGACAGACCCTTCGGAGTGGATCCCCCCGCGCGGCCCGAGCTGCGCAGGTCGCTGAGCGTGGTGGACGGCGTCGCCGTCGCCGCGTCCAGTACGGCCGCCACGACGAGCATCGGCATCGGGCTCGGGGTGACGGCGGGCGTGGTCGGCCCGCATCTGCCGGCCATCATGCTGCTGGCCTTCCTGCCCGTCCTCGGCATCGCGGGGGCCTACGCGCGGCTGAACCGGGTGGAGCCGAACGCGGGCAACGGCTATGTGTGGGTGGGCCGTTCGCTCAGTCCCTGGCTCGGCTTCATGGTCGGCTGGGTGAACGTCGTGGCGAGCGTGGCGTTCCTCGCCTACACCACGGCGGTCACCGGCTCGGCCCTGCTGCAGCTGGGCGGGGAGGCGGGCCTGCACCGGATCGGCTCGCTCGGCCTCGATCCGGACTCGACCGCGCAGACGACGGCGGTGGGGATCGTCGTCCTGGTCGTCGTCACGCTGACCGCCGTGACCGGTGTCCGCACGGCGGCCCGGCTGCAGAGCGGGCTGCTGGTCTTCGAGTACGTCGTGCTGCTCGGGTTCTGCGGCTACGGCATCGTCACCGGACCGCACTCCTTCAGCCTCTCCTGGTTCGACCCGTTCGCGATCCCCTCGGCGACCGCGCTGGCGCAGGGCCTGCTGCTGTCGGTGTTCTGCTACTGGGGCTTCGAGGCGGCCTTCACCGTCAACGAGGAGGTGCGCGACCCCCAGGACGCCTCCCGGGCCGGGACCATCACCCTGGTGACCATGCTCGGGCTGTTCCTGCTCGGCTCGGTCGCCTTCCAACGGGTGCTGTCGCAGCGGGAGTTGGCCGGGCACGGCGCGCAGGGACTGGCGTACTACGGGGACCGGCTTGCCGACCAGCCGCTGGCCGCGCTGCCCCTGGTCGCCCTGATGTTCTCGGCGGTGGCCTCGCTGCAGGCCGGGGTCATCCCGACGGCGCGCGGGATGTTCGCGATGAGCCGGGACCGTACCCTCGGGCCGGTGTGGTCCAAGGTCAGCTCGCGGTACGGGACTCCGGCGGCGGGGACGCTGCTGATCGGGGCGCTGGCCCTCGCGGTGGCGGCGGGGGCGCTGGTGATCCCGCGCCTCGCCGACATGATCGACGCGATCGTGAACGCCGTCGGCATCGTCGTCGCCCTGTCCTACGCGCTCACCGCGCTGGCGGCCGCCGTGCGCTTCCGCTCCCTGCTGCGGGACGGCTGGCGGCAGGGCGTGCGGGCGGTCCTGCTGCCCACACTCAGCGCACTGGCCCTGCTGGGCCTCGGTGGCTACCTCGGCTGGTCCCTCTACGACTCCGCCGACCACCTCGAACTGCGCGCGGACAACGGCTGGTTCCTGCTGCTCATGCCGGTGGCGATGATCGCCTCCGGGTTCGTGGCGGCCGCCTGGGCCAAGTGGGTGCGCAGGTCGCCCTACTTCCGCACCGGCGCGGGCACCGACGCCGACGCTCCCGAACTGCTCACCACCTCCCACTGACCGACCAGGAAGGCATCATGCACGCTGATCTGCTGTTCACCCGCGGCCCCGTCCTCACGCCCGAGGGCCGTACCGCGACCGCCGTCGCCGTCACCGCGGGTCGTATCACCGCGGTCGGCGGGGACGAGCTGGACGACCTGGCCGGGCCGGGCACGCAGGTGGTCGACCTCGCCGGACGGCTGCTGCTGCCCGGCTTCCAGGACGCGCACGTCCATCCGGTGCCGGCGGGCCTGGAGCTGGCCCAGTGCGATCTGTCCGGTCTGACGACGGCCGAGGAGACCGTGGCCACCGTGCGGGCCTACGCCGACGCCCATCCGGAGCGGGAGTGGATCCTCGGCGGCGGCTGGTCCATGGAGGCGTTCGCGGGCGGTACGCCGACGAAGGAGCTGCTGGACGCGGTCGTGCCGGACCGGCCGGTGTATCTGCCGAACCGCGACCACCACGGTGCCTGGGTCAACAGCCGGGCACTGGAGCTGGCCGGCATCGGCCGGGACACACCCGACCCGGCCGACGGACGGATCGAGCGGGACGCCTCCGGGGAGCCGAGCGGCACGCTCCAGGAGGGCGCGATGCAGCTGGTGGGCCGGTTCACCCCGCCGGCCACACCGGCCGACCGGCTGGCCGCGCTGCTGCACGCCCAGCGGCATCTGCACGCGCTCGGCATCACCGCCTGGCAGGACGCGCTGGTCGGTGACTTCCTCGGCATGGACGACCCGGCCGAGGCCTATCTCACGGCGGCGCGGGACGGCTCGCTCACCGCGCGGGTGCGCGGCGCGCTGTGGTGGGACCGGGAGCGCGGATCCGAGCAGATCCCCGAACTCGTCGAGAAGCGGGCGGCGTTGAGCCACGGCCGGTTCCGGGCGGGCTCGGTGAAACTGATGCTGGACGGGGTCGCCGAGAACCACACGGCCGCGCTGCTGGATCCCTATCTGGACCGGTGCGGGTGCGTGACCGCAAACCGCGGCAAGAGCTTCATCGATGCCACGCGACTGCCCAAGTACGTGGTCGAGTTGGACGCCCTCGGCTTCCAGTGCCACTTCCACGCGCTGGGCGACCGCGCCGTACGCGACGCGCTGGACGCGGTCGAAGCGGCACGCGCCGCGAACGGGCCGAGCGACACCCGGCCGCATCTCGCGCATCTGCAGGTCGTGCACCCGGACGACGTGCCCCGGTTCGCCCGGCTCGGCGCCACCGCGAACATCCAGCCGCTGTGGGCCGCGCACGAGCCGCAGATGGACGAGCTGACGATCCCCTTCCTCGGGCCCGCACGGGCCGGTCGGCAGTATCCCTTCGGCGCGTTGCTGCGCTCGGGGGCGCGGCTCGCGGCGGGCAGCGACTGGCCGGTGAGCAGCCCCGATCCGCTGCAGGGCATCCATGTCGCCGTCAACCGGGTCGAGCCCGGCGGCAGCGGACCCGTGTTCCTGCCCGAGGAGCGGCTCGGCCTCGCGGACGCGCTGCGGGCGTACACGGCCGGGTCGGCGTACGTGAACCATCTGGACCACACCGGCCGGGTGACCGCCGGGGCGCTCGCCGACCTGGTGGTGCTGGACCGCGATCCGTTCGCCGGGCCGCCGGAGGAGCTCGCGGAGACGGCCGTGGCACTCACCTATGTGGGCGGGGAGCGGGTGTACGCGGCCGGGTGACCGGCACATGCCGTCACCGGTCGCGTCGCGTGGCAGCCGGTGACGGCTCAGTCGCAGGCGACGCGTCGCCTCAGCCGGGGCCAGGCCTCGACTGCGCCGGGCGTGCGGACGTAGGCGGTCGCCTTGTCGTCGGTGAGCCACAGCCGCCAGTGACGGTAGCGGTATCCGGTGTCGTGGGCGCCGGCCGGCAGGGGAACGCGGGCCCGGTACGGGGCGGTGAGCAGGTCGCCGCCGAGTGCGTCCTCGGGGTCGCGGGCGTAGGTCGCGTCGTCGAGCCGAAGGAAGTGGACGGACTGCCAGCCGCAGTGTTCGGGGCCGGTGGAGCTGCTGAGCCGGCTCACCGGCACCCGTCCGCCGTCGCGGTCCGTCCACACCTCCCAGCCCTGGGCGGCCGCGAAGGCGGCGGGGAACTCGGCGGGGTCGCAGGAGGCGTGGGTCTCCGGGCCCCAACCGGGCCGGTCCTGCTGGTCCTTGGCCACCACGACCGCCGCCTTCGTCCGGCCGCCGATGTCGTAGGAGTACAACACCCGGTCCGCCTCCCGGCGTTCCACGCGGAAGCCGTGGTCGGGCAGGGCGGCTTCGTCCATGTCGAAGAAGAGCGTGAGGCCCTCCTCGGGGGTGCCGCCGCCGTCCGAGGGGGCCCACCCGTCCGGGCCGGCGCCGTCGAAGATCTCCCCGTCGCACTCCAGCGCGCGGCCCGCCGCACCCGAGGCCAGGCGCAGGGCCCGCGGCCCGCTCGCGTCGAGCTGCCGGGTGGGCACGTACAGCGGTCCGGCGTACGCGGACGCCGGCGGGGTGCCCTTCACCACCAGGTCCGGCCGGGGACCGTCGTCGCACCCCGCCACCGTCATGGCCGTCAGCACCGCCACCGCCACAAGGCCTCTGCGCATTTCCCGCCCCCTGTTCCCACGTGCTGCGTACGGTCCTGCGACGCCTGGGCGGGCCGAAACGTTCGGCGGCCCGGAGGTTTACGCCGGAAGGCTCAGCGGGTCCGCTGGAACGTGCGCCGGTAGGCCTGCGGGGACACCCCGATCGCCGCCTGCAGGTGCTGGCGCAGTGAGGCGCCGGTGGTGAAGCCGACCTCGGCGGCGATCCGGTCCACCGGCAGGTCGCTGGACTCCAGCAGATGCCGGGCACGGGCGACGCGCTGCTGGATGAGCCAGCGGCCGGGGCTGAGGCCGACCTCGTCGTTGAAGCGGCGGATGAAGGTGCGCAGGCTCATCCGGGCATGGCCGGCGAGGTCGGACAGGGAGAGCGGCTCGTCCAGGCGCTCCAGGGCCCAGGCACGGGTCCCGGCCGTGCTCGCCGCGCCGCTGACGGGGACCGGCTGCTCGATGTACTGCGCCTGGCCGCCGTCACGGAACGGCGGGACGACACAGCGGCGGGCGACGGAGTTGGCCAGTTCGCTGCCGTGGTCGGTGCGGACGATGTGCAGGCAGATGTCGACACCGGAGGCGGCTCCGGCCGAGGTGAGCATGCGGCCGTCGGCGACGAAGAGGACGTCCGGGTCGAGGTCGACCCGCGGGAAACGGCGGCGGAACGCGTCGGCCACCTGCCAGTGCGTGGTCGCGCGGCGGCCGTCCAGCAGGCCGGCCTCGGCGAGCACGAACGCGGCCGTGCAGATCGAGACGATCCGCGCGTCCGGGCGGATGCGGGCCAGGGCCGCGGCGACCTCGTCCGGCAGCTCCGTCGGGATGTACGCGGGCGGCATCGAGGTGACCACCACCGTGTCCGCTGTCGGAAGGATCTCCGGGCCGTGGGCGACACCGACCGTGAAGTCCGCGCTGGTGTGTACGGGGCGGCCGTCGACCGTGCAGGTCAGCACCTCGTAGTGGCCGTCGGCGGCGCCGAGGATGCGGCTGGGGATGCCCAGTTCGAAGGGGTAGACGCCGTCGAGGGCCAGGACGACCACCCGCTCCGGTTCCCGCTTCGTCTTCTGCGTGCCACTCATGACACGATCCTATCGAAGCTTGGCAATCGTGCCATTTCCTGGACGGGCGGAGCCCGGCAGGCTGGGTGACCATGAGCGATGTGAACACGATGCGAGCCATCAGCCAGGACGTCCTCGGCGGTCCCGAGGTCCTGAAGGAAGTACAGGTGGAGCGGCCGAAGCCGGGCCCGAACCAGGTGCTGGTCCGGGTGCGGGCCGCCGGGATCAACCCCACCGACTGGAAGCACCGGGCCCTGGGCATGTTCCTCGGCGAGCCGCCTTTCGTCCTCGGCTGGGACGTCTCCGGCGAGGTCGCCGCCACCGGGATCGGTGTGGCCGCCTTCCGGCCGGGCGACGAGGTCTTCGGCATGCTGCCCTATCCGTACGGCCACGGCTCGCACGCCGAGTACGTGATCGCCCCGGTCCGCGCCCTGACGCACAAGCCGGCCTCGATCGACCACGCCCAGGCGGGCGCGCTGCCGCTGGTGTCCCTGACCGCCCTGCAGGCCCTGACCGAGCACGCGGACGTACGGCCCGGGCAGCGGGTGCTGATCCACGCGGCGGCCGGCGGCGTCGGGCACGTGGCCGTGCAGATCGCCAAGGCACGCGGTGCGTACGTGATCGGCACGGCCAGCGCCGGCAAGCACGACTTCCTGCGGGAGATCGGCGTCGACGAGCCGGTCGACTACCGGACGACCGACGTCACCGAGGCGGTGCGGGACGTAGACGTGGTCCTGGACACGCTCGGCGGGGACACGTCCGTGTCGTCGCTGAAGGTGCTGCGGCCGGGCGGGGTTGTGGTGTCCATCCTGCCGGGCAGTTCCCCGGGCTTCTTCGAGGAGGCCGAGCGGCTGGGCGTGCGCGCGGTGCAGATGCTGGTGGACGCCGACCGGTCCGGGATGGAGACGATCGCCGAACTGGCGGAGTCGGGGAAGCTGAAGGCGACGATCGCCGGGACGTTCCCGCTGGCCGAGGCGGCGAAGGCGCACGAGGGGGGCGACACCGGACGGACGACGGGGAAGCTGGTCCTTCTGGTCGACTGACCGCCATTGCCCCCACGACCGGGCCGGGTTACCGGGCGACACACCCCAATCTCGAAGACATATGTCAATCGAACATGCTCAAATTCCTTCTATCGAGGGTAACTTGACGTTCGGGAGAGCGACGTCCGGGAGCGGGTGGGAGGTGATGCCGTCGTGCGAGACGAGCCTGCACCGCTCACCCGTCACCTCCGTGTGTACGAGCACCGGGCACACACGGTGCTGGAGTTGCGGGGCGAGATCGACCTGGTCGCCGCGACGGCGATCGGCCCTTCGCTGGACCTGATCACCGGCCGGCCCGGTGCCCGGGTCGTCATCGACCTGCAGCCGGTGGAGTTCTTCGACTGCTCGGGGCTGCGACTGCTGTACCGGGCCCGCGCCCGGGTGCTGAGCCGCGGCGGACAGCTGCACCTGGTGTGCACGCACCCACTGACGCTGCGGGTCTTCCGGGTCACCGGTCTGTCCAGGCTGCTGCCCCCGCATCCCACGCTCGACGCGGCCCTGGCCCGGTCCGAGGCCGCGTCCGGCTCGCTGTGAGCAGGGCCGGCACACGATCCGGAGTGCCACCGGGTGCCGCGCCACTCCTTGCCGTCATGGCGCTCTACGACTGCTCGAACAGGGCGCTCACGGATTCGCCGTTGTGAATGCGCCGTACCGCTTCGGCGAGGGCCGGGGCGATGGAGAGCACGCGCAGCTTGTCGGTGTGCTCCTCCTCCGTGGGGAGCGGCACGGTGTTGGTGCAGACGATCTCCAGCACGTCCGGCTGCTCACTCAGCCGCTTGAGCGCACCGGCCGCGAACAGCCCGTGCGTGCACGCCACCCGGACCGAACCGGCGCCCAGCTCCCGCAGACGGTCGAGCAGTTCCAACACGGTACTGCCCTTGGCGATCTCGTCGTCCAGCACGATCACGTCCCGGCCGGTGACGTCGCCGATGACGGAGCTGATACTCACCCGGTCGTCCGCGAACCGCTGTTTGGCGCCGGCCGCCACCGGGGCGCCGATCAGCCGGGCGAAGGCGGCGGCCTCCTTGGCGTTGCCGAGGTCCGGTGAGACGACCGTGGTCCGCGTCAGGTCGTACCGGCGGAAGTGCGCGGCGAGTTCACGCAGCGCGTTCAGATGGTCGACCGGCACCGAGAAGAAACCGTGCACCTGCGGGGAGTGCAGGGTCATGGCGAGCACCCTGCTCGCGCCCGCCGCCACGAGCAGGTCGGCGACCAGCCGGCCGCCGATGGAGATGCGCGGGGCGTCCTTCTTGTCGGAACGGGCGTAGGAATAGTGCGGCATCACGACGGTGATCCGGGCGGCGGAGGCACCCCGGGCGGCGTCGCACATCAGCAGCAGCTCCACCAGGTGCTCCTGCACCGGCCGGACCAGCGGCTGGATCAGGAAGACGTCCCGTTCCCGGCAGTTGGCCTGGAGCTGCACCCCCAGACAGTCGTTGGCGAACCGGCTGATCTGGGTCGGGCTCAGCGGGACCCCGAGGTGCGCGCAGACCTCGCGGGCCAGCTCGGGATGGGCGCTGCCGCTGAAGACGGCGATGTCTCGCACGATCCGCTCCTCGCAGAATCGTCACGGGCTGGACATTCATGCTACTGGCGGCACCCCGCTCACCAGGGCACCGGCGTCCCGTCCGAGGAGAAGAACCCGCCGGTGGGCCCGTCGTCCGACAGCAGCGCCGGCCGTTACGGCCCCGCGCGCACCTTCCTGCGGGTCGCCGCCGCGAGCCCGGGCCCGCGGGTTCAGATCGGTGGCCCGCGCGCCGGGCGCGAGCGCGTTGATCTTGAAGCGATCGCCGAGCGTCTGGGCGTGGAAGACGGTGAGGGCGTTCAGCGCGGCCTTGGAGGAGCGGTAGGCGGCCCGTGGCCGTTTCCGGGGGTGAACGGGGCCGGGGCCCGGTGCTCCAGGTGAGGGAGGCGGTGCCGCTGGAGACGTTCACGATGCGGGGCCGGGCCGAGCGGCGCAGGGCGGGCAGGAAGGCGTTGGTGACGGCGACGACACCGAAGACGTTCGTCTCGTACGTCCGCCGGAAGTCCACCGGCGTGGCCTCGTCGGGCGGGCCGAGGTCGACGGCGATGCCGGCGTTGTTGACCAGCACGTCCAGGCGGCCGACGCCGGTCGCGGCGCGCGCGATGCCGTCCACGTCGGTGACGTCCAGGACGAGTGGGCAGGCGCCGGCGCCGGTCTCCGCGGCCGCCGCCTCCCCGCGGCCGGCGTCGCGGCCACCGACGTACACGAAGAACCCCTCGGCTGCGAGCAGGCGGGCGAGGTGCTTGCCGATGCCCTTGTGGGCACCGGTGACGAGTGCTGTGCGATCGTTCACGGCAGCCACGGTTCCCCGGCCGGCGCCGTCCTGCCAGGGATCACCTGTACCAGGCAGGGCGAGGAGGCCGCGGCATGGCGAGACAGGAACTGGCCCGCTTCCTGCGGGAACGCCGGGCGGGACTGAGCCCTGGCGAGGTCGGGCTGCCGGCCGGCCCCCCGCGCCGGACACCCGGCCTGCGCCGGGAGGAGGTGGCGGAACTGGCCCATGTGTCGGTCGACTACTACGTCCGGCTCGACCAGGCCCGCGGCCCCCGTCCCTCCCCCGGGTCCTCGACGCGCTCGCCGCCGCGCTGCGGCTCGCCCCGGCCGAGCGCAGCCATCTGTTCCGGCTGGCCGGCTCGGCCGCGCCGCCCGCCGCCCGGCCCGTGCGGCGGGTGCGGCCGCAGGTGGCGCGGATGCTCCAGCGGCTGCCGGGCACCGCGGCGATCGTCACCGACGCCACCTACGGGCTCGTCGCCCGGACCCCGACGGCCCGGGCCCTGCTCGGCGACGACCTGGCGCGGCACACGACCAACCTGGCCCGGCGGCGCTTCCTCGGCGAGGGGCGGAGCTACGAGACCTCCGGCGCGCGGAAGTTCGGGCACATCGCGGTGGCTCGGCCGCGCCGGGCCGCGGAACGCTACCCGCGGGATCCCCAACTGGCGGAGCTTTGCTGGAGTTTCTGACCGGCAGCGCGGAGTTCCGGAAGATCCGGCGGGCCCACCCGGGGCTCGCGCCGGGCCACCGCGCCAAGACCCTGGACCATCCGGAGCTGGGCAGGCTGCGGCTGAACCGCGACGTGCTGCTGGTGCCCGAGGGCGACCAGGAGGTGGTCATGATCACGGCGGCCCCCGGTTCCCGCTCCGCCCGCGCCCCGGAGTCCCTCGCGCACCGGCCGGTGTCGCCCGGACGGTGACCCGGCGCGTACGTCAGAGGGGCGATTCGGCCAACGCACCGGTCTGACGGGCGCGTCGGCGGGCATCCGGTCAGCAGGAAGGAGGACCGTCACGATGACGACTTCCGTCAGGCGCCTGCCCGGCTGGGCCAAGGCCGTCGCCGCGCTCGTCCTGGTGCTCGCCGTGCTGTTCGCCGGGATCCGGCTGGCCGTACTGCCGGGCATCAAGGACCTGTTCGGCACCGAGACACACGACCGTTCCGGTCCCGCACTCCTCAAGTCCCTCAACGACATGAGCCGTTACGACGCCGCCTCGGGCGACTTCCAGGTGGTCGTCGATCTGGAGAAGGACGCGAAATACCTGCCCGACGCGATCCGCGGCACCCGCACCCTTTACGTCGGCGCGGGCACCGTGGACGCGTACGTCGACCTCGGCCAGGTCGGCCCGAACGACGTTTCGGTCAACGGCGACCGCACGGCCGCCACGCTCCGGCTGCCGCACGCCCGCCTGGGCAGGCCGGCCCTCGACCCCGACCACTCCTACGCCGTGTCCAAGCAGCGCGGGCTGCTGGACCGGCTCGGCGATCTCTTCTCGGACAACCCCGACAGCGAGCAGGCCGTGCAGAAACTCGCCGTCCGGCACATCGGCGACGCGGCGCGGAGCAGCGGCCTGGCCGCGCGCGCGGAGACGAACACCACCGGCATGCTCCAGGGTCTGCTGCGCTCGCTCGGCTTCACGCAGGTGCACGTCAGCTACGGCTCCTGACGGGCTCGTGCTCAGCCGCCGAGCACCCCCGGCAGGGCCAGGGCGCCCAGCACCGTGGCGCCCACCAGCAGCCAGGCCACGTAGTCGCCGACGTGGCCGGACTGCAGGCGCCGCAGGGACCGGGCCCAGTCGGGGGCGGCGGTCCAGTGCGGACGGGTCACGGCGAGGCCGGCGAGGGCCGCGGCCAGCGCGCTGGAGGCCAGCCCCAGCAGCACGCCGTGCGCCGTCCACTGCGCCGAGGCGTGGGCGCCGCCGGACCCCGCCTCGTTGACGGAGCGGGCGACCAGGTCGCCGAAGCCGGGCACGGCGCCGACGGCGAGGGCGGCCACGAGGAGCACCGCGGGCACCGTCCGCATGGTGTCCGGGATCCGGCTCAGCGGGCCGGTCGTCTCGGGCTCCTCGCCTGATCCGCTGGTCTCCAGGTCGGCGTCGGCGTCCTCGGGGCGCGGTCCGAGGCCCAGGAACACCCGTGCGGTGACCCGCAGTGCGGCACCGGCTGTGATCGCGGAGGCCACCACGTACACCACGGTGAGCGGGCCGCCGACCGCCTCCTCTGCGACCGCCTTGCCGAGCCCGGTGCCGAACGGGGGCAGCCCGGCGAGGCCGAGGGCGGCCACCCCGAACAGCACCGCGGTCACCCGCTGTTCCCGGGCCCGGCCGTGCAGGGCGTGCTCGTCGAGGCTGCCGTAACGGTCCAGCAGCACGCCCGCGCAGGCGAACAGCGCGGCCTTCACCCCTGCGTGCCCGAGGATGTACAGGGCGACCCCGTCGTCGCCCTCCGGGGTGAGCACTCCGAGGCCGACGAGGAACAGGCCCGTGTGGGCGACGGTGGAGTAGGCCAGGAGCCGCTTGATGTGCCGTTGGTACCAGCACATGACGGCCCCGGTGGCGGCCGTGAGGGCGCCGAGGGTGACCAGGGCCCGGGTCAGGTCGGCGGCGGGGATGCCGCCGGGTCCCGCGAAGACGGTGCCGTAGACGCGCCAGACGCCGTAGGAGCCGAGTTCGACCATCACCCCGGACAGCAGCATGCAGACCGGGGTGGGGGCGACGGCGTGCGCGTCCGGGAGCCAGAAGTGGAAGGGCACGGCGGCCGCCTTGACCAGCAGCCCGGTCAGCACCAGCACGAACGAGGCGAGGACCAGCGCGTCCGGCCCGCCCGGTCCGGCCGCAGTGTCGAGGCCGCGCCCGATCTTCGTCATGGCCAGCTCGCCGGTGCGGGCGTACAGCAGGCCGATGCCCATCAGCATGGCGTACGCACCGAGGGAGTTGACGACCCCGAAGGTCAGGGCGCCCTGTACGGCCTTCGGGTCGTCGATGCGGTAGCCGGTGAGCGCATAGGCGGCGACGCTCATCAGCTCGAAGAACACGAACGCGTTGAACAGGTCGCCGGCGATGGCGAACCCGCACATGGCGGCCTGGAACACCAGCATCAGCGCGGTGAACGCGCCGCTGTGGCTGCGCGGGGGTTCGTCGAAGTAGCGCCAGGAGTAGGCGAGGGCGGCGAACGTCAGCAGAGACACCAGCGCGGCCATGCCGAGCGCGGGGCCGTCACCGACCACGACGATGCCCACGCTCTCGCCGCCGACCGGCAGCCAGGCGCCGACCCACTCGACCATCGGCGGCGAGGAGTTCAGCAGCAGCACGATCGCGAGGGCGGCCGTTCCGCCGGAGACCACGAGGCCGGTGACCTCGGCGGCGGTCCTGGGCAGATGACGGCCGACGGCCACGAGCACGGCGGCGCCGAGCAGCGGGATCGCGACGAGCAGGGGGAGCAGATGGTGCATCAGCCGCGCAGCTCCCGCAGTTCGTCGGGGTCGACCGTGCCGTGCCGTTTGGCGATCTGCAGGACGAGCGCGAGCAGCAGCGCGGTGACGGTGGCGCCGACGACGATGTCGGTGAGGGTGAGCGCCTGCACGACCGGGTCGACCACGGGCCGGGAGCCGGGCTGGATGTCGGAGAAGACGGGGGCGGTGGCGCCGTCGCGGTAGCCGACCGCCAGCAGCAGCACATAGGTGGAGCACTGGCAGATGGCGAGACAGCCGACGGCGTGGATGAGGTTGCGGCTGGTGGCCAGGCCGTAGCAGCCGGTCAGGAAGATGTAGGCGGCGACCAGGTAGGGAAGGATGTGCATCACGGTGTTCTCAACTCCGGTGCTCCTCCTCGATCTCGACGGCCTGGTCGAGGAAGTTGGCGAGCAGGACGACGACCGCGCTCGCCACCTCCATGCCGACGGCCGCGTTCAGCAGGGGGACGGTGCCGCCGGAGGACAGCGTGTTGAACGTGCCGTACGGCAGCAGCGTGTTGGCCAGGAAAGCGGTGCCGGCCAGGACTCCGGCGACGCCCAGCACGACGTAGCAGGAGACGGCGAGCGCGTCGGAGGTCTCGAAGACGGCGAGCGGGCGGACCCGTTCCAGCGCGCGGTAGTCGGCGCCGAGGTACAGCAGGTGCAGGGCGGTCGCGGCGACGACCCCGCCCTGGAAGCCGCCGCCGGGGCTGAGCTGTCCGTGGGCGACGACGTAGAGGCCGGTGACCAGGGCGACGGGCAGCACGAGCAGCGCGTAGCGGCGTACGGGCCGGGCCACTTCGGCGGGTTGCGGCCGTGCCCGGTGCTCGTCGTGGGCCTCGCGCAGCAGCACCACGCAGCCGAGGACGGCGGCGAACAGGATGCTCATCTCGCCGAGGGTGTCGTAGGCGCGCTGGTCGAAGTTGACGGAGGCGATGGTGTTGGCGGTGTGCCGGATGAGGGAGGCGTGCACGGCCCGCGTGCCGTAGGGGTGGCTGCGGCCGCCGAAGCCGGGCAGGTCGCGGCAGGCGGCGACGAGCAGGGCGGCGACGCCGGCGCCGCCGACGGCCAGGAGCGCGAGCCGGAGCCGGTTCACCGCGCACCGTCCTTGGGCCGGCCGCGGCGTCTGACCTTGCGCACCGACAGCATGATCAGCAGCGGGGTCAGGGCGGAGCCGACGGCCAGCTGCGACAGGCCCACGTCCGGCGCCTGGAGCACGGTGAACAGCACGGCCAGGACGGACCCGAGCACGGACAGCACCAATGCCTGGCGGGCGGGGTCGCGCTGGGTCACGGCCGCGGTGGCGGCGGCGGCCGTCAACAGCAGCGCGACGACGATCACGGCATCGTCCATGCCGCACCTCCCCGGGACGCGTCAGCCACCGCGCACCCCCCGGAATCCGCCCGACAGCGCGCGTGAGGCGATCACGTTGCCCGCGATCAGGAGGAGGCCGATGACCAGCAGTTTCACCATCGCCCGGCCGGGCCCGGCGGCGGCGCAGACGGCGGCCACGACCCCCGCGCTCACGCCGGCGGCGGTCCAGGTCAGCCCCCAGGCGCTCGGCCGCTCCCCCTCCAGGTCGTCGGAGAGGAGCCGGGCGAACACGAGCGTGCCGATGGGGCCGAGCAGGGCCAGCAGCAGGGCGAGGTCGACATAGGCGGGGCGGCCGTAGCCCTGGGAGAGCAGCAGCAGGGCCGGGCACAGGGCCATGGTGGTCATGTTCTGGGCGACGACCCGGCGGGCCGGCGGTCCGGTGGTGACACCCCACAGGGCGGCCGCCCCTCCCCCGCCCAGTTGGACGGTCGCCGCGAGGATCCAGCCGTTCACCGCCAGGTCACCGCCCGTCGGCCGGCCCGCGCCAGCAGGGCCCCGACGGCCGCGCTGCTCGCGCCGACGATCCGTTCCAGGGTGTCCACCGACGTGATGAGCACCAGCCACAACAGCGCCAGCGCTCCCCACCAGAGCAGGACTTCACCGACGGCGAGGAGGACCGTGCGCGGGGCCGTACGCCGGGTCATCGACCACCTCCTCGGTCCGCTCTGCAGGCATGCGCGGCGATATGTCCGATACACCGCTCGGGCATCCAAGCACCGCCGGGGCCGTGGAGGGCGGCGGCGCGCGGACCCGCAACCGGAGTGCCCCGGGAACGTGAACGGAAACGCCGCTGCGCACCGGAGCCGTCCGGGCGGCGGCATCCCGGGGCGGTTGCCGGGTAACCGCCTCACGACACGGGGAAGTTCGCGACTGGAGGACCACATGGCCCGCACCGTCCCGCATCTGCCCGCCGTGCTGCGCCCGCCCGGGAAGCGCCGGCAGACCGATCGGGCCCGCCCGCGGCGGCCGAAGGACCGCACGGGCCGTACCGGCTCCCGTCTGCCCGCCGCACTGCGCCACCCCTTCGGGAAGCGGGGGCGGGCCGAGCGGACGCGGCCACCGGCCGCACGGCACGCCCTTGCCCTGCCCCTGCGGCTGCTGGCGATGCTGGTCGCCTTCGCGTGCATGGTGGCGTTCGCCGTGGCGCTGGCCCGGATCACGCTGGAGCCGTCACCCGCGTCGGTGCATCTGACGCACAGCAACCTGCACCCGGGCCGGTCGCTGCGGGCCTACCTGGAGCAGGCGCGGACGGCGGACGCGGTGAAGCAGATCGGCGGGAACCTGCTCCTCGGTGTCCCCTTCGGGGTGCTGGTGCCGGTCCTCGCGCCGCGCGCCCGAGGGCTGTTGCGCGTACTGGCGCTCACGGCGATGGTGATGCTGATGGTGGAGCTGGTACAGGGGGCACTGATCACCGGGCGGGCCTTCGACATCGACGACGTCCTGCTCAACACCGGCGGCGCGCTGCTCGGCTGGCTGCTGCTGGGACGGCGGCTCGGGCGGGCGGTGCACCGGCGGGTGCGCGAGCCGGCAGCGGGACTGATCAACTGACGTGACGTCAATAACAGGTCCGTACCAGAGTATTGACGCCCTCTTTTCTCACTCCTTAAATCAAGAGGCATCTCACCCCCCACGCCGAACGGAGAGCCATGGTCTCGCCACGCCTGCTCCGCAGATGCCTCCTCGCCGCCCTGTCCGCCGCACTGGTCGGTTCCGCCGCCGTCGGTCCGGTACGGGCCCAGGCCGCCGTGCCGGCGGCCGCGACGGTCACCACCTTCTCCGACAACTTCGACGGGCCCGCGGGCTCCGCGGTCGACTCCTCGAAGTGGAATCTGGAGACCGGCGACAACGTCAACAACCACGAGCGGGAGTACTACACGTCCGGGACGAACAACGCGGCCCTGGACGGCCAGGGCCACTTGGTCATCACGGCCCGCAAGGAGAACCCCGCCGGCTACCAGTGCTGGTACGGCACCTGCCAGTACACCTCCGCCCGGCTGAACACGGCCGGCAAGTTCAACGCCCAGTACGGACACGTCGAGGCGCGCATGAAGATCCCGCGCGGCCAGGGCATGTGGCCGGCGTTCTGGATGCTCGGCACACCGGTGAACTGGCCGGACTCGGGCGAGATCGACGTGATGGAGAACGTCGGCTTCGAGCCCTCGACCGTGCACGGCACCATCCACGGCCCCGGCTACTCCGGCTCCGGCGGCATCGGCGCGGCCTACACCCTGCCCAACGGGCAGGCCTTCGCGGACGCCTTCCACACCTTCGCGGTCGACTGGTCGCCCGGCTCGATCACCTGGTCCGTGGACGGGAACGTCTACGAGCGGCGCACGCCCGCCGACCTGGGCGGGAAGACCTGGGTGTTCGACAACAAGCCGTTCTTCCTGATCCTGAACCTGGCCGTGGGCGGCTACTGGCCCGGTGACCCCGATTCCAGCACCCAGTTCCCGCAACAGCTGGTGGTGGACTCGGTGTCGGTGACGACGAGCGACAGCGCGGCCGGGGTGCCGATACGCGGGCTGGCCGGCAAGTGTGTGGACGTGGCCGGCGCGAACTCCGCGAACGGCACGCCGGTGCAGCTCTACGACTGCAACGGCACGGCCGCGCAGCAGTGGACGGTCGGCTCCGACGGCACCATCCGCGCGCTCGGCAAGTGCCTGGACGTCACGGGCAACGGCACCGCGGACGGATCGACGGTCCAGCTGTGGGACTGCACCGGCGGCCCGAACCAGAAGTGGACGGTCACCGGGGCGCACGACATCGTCAACCCGCAGGCGAACAAGTGCCTGGACGTCACCGGGAACAACTCGGCCAACGGCACGCGCCTGCAGATCTGGACCTGCACGGGCGGGGCCAACCAGAAGTGGACGGTCGGCTGAGCCGCATCCCGCTCAGTGCGGCGTCCAGGTGTACTTGTCCCCGCCGACCCAGCGGACCACGTCGGGGTCGTCGAGGTCGTGGATGGTGATGCCGTACGAGGCGGCGGCCTCCAGTACGTCCGTGACGGTCCTGGCCTCACCGATCACCTGACCGTCGATCTCCATGATCCGGAAGGGCCGCTCGCCCGGCTTGCCCGGGCACACTCCATGCACCAGGATCCGCGGATGGGAGATGTAGGGAGCTGCTTGTTCGGTCATGCAATAGAGCCTAGAACTCATCGCGCGCCGACGAGTCATCCAGGGCGGCCGTCCAGAAGATCGAGTACCGCCGCCTCCACCGCGCCCTGAGTGGTCGGGCGCCCGAAGTCCCCGTGTTCGCCCAGCCGGGTGCGCACGGGGACGATCGTCACCCCTGATCGCACACGTCCGCCGATCGCGGGCGCCGCCGCGGCGGACGTGCTCGCGGAGCATGGCCGTCAGTCCGCAGGTCTCACCGACGCGGGTGTGCCGGTCGCGGCCGATGCGGAAGAAGCCGAGGTCGAGCTGGCGAACCGCGCAGGCGGTGACCCGGGGACGGCCGAGCCCGCGCCCCGCGAGGTCGATTTCCCCCGGCTGTCGGCGTGGCGGAAGCCCCGGCCGCAGCGGATGCGTCGGTGGCCGGGGCCGTCGCGGGAGCTGATGCGCGGCCTCAGGACCCGGCCTCAGGGACGGCGCCAGTCGTCGCTGGTCAGATGGGAGCCGGCCTGCGGGCCCATGCGGAGCATGCCGCCGTCGACGCTCCAGGAGGCGCCGGTGACGTACGAGGCGTCCGGGCTCGCCAGGAAGGCGATCACCGCGGCGACCTCGCGGGCGTCGCCGGGGCGCCCGAGCGGCACGCCGGGCCGGTGTCGGGTGTGCACGTCGGTGTCCTCCTGGCCGGTCATCGGGGTGGCGATCTCGCCCGGCGCGACCGCGTTCACGGTGATGCCGTACTCGGCGAGTTCCAGCGCCATCACCTGCGTCAGCAGGCCGAGTCCGCCCTTGGCCGCGCAGTACGGGGCCGCGCCGACCCTGGGCTGGTGCTCGTGGACGGAGGTGACGTTGACGATCCGGCCGCCGTCGCCCTGCCGGATCATGTGCCGTGCCGCGTGCTGCCCGCACAGGAAGGGGCCGACGAGGTCGACGTCCAGGACCCGGCGTACGTCGGCGAGGGTCAGGTCCAGGTAGGGGGTCATGACGCCCGTACCCGCGTTGTTGACGAGGACGTCCACACGGCCGAGTTCGGCGCACAGCTCGTCGACGGTGTCGGCGGCCTCGGGCAGCCGGGTGAGGTCCAGCTGGGCGACGGCGGAGCGGCGGCCCGTGCCGCGCACTTCCTGTGCCGTCTGCTCGGCGCCCTTCTCGTCGGTGTGCCAGGTGATGCCGATGTCCAGGCCCGCCTCGGCCAGACGCACCGCGGTGGCCCGGCCGATTCCGGAGTCCGCGCCGGTTATCAACGCCGTGCGCCGCGCGGCTGGTGTGGGCATGGGGAGCCTCCTTCGCGGTGTGTCACCGGACGCGTCACCGCAGTACCCGGGGGCGGGGTGGGCAAACGGTTCCGGTTGCGTGGTGGGCACCGTCGTGGCCGTCCGCGCATGGTGGGCGGCTTGTCGCGCGGCTCCACGCGCCTGTCCGGGGCGCCTCGGGCACCCTGGGTTGCATGGATCCCGTCGCTGCTCTGGAGCGGATCGCCTTCCTGCTGGAGCGGTCTCTCTCGCCCACCTACCGGGTGAAGGCCTTTCGTACCGCCTCTCGGACACTGGCCGCGTTGCCCGCCGACGAGGTGGCCGAGCGGGCCGCGTCGGGGACGCTGGAGGCGCTGAAGGGGGTCGGGCCGAAGACCGCCCAGGTGGTGCGGGAGGCGTTGGCCGGGGAGGTGCCCGGATATCTGCGGAAACTGGAGGAGGAGGCCGGTACGGCAGCCCGGTCCGGCGCCGGGGCGGAACTGAGGGCGCTGATCCGGGGGGACTGCCACACGCACTCGGACTGGTCCGACGGGGGCAGTCCGATCGAGGAGATGGGGCGGGCGGCGGCCGCGCTCGGGCATGAGTGGACCGTCCTCACCGACCACTCCCCGCGGCTGACCGTGGCCCGCGGGCTGTCGCCGCAGAGGTTGCGCGAGCAGCTCGACGTGGTGGCGGAGCTGAACGCGCGCTGGGCACCGTTCCGGCTGCTGACGGGCATCGAGTGCGACATCCTCGAGGACGGTTCGCTGGACCAGGAGCCCGAGCTGCTCGAGCGGCTGGACGTGGTGGTGGTGTCCGTGCACTCCAAACTGCGGATGGACGCCCGCTCGATGACCCGGCGGATGGTGGCCGCCGTGCGCCATCCGCACGCCGACGTGCTCGGGCACTGCACCGGGCGCCTGGTCACGGGGCGGGGGCGGCCGGAGTCGGAGTTCGACGCGGACCAGGTGTTCGCCGCCTGCGCCGAGTCCGGTACGGCCGTGGAGATCAACAGCCGGCCCGAGCGGCTGGACCCGCCCCGCCGGCTGCTGCGCCGGGCCGTGGGCGCGGGAGTGCTGTTCTCCGTCGACACCGACGCGCACGCGCCCGGCCAGCTGGACTGGCAGATCCTCGGCTGCGCCCGGGCCGAGGAGTGCGGGGTGCCCGCCGAGCGGGTGGTGACCACCTGGTCCGCCGACGAGCTGCTGGCCTGGACCCGGGAGGGCCGGGTCCCGGCGCGCGTGGCGGGTTCCTGACCTGACCGGCGTGGTACCCGGCTGCACGCGAGAGCCAGGAAAGGATGCCCGGATGGACCGAGCCGCCCTCTTCGACGTCGACGGGACCCTCGTCGACACCAACCACCTGCACGTCGTCACCTGGTGGGAGGCCTTCCGCCAGGCCGGGCACGACGTACCCATGCACGCGGTGCACCGGGCCGTCGGCCTGGGCTCCACGGATCTGGTCGCCCACTTGCTCGGCGACGGCCGCGACCGGGATCAGGACGACGAGCTGAGCGCCGCGCACAAGGCCCTGTACGGCCAGTACTTCGACCGGCTGCCCGCCCTGCCGAAGGCCGGGGAGCTGCTGCGCCGACTGCACCGGGGCGGCTGGACGGTCGTCCTCGCCACGTCGGCGAGCGGCGCCGAGCTGGGCGCGCTGCGCCGGGCGATCGACGCCGACGACGCGATCACGGACACGGCCAGTGCGGAGGACGTGCGGGAGGGCAAGCCCGCACCGGAGCCCGTGGAACACGCGCTGGAGCTGGCCGGGGTGCCGGCATCGCGGGCGGTGTTCGTCGGGGACACCGTGTGGGACATGCGGGCGGGCAGCAGGGCCGGGGTGCGCTGTGTGGGGGTGCTGTGCGGCGGGATTCCCCGCGCCGACCTGGAGGAGGCCGGAGCGGAGGCGGTCTACGCCGACCCCGCCGACCTGCTGGAACGGCTCGACGGGAGCCCGCTGGGCTGAGCACCACGCGGCGTGGTGCAGGTCACATGGTCGGGCGGAACACCCTGGGGTGGTTGTCCGTTGAACAACCTTGGGTGCGGATGGGACAGTGTCCCCGGGCCTCACTCTGTGCCCACAGGGACGATCGTCAGGCTGAAGCCCTGTGGAGCCCTTCGCCGAGAGGCGACCGCCATCCGTGCCCGCCACCTGGCCGCCCCGGTCGTGATTCCCCCGTCACGGCCGGGGCTTTCCCCTGGGTCACCGGCTCCGTCACCGGCCGGCCGCTCCGGCGCCGGCCGGCTCGTCGCCGCGGGCGGCCCCGGCGTCGATGAACTGCCGCAGGTCGGCCGTGAGTCGTGCGGCGTGCGTGGCGAACAAGCCGTGGCCGCCGTTCTCGTACACCTTCAGGGTGCCGTCCGGCACCAGCCGGGCCGCCCGCTCACCGGTCAGCGCCGACGGCGCGGAGGTGTCGTGGGTACCGTGCACGACCAGCACCGGGAGATGCAGTGCGGGCAGCTCGGCGGCCAGGTCGAGGGCGGCAACCACGGCCCGGACGCCGTTCGCGGCACGCGGAGTGGCGCTCAGACAGCGGTCGATCATGTGGCGGACGTAGGGCGGCGACACCTGGTTGCCGGGCAGGTGTGCGGCGAAGAAGTCGTCGGCCAGAGCGGTGAAGTAGGCGGCCCGGTCCCGGCGGAACACCTCGTCGTCGGCCCGCACCGCCTCCGGGTCCAGCCCGTCCGGCGTGCCCGGCGAGCGGACGACCCCGGGGCTGACTCCCGCGACGAGCGCGACACGGGCCACGCGGGCGAGTCCGTGCCGGGTCAGGCAGCGGATCACCTCGCCGGAGCCCACGGAGTGGCCGATCAGCGTGACCTCGCGCAGGTCGAGGTGGTCGAGCAGGCCGTTCAGGTCGTCGGCCAGGGTGTCGAGGTCGTAGCCGGACCAGGCGTCGTCGGAGCGCCCGTGGCCGCGGCGGTCCAGGGCGACGCAGCGGTGTCCGGCCTCCGCGAGGGGCAGCATCTGGTACTCCCACATCTCGTGCCCCAGGTAGGCGCTGGAGACGAAGACGGCGACGGGCCCGGTCGCGGGGCCGTGGTCGACGTAGTGCAGACGGGTGCCGTCGACGGGGCTCTCGTAGTACGGCATGGGTGCCTCCTCGGGCTGTCGGACCAGGTGCGACGCGGCTCGGTCGCGCTGACGTCCTCGATGCTCCCCGGATCCCGCGCACCGGTCGATTACCTGCCGCGTCATGGCCGGGTGCGGGTGTGCGTGCGCCCGGGCCCGGGTACCCGGCCGTCCGCCGAACCGTGGGCCGAGAGGAGCCGAAGGTGAGCAGCGCAGTGGGCAGCAGGGTCGTCGTCACGGGCGCCACCGGCAACGTCGGCACCAGTGTCGTGCGGCTGCTCTCGGAGGACCCCGGGATCAAGTCGGTGCGCGGACTGGCCCGGCGGACGCCGGCCTGGTCGCCGCCGATGACCGAGTGGGCCGCGGTCGACATCGCCTCCGAAGAGGCCAACCTGGCGGAGCGGTTCGAGGGCGCGGACGCCGTGATCCATCTGGCCTGGGCGTTCCAGCCGACGCACGATCCGGCGGTCACCTGGCGGACCAACGTGCTCGGCGGCATCCGGGTGTTCGAGGCGGTCGCCGCGGCGCGGGTGCCGGTGCTGGTGCACGCCTCGTCCGTGGGCGCGTACTCGCCGGGTCCGAAGGACCGTGCGGTGGACGAGTCCTGGCCGACGCACGGCTGGCCGGACGCCGCGTACTGCCGGGAGAAGGCCTATCTGGAACGCACGCTGGACGTGTTCGAGCGGGACCATCCCGAGGTGCGGGTGGTGCGGATGCGCCCGGCGTTCCTGTTCAAGTGGCAGTCGGCGAGCGAGCAGCGGCGGATCTTCGGCGGGCGGTTCCTGCCGGGCCCGCTGGCCCGGCCCGAGCTGCTGCCGTTCCTCCCGGACGTCCCGGGGCTCAGGGTGCAGGCACTGCACACGGACGACGCCGCGGAGGCCTACCGGCTCGCGGTGCACGCGGACAGCGCGCGGGGCGCCTTCAACCTCGCCGCGGATCCGCCGCTCGACGCCGCGGTACTCGGTGAGCTGCTGGGCAGCCGCCCCGTGCGGCTGCCTCGTACGGCGGCCCGCTCGGCGATCGCCGCCGCCTGGGGGCTGCATCTGCTGCCGGCCTCACCGCACCTGTTCGATGCCGTGCTGCGGCTGCCGCTCATGGACTGCGGCCGGGCCCGCACCGAGCTGGGCTGGCAGCCGCGGCACACGGCGACGGAGGTGCTGCAGGAGTTCCTCGACGGCCTGCAGAAGGGCGCGGGGATGGACACCGAACCGATGCGCGGACGGAAGGTCGGCTGACACGCCGTACGCCCGGCCGAGGGGAGAACGTCATGGCCGCACAACGTGAGCCCGAGCAGGGCCGTCCCCCGGGACCGGGTCCGGTCCCGAGGGACATGCCCGACCAGCAGGCGGGCGCCGGCGAGGATCGGTGGGAGGTCACGCCGGGCAAGCCGCCCGAGGAGGACAAAGCCCCCGCCGAGGACGCACCCGACAGCGACGAGCCCCCCGCTTGAGCGGCGCGCGGCTCGGCATCGACGCGGCGTCGGCGACGGCCGGGCGGCGGTCGTTCAGCGCGGTGCCCTCTGCCGGAGGGCCGCGCGCCAGGCGGGCAGCCGGTCCTCGGTGATCGGTTCGGGACGTCGGCCGCCGCTCGCGAAGAACTCGGCCAGCGGCAGGATCGCCGCGCCGACGGTGACCGCGTCCGGGCCCAGCCGGCCGAGGTCGATGGTCACCTTGTCGGCCGGGTGGCGCAGGGCGTACGTCGTCGCGTACCGGCGTACGGCGGGCAGGAAGCGGGTGCCGAGCTGGAGCCCGGCCCAGCCGCCGATGAGGATCCGTTCCGGCTGGAAGAGGTTGATCAGGTCGGACAGGCCGGCCCCGAGATACTCGGCGGTCTCCTCCAGCACGGCCAGCGCGACCGGGTCGGGCTCGGCGCCCTCGGGCGGGTAGGCCGCGGCGAGCATCGCGGTGAGCGCGGTCTCCTCGTCGGTGCCCGCGGGCGGCCGTCCGCCCTCCTCACGCCAGCGGGCGAGCAGCGACTCGGCGCCCGCGTAGGCCTCCAGGCAGCCGGGCGCCCCGCAGCGGCAGCGGCGCCCGCGCACCCGTACGGTCAGGTGCCCCCACTCGACCGCCCGCCCGTTCTCCACCTCGGGAGTCACCACGCAGGCGCCGACGCCGGAGCCGAAGAGCACGACCACGGCGTTGCGGGCGCCGCGACCCGCGCCGAACCACATCTCGGCCTGGCCGAGCGTCTTGGCGCCGTTGTCGATGAAGTACGGGATCTCGTCGGGAAGCCGCGAGGCCGAGCGGAGCAGCCGCTCCAGCGGGACCGCGTCCCAGCCGATGGTCTGCCCATGGACGACGGCACCCTGGTCGGCGGCGTGCTCGACTATTCCGGGGACACCCACGCCGACGCCGAGCAGCCGCTCGGGCACGGCCTGTTCGGCGCGGAGCACCTCGGCGATGCCGTCGCGGATGTGCCCGGCGATCACCTCGACGTCGTAGCCCTGGGGGGTCAACCGGCGCTCGGTGCGGGCGAGTTCGGTCAGGGCCAGGTCGAACAGCTCGACCCGGACCCGGGTCTCGCCGACGTCGACGCCGATCAGCTGACCGCTGTCGGGGGCGACGCGCAGCAGGGTGCGGGGCCGGCCGCCGTCGGAGTCGACGCTGCCGGCCTCCTCGACCAGGCCGTCCGCGATCAGGTCGGCGACCACGTTGCTGACCGAGCCGGAGCTCAGACCGGTGGCCGGGCCCAGCTCGAAGCGGCTGAGCGGCCCGTCGAAATAAAGCTTCTGCAACACGGCCGTGCGGTTGCCCCGCCTGAGGTCGCGCACCGTGCGCCCGTTGCGCCCCGCCATACCGCTCCCTTCACGAACCCTGTCCGACCTGCAACATACCCCTTCGGGCAGCCGGAATGCGATATTCTCCCACGCCTTAGTTCACGATATGAGCTAAGCGGAACCCCGTCCGCCCCGCGCCCGAGGGAGCGCGGGGCGGGGTGCCATGCGGCTCCGCCGCGCGGGCGGGAACGGCCAGGGCAGGCCCGATGCCGGGGAACTGCCCGCGCCCCCGAAGGCGCTCCCGGCCCGCCGGATCAGCCGGCCGCGTACACGTCCTCCACGTAACGCCCGTCCGTCACCAGCGTGTTGAGCCAGAGCTCGGCCGCACGTGCGTCGCTGCCCGGGGTGCGTTCCCGGTACAGCGTGCGGAACGCCTCGCGGACGCCGGGTGCCATCCGGGCGCCGTCGCCGCACACGTACACCCGGGCGCCGGAGTCCAGCAGCTCCCAGATCTCCTCGGCCTCGGCGGCGATGCGGTGCTGCACGAAGGCGGCGCCGTTCTCCGGGGCGGCGCTGAAGGCCGGCCGCAGCGAGACCGCGCCGGCCTCCTCGGCGGCCCGCAGTTCCCCGGCGTGCAGGAAGTCTGCGTCGGGGGCGTCGCAGCCGAAGTAGAGCAGTGCGGGGGGTAGTTCGGCGCCCGCGCTGCGGGCCGCCGCACGGTCGGCGACGGCGCCGCGGAAGGGGGCGAGTCCGGTGCCGGCGGCGACCATCACGACCGGTGCCGAGCCGTCGATCCGGAACACCTCGCGGCAGGGCTGGATCCGGGCGTACACGATGTCGCCGGCCCCGAGGGAGGCGAGGTGGCCGGAGCCCGTGCCCCGGTAGCGGCCCCGGCCCGAGCGAGCGGGTGCGTCGAGGACGGAGACCATGAGGTCCACGTGGCCCGCGTCGACGGCCGGGGAGGAGGACACCGAGTAGTGGCGGGGCCGCAGCGGGGTCAGCAGGTCGAGCAGCAGCGGCCAGCCGAGGGCGCCGCGCAGGGCCGGGTGGTCCTCGGCGAGTTCGAGGAGGGTGCGCGGGTCGTCGTCGTTCAGGGCGGCGAGGGCGGCGCGCTCGGGCGGGCAGGGGTTGGCCTCCGCGAGCCGGGCGAGCCGCCGGGCCGTGGGCCGCTCCTGCAACTCGACGTGGTGGGTGAGGAGATGCCGTACGGTCAGCGGACGGTCCACGGCGAGGCCGTCGCGCCGCGGTCGGCCGGCCCGGATGTCCAGGACGGCCTCGGGGTCGAGACCGAACGCGGCGACGGCGCGGTCCACCAGTTCCGGTGCGTTGGCCGGCAGGACGGTGAGGTGGTCGGCTGTGCGGTAGGTGACGCCCTCGGGCAGGGCGATGCGCAGGAACCGCTTGGTGCGCGGATGGTCAGGTGCGGTGAGGTCGTACGCCTCGGTCACCGCCATCGGGACCAGTTCGTGCCGTTCGGCGAGCGCGTCCAGCGGACCGCCGCTCAGGGTGCGCACCTCGTAGCCGTGACCGGGTTCGTCCGCCGTGCGGCGGGAGGCCTCGGGGTCGCCGTACTCCGTCAGCAGGGCGGCGCGCAGCCGGGCCGTGAACTCCCGGACGGTGCCGGTGAGATCGCCGGAGGCGTCGGCGGCCGCCCGGTCGGTCAGACGGGAGCCGCCCAGCTCGGCGAGGCGGGCGTCGATGCGGGTGGGGACCTGCTGGTAGGTGGCGGCCCAGTTGCGGTCGCCGACGCCGAGGACGGCGTAGCTCACACCGGTGAGGTCGGGGGCGCTGTCGAGCCACGCGCTGAAGGCGCCGGCGTCGTCGGTGGGACGGCCGTTGTAGGAGGCGGCGGTGATGACGACGGCCCGGTCGGTGGGCAGTCCGTCCGCGTACGCGTCCAGGGGGGCCACCTCGGTGGCGCAGCCGACGGCGGCGGCCTCGTCGGCGAGCTGGGCGGCGAAGGCGCGGCAGGTGCCGTAGTTGCTGCCGTGCAGGAAGAGGACGCCGGTGCCGGGCCGGACCCGAGCCGGGAGCGTGTCCGGGGCCGGGGTCCGGTCGTCCCGTGCGGGCAGGGCACCCGGCAGCGGCGCGTGGACGCGGTCGGCGGCGGTGCGCGGCGTGAGGGTGAGGGTGAAGCCCTCGGGCTTGAGGGTGAGGGTCTCCTTCACGGCGAGCCGGTAGTCCGTGTGGTCGTGGAGCCGATAGCGGTGGACCAGCATGGCGAGCAGCATGGTCGCCTCGTGCAGCGCGAACTGCCGCCCGATGCAGGCGCGTTCACCGGTGCCGAAGGGCTTGAAGGCGTGCACCGGGCGGGCCGCCTCCGCCTCGGCGGTGAACCGCTCGGGGTCGAACAGCTCCGGGTTGTCGCCCCACACGGGCTGCCGGTGCAGCATGGGGGCGAGCACGGTGACGGCCTGGCCTGCGGCGAGCGGGATCCGGCCGCCCAGCACGGTGTCCTCGCGGGCGTGCCGGCTGAAGGCGGCGGCCGTCGGCCACAGCCTGAGCGCCTCGTTGAGGACCTGGCGGGTGTAGGTGAGCCGACCGATGTCGTCGTACGCCGGCTCCGGGTCGGCCGCATCGCCCCACAGCGCGTCGGCCTCGCGCTGCACCAGCCGCAGCACGGCCGGGTGCTTGGCCAGGTAGTACAGGGCGAAGGACATCGCGCCGGAGGTCGTCTCGTGGCCGGCGATCAGGAAGGTGATGACCTGGTTGCGGATGTTGGCCGCGTCCAGCGTGGTGCCGTCGGCGGGGTGCGGGGCGCTGAGCATCAGCCCGAGCAGGTCCTCGGCACCGCTCTGGTCGGTGCCCGCGCGGGTGGCGATGACGTCGTCCACGACCCGGGCGAGAAAGTCGGCGTCCGCCCGGAAGGCGGCGTCGGCCGCCGAGTGGTCCTGGCCCGGCGTGCGGGCGAGGCGGGTCATGCTCCACTCCAGGCAGCGGACCATCGACTCCACGAACGGGTGCGGCTCAGCGCGCTCGAAGGAGCCGAAGTCGTAGGCGAATCCGGCCAGGCCGATGGTGTCCAGGGTCATGCGGGTCATGTCGTCCGGCACGTCGACGGGCTGCCCGGCGTGCGCCGCGCGGTCCCAGGACTCGATGAGCCGCCGGGCCACCTTGAGCATCACCGGGTGGTAGGTGCGCATCGAGCCGAGCGCGAAGGCGGGCATCAGGATGTCGTGTGCCCTGGCCCAGTTGGGCTCCTCGTTGTACGCCGTGAACAGGCCGTCGGCGGCGAAGGACCGCACGTTCTCCAGCGCGGGCCCGATGTGCTTGGCGAACCGCCCCTCGTCGGCGAGGTCGGCGACCAGGTCGGCGTCGGCGACGAACAGCGCGTCCCGGCCGTGCAGTCGGCGCACCAGCACCGGGCCGTGGGTGCGCATCAGGCCCATGATCTGCTGCAGGGGCGTGCGGCCGGGACCGGTGGCGGTGATGTCCACGAGAGGGACGCCGGGCAGGGTACCGGCCGGGTCGAGGTGCAGTGCGGTGGGGGACATGGCGCGACAACTGCCTTTCGCGGTAACGGAGTACTGCGTTCCAGGGTGGTGGACCGACGGGGCGCACCCGCGCCGCGGCACTACACGATCGCGCAGTCAAAACTCGGTCACGGGCCTTGCGCCGGCCGCGGACACATGGCTCGCCGCGCGCCCTCGTGGGCCGCTGATTTGCCGCTGACCTGCCTCTTCCTCTTGGATGTGAGGGCTGACTCCGGCTTCGAGAGGTGGACATGGACCTGGGGCGGGCCGAGGGGGTCGTATGGCGCAACCGGGCCCTGCTGCTCTTCGACCGGGTGTCGGTGCCGGTCGCGGTGTGCGACGTGTACGGCCTGGTGGTGCTCGCCAATCCCGCGATGGCGGCCGAGTGCGGTACGGCACCGGGGCGGCTGCGGGGCCGTGACGTGCTGGAGCTGTTCCGCCCGCAGGAGGCGACGCAGGTGGAGCGGATCGCGCAGGCGCTGCGGCTGCGGCACCGCTCGCGCTATCAGGTGTCGGTGCACTGGCGGGCGCCCGGCGGGACCGAGCGGTTCGGGGAGCTGACGGCCGACCCGGTCAGCGACACCGTGGACGAGACACCGGCGCTGCTGGTGATGCTGCGGGTGCGGGGCGAGTGCCCGCCGTCCGCGCCGGAGCCGGCCCGGTTCACGCCGGTGGAGGGCCGGGTGCTGGCGCTGCTGGCCGGGGGCGCCACCACGGCCGGCGCCGCCCGCGAACTGGGCCTCAGCAAGGACGGCGTCACCTACCATCTACGGCGCCTTTCCGCCCGCTGGAACGCCTCCAACCGCACCGAACTGGTCGCCCGCGCCTATGCCTTGGGCGTCCTGAAGCCCGGCGTGTGGCCGCCGGAGGCGAGGACGGCGGAGGCGGAGTAGGGCGGAGGCGGAGCAGGGCGCGGGCGAGACGGGCTTGCCCGGCGTCTCGACGGGCGGCCTGTCGTCCGGGGGATGCCGGGAGCCATGGACACCACCGGGTGCTCCCGGCTGCCGGAAGGCCTCCCGCGCGCCTCAGGGGCGCGGCGGAAGCCGCCTGTGCGTCTCAGCCACGGCGGTGGCCTCGGCAGTGGCCTCGGCAGTGGCCTCGGCGACACCGAGGGATCCGCAAGCCGCCGTACCCGGAGAGACCGCACCGGCACGGGCCGAGCCGGAGGCGTCCGTGCCGCCGCCGGCACCGACGGAAGCGGCCGGGGTGGAGGGCACCGCGCCGGACGAGGCCTCGGCCGAGTACGCCGTGCCCGCGCCCGGCGGGGCGCCGAAGCGGGCCAGGGTGTGCCAGACCATCTTCAGGTCCTGGAGCTCGTAGCGGCCGGTGCGGGCCGCGTCGCCGATGACGCGCGGGGTGAGCATGCCCCGCTCGGCGATCAGCGCGCCGAGGTCGGCGTACCGCGGTCCCCGGTAGTCGGCGTGGCGGCACAGGTCGCGGACGGAGAGCCGGTAGCCGGTGTGCCACTCCAACGGGAAGGGCAGCCGTCCGGCCGCCGCCTCCACCGGGGTGTCCCGGTAGCTCGCGTCCAGCACGAGCGCCTCCACGTCCCGGGCGAGCAGCACACCGCCGTGCACATGGCTCTCGATGTAGTCGTTGAGCGGATCCCGCTCGTCGGCCTCCGCGAGCGCGAGCAACGGCATCGCCGAGGCCACGCCGAAGTCGGTGGGCTCGGCGGCGCTGTCCGGATAGCAGAAGGTGGCCCGATCCGGGACCGCTCCGGCGAGCCTGAGATGGGAGGAGCCGAAGCGTGGGGCTGCGCCGACGGACTGGCGGCGGAAGTTCAGGGCACCGTACAGCGGGCGTTCGACGGGGGCCGCGTCGTCGTACACACCGCCGAAGATGCGGCTCTCCCAGCGCGTCCGGTCGCCGCCCGGGTGCGCGGTCAGACCGCCGTTGCTGGTGCCGGTCACGAACTGCGAGTGGTACGCGCCGTCCCGGGCCAGCGAATCGAGGATCGGCACTCCGGCCGAGACCCGGTCGGGATGGAAGTTCAGGGTGATGCGCAGGCCGGGGTCGAGCGGTGGGCCGGACACCCCGGCGGCCACGTGCTCCAGCGCCCGCCGGGCGCGCGGCGGCAGCCCCTGCCGGAAATCCATTGGCCCGCCCTCCCCTTGGCTACCTAGGCTAGCCGTGAACCTAGACCCATTAGGTACGAATCCGAAAGGACTCCCCTCATGAGATCGCTCACCGAGCAGGACATCCGCAACTGCTTTATCAACTGCTCGAAGGGCGAGGCCAAGCGGCTGGCGGTCCCGCGCGACCTCGGTGAACGGCCGTGGGAGGACCTTGACTTCCTCGGCTGGCGGGATCCGGGTGCGCCCGACCGCAGTTATCTCGTGACGGAACGGGACGGCCGGCTCGTCGGTGTCGCCCTGCGCTTTCAGGCCGCGCAGCGCGGGTTTCTGCACCGCAGCATGTGCTCACTGTGTCTGACCACGCATCCCGGCGGCGGGGTGACCCTGATGACGGCGCGCAAGGCGGGGGCGGCGGGCCGCGAGGGCAACTCGGTCGGCCTGTACATGTGCACCGACCTCGCGTGTCCGCTGTACGTGCGGGGCAAGAAGGTGCCGGAGTCCGGCGCACGGTTCGAGGAGAGCCTGACCGTGGCGGAGCAGATCGCCCGTACGACGGGCAATCTGTCCGCGTTCATCGACAAGCTGTACGCCTGACGGGACGACGCGGCCCACGCCTGACGGAGCGACGGGTAACCACCCCAACCCGGGCGAGGCCGTCACAGGCGTGAGCCGCGTCGCCGACCGCCCGCTGAGCCGCGTGGGTGACGCGTGGCCTGCCGCAAGGCCCCAAGACCGTCCGGGGAGGGCCGGGCGCCGGTGAGCCGATGTCGTGTGGCCCCGGCCCTGACGCCCCGGCGCCGGCCGGTCAGGACGCCGGCGGCGCCCACTCCGGGTCGCGGCCGAGGAAGGCGAGCAACGCCGACGCCTCGTCGGGAGCCCCGTCGGTCGCGAGGGCGGGCGCGAACGCGCCGTACCCCCGCAGCCGCGGCACCAGCTGGTCCGCGGCCGGGCGCAGACCCGCGGCCAGCGCCGGGGCGAGCGGCAGGTTCCGGCCGGTGGCGACGGCGATGTCCCAGGCGTGGACCGCGGCGTCCAGCGCGGCCGCGCCGGCGGCCACGGACAGGGGCAGCGGCCCCAGCGGCGTCGGCACGGACTCGGCGTCTGCGGGCAGCTGCGCATAGGCCTCTGCCACGGCGGCCAGGATCTTGTCCAGCTCGGCCACCGGGTCGCCGTGCAGGACGTCGGCCGGCTGGAACGGGTCCTCGCCGGGCCGGTCGGCGGTGAACGCGAGGCCGTACGCCTGCTGGTCGATCCGCGCGTGGTTGAGCACCTGCCGTGCGGTCCATCCGGCGCACGGCGTCGGCCTGCCCCAGGCCTCCTCCGGCACCGCGGCGACCACCTCGCGGAGATAGGAGTGCGCCCGCTGGAGCACCTCGATGACGGCGGACTTCCCGGCTCCCTGGGTCTCCCCCATGGACTGCCCCTTCCTTGGCCTGTCGGCGGCCTCTCCGTGCGGCGACCCCCTCGATCGCCGAACTCACCCTACGAACCCTTGCGGACAGATTCGGTCCGCAATCGAAGCACGTTCGTCCCGCCCCAGGAAGGGGAACAGGCCAAGGGATGCACGATGTACGCAAGTGGACCAAGGGACTCCTGCGCCTGGTGGAACGACGCCGGCAGCCGGTGGTCGTCCAGACGCTGCGGTCGGCGACCGCCGCGACGATCGCCTATGTCGTCGCCCTCCGGCTGAGCCCCGAGCCGGCCCCGCTGACCGCGCCGCTGACCGCACTGCTGGTCGTCCAGGTGACCTTCTACGCCACCCTCACCAACGGCATCCGCCGGGTGAACTCGGTGGTGGCCGGGGTTCTGGTCGCGATCGCGTTCAGCGTGCTGGTGGGGCTCACCTGGTGGAGCCTCGCGCTGTTGATCGTGGCCGCGCTGGCCGTCGGGCACCTGGTGCGGGTGGACGAGTACGTGGCCGAGGTCGCGATCAGCGCCATGCTGGTGCTCGGGGTCACCACCGTCGGGTTCACCGCCTGGGCACGCATCGTGGAGACGCTGATCGGCGCGGTCGTCGGGACGGCCTGCAATCTGTTGCTTCCGCCGCCGGTGTGGGTGGACGAGGCGGGCCGCTCGATCGAGGACCAGGCGCGCCGGGTGCGGCAGCTGATGCTGCGGATGGGCGAGGAGGCCGCGGGCCGGATCCCCTGGGAGCGCGCCGCCGAGCGGCTGCACGAGGCACGGCAGCTGGACCAGCACATCAGCCGGGTGGACGCGTCGTTGCGGCAGGCCGAGGACAGCCTGCGACTCAATCCGCGGGTCAAGGAGGGGCTACTGCACCGGGTGGTGCTGCGCACCGGTCTGGACACGCTGGAGATCTGCACGGTGGTCCTGCGGGTGCTGGCCCGCACCTTCACGGATCTGGCGAAGGCGCGCGGGGCCGAGGACCTGTTCCCGCCCCGGGTCGGGGCGACCGTGGAACAGCTGCTGTCGGAGATCGCCGACGCGGTGGTGAGCTTCGCGGTCCTGGTCACCACCCATCTGAGCGAGAACGCCGAGTCGGCGGAGGCCCGTCTGTCCGCCGAGCTGCACACGGCGGCCGGCACCCGGGACCGGCTGGCCGCGCTGCTCCGCGAGGAGATCGGCAAGGACTGGGCGAACTGGCAGCTGCTCGGGGCCGTGCTGACCGAGACGACCCGGATCATCGACGAGCTGAACACCGAGCACCGCACCCGCCGCCTGTTCGAGGAGCTGGACCGGGTCTCCCGCGGGCAGCGGGCGAAGCTGCCCCGGATGACCCGGCTGCGCGAGCGGCTCGGGGTGCAGGAGGAGCTGTGGCGGAACCGTGCGGGGTTCGGCGAGCGTTCTTCGTGAGGAGGGCGCCGGGCGGACTCGGCGCGGACGGCGAGACGAGGGACTACCGGATGGCTGGTTCCGGGGTGCGGATCGAAGGGAACACACTGCGGTTGCCGGGCGGGGTGGCGGTGCGGTTCGTCCGCACGCTGCGGCTGCCGGAGACGGGCACGCATCCACTGCCTCCGGGGCTGGGCGAGTTCCCGGTGCGGCGGGTCTCGGACTACGCGGACACCGTCCCGGAGGCGTGGCGGGCACGCGGCGGTGTGATGCTGCCGGTGTATCTGCGCGAGGCGATGTGGCTGAGTTTCTCCGGCACGCGCGAGCCGGCTGCACTCCAGGTCGGGGTCGGCAAGGTGTGCGCGGTGTCCGGCCGTCCCTGGACCGACCGGCTCGCCCGCGATCCGCAGAACTACGTGGTGCTGCCCCGTCAGCCGTGGCTCGACGGTGTCAACTCCGGCAAGGGCACGGTCCGCCAGTTCGTCGCCGTGCCGCTGGGCCTCGGCGCGACGGTGGAGGGGCAGGTCACCGGCGAGGAGGTGTGGGGCGGGGTGCAGCTCCAGTCGTTCCCGCTGAAGGAACCGCTGCTCTCGGAGTGGCGGCGCCGCGAGCGGGAGCGCGAGGAGGCGCGGCGCAGGGCCCTGTCGGCCGGCCCGGTGGGCGGGTACGGCGCGCCGATGGCGATGATGGCCTCCGCCCCGGGCGGCCCCCCGCCGGCCATGCCGGCCGCCCCCGGTGGGCCCGTGTCCCCGCGGGCGGGGGCCATGGGCCTGGGCGTCGGCGGCTCGATGCGCCAGGAGGTGTACCGGGACGACCGTCCGCTGACGGACTGGTGCGAGGAGCCCGCCGGGCGCGTGTTCGTCCACCTCGTCACGCCGCCCGAGTGGCGGCGCATCGTCGGGGAGGCACCTCCGCCCTCGCCGGTGGACCGGGCGGCGTACACGAAAGCGGGACTGCCCTGGTACGACTACTACGACGCGGATGCCGAGGATCTGGCCCCCACGGACACCCTGGAGGCGGTCAAACCGGCCGGCGAGTGGCTCGGGGACGATCTGGACCCGTGGCAGGCGCCGTCCGCCGGCCAGGTGACCCCGCTGAAGGACGCGCCGGGCAAGCCGGTCGAGGACGGGGAGTGGTAGCCCCAGCCCCCATTGCACCATGCGCAACACCCGTTGCCCGGCTTGCCCTTGGCGGTGGGTGCACGTCAAGGTTGCTGTCACGACCGGGGCAACCGACGACCTGAGGTGCGGCATGGACACGGAGGCACGGGCGGCACGAGGGAGGTCTCCCCGGCGCGGGCGGGAGACCGGGGGCGGCTGGAGCCGGCGCCGGTTCGTCGGAGCCGTGGCGGGTGCGGCGGCCGTGGTGGCGGTGCCGTCCCCGGCGGCCCCGCCGGCGAACGGTACGGCCGCGGTGGACGAGCCCGTGGCCGTCGCGCCGCCCCGCATGGGCTCCGGACCGCGAGCGCTGTACGTGGGCACCTACACCTCCGTCGACGGTGGCGGCACCGGCATCGGGGTGGCGTCCTACGATCCGGTGACCGGACGGATCACCGGCTCGGGCACGCTCACCGGCGTCCCCGACCCGTCGTATCTCGCCGTGCACCCGGACGGCCGCACGCTGTACGCGGTGGACGAACGCCAGGACGGTGGTGTGACGGCCGTACGTCTGGCCGACCGGCGTGTCCTGGGCACCCGGAGCACGGGTGGCGCGGGTCCCTGTCATCTGTCGGTGCACCCCTCCGGACGCTGGCTGCTGAGCGCCGACTACGGGTCGGGCAGCGTGGCCGTGCATCCGATCGACGCCTCGGGCGCCGTCGGTGAGCGCACCGACCTGGTCACGCACGGCAGCCCGGCACCGGGTCCAGGCCAACAGGGGCCGCACGCACACCAGTTCATCACCGGCCCGGACGGCGTCCATGTCCTCGCGGTCGATCTCGGCACCGACACCGTCTACAGCTACCGCCTGGACCAGGCCGAGGGCACGCTGACGGAGGTGGCGCGGGCACATACCCGGCCCGGGGCGGGACCGCGGCATCTGACCTTCCATCCGGGCGGCCGTTACGCCTATCTGGCCAACGAAGTGGACGACACCGTCGCGGTCTGCGCCTACGATCCCTCCTCCGGCCGGCTGACGATCGGTGAGCCGCAGCCTACGGGCTCGGGCGGCGGCACCAACTACCCGGCGCAGTTCGTGGTGACGGCGGACGGCGGGTACGCGTTCCTGGCCAACCGGGGCGACAACACCCTCGCGCGGTACGCGATCGAGGCCGACGGCGCCCGGCTGCGGCTGCTCGGCACGGTGCCGGTGGGCGGGGACTTTCCGCGGCAGATCGCCCTCTCGCCGGACGGCGGCCTGCTGTTCGCGGCGAACCAGCGTTCGGGTACGGTCACCGTCTTCCATGTGGACGCGGTCGGCGGCGAACTCCGGTCGGCCGGCGAGCCGTTCGCCTCACCCGTCGCCGTCTGCGCGCTGCCGCTGTAGCGCGCGGGGGCACAGGGCGGCACCGGCCTGTGCCAGCAGCGCGTGGATGCGCTCGGCGAGCTGGCCGACGTCGTCGGCGGGCGTGTGGAAGGGCAGCCGTACGTCGCCGTGGGCGCGGGTGCCCTCGATGCGCAGGGTCATTCCGTGCCGGTCCACCGCGAGGGGCACCACGCGCGTCGCGGCGTGCAGGCTCTCCGGGCGCACCAGGCGGGTGAGCCGCTCGACGGCGTCCGGGTGGGCGTCGGCGAGGTGGGTCAGGAGCCGGGCCTCGGCCTCGGCGAGGGGATCGGGCCGGGCGGCGGCGAACTCGTCCAGGTCGACGACCACGGCCCCCGAGGGCTGCCGCAGCACCACCCGGGTGGGCCGGAACAGCAGGGTGCCCCGGTCCGGCACCAACCGGCCTGCGAGGTGGAGCCGGGCCCGGATACGCCCCCGGACCGGTACGGGCGCCACGTCGGCGAACTCCAGCACGGCGGAGGGCTCCTGGCGCGGGGCGCAGACGGCCTCGGTCAGCAGGGAGCTGTCGTCGGGCACCGCCAGCCGCACGGCGCCGCCGTCGGTCACGCTGTGCGCACCGACGTACTCCTCGCGGGCACCGCCCGCGGTCACCGCGCACGACCAGGCGGTGGCCAGCACCGACCGGGCCCGTTCCGCCGCGCCGGGTGCGGCCGTCCAGTCCTGTGTGTCACCCATCCTCCGACCTCCTTAGGTTAGCCTTGCCTAAGCTATCGGAGATCGGGACGCACGCCAACCACACCCCACCGGCGCAAAGGATCAGTCGGCGCTCAGGCGATGACACCCAACAGCGCCCGCGCACACAGGTCGCGCACCTGCTCGCGGCTCAACTCCCCGCCGCGCAACCACTCCAGGCACACGGCCGTCGTGAAGGCGAGCCAGCCGCGCACGGCCAGGCGCACCTGCGGGGCTCCCTCGAAGGCGGGCCCGAACTCGGGGTCGGCGGCGAGCGCGGCGAGGATCTGCCGCTCCTGCGCGGCCAGGGCCCGCCGGTAGACCCGGCGCACGGCCTGGTCACCGGCCGCGTCCGCGCGATGGAAGGCGCGGAAGCCATGGGCGTGGGCCTGGACGTAACCGAGGTAGGTGTCCAGGCCGGCGGTGAGCTGCTCGCGCACCGGCACACCGGGCACGGCCGCCGTCATGCGCAGCATCCGCTCGCTCTCGCGCTCGACGACCGCCGCGAAGAAGTCCCGTTTGGTCGGGAAGTAGTGGTACAGCAGCCCGCGGGAGACCCCGGCGATCTCGGCGACCCTCTCGATCCACACGTCGTCGTAGGGGCTCTCGGAGAAGAGCTTCGCACCGACGGTAAGCAGCTGCTCGCGGCGCTCCCCGGTGCTGAGCCTGCGCCGGGCTCGCTCCCCCTGGTTCGCGGCCATGCGGTCACCTTACTTGACGTGGGTTCAACGGGCGGACCACACTGGACCACTATTGAATCCACGTACAACACGAGCTCGTCACAGATTCACCTCGCGAATTCAGGTCACAGGTTCAAGGCCCGCTGGATCAAGGGAGATCGGCGTCATGGCGGAGACGACGGACACGACCGGGACGGGGCTTCCGAAGGGTTTCCGGAGCGCCGAACTGAGCTGGCCCGAGCTGCACCGCATTCCGCATCCGCCGCGCCGGGTGCCGCTGCTCGGCGATGTGCTCGGGGTCGACCGGCGCAGGCCGCTGCAGGACTCCATGCGGTTCGCGCGCGACCTCGGGCCGATCTTCCGCCGGCGGGCCTTCGGCAAGGAGTTCGTGTTCGTGTGGGGCGCGCCGCTGGTCGCGGACCTGGCCGACGAGTCCCGGTTCGCCAAGCACGTCGGGCTGGGCGTGGCCAACCTCCGGCCGGTGGCCGGGGACGGCCTGTTCACGGCGTACAACCACGAGCCCAACTGGCAGCTGGCGCACGACGTCCTTGCGCCCGGCTTCAGCCGCGAGGCCATGGAGGGCTACCACGGGATGATGCTGTCGGTCGCCGGCCGGCTGACCGACCACTGGGACCGTGAGGCGGCGGCCGGGCGCACGGTCGACGTGCCCGGGGACATGACCAAGCTGACCCTGGAGACGATCTCGCGGACCGGGTTCGGGCACGACTTCGGCTCCTTCGAGCGGGAACGGCCGCACCCCTTCGTCACCGCGATGGTCGGCACGCTCACCTACGCCCAGCGCCTCAACAGCGTGCCCGCGCCGCTCGCCCCGCTGCTGCTGCGTTCCGCCGCCCGGCGCAACGCGGCCGACATGGCCCGTCTCAACCGCACGGTCGACGACCTGGTCGCGGACCGGCGCCGGTCGGGCGGCGGGGAAGGCGACCTGCTGGACCGGATGCTTCGGACGGCGCACCCGGACACCGGCGAGAAGCTGTCGGCGGAAAACGTCCGCAAGCAGGTGATCACGTTCCTGGTGGCGGGCCACGAGACCACCTCGGGCGCGCTCTCCTTCGCCCTGTACTACCTCGCCCGGCACCCCGAGATCGCCGCCCGGGCCCGCGCCGAGGTGGACCGGGTCTGGGGCGACACCGCGCAGCCCGGCTACGACCAGGTGGCCAAGCTGCGGTATGTGCGCCGAGTGCTGGACGAGTCCCTCCGGCTGTGGCCGACCGCGCCGGCGTTCGCCCGTGAGGCCCGGCACGACACCGTGCTCGCCGGCGACCACCCGATGCACCGGGGCGCGTGGGCGCTGGTCCTGACACCGATGCTGCACCGCGACCCGGAGGTGTGGGGCGAGGACGCGGAGCGCTTCGACCCGGACCGCTTCGACGCCAAGGCCGTCCGGGCCCGGCCTCCGCACACCTTCAAGCCGTTCGGCACGGGCGCCCGGGCCTGCATCGGCCGCCAGTTCGCCCTCCACGAGGCGACCCTGGTCCTCGGCCTGCTGCTAAGCCGCTACGAGCTGCGGGCCGACCCGGCCTACCGGCTGACCGTGACCGAGCGGCTGACGGTGATGCCGGAGGGGCTGCGGCTGCACCTGGAGCGACGGCCGACGCCGGTGCGGACACCGGAACCCGCGACGGAGGCAGGACCCGCACCCGGGGTGAGCTTGCCCGGGAGCGCGGCGCAGCCGCCGGCGAGCCCTGCGACGGACACGGCCACCGGGGCCGGTGCGGTCGCCACCCCGGCCGACGGCTGCCCGGCGCACCAGTCGGCACGCTGACGCCCGCGAGGGACACCCCGCCCGTCCACCCGGCGCCGCTCGGCTCCACCACGCCGGCCGGCTCCCCGGCTCAGCCGCCCGTCGTCCGGTGCAGGTTCCCGGTCCGCGGCTTGTGCAATGGGCTGTGCGGGGAACCCGGCCCGAGGGAACAGACTCCGGTTTCTCAGACGGGCGCGTCCCGTCGGGCAAGGACCCCTATGACCACCTTCGACGATGCACTCGACGACACTTCGCTGGAGCTCCATTTCATCGGCAACGCGACGGTCCTGCTGCGGTTCGGCGAGCTGTCCCTGCTGACGGACCCCAACTTCCTCCACCGCGGCGAGCGAGCACACCTGGGCTACGGACTGGTCAGCCGGCGACTCACCGAGCCGGCCCTGGACGTGGCGGACCTTCCCCGCCTGGACGGCGTCGTCCTCTCACACCTGCACGGCGATCACTGGGACCGCCGGGCCAGAGGCCACCTGGACCGCTCGACACCGATCGTCACGACACGGCACGCGGCGCGCCGACTGCGCGCCTGGCAGGGGTTCCGCAGGGCGGGAGGGCTGCGTACCTGGGAGAGCTGCACGCTCGGGCGCGGTGCGGCGCAGGTCCGTGTGACGTCGCTGCCCGGACGACACGCCTTGCAACCCGTGCTGCGCGGGCTCCTGCCTCCCGTCATGGGCAGCATGCTGGAATTCGGTCGTGCGAACGGGCCGGTCCGGCTGCGGCTGTACGTCTCGGGGGACACCCTGGTGTTCGACGGCTTGGACGAGATCGCCCAGCGGTTCCCGGACGCCGACCTGGCGGTGCTCCATCTGGGTGGCACCCAGCTGCCCGGGGGCTTCGTGGTGACCATGGACGGCGCGCAGGGAGCCGAACTGGCCCGGCGTCTCGACTACCGGCGCGTCCTGCCCGTGCACTATGACGACTACACCGTCTTCCGTTCTCCGCTGCACGACTTCCTGGCCGCGGCGCGCGAACTGGGACTCGACGAGCGGCTCCTGCGTTGCGACCGTGGGCAGCACGCACGGCTGGTGCCGGGCGGCGGCCGCCCCGTCCTCCGCTGAGACCGCCGGCGTGCCGCAGGTGTGACGGGGCCGCGGCCCCGGGGAGCTTGTTCGCCAGACCCCGTGTCCTGGTCTCGGGGGAGCCGGCGCGGTCAGCGACCGAAGACCTCGAAGGCCACCGCCGGTGCGCCGCCGAAGCGGTCGGCGACGGCGGTGGTCTGCTCGGTCAGGAAGTCGCGGACGTAGGTTTCGGGGTCCTGATCGGTCAATGCCTCGAGGTAGCTGCGGTGCTCGAGCAGCGAGCGCACCGCCCGCTCCAGGCCGGGCCGCGCGTCGACCGCGTGGGTGGGCCGGCTGGAGCCCGCGATCGCCACCCGGCGTACACCGGTGAACGGCTCGAGGCCCTGCTCGGTGAGTTCCGGGAAGATCCACCGGTTGCCGGCGTCGGCGACAGCGTCCAGGGTGGCACGGCCCACGGCGACGTGGTCCGGGGTGTTCCAGGCGGCATCGCCCCAGGTGTCACGGTGGTTGAGGGTCAGGACGAGTTCCGGCCGGTGACGGCGGATCGCCGCGGCGATGTCCCGGCGCAGCGCGGGTCCGTACTCGATCACTCCGTCCCGGTGGCCGAGGAACTCCACGGTGCGGACACCGACGACGGCTGCGCTCGCCCGCTGCTCCCGTTCCCGCAGCGGGCCGCAGACGGCGGGGTCGAGCGTGTCGATGCCCGCCTCGCCGCGGGTGGCCAGCACGTAGGCGACATCGCGGCCGGCGTCGGTCCAGGCGGCGACGGCCGCCGAGCACCCGTACTCGAGGTCGTCGGGGTGCGCGACCACGGCGAGGGCACGCTGCCAGTCGTCGGGCAGGGGCTGCAGCTGGGTGATCTTCGGCTCGCTCATGGCCGCAGACTATGCCGTCGCGTCCCGATGGCAACTCCTCTGACCGGGCGACTCGTTGCGTCACGACGGCGCGTGCGGCGCCGACCACGGGCAGCGCACCGGTGAAGACAGGGGGTCGCAGCGCGCGCGACGCAGGGCGGCCACCGCACCCCGGGCCGGGCCGTGTCGGCGGTCGGGATACCGGCACAGGCACGCGGGCGGGCCGAGCCCGGTGGACACCGGCCCGCACGCCGCTCGTCGACGGGCGGTTCATGACGACGTACTGTCGTCGAAGCTCCCCGTGCCGTTCCCGCCGCCCCCCCGGCCTCACGCCTCGTCGCGGGCCAGGGCGAGCAGGCGGTCCAGGACGCGCGGTGCGCCCGCGCGCAGGCCGTCGTGCTCGAACTCGTCGGTGACCCAGGTGCGCAGACCGCGGACGGCGCGGGCAGTCTCCAGGGAGTGCCCGGTGTCGACGTACATGTCGTCGTGGTAGACGGCCGCCACGACCGGGACCTCGTTCGCGCCGAGTCGGGCGGGGTCGTACAGGGACTGCCAGTCGGTGCGGGCGGCGAGCAGGTCGGCCGTCTCGCGCAGCGGGCGCAGCGCCGGGTCGGTCTCGAACATCCAGGGATGGACGGTCTCGCCGGTGAACAGCACCGGCGTGTCACCCGCGAGCGCCTTGGCCGCGTCGAACTGCGGGAACTCGGCGCGGATCCGCTCGGCGGCCCAGGCGGTGGGGCGGGCGCCCTGGCCGTAGATCGACTCGTGGACGAGCGCGTAGAGGGGATGGGCGGCGTGCGACAGCAGGGACTGGGCCTGTTCCTGGAAGGCGTCGGACAGCTCCGGGCCACCCGGGGTGCGCACGAAGGCGTCCTCCAGGAGGTGGTGCAGCCGGTGGCTGCCGTCGCTCGTGCCCAGCATCAGGCCCAGGGACTGGAAGGCCTCGACGGTGAACCGGTAGCCGTTGGGGAGGACCACGTCGTGGGTGAGAAGGTGGTCGGCGACACGGCGGGCCCGCTCGATGTCCTGCGGGTAGCGGGCGTAGTGCGCGGTGACCTTGCGTTCGATGCGCGGGTAGGCCGCGCGGTAGACGTCGTCGGCGTGGGCGTGCAGGGAGGGCAAGCCTCCGGTGATGACCGCGGTGTCCAGGCCCTCGGGGGCGAGGGAGAGGTACGACACCGTGCAGAAACCGCCGAAGCTCTGGCCGAGCACGGTCCACGGCGCGCCCCCCGTGACCTGCGGGCGGATGGCCTCGCAGTCCCGGACGATCGCGTCGGCGCGGAAGCGGGTGAGGTACTCGGCCTGGTCGGCGGGGCCGCCGCGCAGCGGGAGCGTCTGCCGGGTGGCGGGAGTGGAGCTGCCGGTGCCGCGCTGGTCGAGGAGGAGGACCCGGTAGTCCTTCAAGGCCCGGTCGAGCCAGGCCTGACGTCCGACGAAACGATTCGCCCCGAAGCCGGGACCACCCTGGAGATACAGCAGCCACGGCAGCTCCCGCCCGGCCTTGTCGCTCGCGACCGCCTCACGGGCGTACAGCTCGATCGTCTCGCCGTCCGGGTCGGTGTGGTCGAGGGGCACGGTGAAACGGCGGTCGGTGAGGATGACGCCGGGCTGGCGGTAGCTGAGGCTCAACGGGTCTCCCGGGACGGATGGGACGGACGGGTCCCAGTTCAGCACATGACCGGGCCTCCGCCGACCCCCGGGATCATGGATTGTTACTGAACTCCGGGTCAGCCCCGCGGAAGGCGGGGCTCAGCGTGGGCCGAGGTCACGCGGTGCCTCCTGGACTCGCTGGCCCTGGCCCACCGGCGGGCCGTGGCGGACGCGCAGCGGCTGGCCGACCGTCCGGTGGACGTGGTGTACGTGGTCGGGGGCGGCACCCGCAACGCGCTGCTGTGCCAGCCGACCGCCGACGCCTGCGGGCTGTCCGTGGTGGCCGGAGCGACGGAGGCGGCGGCCCTCGGCAACGTGCTGGTCCAGGCCCGTGCCCAGGGGCTGGGCGGCGACCTGGCCGAGATGCGCGGGCTGCTCACCCGTACCCAGCCGCTGACCCGGTACGCGCCCCGTGGCGACGGCGGCCGCTGGCGGTCGGCCGAGGCGCGGCTCGCCACGCGGTGAGCCGCCCTCTCCCGTCGGCGGTGTCCGCCTACTACCCTGCACTCGTCCGATGACCGATCCCGAGGAGCCGCGATGCGTGTCGCCCTGTTCCTGACCTGTGTCAACGACACGCTCTATCCGGACACCGGCCGTGCCGTGGTGAAACTGCTGACCAGACTGGGTGTCGACGTCGACTTCCCGATGCGGCAGAGCTGCTGCGGGCAGGCGCACTACAACACCGGTTACCGGCACGAGGCCGAGCCGCTGGCCCGGCATTTCTCCGATGTCTTCGGCTCCTACGAGGCGATCGTGACCCCGTCCGGGTCCTGTGGGGCGATGGTGCGGGAACTGTATCCACGGATGGGCGAGCGGGCGCGTGCCGAGGGGCGCGGAGACTCGCTCGCGCGCACGCTGGCACCGGTGGTGCCGAAGACGTACGAACTCACCGAGTTCCTGGTGGATGTGCTCGGGGTGACGGACGTCGGCGCCTCCTATCCGCACACGGTGACCTACCACCCGACCTGTCACGGCCTGCGCTCGCTCGGTCTGGGCGACCGGCCGCGCCGGCTGCTCCGGGCGGTCAAGGGCCTGGAGCTGGTGGAGTTGCCGGGTGCCGAGGAGTGCTGCGGGTTCGGCGGCACGTTCGCGGTGAAGAACGCCGAGGTGTCGGCGGCGATGGGCACGGACAAGGTACGCAGCGCCGAGTCGACGGGCGCGTCGGTGCTGTGCGCGGCCGACAACTCGTGTCTGATGCACATCGGCGGCATGATGAGCCGGCTGGGTACGGACATGCGGCCGGTGCACATCGCGGAGATCCTGGCGAGCACGGAGGAGGAGCCCGCCGTATGAGCGGTACGTTCGTGGGCATGCCGGCTTTCCCGGAGGCGGCGCACGTCGCCCTGGCCGACCCCACTCTGCGCGGCAATCTGCGGCACGCCACCCACACCATCCGCGCCAAGCGGGCCCGTGCGGTGGCGGAGTTGGACGACTGGGCGGCGCTGCGTGAGGCGGGCCGCCTGATCAAGGACCACACGCTGCGCCATCTCGACCGGTACCTGGTGCGGTTGGAGGAGTCGGTCACCGCGGCGGGCGGTACGGTCCACTGGGCGGCGGACGCCGACGAGGCCAACCGGATCGTCGCCGGTCTCGTCAAGGAGACCGGTGAGTCGGAGGTCGTCAAGGTCAAGTCGATGGCCACGCAGGAGATCGGGCTCAACGAGGCCCTCGAGAAGGAGGGCATCCACGCCTACGAGACCGATCTCGCCGAGCTGATCGTGCAGTTGGGCAAGGACCGGCCCTCGCACATCCTCGTCCCCGCCATCCACCGCAACAGGGGGGAGATCCGGGACATCTTCCGCTCGGAGATGGGCGCATGGGGACGTCCGGCTCCCGAGGGGCTGACCGACACACCCGCCGAGCTCGCCGAGGCCGCCCGGCTGCATCTGCGGGAGAAGTTCCTGCGGGCCAAGGTCGGCGTCTCCGGCGCCAACTTCATGGTCGCCGAGACCGGCACCCTCGTGGTCGTCGAGTCCGAGGGCAACGGGCGGATGTGCCTCACCCTGCCGGAGACGCTCATCTCGGTCGTGGGCATCGAGAAGATCGTGCCGACGTGGCGGGACCTGGAGGTCTTCCTGCAGACGCTCCCCCGCTCCTCCACCGCCGAGCGCATGAACCCGTACACGAGCATGTGGACCGGCACGACGGACGACGACGGGCCCCGCACCTTCCATCTGGTGCTGCTCGACAACGGCCGCACCGACACCCTCGCCGACCAGGTCGGCCGCCAGGCCCTGCGCTGCATCCGCTGCTCGGCCTGCCTCAACGTCTGCCCCGTCTACGAACGCGCCGGCGGACACGCCTACGGCTCGGTCTACCCGGGTCCGATCGGCGCGATCCTCAGCCCCCAACTCCGGGGCACGGAAAGCGAGATCGACGCCTCGCTGCCGTACGCGTCGAGTCTGTGCGGGGCCTGCTACGAGGTGTGCCCGGTCGCCATCGACATCCCCGAAGTCCTGGTCCACCTGCGCGAGCGGGTCGTCCAGGGCGGTCCGGCGACACGCGGGGGCAACAAGGTCGTCCTCAAGCCCGCCAAGGGGCACGCGGCCGAACGGGCGGCCATGCGCGCGGCACGCTGGACGTTCAGCCACCCGGCCGCCCTGCGCACCGGCCAACGGCTCGCCTCCCGCACCCGCCGCCTGCATCCCCGTAGCCTGCCGGGCCCGGGCAGGGCGTGGAGCGGCACGCGGGACCTGCCGGCCGTACCGCCGGCCCCCTTCCGGGACTGGTGGCGGCGCGCACACGGCGACAACGGCGAGAAGGGGGCTGCCGAGTGAGCAGCAGGGAGAGGATTCTGGGCCGCGTGCGACGGGCGCTCGCCGACACGGCACCGGACGAGAGGGCCTACGCGCAGGCGCTGCCCCGTACCTATCTGCGCGAGCACGGGCAGCGCACGACCGAGCAGACGGTGGAGTTGCTGGCCGAGAACCTGGCGGACTACCGGGCCGTCGTCCACCGCAGCGACGTCGAGGAGATGCCGCTCCTCGTCATGCGGCTGCTGGCCGCGCACGGCTCCCGGGAGGTGCTGGTGCCGCCCGGGCTGCCGCCGGAGTGGCTGGCCGCCTCGGCCCCCGTGCGGATCGACGACCGGCCGGAGAGCACCCCGCAGGAGCTGGACCGGGTGGACAGCGTGGTGACGGGCTGTGCCGTGGCCATCGCCGAGACCGGCACGATCGTCCTGGACGGTTCCCCCGACCAGGGCCGGCGCCGGATCTCCCTCGTCCCGGACCATCACATCTGTGTCGTCCAGGTCCCCGGCCAGGTCGTCTCCTCGGTCCCCCAGGCCCTCGAACGCCTCGACCCGACCCGCCCCTTGACCTGGATCTCCGGTCCGTCGGCCACCAGTGACATCGAACTGGACCGGGTGGAGGGCGTGCACGGTCCACGGAAACTGGAGGTGATCCTGCTCGGCTGACGGGACCGCCTGGACGCGGGTGTGTCACTGTCCGCCGGACGGGCGGTCCCCCGACCGGGGCCGCCCCGCGCCACCCGGCGGAGGTCACCGCCGCGCGCCGCGTGAGCGGCCCCGTTAGCGTGAGGGAATGATCCGGTTCGAGCAGGTCACCAAGCGGTACCCGGACGGTACGACGGCTGTGCGCGACCTGTCCTTCGAGGTGGCCGAGGGTGAGCTGGTCACGCTCGTCGGCCCCTCGGGCTGTGGCAAGACGACGACCATGATGATGGTCAACCGGCTGATCGAGCCGAGCGCCGGGCGGATCTACGTCGACGGCGAGGACGTCACCGCCGTCGACCCGGTGCGGCTGCGCCGCCGCATCGGGTACGTCATCCAGCAGGTGGGCCTCTTCCCGCACCGCACCGTCCTGGACAACACCGCGACCGTGCCCGCGCTGCTCGGCTGGAAGCGGGCCAAGGCCCGGGCGCGGGCCGCCGAGCTGCTCGATCTGGTGGGGCTGGACCCGGAGACGTACGGGCCGCGCTACCCGGAGCAGCTGTCCGGCGGGCAGCGGCAGCGGGTCGGAGTGGCGCGGGCGCTCGCGGCGGATCCGCCGGTGCTGCTGATGGACGAGCCGTTCGGCGCCGTCGACCCGGTGGTGCGCGAGCAGTTGCAGGACGAGTTCCTGCGGATGCAGGCCGCCGTGCGCAAGACCGTGCTGCTGGTCACGCACGACATCGAGGAGGCCGTCCGGCTCGGCGACCGCATCGCCGTCTACGGCGAGGGCCGGATCGAGCAGTTCGACACGCCGGGCGCGGTGCTCGGCGCGCCGGCGACCCCGTACGTCGCCTCCTTCGTGGGCGCCGACCGCGGGCTGAAGCGGCTGTCGGTCACCGCGATCGAGCCGGACGACCTGGAACAGCCGCCCGTGGCCAGGCCGGACGAGCCCGCCGCAGGGGCCCTGGAGCGGCTGCGGTCCGAGGGCGCGCGGTGGGCCGTCGTCCTCGACCCGCACGGCGATCTGCACGGCTGGGCCGGCATGGACGAGCTGGCCAGGGGCGGCACGGTCGGGGACCGCACCCACCGGATGACCGCGTGGGTGCCGGTGGGCGCGCCGCTGAAACAGGCGTTCGGGATGATGCTCCAGTACGACGCCGGATGGGTCGCGGTGCTGGACGGCGCGCGCTTCCTCGGGGTGCTCACCCCGGCCAAGCTGCACGAGGCGCTGCGCCGTTCGGTGGACGCGGAGGCGCGGGGGGTGGCGCGCGGGCAGGTGGCGTTCGACTCGGTGGCGGACGCGTGACCGCACGTCGTGGCCGGCTGGCGGTCGAAGGCGCGTGGGTCACCGTCGCTCAGGTTCCCCGACGCCACGGACTGCGGCACGCCGAGGTGACGCCGGGTCGTCACCGCCATGCCGCCCACTCGTTGCGGGGCGACCCGGTCCGCGGCCCCTCGCGTCACGCCCATCAGGGACTCAGCAGGCCCTTGTCCTTCAGATAGGTACGGGCCACCTCGGCGGGCAGCCGCCGCCAGCTGTCCACCTGCCGGCCGAGCGCCGCCAGGTCCTGGGTGGTGAGGACGTCGTTGAGCTCGCCCAGCGCCTTCGCGACGCGCTCGCTGCCCGCGCGGGACCGGTTGACGACCGGGACGACGTAGTCGGCGTTCTGGAGGTGTCTGTCGTCGGCGAGCAGGACCAGGCCGAAGGAGTCGAGCGTGGCGTCCGTGGTGGTGGTCAGCACCATCTGGTCCCGGCCCTCCTGCACGGCCCGTTTGGCCTGGGTGGTGCCGACGCCCTTGGGATCGACGCCGGTGACGTCGATGCCGTACACCTTTTTCAGCCCCGGTTCGCAGTACGGCCGTTGGACGCACTCGTCACCCGCGGCGATCCGTACTTTCAGCTTCGCGGCGCCGAGGTCGCCGAGCGTCTTGAGGTCGTGCTGCCGGGCGTAGGCGGCGCTCACCGCGAAGGCGTTCTGGTCGACGGCCCGGCCGGGCGGGAGCACGGTGAGTCCGCGGGGCGTGGCGAGCGCGCGCAGGGCCTTCATCGTGGCGCCGAGGTCGGGCGAGCCGACGGGGTGCGCGTCGGCGCCGTGGGTCCTGGCGTTCAGCCAGTCGGCGAAGGTGGCCGCGTACTCGGGCACGACATCGATCTGGCCGGATTCCAGCGCGGGTTCGTACAGCTCCCGGTTGGCGACGGTGAGGATCGAGGTCTTGTAGCCGGCCTGGTCCAGCAACTGGGCGTACATCTGGGCCAGCAGATCGCTCTCGGTGAAGCCGGCGGAGCCGATGGTCAGGTGGTGGCTGTCGCCGGGCGGTGCGGTGACCTGGCCGCGGTTCTCCAGGGAGGGTCCGGTGGAGCAGGCGGTGAGGATGAGCAGCGTGACCGCTGTGAGGGCTCGTCTCATCGGCCGCCCCGCGCCCACACCGGTGCCAGCCGCTCGGCGATCTCGAAGACGCCCTCGACGACGAGCGCGAACCCGGCGACGAGCAGGGCGCCCGCGACCACCTGGGGCGTACTGGCGAGGTTGAAGCCGGCGGTGATGATCCGGCCGAGCCCGCCGCCGCCCGCGAGCGCGGCGATGGTGGCGGTCGCGACGAGCTGGACGGCGGCGATCCGCACCCCGTTCATGACCAGCGGCAGCGCGAGGGGCAGCTCCACCCGCAGCAGCATCTGCCGTCCGGTCATGCCCATGCCCCGGGCCGCCTGGACGACGCCGCGGTCGACCTCGCGCACGCCGACGTAGGCGTTGGTGAGCAGCGGGGGGACGGCGAACAGCACCAGAGCGACCACCGTGGGCCCCTCGCCCCACCTGCCGACCGGGGTCAGGAGCAGCAGGACCAGGACGGCGAAGGTGGGCACGGCCCGGCCGATGTTGGAGATGTTGACGGCGAGCGCACCGCCCCTGCCGAGGTGGCCGAGGCTGAGTGCGACGGGCAGTGCGATCAGGCAGCTGAGGACCAGGCAGACGACGGTGAGCGCCAGGTGCTGGAACAGCCGGTGCCAGACGCCGTCGTCGCCCGACCAGTGGGCGGGGTCGGTGAGCCAGTGCCAGGTCGCGGTGAGTGTGCTCATACGCGCCCCGCACCTGCCCCAGGAGCACTCATGCGCGCCCCGCCTTGGTCCCGGGGACCCCGAAGCGTGACCGCCCGCGTCCCGCGGGCGCTCGTGCACGGCCCGCCCTCGTCCACGGCGTGATCAGCCGCTGTACGCCCAGCAGGAGCAGGTCGGCGGCGACGGCGATCAGCACGCACAGCACGGACGCGGTGAGCACCTGGGCCTTGAAGTAGGTGTTCATGCCCGCGTAGATGAGGTTGCCGAGGCCGCCGAAGCCGACGATCGCGCCCACCGTGACCAGGGAGACCGCGGAGACGGTGGCGATGCGCAGGCCGGCCATCGCGGCGGGCAGGGCGAGCGGCAGTTCGACGGTGAGCAGCAGTCGGATCGGGCCGTAGCCCAGGCCGCGGGCGGCCTGCCGGGTCTCCTCCGGGACCGCGCGCAGGCCCGCGAGGATGTTCCGGACGAGCAGGGTCAGCGAGTACAGCACCAGTCCGGCGACCACGAGTGTGGCCGAGAGTCCGTACAGGGGCAGGAGGAGGGAGAACATCGCCAGGGACGGGATCGTGTAGAGGATCGTCGTCACGGCGAGGACGGGCCCGGCCGCCCAGCCCCAGCGGCGGGCCGTCACCGCGAGCGGAAGCGCGACGGCCAGCCCGATGAGGACGGACAGGGAGGTCAGTTCGAGGTGCTGGACGACGGCGTCGAGGAGGATCTGGCGGCGGCTGCTCAGGTAGGCGCCGCAGATCCATTCGTTGCGCGCGAGGCAGTCGTCGGGGGGCGCGGTCACGGTTTCATTGGACCGGGCGGGGCGCGGGGGCGGCGCGTTGGGCTGCCCCGTCCGGGTGCGGTCCGCCCCAGGGGCCGCGAGGGGCGGGGCCGCGGGGTGCCCGTCGGCCGGGTGCGGCGCCGACGTGGCCGGTAGCGCCCGCGCGGCGGTGGCCGCACGTCGGACCCGGCCCCGCGCTCCTTCGGCCGTGCTCTCGGGGGCGCTACTCCATCCCCGCCGCGTCCAGCAGCGCCGTCACCGTGGTCGTGGCCAGCCCGTCGTCCAGGCGCTCCACCTTCGCGCCGGCCCGGGCGCTGGCACCGTCGAAGACCAGCACGAGCTGGCGCGCGAGCAGCTCGGGGTCGCGGGCGCCCCCGCGCTGCGCCTCGGCCCGGAAGGTCTCGGCCAGCCGCTGCTTGACCGCGCGGGCGACGACGGTCGCCGGGTGCTCCGGGTCCTTCACCTCCACCAGGACGGCCAGGTAGGGGCAGCCGCGGTAGTCGGCGTCCACCGAGGCCCGCTGCAGGCGTTCGAAGACGTACAGGATGCGCTCGCGCGGGGTCGCGGACTCCGGGTCGGGGTGCGTCAGCTGGGCGTCGAACCACGGGATGCGCCGCTCCAGGCTCGCGGCCAGCATCGCGTCCTTGCTGTCGAAGAGCTGGTACATCGACCGCTTGGAGACGCCGGCCTCCCGGCACAGCGCCTCGATGCCGACGCAGACGCCGTCGCGGTAGGAGAGGCGGGCCGCCGCGTCGAGCAGCCGGTCGCGCGGGGACACCTTGTCTGTGGAGGCCATGCAGCGAGGTTAACCGCATCCGGGGAGGAGCGGAAACCGATCGGTGTATATCTCTGGACAGAGGTCCTGAACAAGCGCTTAGATAGTGCTGCCCGGACACCACTCCCCGACCCGCCGGAGGCCCCGTTGTTCACGTCCGTCGACGACGTCTCCGCCCGCCTCGCCGAGACCGGCTACCTCGCCTCGCCCGCCGTCGCCACGACCGTCTTCCTCGCCGACCGGCTGGGCAAGCCGCTGCTGGTGGAGGGCCCCGCCGGCGTCGGCAAGACGGAGCTGGCCAAGGCCGTCGCCCAGGTCGCCGGGGCCCGGCTGGTCCGGCTGCAGTGCTACGAGGGCGTGGACGAGTCCCGGGCGCTGTACGAGTGGAACCACGCCAAGCAACTGCTGCGGATCAGCGCCGGACGCGAGGAGAGCTGGGACGAGACCCGCACCGACATCTTCAGCGAGGAGTTCCTGCTCCCCCGCCCGCTGCTCACCGCCATCCGGGGCGACGAACCGACGGTGCTGCTGATCGACGAGACCGACAAGGCCGACGTGGAGATGGAGGGCCTGCTGCTGGAGGTCCTCAGCGACTTCCAGATCACGGTCCCGGAACTGGGCACGGTCGCCGCCACCCGCCGCCCGTTCGTCGTCCTGACCTCCAACGCCGGCCGGGAGCTGTCCGAGGCGCTGCGCCGGCGCTGCCTGTTCCTGCACATCGGCTTCCCCGAGGAGGAGCTGGAGCGGCGGATCGTACGGCTGAAGGTGCCCGGCCTCGGCCCGGCGCTGACCGAGTCGGTGGTGCGGGTGGTGGGGGCGCTGCGCGCGATGGACCTGCGCAAGACGCCGTCCGTCGCCGAGACCATCGACTGGGCCCGCACCCTGCTGGCCCTCGGCGCCGACACCCTCGACGGGACGGTCGTCCGGGACAGCCTCGGCGTGATCCTCAAGCACCAGGACGACATCCAGAAGGCGGCGGCGAAGCTCGACCTGGACGCGCTGTGACCGCGGTCGCCGAGCGGATCACCGGACTGGTCGGGGCACTGCGCGCGCACGGCGTACGGATCGGCACCGGCGAGACCGTGGACGCGGCCCGCGCGGTGGAGGCGCTGGGGCTCACGGACCGGGAGCTGCTGCGCGAGGGGCTGGCCGCGACGCTCCTGCACGGCCCTGCCCAGCGGGCGGTGTTCGACCCGGTCTTCGACCTGTACTTCCCCCGCACGGTCGGGGACCCGCACGGCCCCGGCGCGGACCGGGAGGAGCTGCGCGACCGGCTGGCCGGGGCGCTGGCCGCCGACGACCGGGCTCTCATGGCCCGGTTGGCGGCCGACGCGGTCGACGCCCTGGGAGGATACGGCGGTTCACCGGGTTCCGACGGCTTCTCGGCGTACCAGACGCTCGACCGGCTGCGCCCGCAGACCCTGTTGGCCCGGGTGCGCTCGGACGTCGGCGGCCGGGACGGGAGCGGTGCCGGCTTCGCCGACCGGCTGCTGGACGACGAGATCCGGCGCCGGATCGCGGAGTTCCGGCGGATGGTCGGGGCGGAGGCGCGGCGCCGGGTCGCCGAGCGGCGCGGGCGGGACGGGATCGCCCGGCGCGGCGTCGCACCGACCGCGGACCGCGTGGACTTCCTCTTCGCGAACCGGGACCAGCTGACCGAGCTGCGCAGGGCGGTTCAGCCGCTCGCGCGCAAGCTGGCCACCCGGCTGGCCGCACGCCGCCGCCGGGCCGCGCGCGGCACGGTCGACCTGCGCCGCACCCTGCGCTCCTCGCTGTCCACGGGCGGGGTACCGATGCGCCCGGTGCTGCGCCGGCGCCGCCCGGTCCGCCCCGAACTGGTGCTCCTCTGCGACGTGTCCGGATCCGTCTCCGGCTTCTCGGACTTCACGATGCTGCTGGTGCAGGCGCTGCACGACCAGTTCAGCAAGATCCGGGTGTTCGCCTTCGTCAACCGGCTGGACGAGGTCACCGGTCTGCTCGACCACGGCCGCGCCGCCCCCGACGGGCTCAGCGCCCGCATCCGCGCCGAGGCCACGCTGACCGGCTGGCACGGCAGCAGCGACTACGGCGTGGCGCTGGGCGAGTTCGCCGAGCGGTACGGCGACGCGGTGGGCCCGCGCACGACCGTGTTCGTGCTCGGCGACGCCCGGACGAACATGAGCGACCCGAACCTGGCCGCCGTACGGGAGGTCGCCCGGCGGGCCCGCCGCGTGTACTGGCTGAACCCCGAGCCGCGCGGCCAGTGGGGCACGGGCGACTCGGCCGCGCCCGCCTACGCCGAGCTGGTCGAGATGCACGAGTGCCGTACGGCCCGTCAGCTCAGCGCGCTGATCGCCCGGCTGCTGCCCGTGTGATCGACTGTTCCCGAACGACCGCGATCGGCGCCTGATCCGCAGCGAAGGACGTATGCGATGAGCCATCCCGCCGTACCACTCGGCACCTTCCCCACTCCCGTCGAACCGGCGCCCCGGCTGGCCGCCGCGCTCGGGCTCGGACCCGAGGACCTGTGGATCAAGCGGGACGACCTCACCGGTCTGGGCGGCGGCGGGAACAAGATCCGCAAGCTGGAGTGGACGGTGGGCGCGGCCCTCGCCGAGGGCGCGGACACGCTCGTGACCACGGGCGCCCCGCAGAGCAACCACGCCCGGCTGACCGCCGCCGCGGCCGCCCGGCTGAACCTGGACGTCGTCCTGGTGCTGCGCGGCACACCTGGCGCCGCGCGGTCCGGGAACCTCGCGCTGGACGGGCTGTTCGGGGCGCGGCTGGCCTGGGCGGGCGAGGTGGACCAGGTGGGACTGGACGCGGCGGCGGCCGAGGTGTGCGCCCGGCTGCGGGCGGGCGGTGCCCGGCCCGCCCTGATCCCGTTCGGCGGGTCGAGCGCGCTGGGCGCACGGGGCTATGTGCGCTGCGGCGAGGAGTTGCACGAGCAGGTGCCTCGGCCGCGCACGGTGGTGGTCGCGCTCGGCTCCGGTGGCACCATGGCCGGACTGGTCGCGGCCCTGGGCACCGGTGCGGTGCTCGGCGTCGACGTGGGCGCGATGGCCGACCCGGCAGCGGCGGTCGCCCGGTTCGCGGCACCGCTGGCGACGCAGACGGTCACGGCGCAGGAGCTGCGGGTGCGCCGGGACCAGGTGGGCGCCGGGTACGCGACGCTGACCGAGCCCGTGCGGCAGGCGCTCCGGCTCGCCGCGCGCACCGAGGGGCTGGTCCTGGACCCGGTCTACACGGGCCGGGCCCTGGCCGGGCTCCGCGCAGCCGTCCAGGACGGTGAGGTCCGGCCGGGCGAGAAGACGGTGTTCGTGCACACCGGCGGACTGCCCGGCCTGTTCGGCCACACGGACGCGGTCGCGTTCGCGGAGGAGGGGGTGACGGGCTTCGACGGGTGACGGCTCGTTCGACGGGGGAGGCGACGGGCCCCCGGCCGCTTGGCCGCAGGGGAGGGCGGGGGACGGCCGCTTCGGCGAACGAACCCGCCCCGGCGTCACCTTGCACGTCCGCGCCCTCACGCCCGGGTGGTGACCGGTGCGGCGCGCTCGGTGCGGCGTACGGCGAACAGGGCCCCGGCATAGGCGAGGTCGAGCAGGAAGCAGCCGACGTACAGGTAGTACATGAGGGCGCTGTCGTGGCGGGGCACCGGGTCGGGATCGGTGAGCATCGACAGGGAGGCGCAGGCCGTGCCGAGGAGCTTGGTCAGTGCGATGCCCGGTGACTGACCCCGCGTGCCGCGCCGGGCGGCGAGCATGGCGAGGAACATGCCGGACATCGCCAGGTTGCTGCCGAACGCGGTGATGGTCCCGCCGCCCGCGTCGAACTGCTCCGAGGCGTAGTTCATGCCCGGGTAGGCGAAGGCGAGCAGCACGGCGAGCGCGGGCAGGAACAACCGGGCGGGCAGGTACGGGAATTCGGACCGCCCGAAGCGTACGAGCGTGTAGCCGACGGCGAGGTCGAAGCAGAACCAGACGATGTTGACGACGTGCATCACCCCGGACGGAGGCCGCACGAACGCGAACATGAACTCCCAGCTGATGTTGGTGGCGAAGGCGACGACGGGCATCCCGAAGGTGCGCTCCCGCAGGCCCGTGCGGATCAGCAGCGCATAGGCCGCGGTCCAGAACGCTCCCGTGCCGAGCAAGAACACCGTGTGCATGGATCCCCCGTCAACCGACCGCCCGCTGCGCGTCGATGACTACTCTGACACGGTGACAGCCCCCGTCACAGCGTCCACCGCGACGGACGCCACAGGCGGCCCGCCCCTGCGCGCGCTGCCCGAGCGGGCCGTCGCCCTGCTGGTACGGGTGGACGCCCCGCCCCGGCTGGTGGCCCACCCCAGAGCGGTGCACGACGTGGCGGCGCGGCTCGTCCCGTGGGTCCGACGGCACTGCCCTCAGCCGGAGTTCGACGCCGGGGCGGCACTGTTCGGTGCCGCCACGCACGACGTCGGCAAGGCCGTGCACCGGGCCGAGCCGTCCGGCCCCGGCGCCGAACACGAGGAGGCAGGGCGGCAGTTGCTGCTCGCGCAGGTGGTTCCCGACCGTCTCGGCCGATTCGCCGGCACGTCACGGACCTGGCGGCACTGATCACCCGGGCCGCGCGGCTGCTCGTCGACCGGGCGATCCGGGAGCGGGGCGTCCAGCGGGTGGAGTGGTGGGTGCCGATGGGGAACGGCACCGAGCGTCGCGGTCGCCCGCCGGCTCGGCATGAGCAAGGAGGCGGTTCTGCGAGAACGTCGCCCCTACCGGGTTGAGCGGCACGAGGAGGAGATCTGGGCGGTCCCGGCATCGGAGTGGACCGGCGGTCCGCGGGCCGGCGGTCTGGGAGGGTCGCGGCCGTACCGCTACCAGGTGCGTGCCTCCCGGAGCAGGAGCGCGCGGACGCGCGGCACGTCCGGGTTGTCGCAGACGCCGGGGCGCTGGACCAGGAAGCCGGTGTTGATCGGCGGGTCCTCCGGCTCCAGCAGTGCCACGAGCGCGCCGGTCCCCAGCAGGTCCCGGCACAGATAGCGGGGCAGCACCGCGAATCCGGCCCCGGCGGCCACCACGGCGAGGACGCCGCGCAGGTCCGGCACGGTCACGTCGGCGGTGCGGGACAGCCGGCGGCCGAAGACGTGCCGCCAGTAGCGGCGGGCGATCGGCAGGTCCTCGGCGTACGTGACGAGCGGCACGTCGTGCAGGGCTGCGGGCCCCTCGGTGGCCGGCCGGTCCGCCAGCCGTGCGGCCCACCCCGGCGCGGCCACGAGCACGAACTCCTCGTCGCTGAGCGGAACGGCGTGCAGGGTACGGCCCCGGGGGCGGGTGGTGGCGATCACCAGGTCGTGGCGGCCGACGCGCAGCTCCTCCAGCAGCGGATCGGTCAGTCCGGTGGACACCCGCAGTCGTACGCCCTCGGCGACCAGGGGCGCCAGGGCGGGCAGGACGGTGGTGCAGAGCATTTCGGCCGGACCGGCCAGGTGCACCGGTTCGCGGCGCGCGCCGGCCGGCGCCGTCGGTCCGGCGACGGCGGCCAGTTCGTCCAGGGGCGCGGCGATCCGGGCGGCGAGCTCGTCGGCGACCGGGGTCGGCGCGACCCCGCGCGGCAGCCGTTCGAACAGCTCCCGGCCGGTCTGCCGTTCCAGCGCGCGCATCTGCGTCGTCACCGTCGGCTGGGACAGTCCCAGCAGGCGGGAGGCGCCGGTGAAGGAGCCGGAGCGGTAGACCGCGAGGAAGGTGCGCAGCAGGTTCAGATCGAGGGAAGCGGTCTCCACGCGTCCGAGTATTCACCGGCCGGTGCCCCCCGGCACCCATAGGAGATCCGATGTCAGGTATTTAGCGTTTCATTGGCTGCCTATGGGTCGGCTCGCCTACCTTCTCTGTCGGAAACCCCAGCTCCGGGAGAAGGAACCATGTCGAAGATCCTGTTCGTGCTGACCGGCGCCGACCACTGGAGGCTCGCCGACGGCACCCTGCACCCGACCGGCTTCTGGGCCGACGAGGCCCTGGTCCCGTACCGCGCCCTCAAGGCCGCCGGTCACGAGATCGTGGTCGCCACACCCGGCGGTGTGGTGCCGCACGTCGACGAGGCGAGCCTGGCCCCCGAGGTCAACGGCGGTCAGGAGAACGCCGACGAGATCAGGCGCGGTCTGGAGGAGATGACCGAGCTGCGCACCCCGGTCAAGCTCGTCGAGGTCGACCTCGACGACTACGCCGCGGTCTTCTACCCCGGCGGGCACGGCCCGATGGAGGACCTGGCGGTGGACGCCGGCTCGGGCCGGCTGCTCGTCGCGGCCCTCGACTCGGGCAAGCCGCTGGCCGTGGTCTGCCATGGACCGGCCGCGCTGCTCGCCGCGGTCCGGGCCGACGGCGCCAACGCCTTCGCCGGCTACCGGGCCACCGCCTTCACCAACGAGGAGGAGGGCCAGGCCGGATTCGCCGAGCGGGCCCCGTGGCTGCTCCAGGACCGGCTGACCGAGGCGGGCGTGGACGTCCGGGCGGGCGAGCCGTGGGCGCCGCACGTGGTGACCGACCGCAATCTGATCACCGGCCAGAACCCGGCCTCCGCGGGGCCGGTCGCCGCGGAGCTGCTGAAGAAGCTGGGCTGAGGCGGCCGAGCCGGCCCCGCGCGGCGGTGCGGAAAATTTGTCGGTCGTCGCCTGCAACCTCGTTCGGGGTCGGGCGTCTGTCCGGGTGGAGGCCTCCACTTCGACCAGATGTCCGATCCCGAACGACCGAAGGAACCCATGTCCGCACACCGTGCATCCCGCTCCGGCCGTACCCGCAGGCTGCGTGCCGCCCTGGGGGTCTCCGCCGTAGGCGCGGCCCTGGCCGTCGCCGGCACCGTGACCGCCCAGGCGTCCCAGAACGGCAGCCACGCGAGCCCCGCTCCTGCGCCGGCGCGCACCGCGACACCGTCCCCCGTACCGTCCCCGGTCCACACCGCGACACCGTCCCCCGTACCGTCCCCGGTCCACACCGCGACGCCCTCCCCCGTACCGTCCCCGGTCCACACCGCGACGCCCTCCCCCGTACCGTCCCCGGTCCACACCGCGACGCCCTCCCCCGTGCCCGCCACCGCGACCCCGGTGCCGGCGCCGACGCGGGCCGCCCCGAGTCCCGTACCGTCGTCTCCCGCCCACGCCACCCCGCGCGCCGTGCCCGCACCGGCGCGGCACGGGCACGGTCCGCACCGCGGCACCGCCGTCCCGGCGCCCGTCCCGCAGCACCGCTGAGCAGCACCACCTAGGCAGGGGCCGGAAGCGGTACGTCGCCCGGCGGCACCCCGCTTCCGGCTCCGGGAGATCCATGACGACAGCCACACCACCGGCGGCCCTGCCCTGGGACCGGGCGTCCGGCATCCCGCAACGCCCCACGCCTTGGCGGCGGTTCACGCGCACGCTGCTCAGCGGTGTCCTCGCCCGCGCCCGCACGGACGTCCCCGCCGATCCGGCACCTCCCGGTCCCGGTGCGTTCCCTGGCGTCGAACAGCCGCCGGGCTTCGAGAAGTTGTACCACCACCGCCGGCTCGCCCTGGTCCGGCTGGCGGTGCTGCTCGTGGACGACCTGCCCACGGCCGAGGACGTCGTCCAGGACGCCTTCACCGCGCTGTTCCGGCGGCACGGCCACCGGCTCGCCGCACTCGACGACCCGGAGGCGTACCTCAGGACGAGCGTCGTCAACGCCGCCCGCTCGGTGCTGCGCCGGCGCAGGACCGTGCGGGCGCACACCCCCGCCCCCGAACCGCACGCGCCCGCCGCGGAGGAGGACGTGCTGCTGCACGAGGACCACCGGGAGGTGCTGACCGCACTGCGCACGCTGACCCGGCGGCAGCGCGAGGTACTGGTGCTGCGGTACTGGTCGCATCTGAGCGAGGCCGAGATCGCGGCGACGCTCGGCCTGTCGCGGGGTGCCGTCAAGTCCACGGCCAGCCGGGCCCTGGACGCTCTCGGCCGACGTCTGGAGGGACTGCGATGAACGAGTCCGGCACCGGAACCGCGCGACCGCCGGTCGAGGAGCGGCTGCGGGCCGCCCTCGCCGCGCGGGCCCGTTCCGTCGGCCCCGCCGACCTGCGCCCTCTGCGCCCGCCGACGGCTGTGCTGCGGCCCCGCCGGGTGCTGGTGCGCCGGGCCGTGGCGGGCGCGGTGGCGCTGGCCGCGGTGGCCGCGCTGGTGTTCTTCGCGGTGCGCGGCGGGCCGTCGCACCCGACCGAGCCGGCCCGCCGCCCGCACCCGACGACCCTCACGCCCTCCCCGGTCCCGAGCGCGGTCACGCCCTCCGCGGCGGAGCCGTCCCCGAGCGCGCCGCACCCCTGAGCCGGCGGGTCCGGACTACGCCCCCGGGTGCGCGAGTTCGATGTCGTGGTGCTCGACGTCGGCGCCCGAGACGGTCACTCCGCCGGCCCGGGGCGGATAGCCGGCCGCGATGAGCGTGTACGGGCCGCCGTCGAGGTCGGAGAAGGCGTACGCCCCGTCGTCACCGGTGGTGGTCGTGGCGACGACGTTCCCCGCGGCGTCCAGCAGGGTCACCCGGGCGTCGCCGAGCGGCCCGCCGGCGCCACGCACGGTGCCGCGCACACGGGCGCCCGGCCGCAGTTCCACCTCGACGCGGGTGAGGTCGGTGCCGTCGATCTCCACGGGCAGCGCGAGCGGCCGGTGCCCGGGTGCGCTGACGGCGAGGGTGAGCGTGCCCGGGACGAGACCGGTGAGGGCGAACTCGCCCCGCCCGTCGGTCCGTACCGTCGCCAGTACCTCGCCGCGCACATCGGTGACGACCACCACGGCCCCGGCGACCGGCGCGCCGTCGTGCGCGGCCCGCACCGTGCCGGTGAGCCGGCTGGTGCCGTCGAGCAGCAGGTCGTACGAGACCGGACGGGCGCCCACGACCACGGTGGCGGCCTGCGGGCGGCGCCCGTCGGCGGAGGCGACGAGGACGTACGTCCCCTCCCCGGGCGCCTCGACGGCATAGCCGCCGTCGTCCCCGGCGACTGCGCGGCCGAGTTGGCGGCCGCCGAGCGAGACGAGCGTGACCGCGGCCCGGCCGACACCGGCGCCGCCGGCCCCGCGCACCCGCCCGCGCACCGGGGTCCCGCCCAGGGCGGCGCTGCCGGCCGCCGGTACGGCGCCGCCGTCCACGACTGAGGTGACGGCGGGCTGTGCCTCCGCCTCGGCCGGCACCCGCACCGGTGCCTCGCGGGTCGCGGCACCCCCCGGCAGCGTCCGGCGCGGGATGAACGCGGCGACGAGCAGGGCCAGGACCGCGGCGCCGGAGCCGACGGCCATGACCACCTTGAAGCCGTTCTCGGAGGGCAGCGGTGACGTGCCGAAGGTGGTGGTCATCCGGGCGAGGATCACGCCGGCGACCGCGCTGGCGGTGGAGGTGCCGATGGACCGCATGAGGGTGTTGAGGCTGTTGGCGGCGGCCGTCTCGGACGGGGCCACCGCGCCCATGATGAGCGCGGGCATCGCGCCGTACGCGAAGCCGATACCGGCGCCGATCACGCAGGAGGCCACGAGGAGTTCCCAGACGGCGTGCATCAGCACGACGTTGAGGCCGTACCCGGCGGCGACGATCACCGCGCCGCACATCAGGGTGACCTTCGGCCCCCACGTGCGGGAGATGAGCGCGGACACCGGAGCCATGGCCATCATCACCAGGCCGGTCGGTGCCATCACCAGACCGGCGTCGAGCAGCGACCTGCCGAGGCCGTAGCCGGTCGCCCTGGGCAACTGCAGGAGCTGCGGAAGGACGAGGGACATCGCGAACATGGAGAAGCCGAAGGCGACCGAGGCGAGATTGGTGACCAGCACCTGGCGGCGGGCGGTGGTCCGCAGGTCGACGAGCGGCTCGGACGTGCGCAGTTCGAACAGCCCCCAGACGAGCAGGACGAGGACGGCCGCCCCGAACAGGCCGAGCGTCGTGCCGCTGCGCCAGCCCCAGTCGGCGCCCTTGGAGACGGCGAGCAGCAGACAGATCAGGCCGGCGGCCATGCCGAGCGCGCCGGGCAGGTCGAAGCGTCCGCCGGTGCGCACCTTCGACTCGGGGACGAGCAGCAGCACCAGCACGCCGGTGACGGCGCCGAGCGCGGCCGAGGTCCAGAACAGCATGTGCCAGTCGAAGTGGTCGGCGATCAGCGCGGCGGCGGGCAGGCCGAGCGCGCCACCGATGCCGAGGGAGGCGCTCATCAGGGCGGTGGCGGAGGCGAGGCGTTCGGCGGGCAGTTCGTCGCGCATGATGCTGATGCCGAGCGGGATGACTCCGGAGGCCAGGCCCTGCAGCGCCCGGCCGACGATCACCGGGCCGAGGTCGTCGCTGAGCGCCGCCGTCACCGAGCCCGCGACCAGCATCAGCAGGCTGCTCAGCAGCATCAGGCGCTTGCCGTACATGTCGCCGAGCCGGCCCATCACAGGCGTGGCGACGGCCGCCGCGAGCAGGGTCGCGGTGACCGCCCAGGTCGCGTCGGAGGCGGAGGCGCGCAGCAGATGGGGCAGTTCGGGCACGATCGGGATGACCAGGGTCTGCATCAGCGAGACCACGATCCCGCCGAGGGCCAGCACGACGACGACGACATGCGTGCGCGCCACGGCGGACTCCCCCGCCTCGGCGGGCCGGGGATGCGCTTGGGACATGGTCGAGCCTCCATCGGGGACGCGAGGTGTTCCTACCCGTGGGCGTCCCCCGAACGTAAGTCAGTTGATTGACTTAAGCAAGGAAAATCCGCGTTTCCGCACTCACCGGTACGAGGCCCGCCCCGCTAAGTTGGGCGGCATGAGCAATCTTGACCGCGCGCCCGTGCCCAGCGTCTGCGGCGGCCGCGGATTCGTCGTCGCCGAACCCGTGCGCGAACTGTTGAGCCCCCGTCAGGTGAAGCTGGGCGAGTCGACCGAGGTGCGCCGGCTGCTGCCCAACCTGGGCCGTCGCATGATCGGCGCGTGGGCCTTCGTCGACCACTACGGGCCGGACGACATCGCCGACGAGCCGGGCATGCAGGTCCCGCCGCATCCGCACATCGGGCTGCAGACGGTCAGCTGGCTGCACGAGGGCGAGGTGCTGCACCGCGACTCGACGGGCAGCCTGCAGACGATCCGGCCCCGGCAGCTGGGGCTGATGACCTCGGGCCGCGCGATCAGCCACTCCGAGGAGAGCCCGCGTCCGCACGCCCGCTTCCTGCACGGCGCCCAGCTGTGGGTCGCGCTGCCCGACGAACACCGCCACACCGAGCCGAAGTTCGAGTACCACCCGGACCTGCCCACGGTCACCGCGCCCGGCCTGACCGCCACGGTGATCCTCGGCGACCTCGACGGTTCCGCCTCGCCCGGTACGACGTACACCCCGATCGTCGGCGCGGACCTCGCCCTCACCCGGGGCGCCGACGTACGCCTGCCGCTGGAGCCCGACTTCGAGTACGGGGTGCTCGCCATGTCCGGCGAGGTCCACGTCGACGGCGTGCCGGTGCTCCCCGGTTCGATGCTCTACCTCGGCTGCGGACGCTCCGAACTTCCGCTGCGCGCCGAGTCGGACGCCGGAATCATGCTGCTGGGCGGGGAGCCGTTCGCGGAGGAGCTGATCATGTGGTGGAACTTCGTCGGGCGTACGCAGCACGACATCGAGCAGGCCCGGGAGGACTGGATGAGCGGGTCGAGGTTCGGGGAAGTGAAGGGGTACGACGGGGATCCGCTGCCTGCGCCGGAGCTGCCGCCGGTGCCGCTGAAGGCGCGGGGTCGAGTGCGCTGAGCTGGCATGTTTCGCTCGGTAGGCGTGTGCCGGCAGAGCCAAGGACAGCCTGCCCCGCCCAGTTCGCGGCCTGCAGGCAGGCAAAGACTGCTTGCGTCACCCCCGCAAGCCATGAAGGGCTTCGCCGGTTCGCTCGCCTCACGGGATGGGCCTGGCAGCAAAAGCCGCCATGAGAGTGTCCGCCCGCAACCGCGGCTCAGGATCGCAAATCCCTGCCACACGGACGGAAACCTCATCGACGCCCACGGCCTTGGCCAGGTGCGCCAGGATCGCCACCACCGCGCCCACTTCGAGGAGCGTGAAAGTCCGGTCGCCGGCCGATGACCCGTTGCGCAGTATCACCGCCTCCCGCGTCCGGCCGATCAGTGCTGGGGGTGCGGACGTACGTGGAACAGGGGGCGCCGCTGGGTCGGCGTGCCGGCGGCCAGGTGACCGATCTCGACGCGTGTCGTGATGGCGCGGACCACTTCGGTGAGGCCCAGAACTATGGCCATGACGCCCACTACCAGGGTGAGTGTCGCGATGGAGGCGAACGGCATGATGATCATCACGATGCCGGCCATGGTGCCGATGATGCCGAAGGCCACGTGCCAGCCGCGCGCCGGCATGGCCTGATCGGAGGCCGCAGCGACCGTCTCCAGGGTGCCTCGCATCAGCCAGCTGAAGCCGATCCACAGGGCGAGCAGGAAAATCGACTCCAGGGTGCCCCGGAAGCAGATCAGCCCCAGCAGGATGGAGGCCGCGCCGGTGATGAAGTGCAGTACGCGAAGATGCCGGGCGACGTGGGTGCCGAATGCGGCGGCGAGTTGGAAGACACCGGTGGCCAGCAGGTAGACGCCGAAGAGGATGCCGACGACGCGTAGTGTCTCGCCTGGCCAGACCAGGGCGATGACGCCCAGGGCGATGGTGGCGAGACCCATGGTGAGCAGGATCTGCCAGCCCATGTTCGCAACGGCGGACATGCCTTCGGCCAGGGGGCCTCCTTGGGGTTTGGTGCCGCTCGGGGGCACGGGGCCGGGGGAATCGGAAGGAGATGTCATGGCACCTGCCTCCTTCTCGGAGCAGCGTCGTCACGTCCTTGCATCTCCATCGTCACCCGATCAGCCTCATGTTGCTCGGTGGAGGGGGCAGGGGTTCATGGTGTATGAGCGATTTCCATGAGCCTTCTCCGTCCGCTCACCGGCACGTGCCTCTCGGAGGGGGAGTCTGAGGTGTGGTTTCCCCGAGCCCCCGGCGCCGGCGGACACAGCACATTGTGGCGGTGTCCGGTTCGGGTCGACATGCCGACGCTCATGCATGGGGGGTGATGACGGCGCGTCCTTCGATCCTGCCGTCGCGCAAGAGCCGGTAGGCCTCGTCGGCGCGTTCCAAGGGATAGTGTTCGACCAGCATCTTGATCTTTTCCTGCTGGGCGAGGGTGATCACTTCCATCAGTTCGGGGAGGGAGCCCCAGTAGGGCGAGGCGACCGAGCACTCGTGCGGCGGGCTGGAGAAGTTGACGGGCAGGGCTGCGCCGCCGAGGCCGACGATGGTCAGATGGCCGAGCATCCCGGCCACCTGAGCAGCCATCCGAGGGTCGGGGCCACGCCGACCATGTCCAGGACGAGCTGAGCGCCCTGTCGCCCCGTGATGTCCTTCATGCGCGTGACCGTCTCGTCGCCCGAGAGAAGTGCCTCGTCGGCGCCCATGCGCGTCGCGGTGCCCAGCTTGCCGGCGTCCGTGTCCACGGCGACGACGGTGGTCGCCGCGCTGAGCGCGCGCAGGATCTGGATGGTCGTCTGACCCAGACCGCCGGCCCCGATCACCACCGCGGTCGAGTCCGGCCCCAGCAGGTGCAGCGACCGTTTGACGGCGTGGTAGCTGGTGAGTCCGGCGTCGCTGAGCGGGGCGGCTGGCGGGGGTCGAGGGTGCCCAGCGGAATCAGGTGTCTCGCTGCCGGGCCCAGCAGGTACTCGGCCATGCCGCCGTCGTGACCACCTCGCAGGCCGGGGCCCTGACCACCGAGGTTCTGGCAGTAATTCTCCTGGCCCTGACGGCAGTTGGCGCACAGCCGACAGCCCCAGGAGCCATAGACGATCACAGGGGCTCCCGGCGAGAACCCGGTGACGCCCGGTCCCGGCCGTTCCACCCATCCCGCGTTCTCATGGCCGAGTGTGAAGGGCATCTGCGTGAAACCGGGTAGCGGTGCGGGCGCCTCCATGATGTGCAGATCGGAGTGGCACGCACCGGCGCCCCCGACTTTCACCAGGACCTGCCCCGGCCCGGGATCGGGTACCGGCTCCTCGCGCAGCTCGGGCGGTCGCCGCCATCCGGCGAGTCGAACAGCCCTCATGGTGATCCTTCACGCACGCCGGGTCAGTCGCGGATGCCGTCGATGTCGACCAGCAGGTGCCGCGGCCCTCGGAAGATCTGGTTGTGCCGGTACGGCGGCGAGTCCTCGACGAGCCGGGGGTTTTCCACCCGGCGGACGAACTCGCCGACCGCGACCTGGGCCTCGAGCCGCGCGAGCGGGGCGCCGAAGCAGAAGTGGATGCCCTGGCTGAACCCGAGGTGCCGGTTGTCGCGGCGTTCGAGGTCGAGTTCGTCGGGGTTGGCGAACCGGTTCGGGTCGCGGTTCGCCGAGCCGTATGCCAGGAAGATCGGTGCTCCCTTCGGGATGGTGGTGCCTGCGATGTCTATGTCTTCCACGGCGGAGCGGGTGTGCCAGAACTGGACCGACGACTCGAAGCGCAGCAACTCCTCCACCGCGGGCACGATCAGCTCCGGCCGGCGGCGCAGTCTCTCGAGCGCGGCGGGGTGCCGCAGCAGGGTGAGCACGCTGTGGGCGATGAGGATGACCGTGGTTTCGTGTCCCGCGAAGATCAGGAGCAGGGCGTTGCTGACGAGCACGCCCTTGGGCATACGTCCCTCCGTACCGTCCTCGTTCACCATCGCCGAGAGCATGCCCGGGCCGGGCTGCCGGGCGTACCTGTCGAGCAGCCCGGCTGCGAACTGCCCGAACTCCTGCACGGCCTGGCACGCCCCGGCCTGCCGGCTCCGGATCTCTTCGGAGGCGGCCTCGGGACCGAAGTCCAAAGCGTCCAGGGCGGTCTCGATCCACTGGTGGAAGCGTGACTCGTCCTCCAGCGGCACGCCCAGAAGCTTGCAGATCACCGTCACCGGCAGGGGATAGGCGAACTCGTCGACGGCGTCGATCCGGTTCTTGCCCTTCATGCCGTCCAGGAGGCCGTCGACGATGCGGCGGATCTCGGGACCTTGGCCGATCTGCGCGAAGCCGCTGAGGCGGCCTCCGGCGAGTTGCGGCAGCGCGCCCTGCCCCTGCCCGAAGAGCACTTCGCCACAGCCGGGCACGAGAGCCGCCCGATGCCGACCGGCCGGGTCACTCTCCAATGAGCAATGTCGATGATCGATGCCACCACCGTGTCCATGCCGCACGCAGCGACATGCCCCGCAGTCAGTCCTGAAGACGAGGGCGGTCGCCCGGCGCGGGCCTGCCCGTGTGTACCCACTGGTGCCGAGGAGGGCCTGCGTGACGACGCGATCGGCTGGCCCCACCGCCATCCCGACCTCTGCACGCGCCATTGCGCAAACCGTCCAGCCCCACGTTCGCGAATGTGTTCGATACCGCGATACATTGACGTTACCCATGTCGATTGCCGTGCGTTTAGGGTGGTGAGCGTGGCGGGACGGTCCAAGTCGTTTTCCAGACCAACGCTGCCGGGCTCGTCCGAGTCCGGCGGCGCGCCTGTGTCCGGCAGGCACGCACCACCGCAGCCGAGCGCGATGCGCGCAGCGGCGCGGATCGGCACCACGCTCGACGAGGAGACCACGTGGGCTGAGCTGATCCGGGAGGTCGCCGGGCTCATGGGAGGGGCGGCCGCCGTTCTGCGTCTCGGAGTCGAGACTCCTCCCCGGTATGAGGTCGTCGTCGGTGACCCGGCGGTGTTGCCCGCCGCTGGATGGGTTGCGGCCGCGGCGCAGGAGGCCGCGGGCAGCGGTGAGCACCCGGTTGTGGATCCGGTCCTCAGGGACGGCGGGCTCGCGATCTGCGTGCCGCTGGCCACGAACGGCCACCCCTACGGCGTACTGGTGAGCGGTCGGGAGGAGACACCGTTCACTCCCGCGGAGGCGGAAATACTGGCTCGCCTCGCCGACATCGCCGGCGCCCACATTCGGCACGCCCGGGAGTACGACGCGGTGAGCGGCATGGTCGGCAAGCTGCAGCGCGCTCTGCTGTCGGAACCCGGTCGGCCCCATCCCAATCTGGATGTGGCCATTCGCTATCTCCCGGTCGGGCAGAACGTCATGATCGGCGGAGACTGGTGCGAGACCGTCCGGCTGCACTTCGGCCGTACGCTGCTGGTGGTCGGCGACGTCATGGGGCACGGTCTGGAAGCGGCCGTCGACATGAATGCCTACCGCTCGTCCCTGCGCTACATCGCCTCCGCCGACCTGCCGCCGCACCGCGTTCTGCGCCAGCTCGACGATCTCGCCTCCGCAGAGCCAGAGCGAAGGCCCGCCACCTGCCTCATCGCACAGATCGACCCCAATCGCGGCCGGGTGACCATCGCGAGCGCCGGCCATCTGCCCCCGGTCGTGGTGGAGGGTCATTCCGGCACTTCGCTGCTGCCGGTGCCGGTCGGCCCCCCTCTGGGGACCGGTCTGGGTGGCTATGAGCCGGCCACCTGCCGACTCGACCCGTCCCAGACACTGCTGCTCTTCACCGACGGGCTCGTCGAGCGCCGCGGCGAGGACATAGACCAGTCCCTGCACCGGCTGACCCGCGTGGACTTCAAGGCAGCCTCAGGTGTCGAGGACGTCCTTGACACGGTGCTCGCCCGCCTCGACGCCCGGCACGCGGAGGACGATGTCGCGGTACTGGCCGCACGACTGCATCACCGCTCCCCGCTGCCGCGCGACGAAGCCCGCGACAGCTGATCCCGTGGTCGGCTGCTGTTGCGGCCTGCCTCCTCCCGCCATCCGCCCACCGCGCCCGAGTTGTTGGGAACCGCGGCTTCCAGACCACCGGAGGCAGACATCCTGCCGCCTACCGGGAGGTCAAGATCGGCGCGACGCCGCGGATCCCCCCGACATGCCGGCGGAATCCGTCCCCACGGTTCTCGGGGCGCGGGTGATCGCTTCAGGGGCTGCTGTCAGCGTCGGATTTCATGGTTGCGCGTTCGTCGATCGTGACTGGGTGCGCGGGCGCCTGCTGCGCTGACGGGGGCGGAAGGGCTCCCCCTCGTCGAAGGACCGCGTAACCGATGCCGATTCCGGCGGCAACAGGCCATTCGAGGACGCCTGCCAGGGCGAGGGCGCCGAGTCCGACGTAGAGGGGGAGTCCCCCTTTGGCGGGCAGGATGCGCTGGGCGGCGGCGACGGGAACAGCGACTGCTTTTTGTGCGGCGTGGGCGACGCTGTCGAGCGGGATGGTGATGGTGTGTCCGTCGTGTTCGTTCGCCGTGTGCTGGGCTGTCCCGCCTGTGGTGGCGGTGTTCGCTGCGGCGGTGCTCTGAGTCGTCGCTGGGCCCATCTGATCACTCCGATGCTCTCGTCGATTTTCCTACGTTATGCCTGATTCATATAGATTTCAGGTCACATTCGCCTGCCGGGATCGGCGGCCACGGTGGCTGGGGACAGCGCACCTCACGGCGCCGGCTGAGTGAGGGAGTCACGCCGGTGCTCCGAAGTCGTGTGGTGATGTCGCTGGGCCGCTGGTTGGTGACGGAGGCGCCCGCGGCGGTGACTGCGTCTGCCGGGGTGCTTGCCTCGTACGCGGTGCGCGCGCCGGGAGAGGTATCGCGGACGCGGGAGCGGGGGCGGCGGGCAGTTGCGTGGGTCGGGGATGCCGTCCTCGGTGAGGTGGTCCGGGCGGCCGAGGTGATGCGGGACGCGGGTCCGGCCAGGCTCCGCAGGAGAGTGTGGTCGCGGCCGGGCAGGGCGCACATCGAGGTGCGGGGCCTGGTGGGTGGGGGGAAACAGCGGGAGCGGCTGGTCGAAGGGCTGGAATCGGCGCTGGCCGAGCTCGCGGGGGTGCGCTGGGTACAGGTGAATGCCGCGCTGGGCCACGTGGTGGTCGACGCGGCTGAGGACGGTTTCGATCTCCCGGTGCTGCTGGATGCGGTGTGTGCGATGGAGCAGGCACATGATGTCGCGGAGCAGCCGTTCACGCGGGATAGGCCGGGTGCGGCATTTGATGACGTCCCGGAGGTGTTGGCCAAGGTCGCTCTGGTCTCCGACTGCGTGGGCCTGGTCGGCACCTTGGTGGGCTGGACGGCCTCGGTCGCCCGGTTGCCGGGCGCTGTACGGGTGCCGCTTATCGTGGCCGAAACCCAGCCGCAGGTGCGCCGGTGGCTGGTACGACAGGTGGGCCGTGCCCACGCAGACGCGCTCTCGGCCATCGCCGGCGCGCTGGTGTACTCAGCCACCGGCGGGATGACGCCGCTGGCTCTGGACGCGCTCCAGCAGTGGTTCAAGCTGGGGGAGGCACGCAGCCGACAGGCGGTGTGGGAGCGCCGGGAAGGCGAGCTGGTGGCCGACGGCGCCGGTCTTCCGCGTCAGCCGACCAGGCCCCTGCCGCGGCCGGTCGCGGTGCCGGCGGGACCGGTGGAGAAGTGCGCGGAGCAGACGTCGCTCGCCGCCCTACTGGGAGGGGCCGGGCTGGCCGCCTGGACCAGGAACGTGCAACAGGCAGGTCGGGCAATCCTGGCGACGGCGCCCAAGGCCGCCGGAGCGGGGCGTGAGGCGTTCTGCTCAGTGCTGGGCCGTCACCTCGCCCAGGCAGGGGTGGTCCCGATGAATCCGGCGGCGCTGCGCCTGCTGGACCGGGTATCCGCGGTCGTCATCGATTCCCGTGCCTTGTGCGTGCCGCGTGTGCGGCTGCTGTCGGTGACTGCCGGTGGGAAGCAGGACGAGGCAGAGTTGTGGCAGGCGGCGCAGAAAGTGCTGACCGGACTGACGCTGCACGACATGGCCGGTCCCGGTCCATGGGCAGCGGGCCACTGGCGGCTGCGGCGCCGGCCGGAGGCCCTGGATCAGCGGGCTGACGCCGGTCCCGGCGTTCATCTCGAGGTGCATGACACGGATGGCCGGGTGCTGGGGCGGGTCGTGGTGGGATGTGATCTCGATCCGCTGGCCGACGCCGTGATCGCCGCGGCCCGCTCCGGTAGCCGCCGCCTGGAGATGACCCGGCACGCCAGCGTGGCGGAGTTGCTGCGGTGGGCCGATCACGCTGTGCCCCCGTCCACGGCGCTGGCCGATCGGGTACGCACCCTGCAGCAAGACGGCCACGTTGTCGCGTTGATCACCTGCTACGACGGCGAAGCGCTCGCAGCTGCGGACGTGGGAGTGGCTCTTCCCCTTGCGGAGGAGTTCGGAAGGCCGGATCCTGCGGCGCTGTGGTCGGCGGACCTCGTATGCGCCCCAGGGCTGGAGCACGCGTGGCGTGTGTTGTCCGCCGTGGATGAAGCGCACCAGGTCAGCTCCGCCTCGGCGCGCCTGTCCACGGGTGGGTCCGCGCTGGGGGCGTTGATCGCAGCTGCCGGTGCGCGGCACCGTGTGTGGGGTGTGACGACGTCGACCGTTCACGGCGCCATGTTTCTGGCTCAAGTCGGCGGTGTCCGCGCGGCAATGCGCCTCGCCCGGCGACCCTGCCCTTCCGGTCATGTCCGTGGCGCCTGGCATGCCATGGACGCGGACGATGCCTTCCGGCTCCTGAACCCGTTGCGCCGACATGCCGACACGGTGCGCGCGACGTCTGATGTCGCTGCACCGACAGCGCTCGGCCGGACGCGGCACCGGCTGGCCGGGGCCACCACTTCAGTGGTGAGGTCCTTGGGCTTGGCCACTCAGACGCAGCATGCCGGTGAGCTGTTGCGTGCGGTGCGCGAGGAGCTGCGCGACCCTCTGACCCCGGTGCTGGCCCTCGGTGCCGCGGCGTCCGCTGCCGTCGGATCAAACATCGACTCGCTCCTGGTGGGCGGGGTGATGGCCGGCAACGCCGTGATCAGCGGCATCCAGCGCATGCGAGCCGAACAGGCGCTGAAGGCCCTGTTGGCGCGCGAGAGCATCACCGCTCACCGCCTGCGCCGGGGGCCGGACGGCCCCGGCCAGGACCTCCACGGGATGCTGACGGCCGCCTGCGATCCCGTTGACGCGAGTGACCTTCAGGTGGGCGACGTCATCGCGCTCCGCCCCTCCGACGTGGTGCCCGCGGACGCCCGGCTGCTGGCCGGCATCGATCTCGAGATCGACGAGGCGACGCTGACCGGCGAGCCCACTCCGGTGGCGAAGCACCCCAGGGCCACCCCGGGGGCGGACCTGGCAGAGCGGTCCTGCATGGTCTACCAGGGATGCACGGTGCTCGCAGGCACCGGCGTGGCCGTTGTCGTCGCGACCGGTGGACAGACCGAGGCAGGCCGCGCCGGCGACCTGGCCGGGAACGCCACCAGCGCCTCCGGCATCGCGGGACACCTCGCCGCGCTGACCCAGGCAGCCCTGCCCGTGGTCGGCATCGGAGGGGCAACGGTCACCGCCCTGGGACTCCTGCGGGGCCTGCCGGTACGCCAGGCCCTGGCTTCCGGCGTCGCGGTCGCGGTGGCTGCCGTCCCCGAGGGCCTGCCGCTGGTTGCCACCGTCGCTCAGTCGGCGGCCGCACGACGGCTGTCCCGCTACGGCATCCTGCCCCGCTCCGCCCGCGCGTTGGAAGCTCTCGGACGCGTCGACGTCATCTGCTTCGACAAGACGGGCACCCTCACCGAAGGCCGCCTGGCCCTGACCCGTCTGGCCTCCACCGAGGAGATCCTTCCCCCCGACACAGAGGAGGCACGCCGCCTGCTGCGCGCCGCAGCCCGCGCCTGCCCGGCCGCCGACGCGCCCGTGGCCCACGCCACCGACCGTGCCGTATTGGAAGCCGCCGACAAGCACGGCATTCAAGACCCCTACTGGGTCCGGGTTGCGGAACTGCCTTTTGAGGCCAGCCGCGGCTACTCGGCCTCCGTGGGAACGGACAACGACCGCCGCACACTCGCGGTCAAGGGGGCACCCGAGATCATCCTCCAGCGCTGCACCACCACCCTTGAACCTGCCACCGAGACCAGGGAGGGCCCGGACGGCGAAGCCGCCGGCGACCATCGTCTGGTTCCGCTCGACGGCTTTCGGCTGGCCGCCGCTCACCGCATGATGCGACAGCTCGCCGATCAAGGCCTGCGTGTCCTTGCCGTCGCCCAGGCCCACGTGTCCACGGCCGGACCGTCCACCGGCGATCCGAGGCAGTCCACTGACCAGGCAAGCAACACCACCGGACGAGCCGACATGGTGGACCGCCTGGTCCACGATCTGACGCTGCTGGGATTCCTGGCCATCGCCGACGCCCCCCGGCCCTCGGCTGCCGACGCCGTCAAACGGCTGACCGACGCGGGTGTACGCATCGTCATGATCACCGGGGACCATCCGGCCACCGCCGCCGCCATCGCCCGCGACCTGGGCATCCCCGGCACCCGGACCATGGTCACCGGCACCGAGCTCGACTCCCTCACGGCCGCCGACCGCGCCACCGCCATCGACGGAGCCAGCCTCTTCGCCCGCGTCTCACCCGAACACAAGGTCCGCATCGTCCAAGCTCTGCAGCAGGCCGGACATGTCGTCGCCATGACCGGCGACGGCGTCAACGACGCGGCCGCCATCCGCCTCGCCGACATCGGCATCGGCATCGCCGCACACGGCTCAACGGCCGCGCGCGCCGCCGCCGACCTCGTCCTGACCGACCCCGACCTCACCCGCATCCTCGACGCCCTGCACGAAGGCCGCGCCCTGTGGGCCAGCGTCCGCGACGCCGTCGCCATCCTCGTCGGCGGCAACGCCGGCGAAGTCGCCTTCACCATCCTCGGCACCGCACTCGCCGGCCGGGCCCCCCTCGGCACCCGCCAGCTCCTGCTGGTCAATCTCCTCACCGACATGCTCCCCGCCCTGGCCGTCGCCCTCGCCCACCGCACCAGAGCCACGCACACCACCACGGACCGGCCCGTCCCCGCCCTCATGGGATCCGCCCTGGCACGACTGCTGGCCATCCGCGGTACCGCCACCGCCCTGGCCGCGACCCTCGCATGGCAAACCGGCCGGCTCACCGGCCGTGCCCGCCGAGCCGACACCATGGGACTGGCCGCCCTGATCACCGCTCAGCTCGGCCAGACCCTCATCACCGACTGGCGCAGCCCCCTCGTCCTGGCCACCACAGCCCTCTCCACGACAGCCCTGCTCACTGTCGTGCAGACTCCCGGAATGAGCCATTTCTTCGGCTGCACCCCCCTGGGCCCCATCGCCTGGACCACCGTCGCCGCGAGCGCCACCACAGCCACCCTCGCCGCCGCCTTCGCCCCCCGGCTACTGACCACAGACCCACCCTCGCGGACTCCCGGCGTCACCACACGCAGCACTCCCCCGTGCGTCGGCCACCGAGGCTCGACCAACGCCCTCTCACTCGAGGACCGACCGACGCACGAACCGGCGACCCCTGTCCGAGCGGCTCAAGCCACCCACCGTTCACCATCTGTTGTCGGAAATGATGGTCGTGAGCCACTGACGCGCCTCGGAAACGGATTGTCCTGAGGAAAACCGGCAAAACGAGCCACCTTCGCATGGCTTGATCGGCTCAAGGACTCCGCCGTGCCCCTCACCCTCGTCATCAAATTGCCCCGAACCGCACCGGTTCCTCAGATGCAGTCGCTTGCCCGTACCCTCGCTCCCCTGGCCGGACCTCTCCTCGGTATGGCAATCGACGCCAGCGGCCTGGGACTGCCCGCCCGCCTCCTGCTGCACGCCGCGCTGCACACCGCCCAGCAGCAAGGGCAGCCGAACAGCGGGGAAACCGAACCTGCACCGCCGGCAGCCGCGGTGGCCTCTCTCCGCCCGTCGGGTGCGCACACAGCCGCATAGGGCCGACATCCCCATCACCGCACCACCCACTCTGCGGCTCGAAGCGGTGGTCGGCGACGATCCGGGACACCGCGGCCCCACGACCACACTTGCCGCCGAGTTGCCCGATGATCCGCCCCATCCTTTCGGCGTCACTCTCCGCACCGGCGAGGCCGCCGAGCGTGCCGCCACCTGTGTGCTGCAGATCGCCGGACGCCGGCGTCCCACGCCCGAAGCGCCACTGGCCCGATCCGACACCGCCCCGTCGCACATGACCCGGCCCTCATGGCGTTCGATGCGCAGGCTCGTACATAGCCACCTGCGACGCATGAGCCGCAGGTGACCCGGCACCGCGCCTCCGCACCGGCACGAGACTCGTCAGGCGCGGCGGCGCGTGAGCGGAGGCGCCCATGTGGCTCCGCACGACCCAGTCCGCATGCAGCGCGGAGGCGTCCGGTCTCCGGCCCCGGTACACCGAAACGCCGGTGTCGAGCTGAGCCATCAGAAGCAGGCCACCCGAAACTCCCGACGGCTGCCCGCACCCGGCTTATACGGCGTGACATCGGGGAACTCCGAAACTGGCAACTCTGCCAGGCGCGCGGAGGGAGTTCGCATATGAGCCAGGTCAAAGCGGGTTCATCGGATCTTCGTGAGCCGTTGCGGGCCGTCGGCTCCGTACTCAGCCGCTTGCCCGGAGCCCAGCAGGTGAGCACGGCCGCCGACAGCGCACTGGACTGGATCGGAGCTGTCTCTCCGCGCGGCCGACGGATGGCGGTCTACACCGGAGCCGGGGTGCTCGGCGTCGCCGGGGTGGTGGAATGGCCCCTGGCTCTCACCGGTGCGGCCGTCGCGTGGCTGACCCAGCCGCGTCCCCGACAAGACGCACGCGACGAGACAGCCGAGAACAACAAGGCTGGAAACCCGCAGGACGACGCAGCGGAAACCGGATCGCGGCCCGCTATGGCGGACCGGGGTCCCACCCCCTCGGAAACCACAGACATGGAGAGCTACGGTCCCGGCGGCCGGCTGGCACCATCCCACTCCCACCACGACCGTCCCGGACACCACACGCACGAGCAACCCGCGAAGGTCGGTGACCCTGCCACGGCATCGGCGCTCAAGCAGGTCGCGAAAGCCTCGGAGCACCACACCTGACCAAGCCGAGTCCGACGAGCGCTCCTGCAGGCCAGGCCGGGTGTCGGTTCGATGGCGACAACCGCGCCCGGAGGAACGGCGCCGCGCAGTTCCCAGAACGAGTGCCCGCATCAGTTGGTCGGAGGAAGGGGCGGTGCCCGCCGAAGCACACTGTGCGCCACGTCCGCGACGAGGAGCCGAGATGACCAAGGCCGATCCGCCTCGGGCGGCCGACTGTGAGTGAACGCCCTGGCATCGTCCCGCTCTCCGTCGCAGCCGAGGGTGCTCAGGCCGCGGCGGCACCGGTGGTCGACGCCCCGCCGCCGCGCCACGTGCGCCGGGCGGCCGATGTGTCGCGGCTGCTGGTGTCCGGCGCCGTGCTGGTGGGGACGGTGCTGACGGCCGTCGCGGCGCTCGCGTTCACCCGCAGGCTGCAGCAGGGGCTGCTCGACGCGGCGACCGCGCTGCCGCCGGGCTTGCGCGATGGTGTCGTGGGGGCGGTGCAGGTGGCCGCCGTGGTCGCGCCGGTGGTGGCCGTCGGCGTACTGGTCGCCCGGCGGCGGGGCGACGCGATCCTGCGGATCGTGCCCGCGGCGGCGCTGGGCGCGCTGCTTTCGTGGGCGGTCACCCGTCTTGCCCTTACACGCAGCAGACCGCACCTGTGGCCGCAGGTACTGGTGGGACGGGGCGCACTGGTGCAGGCCGGCTGGCCGTCGGCAACGTACCTGGCCGCCTGCGCGGCGGCGGTCGTGGCGGCAGGGCCTTGGCTGGACAACCGTCTGCGGCGGACGTGGTGGACGCTGATCGCCGTGTGTGCCGGGCTGAGCGTCGCGGCCGCCGCCATCGTGCCGCTGGAGACAGTCGCCGCGCTCGCCGTGGGAGGTGTGGCCGGATCCGCCGTGCTGCTGCTGGCCGGAGGCCCGGCGGACCGGCCGGTCCCGCAGGCGGTCGCCGACGCACTCGTCGCGTGCGGGATCCCGCTCGCCACGCTGCGGGAGACGCCTTCGACCGATCGGCGCCCCGGGGAGGGGGTCCGCTACGGCGCCGAGACCACCGCCGGTGCGCGGCTCACGGTACAGGTGCTCGGCCCCGAGGACCGCAACCGCGATGTCTTCCACCGGCTGGCCCGGCTGGTCCTGCTGCGCCACCCCGCCGACACGGGCGCGCATTCCCCACTCGCCGCGGTCGAGCACGAACTGCTCATGCTCGTGTTCGCAGGCCGTACCGGCGCCCGGGTGGCCGAGCCGGTGATCGCGTACCCGGTGGCCAGGGGCGGCGCACTGCTGGTGACGGTCGAGCGCACCGCCCGCCCGCTGTCCGCGTTCGCGGGCGAGGAGATCACCGACCAGATGCTCACCGGGATATGGACGTCGGTGTCCCGCCTCCAGAAGCACCGGCTGGCGCACCGGGCGCTGCACCCGCAAAACATCCTCGTCGAGCCGGACGGCACATCCCGGCTCACCGCGTTCGCACGCGCCCGGCTGGGCGCCACACCCGACGGGCTCGGCAGCGACGTCGCCGAGCTGCTCGCCACCACCGCCACACGTGTCGGGGCACACCGCGCCACCCGGTGTGCGCTGGCCGGCCTCGGCCCGCGGCCGCTGGCGACCGCACTGCCCTACCTGCAGCCGCTCGCGCTGCTCGGCCCCGCACAGCACGAGGTCGCGCGGTACGACCAGGCCCGCGCGCGGGCGGCCGGGACGGGTACCAAACGGCGCACGGTGCGCCCCGGCGGCCGCCCGAGCCTGCTGCGTGACCTCTCTGCCGAAGTCGTGGAGGCGACCGGTGCCGAGCCTGCTCCGCTCGCGCACCTCGCGCGCTTCACCTGGAGGAGCATCTTCGCACTGGTCGGCGCGTTCCTCGTCCTCCACCTGGTGCTGCCGCAGCTCGCCAACGCCCCGGCGGTCATCACCGCGTTGCGCCACGCCAACTGGTGGTGGATCCTCGCCGTACTACCCGTCACCTTCATCTCCCAGGTGTTTTCCACCTGCCTGCAATTGGGCACCATTCCGGCCAGGCTGCCCTTCGGCCCCACATACGAGGTGCAGTTCGCCAGTTCGTTCCTGAACCGGATCACCCCGAACAACGTCGGCGGCATGGCGCTCAATCTGCGCTACCTGCAGAAGACGGGGATCGAGACCGGCGCCGCCACGGCCTCCGTCGGGCTGCAGAGCCTGGCCGGCGCCGTCTCCAACGCCGTGCTCGCCGCCGGGTTCTTCGCCTGGGCCGGACGGCACCACGCGGGAGTGCACCTGCACCTGCCCGCAGGCCGGTATGTGCTGCCGGCCATCGCCCTGACCCTCGCGGCCGGAGGGCTGCTCGGTGTCACCCCGGCCGGCCGGCGCTTCCTGCGCGAGAAGGTGTGGCCGTTCCTGCACGCGGCCGGGTCGACCCTGACGGGGATCGCGTCCGACCCCGCCAAGCTGGCTCTCCTCGTCACCGGCGCGCTGGGCCTGCCCCTCATCCAGGTCGTCGGACTCGCGCTGAGCGTCCGCGCGTTCGGCGGCGATCTTCCCTTCGTCCAGGCCGGCGCCGTCTACATGGCGGCACGCCTCGTCGCCAACGCCGCTCCCGTCCCCGGCGGACTGGGCGCCCTCGAAGCCGGCCTCATCGCCGGTCTCACCGCGCTCGGCGTCGCGGCCGGCGCGGCCACCTCCGCCGTGCTCGTCTACCGGCTGCTCACCTTCTGGCTGAACGTACCGCTGGGCGCCCTGGCCCTGCACGACGTACAGCGCAAGGGCTACGCCTGACACCGCTGCCGGCTTCGGATGCGGGCCGGAGCGTGTATCCGGTGGGCCTCCATCTGGCCCTCCTGGAGGACGGCGTGCGACGAGCGCAGTGCGTGCCCTCCGAACAGCAGAGCAGCTGAGACCGCCGGTCGATCCCCCAAGAAGATCGCTTCGAAAGCGCCGGACTCGATGTGTCCACGACCCTTCCAGCACCCTGGGGGCGCCGTCTTTCGCGTCAGCGCCGTCTTTTCCGCAGGGGCGTGCTGACGGCTCCGTAGGACCGGTAGAGCATGCGGTGCTCAGCGAGCACGACGGTCTGTGGGCTTTTGGACGCACACGACCGCCCTCGACGGCGGCCCCGGCAGGACCGTCCTGCGGCACGACCATGCGTCGACTCCTTCTGCGGATGGCCCCGCCGCACCGGGCTCGGCGCTCCCCCGACGTCCCTGCATCAACGGGCTCGGTACGCGCAGTACCCCGGGACCTGTCAGAAGCCCTTGCGCACGCCGCCATCGATCGACAGCATCACGCCCGTCAGGTACGACGCGGCGGGCGAGAGCAGGAACGCGGCGCTCCGGCCGAACTCGTCCGGGGTTCCGTAGCGGCGCAGGGGGACGCCTGCGGTCGCACGCTCGCGGGCGGCGTCGGGGTCGCCGTGCCGCGCGTCGAGTTCGCGTACCCGGTCGGTCTCGATGTGGGCGGGCACGAGGCCGACGACGCGGATGCCTCTCGGCCCCAGCTCGTTCGCGAGGTTCTTCGCGTAGCCGGCCAGGCCCGGCCGCAGGGCGTTGGAGATCGCGAGGCCGGGGATCGGCTCGTAGACGGAGCTGGAGAGGACGAAGCCGATGGCGCCGCCCTCGCCCAACTCGGCGGCGACGGCGCGGGAGAGCCGTACCGCGCCGAGGAAGACCGACTCGAAGGCGGCGCGCCACTGGTCGTCGTCGATGCTGTCCGAGGTGCCTGCCGGGGGGCCGCCGACGCTGATGAGCACCCCGTCCAGCCGCTTGAAGGCCTCGCGGGCCGCGGCGATCAGCCGGTCCGGGGTGTCGGGGTCGGCGTTGTCGGCCACGACGCCGACCGCCTGCCCCGGGCCGCCGAGCCCCGGTACGGCGGCGGCCACCGAATTCTCGCTGCGACCGCTGACGACCACCCTCGCCCCGTCGGCCACCAGTTCGCGCGCGGCGGCCATGCCCAGCCCCCGGGTGCCGCCGGTGACTATGTACACCCGGTCCTCCAGCCCAAAGTCCATGAGTGCTTCTCCCTCTCCGCTGGGTTTCCGCGATGTGTGTGAGCCGCGCGGCCTACAACATCGCCTGCTGGGGTTGCGTGGGAACGACGATGACGGTGGTGGTGCCGGCGGCCAGGGCCGACTTGAACTCCCGCTCCAGGTCCCCGGTGGTCTCCACGTCGACCGCGCGGCATCCGAAGCCGCGGGCGACGGAGGCGATGTCGAGTCCGGGCAGGTCGAGGCCCGGCACGCCCGGGGTCTCCTCCAGCGTCGCGAACGACTTGAGGATGGAGTACTCCTGGTTGCGCATGACCACGTAGACGATCGGGAGGTTGTGCTGGGCCGCCGTGTAGATGGCCTGCACGGAGTACTGGAAGGAGCCGTCCCCGATCAGACCGACGACCGGCCGCTCGACGCCCCTGTCCCGGTCTCCGAGCGCGACGCCCACCGCGGCCGGGGTGCCCCAGCCGATGCCCCCGCTGGCCGTGGCGAAGAACGATCCGGTCCGGGTGGTGGGGAGCCACTCGATCTGCTGCGCCATGGTGGAGGTCGACTCGTTGACGACGACCGCGTCCGACGGCCGGACCCTGCTGAGGGTGGCGTACACCTCCGGCGGGGTGAGCGGGGTGTTCGGCGTCCGGGGCAGTTCACGCGGGCGCGGCATCGGTTCCGGAACGGTCCGCGCGGATCCCTCCGTGACCATGTCCAGGAGCAGCTCGATCGCCGTCCTGGGATCGCCCAGGAGGCTGTCGCCCAAACGTGCCGCCGCGGCGACCGCCGGGTTCCCGGTGATCTGCAGCAGGTCGGTGCCTTCGGGGAGGTAGTCGCCGGGCACGTAGGGGTAGTAGCGGAACACCTCCGCGCCGATCACGACCACCAGGTCGTGCCCGGTCAGCCGGTCGCTGATGGTCTTCACCGACATGCCGAGCGGGCCGCCGAAGAGGGGGTGGTCCTCGGGGAAGGAGGCGCGGTCCTGCAGTGGGGCGCCGTAGACGGCCGCGCGCAGTTTCTCGGCCAGGGCCACGGCCGCGTCCCAGCCGCCGGCCCGGTCGACCTCCGGTCCGAAGACCAGCGCGGGGTTGCGGCTTGCGGAGATGCGATCGGCGAACGTGCGCAGCCGCGCGGTGTCGGGGGCGACACGGTCGCTCACCGTGCGCACCCGGGTGAAGCGGGACAGGGGCCGCTTCCAGTCGTCCATGGGAATCGACAGGTAGACCGGTCCCGTCGGCGGCTGCAACGCCTCCGCATAGGCCCGCATGAAGGCTTCCGGGACGTCTTCGGCGCGGGCGGGCTCGTACGACCACTTCACCCACGGCTTCGGGAGTGTGGTGGCCTCGCGGTTGCCGAGGTAGGGATCGCCGATCACGAGTTCCCGGTGCTGCTGGCCGGAGGTGACGATCAGGGGAGTGTTGCCGTGGTAGGCCGCGACCAGGTTGCCCACCGCGTTGCCCATCCCGGCCGAGGAGTGCACGTTGACCAGTGCCGGGCGGCCGGTCACCTGGGCGAAGGTGTCGGCCATCGCGATGACGGATGCCTCCTGCAGCGCCAGGACGTAGGTGAAGTCCTCTGGGAAATCCTGGAGGAAGGGCTCTTCGGTGGAGCCGGGATTACCGAAGACCGTGGTGAGATTCAGAGTCCGCAGCAGGTCGTAGGTCACGCTGCGGACGGTGGACTGCTCAGTCATGGCTGCCGTCGACTTTCATGCCGGGGAGAGGGGTGAGCGCTTCTCGGTGAACGTTCGAATGCCTTCCTGGGCGTCTCCGGGGAGGCCACTCCTGTCATGAAATATCGCCTGTTCGGTGACGGCCTGCAGGGCCTGGCCCGGTTCGCCGAGGCGGTGGGCCAGAGTGAACCCCTCGCAGGGCGAGGGGTGGCCGGTGCGGCCTGCCCGGCCGGTGAGCGTGTCAGGCGAGGCGGCGGAGGGAGCCGGGGGGAGGTCGGCGAGCGTGGGGTGGCCGTCGACGGCCGTGATCAGGTCGGCCTCGGCGAGCAGGGCCCGCGGGACGGACGACGTCGGCCTCGCCGCCGTGGGCGAGGCCGGATGCGTGGGGGCGGCCGACGGCGGTGGCCGCCCAGGGCGAGGGCCGTGACGATGTCGGCCCTGTGCGGACACCCGGGTCGAAGAGGACCGGCACGAGGGCCCCGGTCGCGGCTCCGGTCGGCGCCTGGTCCGGAGTCGAAGGCTGTCCGACCCGGCGCCCGGTTTTCCCTCCGCGTCAGCCCCGCAGCGGCGGACAGTCCGCGTCGCCGACGACGTCCGGGCTGTACAAGAGGTCGAGTCGACATCCACACGTGCGGTTCGCCGCGGCGGCGACCGGGGCGGCGAACCTGCTGGTGGCCGTCGCAGCCGAGGGCCTCGGCGGGCCCTGTGCCTTCCTGTTCGGGGCCGCCGGATCCCTCGGCGACCAAGCGGCCCGGAGGCGACCCGGCTCCTCGGCTCGGTCGAACGGGCACGCACGCGGGGGGCCGGCGGGCACAGGCTCGCCCGGGGCGTGGATCGGCTCACGCGTCCGTTGTCTCCGTGGTGCCGGTCCGCTCCCAGGACGGGGGGTCCGGTGACTGCCGCACTGCTCGCAGGGCCAGGGTGAGTTCGGCGATACCGCGGGGATCGGCCACGGAGCGGCCGGTACGTTCCGCGATACGGCGCAGGCGAGCGCGCACCGTGTTGGGGTGTACGTACAGACGCTTGGCGGCCTCGTCCGCCGATCCGCCGCAGCCGAACCAGGCGTCCAGCGTGTCCAGCAGCACTTCGCGTTCTTCGGCGGGCAGGTCCTCGATCGGGCCGAGGACGTTGGTGGCGACGCGGGCCATGACGTCGGGTGCGCCGGCTGACGCGACCGCGACCGGGGAGTCGTCGAAGACGGTCACGGTGCGGCTCTCCGCGTCGCCGCCGCGCATGGCGACCCGGGCGAAGCGCAGGGCGTCCCCCGTGCGGCAGAGGTCGTCGTAGGAGGGGCTCACCCCTATGCGCTGCCGTGCGTGGTGCCGCAGCACGTCGACCAGCTCGTCCAGGTCCCGCGGGGTGCGCAGGTACACGATGCCCAGCTGGAGATCGGGGCGCAGCCGCCAGGAGGAGCGGATGCCGCGCCGGTTCAGGAGGGCCGGAGCCTCCGGCAGGGCCTGCCGGCCGAGCTGCGGTACTTCCGCGGCGACGACGGTGAACGGACCGTTGCGCGGCACACCCAGCACCTCCGCCGCGGACCATACGGCATCGGCGTCCATGCTGCTGCCCTGCAGCAGTGCCTCCACCACCGCCGAACGCTCGTGCTCGCTGTCGAGCAGGCGCCGGGCCACCGCTTCGTGGTATCCGGAGACCATGGCCCCGGTGATGCTGTCCTGGAGCTCGCTCATCGCCGTGGCCACTGCGACCAGCCCGTCGCTCCCCACCGAAGGGGTCGTGGCGGCCTCAGCGACCACCACCTCCCAGAGGTACTTCACGCCGATGCGATAGGCCGTCATCACGGTGGGCAGCGGCACGTGCTGCAGGGCGCGGCGGCGGCCGATGCGGGCCGCGGTCTCCGTGTCCGCCGGTACGCGTCCGGACAGCGCCTGGAGTGCGTTGCCGATGTGGGTGCGGCAGGCCTCCTCCAGCTCCTCCTCGGACACCACGTCGTACTGGAGGTCCCGCGAGCCGGCGCGGATCCGCTCCGCCATCTCCTTCGCCAGCTGCTCGAGACGATCGAGCAACGCGGTCGCCAGGGCGCTGATCTCCTCCTCGGCCAAGGCCTTCTCCGACTCACCGAACAGGGGTCTTCCCTCCACGGTACCGCCGGAGCGGCAGCCCGCACCGGCGCGGAGCGGCCGCCTCGCCAGGCCCCGAGCCGAGAGTCGATCATGCGACGGACCAGGTACCGGCCGATTCGGCACCCTGCTCGCGGCGCATACGGCCGACGTGGTCTCCGCCTCACGGCTCCGAGGCGGTGGCGCGGGGTTCGGCCTGCGTGTACGGAGCCAACGGCCTTGCCCGGGCCTTGCCCGCGCGGTCGCGGTTCAGCTCACCGCACGACACGCTCGCCGCACGTGCAGAGAGTGAACTGAGGGCCCTGCCAGGCGAGTTGGCGGGAAGCGTAGGCCTCGGCGACGGGCCACCCGGCTGCCGTCACCCGCAACGTCGTCCACGTCGCGCTCGCCGCCACCTACGTGGCGCGCGCTCCTGTTGAGGGGCTCCTGGTCGCATGGTCACGGCGGCGGACGGCAGCATGCGCCCCGTCCTGCAAGCAACGGCCGGGCGGCTGTGTCCGGCCACCGCCGAAGGGGCCGATCGCTGTGGCCGGAAACATGGACACCGGTCTCCCTGATGCCGTTTCCTCTCATTAGTTCATCGTTCAACTTCTTGCGGAGGATCAGCTCCTTCCGAAGGTTGATCGATGCGAGTGCCCCCCTCGGGGGGTGGACCACTGCCCGGCGTGACGCCCGAAGGAGGCCGCGATGTCGGCATCCAAGAACCGACTGCAGGGACTGCTGGCACGCTTCGGCCGACCTGCGGCCAGGCACGCCAGGTCTGCGCACCTGCCTGGACCGGAAGAAAAGGAACCCCTCATGTTCAACGTCACCAACGTGAAGGCTGCTCCCAGCCCCGACCTGCTGACTCCCGACAACTCGGTGATGCTGTTCGTCGACCATCAGCCGCAGATGTTCTTCGGAACCGCCAGCGGCGACCGCAACGCGATCATCAACGCCACCGTCGGTCTGGCGAAGGCGGCCAAGGCGTTCGACGTCCCGGTGGCGCTGACCACCGTGGCCGCCGAGTCGTTCTCCGGCCCGATCCTTCCGCAGCTGGCCGAGGTCTTCCCGGCCGAGGAGATCATCGACCGCACCACGATGAACGCCTGGGAGGACAACGCCGTCGTCGAGGCGATCAAGGCCACCGGCCGGAGGAAGATCATCATCTCGGGGCTGTGGACCGAGGTGTGCATCGTGCTTCCCGCGCTGTCCGCGCTCGGCCAGGGCTACGAGGTGTACGTGGTGGCCGACGCCTCCGGCGGTGTCACCCCGCAGGCTCACGAACACGCCATCGAGCGCATGGTCAAGGCCGGTGCCGTACCTGTGACCTGGATCCAGGTCCTGCTGGAGCTGCAGCGCGACTGGGCCCGCGCCGAGACGTACCTCCCCGTCATGGACATCGTCAAGGAGCACGGCGGCGCCTACGGTCTCGGCGTCGTTTACGCCCAGTCCGTCATCGGCGCTCACGCCGCGGGCTGACCGCCCGACCCCCCGGCCCCGGGGCACATCGCCCCGGGCCCGGCGCCGCCCCGCTGCCCTGGACCGCGCTGTGCATGGCATCGGGCGTCTGGCGGAAGAGAGACCATCCACCACGGGTCGGTGCCGAACTGCGCACCGGTGGCAGCCCGTTGGGCTGCCCCTCGGAGGCACGGCCGCGTGCAGGACCGGGCACGGCGTACGAGGTCTCCATCAGATGACCCCGGACCGAAGACGGGCCGTGACCCAAGGAAACAACAGTGACTACCAACGATTCCCCGGCCCGGCAGGCGCCGGGCGGCCGTGAGCCGCTGCTGCCGGCCCTCATGACCGCGACAGCCGTAAGCGGCCTCATCGACGCGATCAGCTACCTGGGACTGGGACATGTCTTCACGGCGAACATGACCGGCAACGTGGTCATCATCGGCTTCGCCGCCGGCGGCGCGCCCGGCTTCTCGGTTCTCGGCTCGCTGGTGTCGCTTGCCGCCTTCCTGGTCGGAGCGGCGCTGGCCGGCCGTCTGGAAAGCGCGATGCGCCACCACCCTTCGCCCCGCCGACTGCGCGTGACCCTGGTGCTCGAAATCGTGCTGCTGGCTACGGCGACAGCCGTAGCCTTCGGCTCGGACCACGCGTTCTATGTGCTGATCGCCCTGATCGCACTGGCCATGGGCCTACGCAACGGGACAGTCCGCAAGCTCTCCGTGCCGGATGTGACCACCACGGTGCTGACACTCACGCTGACCGGGCTGGCCTCCGACTCGGCCCTGGCCGGCGGGACGAATCCGCGCGCCGCCCGCCGACTGGCCTCCGTGCTGGCGATGCTGGCGGGCGCGCTCGGGGGAGCCCTGCTCGTGCGACACACGGGACTGGGCTGGCCTCTGCTGGCCGGCACCTGCGGTGCCGTCGCCGCCGCCCTGGCCGTGCCCCCCAGCTCGTCCTCCGGCTGACGCCGCCGGCCGGTCACTCCCCCTTACCGCGACCCCAGCAGCCGCTTCGTCCCCCACACAGCTTCTCAGTACTCCCTGCTCCGGAGATGATTTCCATGACCACTATGCCTGTCGCCGGCCTCCCCGCCGTCAACGACGACCACGTCGCCGACCTCGTCGTCCGCAACGCCAGGATCTACACCGGCGACCCGACAAACCCCCAGGCCGGCGCCGTCGCCATCAAGGACGGCAAGATCACCGTGGTCGGTGCCGACAACGACGTCGCGCCGCTGATCAGCGTCCGGACCCGAGTGATCGACGCGCTGGGCCGCCGGGTCGTCCCCGGCCTCAACGACTCCCACCTGCACGTCATCCGCGGCGGCCTGAACTACGTCCTCGAGCTGCGCTGGGACGGCGTGCCGACGCTGCGCCAGGCACTGGCGATGCTGCGCGAGCAAGCCGCCCGCACGCCCAAGGGGCAGTGGGTCAGGGTGGTCGGCGGTTGGTCGGCGGACCAGTTCGCCGAGAAGCGCCTGCCGACCCTCGCCGAGCTGAACGCGGCCGCACCGGACACCCCGGTGTTCGTGCTGCATCTGTACCAGTCCGCCCTGATGAACCGTGCGGCGCTGAAGGCGGCCGGCTACACCAAGGCCACCCCCGACCCCAAGGGCGGCCAGATCGTGCGCGGCCGTGACGGGGAACCGACCGGCATGCTCCTGGCCGCCCCCAGCGCGCTGATCCTGTACTCCACTCTCGCCGCGGCACCGACCCTGCAGGGCGAGGACCTGAAGACCTCGACCCGGCACTTCCTGCGCGAGCTGAACCGGTTCGGCCTTACTTCGGCCATCGACGCGGCCGGCGGCTTCCAGAACTTCCCCGACAACTACGGAACCGTCATCGACCTGGCCAAGGCCGGCCAGCTCTCACTGCGCATCGCGTACCACCTCTTCCCGCAGACCCCGGGACAGGAGGTCGACGACCTCAAGCGCTGGATCGGTATGGTCCGTCCCGGGGACGGCGACGAATGGCTGCGTCTCAACGGCGCCGGGGAGAACCTGACCTGGTCGGCGGCCGACTTCGAGAACTTCACCGAGCCGAGGCCCGAACTGGCCGCGGACTACGAGGAGGGCTTCGAGACGGCCGTACGGTTGTTGATGGAGAACGGCTGGGGCTTCCGCCTCCACGCCACCTACGACGAGACGATCCGCCGCGACCTCGCCGTCTTCGAGAAGCTCGCCGCCGAGGGCCTCTTCCCCGCCGGGAACCGCTGGCTGTTCGACCACGCGGAGACCGTCTCTCGTGACAGCCTCGACCGCATCGTCGCCCTCGGCGGCGCCATGTCGGTCCAGAACCGCATGTCCTTCCAGGGCGAGGCATTCGTGCGCCGCTACGGCGCCGCGGCCGCCGCCGAGGCACCGCCGGTGCGCGCCATGCTGGAGCGCGGCCTGATCGTCGGTGCCGGCACGGACGCCACCCGCGTGTCCTCCTACGACCCGTGGGTCGCGCTGCACTGGCTGGTCTCCGGCCGCACCATCGGCGACCTGACGATCTACCCGCCGGAAACCCGCGTCAGCCGGGAGACCGCACTGACCATGTACACCCGGGCCGGCGCCGAGCTCACCGGAGAGCAGGACGTCAAGGGCATCCTCAAGCCCGGCTTCTACGGCGACCTCGCCGTCCTCTCCGACGACTTCTTCACCGTCCCCGAGCAGGACATCCCGCACATCGAGTCCCTTCTCACCGTCACCGGCGGCCGCATCGTCTACGCCGGTGCCGAGTACGAGGGCCTGGACGAGGCGATACCGGCGATCAGCCCGGCATGGAGCCCGGTCGCCCACTACGGCGGTTACCAGGCCACCGTCAAGCCCAGCATCTCGGGCGCGCGACAGGCCGAACTCCTCGGCCAGGCCGTCGCCGAGTCCGAACAGCACCGGCACTGGCGCGCCCAGCGCGGCTTCGCCCCGGAAGCCCCGACCGAGATCTTCGACACCTGTTTCGTGCTGTGACGCACGGAACCAACCACTGCCGCACCACCCACCAACGCGCGAGGAGCGTGTGATGAACACCGGATTGCTCATCCTGAGGCTGGTCGTCGGACTCCTTTTCGCCGGGCATGGGATCCAGAAAGTCAGCCATCGCCTCGGCGGCCACGGGCTCGAGGGCGGAGCGGCGGAGTTCCGTACGGGCGGGTTCCGCGGCGGTCGGCTCACTGCCGCCGCCGCGGGCCTCGGCCAGATCGCTGCGGGTCTTCTGCTCAGCGCAGGGGCACTCACCCCTTTGGCGGCCACCACTGCCGCGGGGGTCATGACGGTCGCGGTCACGGTCAAGTGGCGCAACGGGCTCTGGGTGCAGAACGACGGCTACGAGTACCCGCTCGTCCTGATGGTCCTTCCGGCCGTGCTGACGCTCACCGGGCCGGGCCGCTGGTCGGTCGACCAGGCCGTCGGAGTGCTTCCCTGGGCCCCATGGTGGACAGCCGCAGCCGTCGGCCTCGGCGTCTTCAGCGGGCTGATGACCCGAGTGCTCCTCGCACGGCCGGGCCTGGTCCCCGAGCGGTAGAGCGGCCTGACGTGTGCTCGCCCAGTGATCCAGGCGACCGCAGTACCGGGGGGCGTTGGGCGGTCAACGGGGGCTGAACCTCGTCCGCATCTTCGAAGTCAGGGAGTCCCTGTGATGAGAACGGAATCAGCGACGAACCTTGACATGCAGCGGTCTGCGCGCGCCTTCAGCAGTGCGGCACGCTGGCTCACCGAGCAGGTCGGGCATGAGTTCCGACGTGGGACCGGCATGTGGCAGATCCACTACGAGATGCTTTCCTGGCTGTCGGAAGCGCCCGACGGGCAACTGGGCCTGACCAAGTTGGCTCGGCGGATGGGGATATCGACAAGCAGGCTCTCCCACTTGGTGGATCGCGCACGGGAACACGGTTGGGTGGAGCGCGCACCGGATCCTGTGGAGCGTCGTATCGTCCTCGCCAGACTGACCGAAGCGGGGAAAGACGCCCTGCAAGCGGCAACTCCGCTCCAGCTTGCGTGTGTCCGCTCGCGCTTCCTTGACCGTCTGTCCCCTGCGCAGCTGGAGCAGCTGCGTGAGATCAGTGAGACGCTCACCAGGCAGGTCGACCACCGGGGCGAAGACCGCAGGACAACGCCGGGACGGACCCCACCCGCCCCCGCAGCCTGAGGATCCCTCATGATCTTGGCCTGGGGGTCACAGGGTTTTCGTGCGGCCCCGCTGCCCGCATCGTTGCGCGGCGATGCCGGCGTTCGCCGGCGGGCCAGGGGCGGCGCGTTACGCCACCGGTGGTGGAGCGGAAGCGCCGCAGACTGCCCTCGCAGCCGAATGCGCTCACTGCGACGCCGCCTGCGGACGCCATGTCCCGTCGAGCGGGATGCCGGCGGCCGCCGCGATCCGGTCGCGTGACTCGAGCAGTCGGGTCCGCAGCGCCGGCAGGTCCACGTCCACCAGGACACCGTCGCGTTTGACCACGCGGCCGGCGACGAGAACGGTGTCGACCAGGCCGGGATGGCCGGCGGTGACGATCGTGCCGGCCGGACGGGTGGCCGGGAACGCGGTCAGGTCGTCGGCGCGCAGCAGGATCACGTCGGCGTCCCTGCCAGGCGTGATGCTGCCCGTTCGGGTGACCTGCCCGCATGCCCGGGCCCCGTCGAGGGTGGCGAACTCCAGCACGTCCCGTGAGCTCAGGCCACCGTCCAGGCCGCGCTGTACGGCGTAGGCGGTGCGCATGGTGGAGAACATGTCGCCGCCGGCCGACGGAGCGTCGTCCGTGGACAGCGTCGGACGCAGGCCGGCGGCGAGCATCCGGCCGGTCTCCGGCCAGCCCATACCCATCTTCAGCTCGACGTCCGGGCTGATCGACACCGAACTGCCGGCGTCTGCGAGCATCCACAGCTCGTCGTCGTCGGCTTTGTTGGCGTGCACGAAGGTCGTGGTGTCCCGCAGCAGGCCGTGCTCATGGAGTTCGGCGATCGTGCGGCGGGTGGCGCCGGAGTCGATGTGCACGCTGGTCCGCAGCCCGAGCTCGGTCGCCAGCCCCAGCTCCTCGGCAACGGTGTCCATGGAGGTCAGTTCCGGCCCGCGCAGCCCGAGCGCCATGGTGACCAGGCCGTCTTCGTGAAGTCCGGACCGGACACGGCGGATCTCGGCGTCGATCGTGGCAGTGGTGCCCCATCCCGCGCCGTAGCAGAAGATCGACCGCCCCGGCGCGTCCCGCAGGGCCGCGACGGCGGCGTCGGCGTGGTCGGGGCTCTGCGCGCAGTGGAACCAGTCCAGCATCGTGGTCACGCCGGAGTGCAGGGCCTCCAGCCGGCCGAGCAGGTTGCCCAGATAGACGTCCTCCGGCTGGTAGTGGGGCTTCAACGTTCCGTGCACCGCTGCGAGGTACTCGGCGAACGTCCAGTCGGCGCCGACGCCGCGGAACGCCGTCTGCCAGGTGTGCCGGTGGGTGTCGACGAAGCCGGGCAGCACGATCCGGTCGGCCGCGTCGATCACATCGGCGTCCGGCGCGTCGATCCGTTCGGCGACCCCGACGATCACGCCGTCCTCGATCAGCACGTCGCCGCGGTCGAGATCGCCGACGGTCCGGTCCATGCTGACCACGGTGCCGCCAGTGAGCAGCGTTCTCATGGGAGTTCCTCCACGAAGACTCTCGATCGGTCCAACATCACTTGAATTGTCCGGCGTTGCCGCCGCCGCAGGGAATCGCTCTCAGCAGCGGGACGCTGCGGCCTCCGTCGGAATCGGGCGGAGTACGGCCGCTCAGGCGGTCGTCGCCGGGACGAGGACCGCGTCGGCCGCGGCGAGCGTGTCGGCAACCAGGTCGGCAGTGTCCTCCGTGCCCGCGGCCAGCCGGACCAGGCCCGGCGGAACCGATGCGGCGATCTGATCCTCGCTGAGCATCCCCCGCCACATGGGCGCCGGGTGCACGGCCAGGGATTCCACGCCGCCGAGGCCGGCCGAGCGGCGGGGGTAGCGCAGCCGGCCGAGGAACGCGTCCGCCATCTCGAAACCGCCGGCGAACTCGATGCCGAGCTCCCCGCCGAAACCGCCCATCTGGTTCGCCGCCAGCTTGTGCTGCGGGTCGGTCGCCAGGCCGGGGTAGTACACCCGGCTCACGGCCGGACGGTCCCGCAGCGCCTCCGCGAGCGCCTGACCGTTGGCGTTGTGCCGCGGCACACGCAGCGGCAGCGTGCGCATGCCGCGCAGCAGCAACCACGCATCGATCGGGCCGAGCGTGGCACCGGTGGGCAGGACGACGCCCCCAGATCCGGTTCAGGACCTCTGCCGGGCCGGCCGGCACTCCGGCGGACACGTCGGAATTGCCGTTGAGGTACTTGGTGGCGCTGTGCCGGACCAGATCGATGCCGAAGTCCGCCGGTCGCTGGTTCAGCGGGGTGGCCAAGGTGTTGTCCGCCATGGTCAGCGCGTCGTGCGCACGGGCCAGGACCGCGACGGCGCGCAGGTCGGTGATCTGCAGCATCGGATTGCCCGGCGACTCCACCGGGATCAGGCGGGTCTGCGGGGTCAGCGCCTTCTCGAACGCCTCCGGATCGGCCTGGTCCACCAGGGTGGTCGACACGCCGAGGCGCGGCAGCAGGTTCGGCAGCACCGATGCCGTGCCCCCGTACGTCGACTTCTGCCCGATGACGTGGTCACCGGCAGACACCAGGGCCAGTACGGCGGTGGTGAGCGCGGCCATACCGGATGCGGTGACCATGGCTGCCTCGGTGTGCTCCAGTTCGGCGACCACGGCCGCGACCTGTGCGTGGTTCGGATTGCCGAAGCGGGTGTGGAAGTCCTTGCCCCGCGGTTCGACCGCGACCTGCGCGAACGTCTCCGCCTCCTCGGCCCGGAACGCCGCCGTCCGGTGGATGGGCGGAGCCACCGCGCGGCTGGGACGGACGTCGCGATCGGAGTGAACGGTGACCGTGGTGCTGCCCGGCATGGTGGTTCCCCTTCCGTGAATCATCGGGATGTGACGCCGTGAAGCGTGACCGACGGGCATGCCGAAGCGAGCGAATCCCAGCAACTTTGGCAGCAAATTGCGGGGGATTCGAGGCAGATGATTGTGATAGGAGAAGTCAGCGAGCGATAATCTGCCGCGAGGGACGAGGTAGACCGCTCGATCCTGGCCGTGCTCGAAAAGCACGGTCGGATCAGCAACGCCGAACTCGCCGCCCGGGTCGGCCTGTCGCCGTCACCCTGCCTGCGGCGCGTGCGCCGGCTGGAGGAAGTCGGCGTCATCCGCGGGTACCGGGCGCTGATCGATCCCGCCGCGGTCGGCCGCGGCCTGCGCGTGTTCGCCGGGGTGCGGCTGATGCGGCACGCCCGCACGGAGGTGATCGCGTTCGAGCGTGCGGTCACCCGACTGCCCGAGGTGGTCCACAGCCACCATGTCACCGGAAACTACGACTACCTGCTCCAGGTCGAGGTCGCCGACCTGCCCGCCTACGAGGACTTCCACGCCAACCAGTTGGCCGGCCTGCCCGGCGTGGCCACGGTGACCAGCTACGTCATGATGAAGACGCTCTCCCCCGACACCACATGACGGCCCCGGGCCCGCCCCGGCTGCTCTCCCGGGCGCGCGACGGTCCTGACGCGCTGCAGAGCAGTCCGGCGGCGCCGCTGACCCGGACGGTGCCGCCCGCATCGGCCGTGATCTCGACAGTGGCGTCCCGTCCCCGACGCGCACCCCGGGAGACCCGTGAGGCGGAGGGCGCGGCGCCGGTGACGGTGAGCCCCTGCCCGAGGCGCGTTCACGCTGCCGCGCGCGGGGTCCTCAGGCACACCGGCGCCGGGGGCGAAGGTGCGCCTCTCTCGAACCGGCCATCGCGGTCGGGACGGTAGCGAACCGGACCACGGCCCATCCGGACCCGCTGTCCACCCACCGGTGGGCCGGAACACGCTCACACGTGACGCCGAACGCAGCGACGATCCGGTTCGGATCTGTGTCGTCGAGCGCGCCGTCGCGGACCCGTGGCGGGGCGAGGGTCAGTCGTCCGAAGGGTCCCACCTCTTCCCCTCGCCGAGAGCGGGCAGGTTCTCCTGCTCGTCCAGCAGCTCCCGGAGGGCGGCGTCCGCCTTCTGCCTGTCCTCTCTCGTCAGCTCGACAGGTGCGTTGCTGTAAACGGTGTATCGGTCGCGATCAATGATGTTGGCGGCCCTCAAGGTGAACGTCAGTAGTGGGCGCCACCCTTTCCGATGACCGACTCTCACTTGCATCTGGACCCTGTAGTCACGGGGCTCGAGAACGAAGCCCGCAAACGGTGCCTCGAACTCCATGAAGAGCTGCTGAGCTTCCCTGCCCGCCACGGCGAACCCTGCCGGCAACTTCGGCTCCTCGTCCAGCCCAGGCCGGAGGCGGGACGGCGAGGACATCCACAGAAGTGGCAGATGAGAAGCTGGCTCATCAGGAAAGGTCATCCTGAGATCTTGCACGACTATCGGTTTGGCACCGGTGTTGTGCAGGACGAGCGGAAGCCGCAGGCGAGTCAGGGAGCAATGGACGATCGCCGCAAACGATTGAGGCTCCCACGACTCCAGGCACCCCTGCCTTGCGTTGATCCACCAGAAAGACGAGATGGTGAAGATCAGTGCGCAGAGCGATATGGCTCCCGCGTCCGAAATCGGCGAGGGCTGATTTCGAAGAGCCATGGTCATCAGCGGAAGCATTGAAACCGGTCCCTTCATCCGTCACCGAGGAGTTGTGCCAGCGAAGCGTCCAGGTCGACGTGCCCGGTCTCGGCCCCTCTGGGCACCAGCTCCTCCGTCTCCCGCAGGAATGCGCTGACCTCCCGCGCCGGAGCTTGGAGCAAAGCCGTACCAGCGGGCGGGCTGAGCAGGATGTACACGTCACAGAGCTCACCGTCGCCGACGGGCCATACCCGTATGTCTCCCTCACCGACCGGTCCCGTCAGTCCATCAGCCAGAAGATCTCGCCCGATGATCCATTCCACCGCCTCGTCGCTGTCGAGAATGGTGAATGCGGCGCGGACAACGTATGGATCACTGGGGTCATATCGGAGCCTCATGGTCAGTGACAACGACGCCTCGCTCGAAACGACAAGCTGCACAGGGAGCCCCCGTGCCACGGTTTTCGATGACTTCATCGGTATTACTCCTAGTGCCTCGAGTCATACGCGAACGGCCACTGGAAGGGCTGTCGTCGAAATCGAAGAGGCTGGACAGAGGTAGGGGATGTCCGGGGACCACAGCATCGATTACCGGACGAAGGCGATCTCCGTATCAGCGATCAGGCCGATCAGGCCGATCAGGAGCTGACGTGGCGGCTCCGCCTCGCGCGTTGTCGGTACGACTGCACCCCAAGGTTCCATACGCCGTATGGAACCTCTCACCAGTAGAACATACGTCGTATGGAAAGTGAAGGCGGGAGTTGCCGCACGGAATGGAATCACCTCGATTCCTGATGACAACGGAGCGGCGTAGGGTTCGAAGCCCTCGCGGAAAGTCGGCACTCGTGCGACGAATTGGATCACGGGACTGAGGCCCCGCCCGCCCGGGAGTGGCAGTAGCGAAACAGCAGGACCCATCGGGTGATCCACCACCGTGATCTTGTTGTCTCGGAACTGGCATGCAATCAGCGCAAGCCGCGGCCGAGCCCGGCTGGACTAGCTTGAAGACCGCGCGGACGGCGGTCCGCCGGGCGCAGTGGCGGAGGCGTGTGGCGGGTCCACCACGGCCAGCATGCTGCGGCCGGTCTCACCGGCAATGGCGACGGCCGTGCGGTGAGACGCGCTGGGGACGAAACCGCCGGCGCGGCTGAGGACGAACCGGATTCCGGGGTAACGGCGAACGCCGTGGTTCCTTGCCGCGCTCGTCGAAGCACTGCCGCAGTCCGGGCTGCCCGGCGCTGCCGACGTAGCTGCCCTTATTGTCGGCCGGCAAATCGAGGCGCCTGCGTCGAGTCCGTCCGGAGCGCGAGCTGCCTCGGCCGTCGCGGCGGCGATGTCGGGCATCGGGAGCGTGGCCAGGTGGCCGCAGCGACCTGTGTGTTCGGAAAAGGCCACGCACCGTCGCCGGCGCACTGGACGCCGCGGACGTGGCCGCCATCGGAATCACCCACGGCGACGGACTGAGCGTTTTCAGCGTTGCCTCTCCAGGGTGAGGACGGCCTTGGCGATGACGGTCATGCGGTTGGGGCTGATGCGGGATCTGCGGAAGATCTGCCAGGATTTCAGTCGCGCCATGCCGCGTTCGACGGGAGCTCGGGCCTGGGCGAGGGCACGGTTCGCGGTGCGCTGGGTGGGGGTGAGTTCCCCGCCGGGCGGACGTCTCAGGCCAGTGGTGACGTGCGGGCCGGCACCGGTGTGGGCGCGGTCGTCGAGGACGGGGACGCCCTGGCGTTCGCAGATCCGGATGATCGTGTGGGTGCGGGCCGCGGTCAGGTCGTGGGTGCGGCCTGGCAGTGCGAGCGAGATCCACAGAACCTCGCCGGTCGGATCGGTGACGAGCTGGACGTTCACGCCGTGGCGGCGGTGCTTGGCGGAGTAGTCGGCGCGGCTGTCGCCGACGCGGTCGCACTCGGCCAGGGTGCCGTCCAGAAGGACGAACTCGGGCTCGTGGTCGCACAGCGTCTTCAGCAGGCCCGGGGCCCGGTCGGCGAGCAGGCCGGTGACGGCGGTGACGTAGGCGTGGGCGGTGCCGACGGATATCCCGAAGGCCGTGGCGATCCTCTCGAGGGTGTCGTGGCGGCGCAGGTACACGAGTGTCACCAACGCACGGGAATGCGGCGCGAGTTCGCACCGCCGGTCACCCTCATGGGTGACGATGAGCATCGTCCACTCGGCCAAGGCGTGTGGGAGGTCGATTGCGGCAGGATGGGGAACCGACAGGGCTCCTGTGCTGCTGAGTTGAGACTTCGAACACCTCCCTCAACAGCACGGGAGCCCTGTCCGTTGCGCCCCGGCTCACGCCGGCTCCGTCCCCCGATCGGTGGCCGCTCTGAAAAGGCGCCATCAACCGTTCGCTCAGACAGGAAGTTCGGTGATGCTGAGGGCGAAGTCCAAGTTCCCCACCCCGTGGTTGGCGAGGCCTACCGTGACCACGCCCGCTCCTTCGAGCCAGTGCGCCATTTTCAGGCCGCCGACGTCCAGCGGGCGCAGCCCGAGGCTCTCGATGAACGCCTCCACACGTGCCTTGGCCTGCGCATTGTCGCCAGCGATGAAGACGTCGGGCCGGCCTTTCGCCAGGACATGACGGAAGATCGTGTTGAACGCCTTCACCACGCTGGCGCTGGCCGGGGCCGCTTTGGCGACTTCCTGCGCGATCGAGGTCTCCTCGCGGTGGGCCAGCCCGTCGAACGCGGAATTGAAGGGATTGCTGATGTCGACGATGACCTTGCCCGCGAGAGCGTCTCCGTACTGGGCGACGGCCGGCACGACACCGTTGTACAACAGGGCCACGATGACGATGTCCCCGGCCGGGGCGGTGCCCCATTCTCCGGTCGTGGCGCCGTCGCCGAGGGCCTTGGCCAGGTCAACGGCCTTGGACTGATCGCGGCCCATGACCTCGACGGTGTTGCCGCCCGCTATGGCCCGCGCGCCGATGGTGCGGGCCATGTTTCCGGTGCCGATGATGCTGATGTTGCTCATGAGATGCCCTGCCCTGGTTGTGTGTCGTCCGGTTCAGATGGCGGTGGTGCCGCCGTCGGCGACCAGTTCCATGCCGTTGACGTAGCTGGAGTCGTCGGAGGCGAGGAAGAGGGCGGCGGTGGCGATTTCGTCGGGGCGGCCCATCTGGCCGCGGGGGATGAGGGACTCGAACTGGCGCTTGGTGGCCTCGTCGAACAGTTCTTCCTGCTTGGCGGTGGCGACCTGGCCGGGGGTCAGGACGTTGACGCGGATGCGGCGGTCCTTGAGCTCGTTGAGCCAGATGCGGGCCCACGCCTGCTGGACGGCCTTGCTGCCGGCGTAGACGCTCCAGCCGGGGAAGCCGCCGAGGGAGGCGTTGGAGCCGGTCATGAGGATGGAGCCGCCGTCGTTGAAGAGCGGAAGGGCCTTCTGGACGGTGAACAGGGTGCCGCGGGCGTTGAGCCCGAACCAGGTGTCGAACTGGGCCTCGGTGATCTCGCCGAGCGGGGCGGGCTCGCCGCCGCCGGCGCTGGCCCACAGCACGTCAAGGCTGCCCTTCTCCCGCTTGACGATGTCGTACAGGCGGTCCAGGTCGTCCAGGTCGGCGGCGTCGCCCCGGACGCCGGTGACGTTGCGGCCGATCTGCTTCACGGCCTCGTCCAGGGCGTCCTGGCGGCGGCCGGTGATGAAGACGTGCGCTCCCTCGTCGACGAACAGCTTCGCGCCGGCCAGCGCCATGCCGGTGGTGCCGCCGGTGATGACCGCTACCTTGCCGTCGAGCTTTCCCATGGTCGCTCCCTTGGGTCGGTGGTGCCGTGTGCACCTGGGACGACGGTGTTATGTACACCGCCCTGTGTACGTACCGTACGGGGCGGGCGGCCGGGGCGCAAACTATGTACACCGGTCGTTACCCGGCCGGGGTAGCATGGACCCATGACGGAGTTGGAGAAGGGCCCCACGGGCCGCCGCCGCGGCCGGGGCGCCCGCGAGCGCATCCTCAGCGCGTCCCAGCAGCTGTTCCGCGAGCAGGGCATCAACCGCACCGGCATGGACCAGCTCTGCGCGGCGGCCGAGGTGTCCAAGCGCACGGCCTACCAGCACTTCACCGGCAAGGACGAACTCGTCGCCGAATACCTGCGCCGGTTCGACCCCTCCGTTCTGTCCGGCGTGTTCGACCGCACCGACCTCACGGCCCGCGAACGGCTCCTCGCCGCCTTCGACATCCCCCCCACCACTCCCCTGTGCCCCTACATCGCCGCCGCCGTCGAACTCCACGACCCCCAGCACCCCGCATCCCAGTACGCACGCGAATACAAGAAAGCCGTCGCCGCGCGGCTCGCCGATACCGCCCGCGAAGCCGGCGCCGCCGACCCTGAACAACTCGGCGAGCAGCTCGCGCTGCTCCTCGACGGCGCCGCGGCCCGCACGCGGGTGCTCAACGCCGACGCCTTCCCCACCGCCGCCGCCATCGCCGCCGTCCTCATCGACAACGCCATCCCCGCCACAGCCGGCCATGACCGGCGACGGGAGGAAGTGCCGAGCTGACTTGGCACTACGCGGCCGGGCTGGACGCGCTGCCGGTCGCGCGGCTGCACTCGCTGGTACGCGACATCAGCCGCCCGGCACCTGGCCCGGACCTGCCGGCTTGTACGGAACTGGCCGCCCGCCTGCTGAAGGCCGCAGCAGAAGCCGCCGGGGAGACCGGCGCCCCCCGAGGACCCGCCGACGTGGTCGGCCTGGCGACTGCCGGCCCCGCACGCTGCCGCAGCGCTGAACACCCTCAGCGCTCTGCCGGACAGCTCAACGGCATGGAAGCCCTGTCCGTCGCGGACCTCGCTCTCACCCTGCCACCGTCACCCGATCAGTGGCCACGCTGAAAATGCTCACTGTCCGGTACCCCTCGGCATCCGCCCGGTGCCCGTCGCCACGCACTGCACGGAGGCCGACATCTCGTCCCGGCACATCGGCACGGCCCGTGAACTGGGCATGGACGTCTCCGGTTTCCGCAAGACGTCCCACATGGCCCAACGAGCCGAACTCGCCCGGCAGGCCGCGCTCATGGAGTCGGACGGCGCGAACCGCGTCTACGTCAACGACTCCGACGGCCGCCTCACATGGACGGGGTACGCGAGCGCGTCCGCGCCGACCGCTACGTCCTCCAGCCGTCGCCCGAATCGGCATACGCCCCCACAGCCTCGCCCTCGGCGTCGCCCATACCGTCGTCGCCGTCGAGGGCGGCGTCACCCGCGTCGACGCCCCACTCCCCCGGCAGAGAGCGGGTGCCGGGAACTCTCCCCCGGAAGCCTTCGTCGCGGTGGCCTACCTGAAGGGTTCGCGTCACGGCTGCGACCCCGTCGCCTTGGTGGACGCAGACGACGATCTCGTCCGCCCGCTTCAGGACCGAGACGTCAGGGTCGGCCGCGAGACGCTCGGTCTCGGTCTCGTCGAGGTCGGCCTCCGCGGCTTGGTCGGAGGCCAGGAGGACCTCACGGTGGACGTGGCGCCCGGTCCGTCGACCGACCGGCCGTGAAGCGCCTGCCGTGCTCGCCCGCTGCCGAGGGCCGAATCGGCTTTCAGCCCGCCGTCAGTTCCGTCAGCGGCAGTGTGTGCTGAGTGCGGACCACCTTGGTACGGAGGTAGCGGACGTTGTGGGCCGTGGTGAAGACGCCGGTCGGCACCCGGTCCCGGACCGTGACGCCGAGAGCCCGCAGCTGCTCGGCCTTGTCGGGGTTGTTGGACAGCAGGTCC